>CASDZK010000057.1 GCA_949286165.1 uncultured Alistipes sp.
AATTTTATTAAAAATGTTTTGGAAGTAATAAAAATTGTATTACCTTTGCATCGTCAAAAAACAACATCGCGGAGTGGAGCAGTGGTAGCTCGTTGGGCTCATAACCCAAAGGCCGCAGGTTCGAGTCCTGCCTCCGCTACAAATTTTTACGTCAATTCGTTGATAATCAAGGCTTTCCCCGGTCGATTTCAACAGAGAGGTAGCAGAAAAAGGTAGCAAATTCTCATCCATAGGCTCCTTAATCTCAACCTTTAAGAAAATGAACGTAAAGTATAAAAACCAAAAAAATTACAATACAAAATCGGACGTATCGAAAATTTGGTATGTCCGGTTTTATGTTTATTTGCCCGACGGACAGCGCAAGATGCACAAGTTCCGGGCAGGAATCAACAAATTCAAATCCTTTACTCAACGGGCCAAGGAAGCCGCGGCGTAGCGTGCGGCCGTGGAGTACTGTCTGAAAAACGACTGGGCCGACGAACTGATTGCCGCCGAAGGATTCCGCCAGGAAGCGGACACGACCTTGATCGAACATCTGAAAAAAATTCACGAGGTCAAATGCGTGACCTTGCGCCAGCGAAGCGCCCGATCTTGTGCCGGGCACCTCGACCTGTTCTGCGAGTTTTTGGTCCGGACCTGCCGTTTGTCATATGATTTCCTCTTTTACCAATAAGTATTGAATGGCTCTTAATTCCTCCTCTGGCAAACTGTCCTTATCTTCATTCGTCCCCGGGTCTTCCTTTGTTAATACCTAAATTGCGGGCGACCTCAGAAACATTCAATTGCGGGAATTGTTTAAAAATCCGTGTAATTTCATTGTCGTACTCCGGTTCGTTTTTTTTTGTAAAAGCTGGTAATATGAATATCTTCGTCCAACTCCGGCCAGCGAACCGCCTCTCCCCGCATCTCCAGAACATAATGATTGCGTTCACGCTCCGCGGCCTCTTTCAATAACGGGAAAGCCTCCAGAGGACGACTATATACTTTGTCTTCACTGGAACGCATATAAATACGTTCGTTTTCAAACCAAATATTTTCTATCGTTTCCATACTAAAGCACTGCTGCGGCTTTACGTAACGATGCCAATTTTTCCATAAACGAACTATCCTTGCGCATTTTGCGAATATTATAATCCATCTGTAATTTTAAAAGGGGTTCAGCATCAATTTTTAAAATCGCTTCAAAAAGTAAAGCCATTTTTTCCGTCAAAGGGCGATGTTCGTTCAGTATTTCGTTCAGTACGGAATACGACACCCCCATTTGCGCGGCCAGTTTTCGCTGCGATATTCCCCGATATTCAATCTCATCTTTCAATAAAGCTCCCGGATGTGTGGGGAATGCCGGTTCAAGATTGTTGGCAATCATGCTTGTATCGACACCAGGTATTGTAATCATAACCAATTTATTTATAATGGTTCGACAAATCTATTATATTGCATATCGTGGCGATTGTTTCGCCATCTTTGATATGTTCTTTAAATTCAATACGATATTGGTCATTTACTCGGACAGAAGAAAGCCCTTGTTTATTCCCTTTCAATTTTTCATATCTTAACGAATTATACTTAGCTAAAGAAAAAACGTCAGGAACTCCTTTCATCATGTTTATTACATCGATGTATTTTTTGACTATATTAGGCTGGAATCGATATTTTTTATCCGTAGCGCTCCCTTTCGTATATAAGTCTCGCAAATATTCTTTATCGAAGTATATTTCCATGATTATCTTCTATTGCAAGACAAAGATAATATCTTTTTTGCTGTTCGCAAATTTGCGAACATTTTTTGTGTCTTATGCGTCCGGAGGTTTTACGGCCTGATTCCCCTTCTCTGCAGGGGCGATAAAACTGCCTTTTCCCAAACTGTTTTCCGGTTAAAAGTTTAATGCTTAACATCTTATTTAAAATACAACAAAACAGAACTTTTCCGGAGAAGAGCTTTCCTCGGGTCGCCCTCTCGAAAAAGTGTAACACACCCTTGCCCCAAGGGATGGATATATGAGTGCGGTCAGGCTCATCCCTGACCGACAGCCAAAAATGAAAACGGAACGACAAAGACAAAAAAAGAAGGCCGAAATCCTCCGGGATACGTACCCTCCATCTATCATCCGCGAACCGACGGCGTTCCCACTTCCGTAGCGCCGGCCCTGTTGCGGAAGGCGGCGAGTCAACTGCGCCGTATCATCAGGTATTTGAAAGTGTCGGAGAAGTTGGGGATTCCAACGGCAGCCGATGGATCGACAGCTTCTCCGACCACTTGTCCTTTACTATCTGCTCCTTCTCGTTAATCCGCGTCGGGGTAATCTCCAAAGAGCAGCGTAGCGGTTTGCAGTTGTAAAAATCGATCAATACCTTCGGCAGGCGCTTGTTATGGTCGGATAACAGTTCGCCCATAAACATATATTCCTCATTTTGGCGAAATGTTGCCTCCGCTACCCAGAAAGGATCGTTCCAAAATCTTGGGACGATTTTTTTATGCACGCATTATTGTATTTCCGTTCGGAATCCGGATTTTCTCTCACGGCGGACACGCTTTTATAATTGCCCCGTTGAATTGTCTTCGATTGTTTCTCGCCTCATCCATCGAAACAAGTTTCATGGCTTTCGGCTTAACGAAACAGTTCACATTTTTCCGCCGTTTCTGCATCGCCTGTCTGGACTTTTCGCACGCTTTCCGGTCGCGTATGGCGGATATTTGCGTGTACGGTTGTTTTTATCGGGACATTCCGGCGATAATTGTTTTTTTGATTCTTTCGGGAAACGGATTCTGCCACTGGTTTTGTTCCTGCCGGTTTTGCCGTCGCCGGAAACCGCACTCTTCCGTGCTGGGGCAAGGATTCGGAGCCGTCCTATCGGCTTCGCCCGGGTGGAGTTACATCATGTCCGACACATTGCGTTTTTTTCTTCCTTTCTCATCCCGTTTTTGCTGCTTGTCCGTCTGTTTGGTCCGAAAATGGGATTGGGGCTCGACGTCGGTGGTAATCGTATAGGTGTATGCGTTGTACGACCGGTCGAAACTTTTGACTAACGCGTTGGTTTGCGCCGAGGTGGACGACGTTATTTCGAACGTGTTCATTTC
>CASDZK010000058.1 GCA_949286165.1 uncultured Alistipes sp.
TTACATCTGGGCGCCGACCGACGAGGCGAATCTGGCCGATTTCAAGATGGAATACCTCAATAACGGAACCTCCATTACCGAAAACGACCTGTTCAAGAACATTCCGATCCGCCGTAACTACAAAACAAACGTGTCCGGAAATCTCCTGACTAAACAGGGCGAAATCAACGTGACGATCGATCCTGAATTCGAACAGCCCGACATCAACGACTATCCCGAACTGCGTGCCGCGCTGGCCAACGGCGGCAGCGTTACCCTGTCGGAAGACGTAACGATCAAGGCGCCGCTGGTGGTGGAAAATGACAAAACGGTCGAAATCGATCTGAACGGCCATGACATCATCAATACGACATCACTTCCCGATACCGATCCAAGATATGGAAACACCACCGTATTCGAAGTGAAGGGGAATGCAACCCTGAATATCAAGGGCGACGGCGATGTTAAGGCTATCGGGACCAAGCCCGGCGAAGACGGCTACCGGATGGCTGTATATGCATACGGCGACGCGATAGTAAACATCTACGGCGGTAATTTCTCCAACGACCAGGACTATAATAATCATAACGCACAACTCGACCTTATTTACGCGGATCAAAATGCCGTTATCAACATCTACGGCGGTACGTTCGAATCGAAAAGCGCCAACAACAGGGGTTACTGGGTGCTGAATCTGAAAGACAATTCGAATGCCGCCATCAATGTATACGGCGGTACGTTCATCAATTTCGATCCTTCGAGTTCGATGACGGAAAATCCGGTTAAAAACTTCGTCGTTGCAACTTCCTCCACGGTAAAGGTTAGTGGAGATCCTGCACCTAACGGGACTTACGAAGTCGTTCCCGAAGGAGGAGTGACAAGCGTTCCTGTTGAAGTAAATGATGCGGCGAGCCTGACCGAAGCGTTGTCTAATCCGGTAGTGGCCAATATCGAGGTCATATCCGATATCGACCTCTCGGAAAAGAACGTTGAAGAACTTACTTTCGAAGAGCATAAAACCATCGACATCAAAAAGGATGCAACCATTCAGCTCGGCAATACGAACTGGCTTACGGCAGAAAAGGGTCTGACCCTGACCGGCGAAGGGAGCATCGATAACACGTCGGAAAATAACAGCAGCCTGGGTGCAGGTTACCAGAAATCACTGATTCACGTGAAGAGCGGAGATTGCGTGATCGACGGCATTACCCTGATCAATGACCCGGAATACCATTGGCACGGCAGTGAATCAACGGGTCGTCCTTACAACAGCGCGGCCATCTCCTACTGGAACGATACGAACGTGACCATAAAAAACGCGAAGATCATTTCGGGCGAATTTACCGTTTGCGGTATGGGACGCGACGTTGCTAACGGAGAAATCTCCCTTATCGACAGTTATTTCGAGTCCACCTCCTCGAATAAGGATAATGGTCAGCACTGGGCTTACGCGATGCGTCTGTTCGGTTCGAAAATACGGATCGACAACTGCGAGGTCAAGGGCATTCAGGGCGGCGTTTCTATCGAAGGGTGTCAGGACGCAGTCATCAATGGCGGTAAATACTACACGGTAAATACGCCGGGACAGAAAGATGCCTTTTATGCGTTATACATAACTAACGGGGCAAAAGTCACGATCACGGACGGAAAGTTTTCCGCAGCCAATGACTGGTCGGGATTGCAGATCGAAGGCACGAGCGCTGTCGTGTCGGGCGACAATGACACAGGTCTGCCGAGCGGAAGCGTTATCCTGAAGGGCGGCAAGTTCAGCGGCAAGGCTTACAATCATGAAACCCGCACTATTTACGCTCCGGCCAGCGGTTATAAGTGGCAGGCGCTCGAAAACGATCCCGACGGTTTGAAATGGGAAGTCGTAGCCGAATAGCGAAAGGCACGTACAGCACAAATCGGTCATTGACCGTTAAAAACGCACAATCCGCAGGAGCTTGGCCGCTCCTGCGGATACAAAGGGAAAGACGAAACAGGTTCTTTCAAAACAAATCGCAAACCGTAGGGATGCGGCGATCCTTTCGGAAACGGCCCGGCCATCGCCCCCGATCGGCAGGCCGGCCGCATATCCGCAATAAGGCGCCAGCGAAAGTCCGAACGGGGAATAGATCAAAGCTCCCGGAACGGACTGCGAAATATAATCCGTCAGGCTCATCCGCCCATAAAAACGCAGACCGGGCACCGGCCGTATAATTTTTTCCGATAAACTCATTCGCATTTACAATTAGGAAATCCGTAAAATATCCCGTTACTTTGTATAACCAAAAAACCAAAAATAAACCTTTGTAAATATTACGACTATGAGCAAGAAATTCATCTGCACCGTATGCGGTTACGTACACACGGGCGATACGCCTCCCGAACAATGTCCCCAATGCAAACAACCGGCTTCCAAATTCAAGGAGCTGGTAGAAACCGATGAAATCAGCTGGGCCGACGAACACCGTCTGGGCGTAGCGAAAGACGTGGATGCGGAAGTGCTGGAAGGTCTGAAGGCCCATTTCATGGGCGAATGCACCGAAGTGGGCATGTATCTGGCCATGAGCCGCCAGGCGGATCGCGAAGGTTATCCCGAAGTAGGGGAAGCCTACAAACGCATCGCCTGGGAAGAAGCGGAACACGCCGCCAAATTCGCGGAACTGTTAGGCGAAGTGGTATGGGACACCAAGACCAACCTGAAAGCCCGCATGGACGCGGAAGCCGGAGCCTGCGAAGACAAGAAGCGCATCGCCACCCGCGCCAAACAACTGGGACTGGACGCCATTCACGATACCGTACATGAAATGTGCAAGGACGAAGCGCGCCACGGTCAGGTATTCCAGGGACTTTACAAACGCCTGTTCGAGAAATAAGCCCGAAACGGGAAACAGCAACGAAGGGAGCCGAAAAACGGTTCCCTTCGTTGCTGTTTCTCCCTCTCCGTTCACGGGTTCAGCCCGCTTTTCCCGAAAGCGGCGATCCGCCGGTCGATATTCCGCTGGATGTTCAGAAAATAAAGGTTCAACTCCTGCACGTGGTAGTTCCCTTTCGGAAAAAGCGCGCCGATGGAAGGGATATAATACTCTTCGTCGTCCAGCCCGTCGATGACGAGCGTACGGGAAACCGTATCGATCCGACCCCCGACTCTCCCGACCAGCGTATCCGAAACGCCGGAAGCCCGGAAAAAGACGGAACCCGCGTTGGCCGAAGGAGGTGCATACGCCGTATCGGTCCTCCAGTTCAGGGGATTGATGCATACGGCGTTGTTCCGGAACAGCGGAGAGACGGCCCCGGTATCGGACACGCTGTTGAAACAGACGACGACCCCGCAGTCCGTGGAATCGGCCGCCGGTTTCAGCAACGGATATTCGGACAATTCCGAACGGTCGATCGAAAAACCGAAGACGTAGGCCGCGACCATGCGGTCATATTGTTCCTCCGTCAAGGTATGTTTCAACAGTTCCACCACCGCTTTGGCCCCCTGACTGTGCCCGGCCAGCAGAAAAGGACGTCCCTCGTTGAAATGTTCCATATAATATTCGAAGGCCCGCACGATATCGCCATGAGCGGCGGCATACCGCGCGTCGATCTCCGTAACCGGTCCGAACCAGACGTTCATGGTAATCTGACGGTAATAGGGCGAAAAAAAACGGCAGCTTTCGCCGAACAGCGCGGCGGCCAACCGGTTGGAACCGTCCACTGCCGCCCGTTGCGACGCATCGCGGACATTCATATAACAACAGGTATCTCCCCTTTCGTCCGGCCAGCTCCATACGCACGTAGGCGCGATATAAAATACGTCCGCCCGCCTGCCGACGGTATCGGCAGAACGATACCACATGCAGCTGTCGGCATAATCGGGCGCTTCGGGCAGAAACGCGACGTTATCCGGACGCGGGGTACAGGCCAAACAACCCGCCGCCGCCATACATGCCGCCATGCGCGGCACGACCGTTCTTTTTTTCATGCCTTCCTCTCTTTCATTTTACACCCGATCACGCGGTCCGCCAGCAGTTGCAGCAACAACAGCAACAGCAGAACACTCCCCACGGCAACGGGCAACTGCAACGAATCGGATTCCCATGCGGGGAGACGCCATTCCGGAAACAGACCGCTCCGGAAAACGTCGAAAGAAACGCCCCAATATTTCAACCCCTGCCAAAGGCCGGTCCCGGCCGCTCCGACCGCCGCCGCAACAAGCACCGCCGCCCGCAGCCGGATTCTCCTTTGCCGTCGCTTTCCGGCCAGAACCGCCGCCTGCAAAATGCGCCCGTTCATCCCTTCCGGCGCCTTTTCCTGCGGCAAGGCGGCGAACCATTCCCGCCACCGGTCTTCTTCCGTATGCATATTCCGTTCTCCTTTCGTTTATTTTTCTCCGGCCAGCATCAACCCTCTCAATTTCTTTCGGATCCGATGCAGCTTTACTTTGACATTGGCCGCTGACAAGCCGGTAATCGCCGACAGCTCTTCCACGCTCTTCTTTTCCCGATAAAACAGCAGCACCAGCAACGCCTCTTCCGGCGGCAACCGGCGCAAGGCCGCTTCCAACGCCTGCAACCGTTCCTCCCGGTCGGGAAATTCCTCTTCGGGCGCCTCTCCGGAAAGCCGCTCCCAAACCGTTTCGTCGGAGGAAAACCGCACTCTCCTTTTCCGGATTTTCGACACGGCGCAGTTATAGGCGATCCGGTAAAGCCACGTAGAAAACGCGCTTTCGCCGCGGTAGCCGGGCAACGCATGCAACACCTTCATAAAAATATCCTGCGTCAGCTCTTCCGCGTCCTCCCGGTTGCCCACCACCCGGACGACTAATCCGAACACCCGTTCGGAATGCTTTTCCAGCAACCTCCCGAACGCCTCGGCATCGCCGTTCCGCACTCCTTCGATAATCCGTTTGTCGTCAGTACCCGTCATGTCCTCAGGACCGTTTATTCTTATAGACGCGGTCCGCCCGCGCCGGTTACAAAACCGGCCCTGATTTTTCCGCTACCGAAAAGCGATCTCGGTAATCCCGGCCTCCGCCACTTCGCAAACCTGCGTCTTCCCGGTCCGGGAATCGAATATCCGCAACCTGTCGGGACCGGTACTCTGCACACGGACGCGAATGCCGCGACCGGCAGGACGGACATCCAGCACGCTCGTGGTATTGGCTTCGGGCATGACTCCCACGCCCCTTCGCACCGTAACCGTCTCTATCCGCCCCCGGCGCACCGCAACCGGAAACTCTTTCCCGTTCAGTTGCAAAACCGTTCCGTGTTCCGACGCGCCGCTCCACCAGTCGATGTTCAGCAGGTAAATGGTCCGGCAATCCGCTTCGTCCCAGGCCGCGAATTCGATGCAGGGCATCTTCGCGATCCATCCCCTTTCGGTCTCCCCGGATAATGTCTCTTCCGCCGTCTCCCGCAACGTCCGTTCATACGCTTCGCGGATTTCCGGTTCCGCCGGATACCGGTTTTGCGGGAAATAGACGACCCGGCCCTTGCCCAACCGACGTTCCGTCCGGTCCGTCAAATTCCGGTAACCTTCGCCCAGCAACTCCCGCAAAACGCCGTCCTCCTCCGGCAGCGACGCCGGAAGTTCCGGCCGCAGTTCCGTATTCAGATGCGCGCGCGAAAGCACCAGTGTTCCGCCCCGCTCCACAAACTCCTTCAACCGCCGGAAATCCGACTCGTCGTAGGTATTCCATCCCAGAAAAACCAGCACCTTATACCGGTTCAGCACATCCGAAGGCGCCTCCACCGGCAAAAGGTCCACACAGCCGTAAGGCGTTGCCGTATAACGGCCGTCGGACCTCTTGCTGTTCCCGTAAATCGCGTCGAGCCGGGCATCGGGATAATATACTTTCAGCAAATCGAAACTCTCGCCCGCAGGCCCGAATTTCCACGCATCGCCGGACTGTCCCCAGACGGAGGAACGGCCGAAACATTTCCAGGCGTCGTCGCGCCCCTGCAACACCCCGATATTAACGTGCAGATCGCCCTGTCGGCTATGCGTCTGTATATAATCCAACAACTTATGCTGTTCCGCCAGATGGGCCCGGCCCGACCCGGTATATCGGTCGTTCAGATACTCGTCCGTCCACAACGCCTCCTCGGTATTGATATGGGAAGAACCGTGCAGGTAAGCCACGGCCAACGACAGGAAAAAGCGGTCCGCATGCGCCTGTTCCGTAAAAGGCCGGGACCCCCACTGCATGGCATGCAGCGTACCGTATTCCCGTTTGCCGTAAGCGCGGGAGGCCCCGCGCAACGACGACATGACGACCTCTTCCGGTCCGTACATCTGTTCGGCTCCCAACCAGTCGTATCCTACCTGATAGAAATAACGGAACAGGGTGGAAGGTCCGGTATGGCGGGTACTTTCGCCCTTCGCGCTCCGCAGGTTGTTCCGGAACATCTCCGCGCCCCCGGCCATGTCGCCCGCACCGGTCGGATCGAAAAAGTTATAGACCTTACCCTCTTTATGAATCGGCCGCGTCTTGACGAAAATGCCGCCGTAAGGACGGTGGCGGGCCGTCATGTCCGACCAAAGCCCTTCCCAGGGCCAGTTTCCCCAATAGTAGAAGCCGCCGTCGTTTTCGTGCGCCTGCTTTCCCCTGAAAAAGGGACTTTCCAACTGCTCCAACGGCGGATTGATATTCCAACCCGCCAGCGTCCGCCCTTCCACCTGCCAGGCGAACGGCATCCGCAGCCCTTCCAGCAACGACACCTGCCGGCGCATCCACAACGAATCGATATGTCGTACGCCACTCCACTGGTACGAAGGGCGGAACTGATACCAGTTGCCCACCCGTTCGCGGACATACCATTTGAAAAAATGATCATACTCCGGACGGTTGTTGTCCAGGTAAATTTCATCGCCGGAAGAGAGGAAAACGCCGTCGGCCTTCCGTTCCAATACCCGGATGTTCTCGAACCGTTCCGTCCGGTCCGCCGTTTTAAAGGACAAAACGCCCTTCGCTCCCGCTTTTCCCGTACGGAACGATACGGTATGCAACCCCGTTTCCGCAAACATCCGTTCCCGCTCCGCCGGCGTTATGCTCCCGCCGGCTTCCATCTCCAACGACGCGCCGGGACGGTTCACTTCGACCAGAACGCCGAACTCCCCGTCGGCCGCCGCATAGGGCGGTACGGCGATAATCTCGATCTCCCTCGCGCTCTCCTCCACGATTTCCAGTTTTCGCAAAGCGTAGGGAAACGAGGCCGGAACCTCGCTCTTTACCAATTCCACCTCCAGTTCTCCGCTGCCCGACAACCCTTCCGGCAGCGGGACCCAGAAATCCGCAACGTTCGACGCCCGGTCGAAACAACGCCCCCGGAAAAGGGCCTTCCCGTTCCACCGCACCTCCCATTCGGGCCAGTTGCGCGACACCAGATTCATCCCTACCCAATAGTTCGTCTTGCCGGGCCGGTATTTCTCATACGGCAGCTCCACCGCGGAGCGTCCCGGCTGCGACAACCGCGGCGTCCCCATCCGGCACTCCCCGGAAAAACCGCTTCCGCCCGTACGGACCAGCACGCAGGCCACGTTTTCCGGCAGTTCGATCTCCTGCCGGATCACGCTGTCCGTCCGGCTTCCCGCCGGAACATCCATCCGAAACGTCAGGTCCGCCGCGTCGAAAATGTCGTCGGGATGGCGGCCCGGTCGTTCCAGATAGACCTCCAGATCCATGCCCAACCGCCCGGTCTCGGAAAACCGCAACCGATCCGTCGTTACCGGCACCTCCAAAACCGTTTTTCCGGGTGCCAACGCTTTTCCGCTTACCCGGTTCCAGGCATACCGCCCGAACTCCTCCCCGGCTCCTTGAAAAAGCAATCGGTAACCGTCAGCGACGGGTTCCAGATAATCGTCGATCCAATATTCCCACCTCCGAAAAGCCGATTCCCCCCGACCGCCGGTAGGTTGTACCGTACCGCCGCACACCCGCAGCCATTTCCGCGTCGGCCGTCCGCGGTCCGCAAACTCGACGCGAGCCGTCACATGGTCCCCCGGCTCCAACCGGCCGACGCCGGCTTCGGTTTCCGGGCTCCAGATTTCCCGGTTCCACTCTTCGTATTTTCCGGACTGGGCGTTCAGCGACAAAGCCGACGCCAGACATCCGGCCGCCCACAGCATCCTGTTTATCATTTCTTCATTTATATATTATAACGAATCACGCAATTCCCGTTTCAACCGCGGAAACATACAAATATAGGCAATTTCTCCCGTCCCGGCGGTTCTGCCATGATAATCCTTCCGAAAAAATTTCCCCGGCCGACGTAACCTTTTTCCCCCTGCCGCGTCCAACAGGCAAAACATTTTCAACCATCTTAAAAAACAAAAAACATGATTCATTCATTTCTTGCCCCTACCTTCATCATCGGCATCCTTTGCTATTTCGTGTACAAAATTTTCGCGCTGTACGCCCGTCGGCGCGAACGCCTCCTGTTCATCGAAAAACTCTCCGAAATCTCCCTGCCGAACCGTTTTCCGGCCGCCGACCTGCCGGAATGGTCCCCCGCCGACAACAGCCGGTTCATCGCCCTGCGCATCGCCCTGACGCTATGCGGCATGGGACTGGGCCTGCTCATCGGATACCTGCTTCCCTCGCACGACGGAAACTATTCGGAACTCCTGTGTACCGCCTGCATGCTGTTTTTCGGCGGTTTGGGCACGCTGGCCGCCTTTATCCTCGAATACAAGGTGTTTTCCGGGTCCGGACGCCGTTATCCTACCGATCCGGAACGGAAAGCATGACCCGGTCCGTATGAAAAACAGCGAGGATACCGGTATCCCCGCTGTTTTTCATACCCCCGAAACGATGCAAATCTAATTCAAACTCCCCCCAAAAACTCGATTTACTCCCGGCACAACGCCTCGATCCGGTCCGCAAAAGCGTCCACATCGACCCGCTCCGTATCGAACGAAGTCATCCAACGCACTTCGCCCGTTTCCTCATTCCAGATGTAAAAGCAATACTCCCGCATCAGCCGTTCGCGCACGGCGGCAGGCAACACGGCGAACACGGCATTGGTCTGCACAGGCTGCGTGATCCGGACCTGCGGGATTCTCTCCAGCCGTTCCGCCAAATACGCCGCCGCCCGGTTCGACCGTTCCGCCAGCCGGATGTACAAATCGCCTTCCAAATAAGCGTTCAGCTGCGCCGAAACGAACCGCATCTTGGAAGCCAGTTGCGTCATCTGTTTCCGCTCATACATGACCGCTCCGCACAATTCCTCGCGAAAAAACAGTACCGCTTCGCCGACCATCAGGCCGTTTTTGGTTCCGCCGAGCGATACCGCGTCCGCTCCGCAGCCGCGCGTCATCTCTTCCGGCGTACATCCCGTCGCGGCCAGCGCATTGGCCAGCCGGGCCCCGTCCACATGCAGGTACATCCCGTGGGCATGGGCCAGACCGGCCAACGCCCGCATCTCTTCCAACGTATATAAGGTACCTAACTCCGTCGGTTGCGAAATGGAAATGACCCGGGGCTGGGCATGATGCTGAAACCCGAAACCATGCAGCAACGGACGCACCCGTTCGGGCGTCAGCTTGCCGTCCGGCGTCTCTACGGTCAGCAGCTTGCACCCGGTATGTTTTTCCGGCGCGCCGCACTCGTCCACCTGAATATGCGCCGTAGCGGCGCATATCACGGCATTCCACGAATCGGTCAGAACTTTCAACGCCAACACGTTGGCGCCTGTCCCGTTGAACACGACGCAACTGTCGGCGCATCCGAACCGGCGTTTCAGCTCGGCTTTCAGCCGTTCGGTATGGGGATCGTCGCCGTAAGCAGGACAATGTCCTTCATTGGCCGCCGCCAAAGCGGCCAGGATCGACGGATGAACCCCGGAATGGTTGTCACTTCCAAAACTTTTCATTGCATTTTCAATATTTCCTGTTCGATAATACGAGGATAGTAGGCGTATTCCAGCTCATGCACCCGAGTCGCCAGCGTCTCCGGCGTATCGTCCGGCAATACGGGCGTTTCGGCCTGAAAAATCACGGCCCCTTCGTCCAGCCGCCCGTTCACGTGATGGATGGTAATGCCGCTGCGGGTCTCGCCCGCCTCGAGTACGGCGGCATGCACCCGGTCGCCGTACATCCCCTTCCCGCCGAATTTAGGCAACAGGGAAGGATGGATATTGACGATCCGTTCCCCGTACCGATCCGTCACGGCCGGAGGCAACAGCAACAGAAACCCCGCCAGGACCACGTAATCGATGGCGAACTCCTCCAACCAGTCCGTTACCAGCGTCGTTTCCCTCAGTTCCGCCGGCGTGAATATCCGGCATTCCACCCCGTGTTTTCTCGCACGTTCAACGACTCCCGCCGTACTTTTATTGCATAAAATCAACCGCACGCGAGCCGTATTTCCCGCCTCGAAATAGGACATAATCCGCTCCGCATTCGTGCCCGTGCCGGAAGCAAATATAGCTATATTCCTCATAAACAATGCCTTACAAAATCAAAAAAATCTCTATAAGTAAAAAAAATCGTTGTAACGGACAAAAGTAAATTAAAAAATTATAACTTTGCCAAAAATTTTGCTCTAACGCAGAGCAGCAAGAATCAGAATTGTCAAACTCAAAAAATTAGAATCATGTCAGAAATTTCATCAAAAGTAGTTGAAATCATCGTTGAAAAATTAAGCGTCGATGAAGCAGCCGTAGTTCCTTCCGCAAGTTTCACGAACGACCTGGGCGCAGACTCTCTCGACACGGTAGAACTGATCATGGAATTCGAAAAAGTCTTCGACATCCAGATTCCCGATGAAGACGCTGAAAAGATCACGACCGTAGGCGACGCGATCAGCTACATCGAAAGCAAGAAAAACTAATCGAACACGCACATTCAGAAACCCGAAAATACTTTGACAGGGAAAAACTTGTCCTTTTAATCAATATTTGAACGCAGATATGAAATTAAGAAGAGTCGTAGTTACAGGCATAGGCACCATCAATCCGTTGGGAAACAACATTGAAGAGTATTTTTCGAACCTCGAAAAAGGAGTCAGCGGAGCCGCACCTATCACAAAATTCGATGCTACCAAATTCAAGACAAGATTCGCCTGCGAAGTAAAAGGGTACAACGCCAATGACCATTTCGACCGCAAAGAAGCGCGCAAATACGACCTCTATACCCAGTATGCGCTGGTGGCGGCGGAACAGGCCGTAAAGGATTCGATCCTCGATCTGGAAAAGATCGATCTCGACCGTGCGGGGGTCATCTGGGCTTCAGGCATAGGGGGACTGATTACGTTCCACCAAGAGACGAAAGGGTTTGTAGAAGGCGACGGAACACCTCGCTACAGCCCTTTCTTCATTCCTAAAATGATCGCCGACATCTCGGCCGGTCATATCTCCATGAAATACGGCTTCCGCGGTCCCAACTACGCGACCGTTTCGGCCTGCGCTTCTTCCAATCACGCCATCGCGGACGCTTTCAACCAGATCCGCTGGGGCAAAGCCGACATCATCCTTACGGGCGGTTCGGAAGCCGCGGTCAGCGAACCCGGCGTAGGCGGATTCGGTTCCATGATGGCCATCTCCACCCGTAACGACGACCCGGCCCGGGCGTCCCGTCCCTTCGACGTGGCGCGCGACGGTTTCGTTATCGGAGAAGGTGCGGGAGCGTTGATACTCGAAGAGTATGAACACGCCGTAGCGCGCGGCGCCAAAATTTACTGCGAGGTAGCGGGTTGCGGCATGTCCGCCGACGCTTACCATCTGACCGCTCCCCTGCCCGACGGCAGCGGTGCGAGCAAATCCATGTTGAATGCCATAGACGATGCGGGCATCACGCCGGACAAAATCGACTACGTCAATACGCACGGCACTTCCACGCCGGTAGGCGACATTGCCGAAATAAAAGCCATCATGCTGGCTTTCGGCGAACATGCCTACAAAATGAACATCAGCGCGACGAAATCGATGACCGGACACTTGCTGGGAGCGGCAGGAGCCATCGAAGCGTTGGCTTCCATCCTGGCCCTTACGCAAGGAATCATCCCTCCCACGATCAACAACGAGGAACTCGATCCGGCGATTGACTCGCGGCTGAACCTGACGCTGAACGCCGCGCAAAAACGCAATGTCGATTACGCATTGAGCAACACGTTCGGTTTCGGCGGCCATAACGCAACCGTCATTCTAAAAAAATTCAAATAAATCGTGATTGACTGGCTATTGTTTCCCCTGAAGATTCGGTTCTCCCGGGATAAACAATTTTACAAACTCTCGAAAGATATTTTCGGTGTTTATCCGAACAATATAGAACTTTACAAGCTGGCTTTGATTCATAAGTCAGCTTCTATTGTTTTTGACAACAGAACCATAAACAACGAGCGGTTGGAATTTCTGGGCGACGCCGTTATCGAAACCATCGTGTCGGACATGCTGTTCATCGAATTTCCCGACGAAGACGAAGGGTTCCTGACCCAGTTGCGCGCCAAAATCGTGTCGCGCGCTTCGCTGAACCAGTTAGCCCGGCGGCTCGGTATCGACGAATACCTCATCTCCCAGAACAATTACCACCAGAACACCAAGAAAAACATCTACGGCGACGCACTGGAAGCGCTCATGGGCGCTCTTTATCTCGACCAGGGATACGATACGGCCAACCGGCAATTCATCAACCACATCATCCATCGGCACGTCGATCTGGAAAACCTGTTGGAGATGGAGACCGATTTCAAAAGCCGTTTGATCGAATGGTGCCAGCAACACCACCGGCAGGTCGTTTTCGAAAACGTACCCAATACGGACCCGTCCGCTACCGAACAACAATTTTCATCGGTCGTCCTCATCGACGACCACCCTCAGGGATACGGCATCGGCGATTCCAAGAAAGAAGCGGAACAGCGTTCCGCCAAAAACGCCCTCGAAAAAATGAAACTGCTGAACAAACTGCAAACACGGCGCCGGTAACGCTGGAGAAAACCCGGCAGGGAAAATGCATACCCTTTTCCGGAATGCCGTCATGCGTCATCGAACTATGGAACTGACCTTCTTATTCAAAGGCATACTGATCGGTTTGCTGGGGTCCATCCCGCTGGGTCCCATCGGCGTATTGTGCATCCAACGCACCCTCAACAAGCATTTCAAGGCCGGATTCTGTTCCGGTCTGGGTGCCGCCACCGCCGACACCCTCTTCGCTACCGTGGCCATGTTTTTCCTGACCCTCGTCATGTCGTTCATCGAGAGCCGTATGCAACTCCTGACGGTCGTCGGGGGCATCATCATCATCGGCATCGGCCTTTCCATCTACTACAAGAAAACGACCTTCAAACGGGGTGCCACGCGGGCACGGAACGAACGGGCCTTCAAAGACTACATTTCCGTCTTTCTGCTGACCCTGACCAATCCGGCCTATATCCTGGTCTTCGTCGCTCTCTTTACCTCCTTGGGGTTCGAAAGCAGTCCCTCACTGCGGCAGGGCATTCCCGCCGTACTGGGCGTCTTCGCGGGCGCATCGGGCTGGTGGTTCCTGCTGACGTTTTTCATCAACAAGGTCCGCCGGAAATTCCGTCCCCGCCATCTGGTCGCCCTGAACAAGGTCGCCGGAGGCATCATCATCCTGCTGGGAATCATAACCATCCTCAGCGTCGTATTCGAAATGCCCGGCGTCGGAATGGAACATATCGTAAAATAAATCCCGCCATGAAAAAAATCATCATAGCCATAGACGGTTACTCCTCCTGCGGAAAAAGCAGTTTCGCCAAAGCCATCGCCGCCCGCCTGGGTTACCTGTTCATCGATTCGGGCGCCATGTATCGCGCCGTGACCCTTTTCGCCCGCCAGCAAGGACTTATCGAAAACGGGCGGGTAAAGGAACGGGAACTGGCGGCCCGGCTGAATGAGATCGACCTGTCGTTCCGTTACAACCCGGAAACCCGGAAAAGCGACATTTGGCTGAACGGAGCCGACGTGGAAAAACAAATCCGCTCGATGGAAGTCAGCCGCGACGTCAGCGCCGTGAGCGCCGTCGGCGCGGTCCGCGACTTCCTGGTCGCCCGGCAACAGCAAATGGGACGCGACAAGGGGGTGGTCATGGACGGACGCGACATCGGCACGGTTGTCTTTCCGGACGCCGAACTGAAACTGTTCATGACCGCCGCTCCGGAAGTCAGGGCCGAACGGCGTTACAAGGAGCTGCAAGCCCAGGGCGCAGCCGTCCGTTTCGAAGACATCCTGAACAATATCGAAGAACGCGACCGTCTCGACACCGAACGCGCCGTCGGCCCGTTGCGGCAGGCGGAAGACGCCGTATTGTTGGATAACAGCGACATGACCATCCCCGAACAGATGGAGTGGGTCATGAAACTGATCGAAGAGCGCACCCGCCCCGACAAACCTTTGTAAAGAATCGAAATTTTCCGGAGATGACCGTAGAGATCGACGACAAATCGGGATTCTGTTTCGGCGTGGTTACCGCCATAGAAAAAGCCGAAACCGCTTTGCGGAAAGGTGGCCCCGTCTTTTCGCTGGGAGATATCATGCACAATCATAAAGAGATGTCCCGCCTTTCCGGGTTAGGACTTCGCACCATCACGACGGACGAACTGCCCGCCTACGCCGGTCAGACGGTGCTTATCCGGGCTCACGGCGAACCGCCCGCCACTTACGCTTCGGCCCGTCGGTACGGGGTACGGCTGATCGACGCCACCTGTCCTGTAGTGGCGGCCCTCCAGAAAAAAGTCATCGAAGCCGACCGGGAGATGCAGGCCCGGAACGGACAGGTCGTCATCTTAGGCAAACAGGGACATCCCGAAGTCATCGGACTGAACGGACAGATCGACAACCGGGCTACGGTTATCGAACGGGAGGAGGATCTGGAACGGCTCGATTTTTCCCGTCCCGTCTATCTGCTCTCCCAAACCACCCAGTCCCTCGTTCTGTTCAAACGCATCGCCGGGCAGATCCGGGAACGGGCGCGGGCCGGCGTTACGGTGCGCGACACCATCTGCCGGCAGGTCTCCAACCGTTTCGACCACCTGCGGGAATTCGCCTCGCGCTACGACCTGGTACTGTTCGTCAGCGGAGCGCACAGCTCCAACGGGAAAGCGTTGTTCGAGAACTGCCGCAACGCCAATCCGAAATGCTACAAAATCGAAGACAGCGACGGATTGCAGCCGGAATGGTTCGAAAACATCCGTTCGATCGGCATCTGCGGCGCCACCTCCACGCCGAAATGGTTGATGGAAGAGGTAGCGGAACGCGTCCGGACCCTCCTGGACTCCCCCTCTCTTTCTCCGCGGACCGATTCTCCCGAATAATACAGGTAACCCGTCACAACTCCTCGTCTTCCTCCCGCCTGCTCGGCGGCAACGCCTGCTCTATCACGATATAAAATACGCTGCCCACTCCTTCTTTGGACTCGAAATAAAGCCGGCCGTTCATGGCCCGCACCATCTGTTGGGAAATGACCAATCCCAAACCGCTGCCGTTTTTCTTGGTCGTGAAATTGGGCGTAAATATCATCGTCTGTTCGTTTTCGGGAATACCGCATCCGTTATCCGACACCGATATTTCAATATGTTGGGGACCATCGCTCCGCACCCGCAGCACGACATGACCTTCCCGCATGTCCTTCACGGAATGCACGGCCGATACGGCATTGGAAATCAGATTTAAAATCACGCTCCATAAATTGTCGTAATTCACATTGGCGTACAACGACGTATCCAAATTTTCATAATGGATCGTTACCCCGTGAAAGCAGGAATAAAACGAAATCAGCTCACGGCACATTTTGTCGATGTGGACACGCACGGGCGGTTTTTCGTTGATCTTGCCCAGCGACGAAAATTCGGTAATGATATTGGCCAGTATTTCGGTCTGAGACACGATCAACTGCAGGCTCTCGTCGATTTTATCGTCCCAGCGGGCATCTCCGGTCTTGCGGCGGTGCAGAATCATCTGGGCCTTCAGTTTGATCGGGGTCAGCGGATTCTTCAATTCATGCGCCATCTGCCGGGCAATCATGCGCCAGGCATCCTGTCTCTCGTGCCGGGCCAGTTCGGTATAGGTCGCCGTCAATTCGTCGATTGTCCGGTTATACTGCTCCAATAGTTGGCCGATCTCGCTCTTTTTGTCATATTGGGAGTTTTCGATCCGCTGCCGGTAACGGATATTGCGGATACTGGTCTGGATCAGCCGGATAGGTTTCATGATCTGCCGGTAAAACAATCCGGAGATGACAATGGAAAGAAAAACGACGATCAAAAGCACGTTCAAGATATTGATGACCGTAGGCTGTCCCTCCATTTCATAAAAATTTCCGAAAAATACGGCATGCAGAAAAATATCCTTATCCGTATTCGGCACACGCAGCTTATAATAAAAAGAAAAACATTCGGTTCCCTGTATGTTCTCCTCCCGATACATCAGGTTCCCCAACTCGTTCCTGCACCGAAACACCTCCGGATTCATCCGGATCGGCACAAGTTCGTTTTTCAGGGCATACGGATTGGAACAGGCCAGCAACGTTCCCGATTCGTCATATATATTCAAATCGAGCCAGTATTTCGTTTTCATATCGTTCGCCCACAATTCCAGATTATCCGGCGTATAAGGCATTACCTTGAAAAGCGTATTGAAATCGGAAATCGTAGTATTGAACAAGGTAAACAACTGCGATTTCGAAATCTTCTCCTGCTCCCGAACAATATACCGCACCATCATGAACAAGACGGCCAAGGCGGACAAGACTACGGTCAATAAAATCGTGGCGCGGACCTGTTTATACAGACTGATCCGGAAATGCCTCATCTTAGGCAGAAAAACGGCAATCCCGAACAACAGCGCCACCCCCAGCCACAATACCATGAACAGATACAGGAACATGGAGAAGAGATCGACGAAACGTACCTTCGGATAGGAGACGATCACGATCTTACCGTGACGGTCTTGAGACAACAGAGCGTAATGCATGAACCCGTTCGCTTCGAACACTCCTTCATTCTGCCGGACGCTTCTTATTACCCGGTCGTCCCAAACCTTCGGAAGTCTGTTTTCCCGGTTATACACGCCGTAAACGTAATGCCCTCCGAAATCGACGACCTGTCTGTTTTCCACCTTGATAAACGAATAATACGACAACTGACGCCATTCCCGTTCCGCATTCAGAATATAGTCGTACGGTCCCTCCAGCAACCGTTTCTTGTTATTGTAGATGGCCACCGCGATTTTACGAGGAACCCGTATGTTTCCCGTAAGCGTATCGTGGAAAACCATAAACGTAAGGAACAAGGCCGTTATGCCCACGTAACAAGAAAAAAAGATTTGCAACCGGAACTTATGCTGAAACAGGACCAACAATAACGTAACCCACATGAAAGCGAGCACCACGCTTCCCATTCCGTCCATCGTGTTCCACAGCCCCAGCACGGTCGCCGTTCCCGTAAGGAACATGCCGATTACGATCCACACGACCTCCCGACGTTTGAATACCTCGTTCATATGCAACACAAGCAGCGGAACCGTGGCATTGACAGCCACCACTACCAGATACAATACCACGGTGGAAGCCTCCACCGTAAATGCTTCGTAAACGGTTTTGAACGCAAAATGATCGAACACCAATAAAAGAATCAGGGCAGCCCCTATCCCCAGAGAAACGCCGTAAGACAATGCGGTCAGGCCGAGATAAAACCGACGGAACAACAGACAGGAATTCCGGAAATAAATTTTCAGTTTGTAACGCGCCCGCGCTTTTATCAGTATATATATCAGAAACAGGATGCTGGTCATCAAAATATTACCCATCGTAAAATGAAGACCGAACAACTTGACCAGCGTTTTATTAAGCGGATGGTCCGCCTTGAAAATCGGATAATTCTGAGGCAGCAAATGGCTGTACTCCACGACAATCCATATCCCGAACAAACCGACAAACAACAGGAACAGCATGATCGGAGCGTTGTAGATCGTCATCCGTTTCAATATCGACAGGGCAAAAGAGACGACAACGATCAATGCTCCCGTCCAAGCGATAGCGCCTACCCAACCGAAAGGGGAACGGGGAGTGACAGGCTCGACCGATAAAAGATAACGGTCCGTCCGGTCCCTGACTTCGATGCCAGTCCGCGGATGATCGGAACGAACGCGAAACCGCGGCATATCCGTACTTTCGATGTACGCTTCCCGCCATTTCGGAATGAAATCGGCGACTTCGAGCATCAATACCAGCCGACGATCGCCACGGTCGTACACGAAAGGATAAACGACCCGGTCGTTCAAACAAGCGGTTATCGCCGGGAGCATATTGTAAATGACCGAATCGGGTTCGTTCATCTCCTTGTTCCAATAAACGAGCTTTCCGTCTTCAAACAGGCACAACAAGCAATCCCCGGTTCCCTCTTCGCTGAACCTGCGCAGCACGCGCTCCATGCCCTCGTCGGCATCGGGCGTATCCAGCCAGACCTCCGCAAGCCGGGCCGACAGCTTCTCCGCCTTCGTGATGCTGCGTTCGATCCGTCGTCCCGTCTGCCTATAATATACCGCATCCGAAGCATAATACAATATGCCGTATATCGCCAGCAACAACCCCCCGAGGAACAATCCCCACCGAGCCGTACGGTTCTCCATACGCACCCAGCACTTCTTAATGTCCACGTTATGCCAGCCTATCTTCATTCCTCAACAATTTAAGCCGCTGCGGAAGCAACCGCTATCGATGATGATAAGGTTCTCCGCGAAGTATCGTCATCGCCCGATAAAACTGTTCGATAAAAAGCAGCCGTATCATCTGATGCGAAAAAGTCATTCGGGAAATCGACATTCTGCCGTGTGCCGCACGATAAACACTCTCAGAAAATCCGTAGGCTCCGCCTACCACGAAAGCCAGATTCCGCATGCCGCTTCCGGCCAGCCGTCCAATTCGGTCGGCAAACTCTTCCGAGGTATATTCCCTTCCTTTTTCATCCAACAAAACCACCCGATCATAATCCCCGAAACGGGCCAGCATAGCCTCCCCTTCCCGTTGTTTCAATACATCGCAGGAAAGCGAAGCTCCGTTTTTCACATCCGGCAGCGTCAATATCCGAAACCGGATATACCGGGACAACCGCTTTTCATATTCGGCCACCCCCTCCGCCACATAATTCACATTCGTTTTGCCGGTAACGATCAAATCGACATTCATCGGCCACCCCCACCGGAAAAACCGGGCCCCCGTACCGTTACGGAGTGCCGTCCGACCCCATCCGTACCGGTTTTGTCACACACAAAAATAATGCCTGCCATATCCTTTTATTTGGACAATTTACAAGAAATTACAGCGCGTTCACGCCTTCCTCGAACCGGCGCAAAGTCTCCTCCATCGTGGCGAACGATTTGGCCCCCGCCGCATTCTTATGCCCGCCTCCCGAAAACCAGGTCCGGGCGAACCGATTGACGTCCACGCCCTCCGTCCCCCGCGACCGCAGCGAAATTTTAATGCATTCGTTCGTTTCGGTAAACAACGCCGACATACCGACCCCTCCGATGGAAAGCAGCATATTGACCAGCCCTTCCGTATCCCCCGGCCGGTAATGGAACCGGTTGAGTTCGGCCATGGAAAGGGCGACATAAGCCGTTTTCGGATTCAGCAAAGTCAGCTTCTCATGCAGGGCATACCCGATCAACCGCATCCGCCACTCCGAATAGACGTTGAACACCTGTGCGTTCAGTTCCGCAGGCGACACGCCGCGGTCCACCAAATCGGCGATGATCCGGTACAGCTCGCCCGTCAGGTTGCCGTAGCTGAAATTGCCCGTATCGGTCATCATCCCCACATAGATATTTTTCGCCATCGACAAGGTCAGCGACGCCAGATCCCCCAGATCGCGGATCAGGCGATAGACGATCAGGGCCGTAGAGGAAGCCTCGGTATCGCTGAAACAAAGGTCGAACCGTTCTTTCGGCGGATTCAGGTGGTGGTCGATCAGCACCCGACATGCCGTGCGGTTCGCCTCCACCGGCGCGGACAACGCCCCGATCCGGGTTTCCGTTTCGTTGAAATCCATGGCGAAAATGACTTCGGCCTTTTCCACGGCCTCCGCCGCCGACCGGTCGTCGGCCCGGAAACTGCGGAGCCGGGCGAAACCGTCCATCGACCGCAGGAAAACGGGAGGGTCGTTGGGCACGAACAAAGCGACCTCGTGCCCCGTCCGTTCCAGATACTCCCCCCAGGCCAATAACGACCCGACGGCGTCGCCGTCGGGATTCGCATGCCCGATTAGCACCATTTTTGCAGGTTGCCGTAAAATTTCCCGAAGTTTACTAATATCTGACATTTTTATACTATATTTATCGCATTATAAATTCATGATGAGCCATGTCTATCTTCCGCCGGATATTCCGCTTCTACTACGAAGGGTTCCGCAGCATGACGCTGGGCAGAACCCTCTGGCTGATTATTCTGGTAAAGATATTCATAATGTTTGGAATATTAAAGTTTTTCTTCTTTCCGGACGCCCTGGCCGGATTCGATACCGAACCGGAAAAAGCGGCCCACGTGCTCGACGAGCTGACGGCTCCCCGCCGCTGACCGCCTTCCGCTCCGGCCTCGCTCCCCTCTTCGTTACTTAACCTGCACAAACATGATACCACTGAACATTACCGAAATCGTAGATTGGTCGCGGGCCCAGTTCGCCCTGACGGCCATGTACCACTGGCTTTTCGTTCCGCTGACCCTCGGTTTGGGAATCATCTGCGCCGTCATGGAAACCGTATATCTGCGCAAAGGGTTCCCTCCCGAATGGAAAAAGACCGTCCGGTTCTGGATGCGCCTCTTCGGCATCAATTTCGCCATCGGCGTAGCCACCGGGCTGATTCTCGAATTCGAGTTCGGGACCAACTGGTCCAACTACTCCTATTTCGTAGGCGACATCTTCGGGGCCCCGTTGGCCATCGAAGGCATCGTGGCCTTCTTCATGGAAGCCACGTTCATCGCCGTCATGTTCTTCGGCTGGGACAAAGTCTCCCCCCGGTTCCACCTGACCTCCACATGGTTGGTGGCCATCGGCGCCAGCCTGTCGGCCTACTGGATCCTCGTGGCCAACAGCTGGATGCAATACCCCGTCGGCATGAGCTTCAACCTCGAAACCGCCCGAAACGAAATGACCGATTTCGCCCAGGTAGCGTTCTCGCCCGTCGCCGTCACGAAATTCATCCACTCCGTCTCCTCGGGACTGGTTACGGCCGCCCTGTTCGTCTGCGGCATTTCCGCCTGGTACATGCTGCGTAAACGGGAAGCCTTTCTGGCCGCCCGCAGCCTTCGCATCGGCGCCGTAACCGGACTCATCGGTTCCCTGCTCGTCGCATGGAGCGGCGACAACTCCGGCGTGCAGGTCGCCCGCATACAACCCATGAAACTGGCGGCCATGGAGGCCATTTACAAAGGGCAGACGGGCGCACCGCTGACTGTCATCAGCCTGCTGAATCCCGCCAAACGGATAGACAACGACGAGCCCATACACTACGCCCCCGTCCGGATCGACGGCATGCTGTCCCTGCTGGCCGCCCACCGTTCCGATGCCTTCGTGCCGGGCATTGAAGACCTCGTTTACGGCAACGCCGCTCACGGCATTCTCTCCACCCGCGACAAGATGGAGCGAGGCGAGGAAGCGCGGACCCAGATGGCGCGTTACGTGGAGGCCCGTAAAACCGGAGACACGGCGACCATGCGACAGGTGCAGCGCCTGTTCGACACCCGGACGGAAGAGGGACGGCAATTCCACGACACCTATTTCCGCTATCTCGGCTACGGTTACCTCGACCACCCGGAAGAGGTCATCCCCAATATTCCCCTGACCTATTACAGCTTCCGCGTCATGGTCGGGTTGGGCGTCTATTTCATCCTGCTGTTCGCCGTCGTATTGTGGCTGGGGCGCAAACCGCTGGAAGGGCGAAAATTCCTGTTGCGCCTGCTCGTATGGTCCATCCCGTTGGGGTATCTGGCGGGACAGGCGGGCTGGATCGTCTGCGAAGTGGGACGACAACCGTGGACCATACAGGACCTGTTGCCGACGGGCGTTTCCGTATCGAGCCTCGACGCCGCCTCGGTGCAAACCACCTTTTTCCTGTTCGCCGTTCTGTTTACCCTGCTGCTGATCGCCGAAATACGCATCATGCTGAAACAAATCCGGATCGGCTCCGAACGTTAACCGATTGTCTGACATTAAACCGCTTTACGCTATGGACTCCTATATTTTCCTGCAACACTATTGGTGGCTGATCATTTCGCTGCTGGCCGGCCTGCTGGTCTTCCTGCTTTTCGTACAGGGCGGGCAGACCCTCATTTACACCTTGGGCAAAACGCCCCGGCAACGCGACGTTATCATCAACTCGTTGGGCCATAAATGGGAACTGACCTTTACCACGTTAGTCACTTTCGGCGGAGCCTTCTTCGCCTCCTTCCCGCTCTTCTACTCCACCAGCTTCGGCGGAGCCTTCTATGTCTGGATGGCCATCCTGTTCTTTTTCGTCATACAGGCCGTGGCGTACGAATACCGGTCGAAACCGGAGAATTTTCTCGGCGCCCGCACCTACGAATGGTTCCTGATTCTCAACGGACTGTTCGGAACGCTTCTGTTGGGAGCCGCCGTAGGAACCCTCTTTACCGGCGGGGCGTTCACGGTGGAAAGGGGTAACCTGGCACTCGTGTCGGGCAGTCCGGTCATTTCCCAGTGGCAAACGCCGTGGCGGGGGTTGGAAGCCCTGCTCGACCTGCGCAACGTAGCGCTCGGGCTGGCCGTCTTTTTCCTCGCCCGCACGCTCGGCATCCACTACCTCTACAACAACCTCGACGCGCCGGACATCCTCCGGAACGCCAAACGTCCCCTGTGGATCTCTTCCGTAGCGTTCGTCGTCTGTTTCGTCGGTTTCCTGGTCTCCCTGCTGCTCTCTTCCGGCCAACAGGCCGACCCGGTTACCGGAACCATTCGGCCGGTCGAATACCTCTATTTCCATAACCTGCGGGAAATGCCGTTCATCGCCGTACTGCTGGCATTAGGCATCGCTGCCGTGTTGTGGGGCATTGCCTCGGCTCTGCTGCAAACCGACCGCAAGGCCATCTGGTTCAGCGGCACGGGAACCGTCCTCACGGTATGCATGCTGATGCTGCTGGCCGGATACAACGGCACGGCCTATTACCCTTCCTTGTGCGACCCGCAGAGTTCGCTGACCATCGCCAACAGCTCCTCCAGTCCTTTCACGCTCCGCACGATGGCCATCGTCTCCGTTTTCATTCCGTTCGTAGTCGCCTACATCTGGTACGTCTGGCGAACGATGAATAAAAAGCCGCTGTCGGAAGCCGAACTGGAGAAGCCGGAAACCCCGAAATATTGAAAGTTGTCCCCCAAATCTTCATCTGCCGCGTTACTGCCTTTTAAAACTTCGGTCACGTACTGACTGACGTACGTGACCTCATCTTGGAAAAGCAAAGCCTGACAGATGAAGATTTTTGAACGACTTGCAGAATGTTTTCGTTAAGCCGAATGCAGAGCCGAACTCGTTCGGGCTATGCCGAGGCGGGAAAACGTCGAAAGGAATTCAAGGTAAATCCCCTTGAGCTCTCTTGGCCACAACGGTAACCCGACCCAAAGGAAGACAACGAAATTTTGCGGTTCGATACACTCCCTTCCGAAAGCAAAAAAAGCCGTTTTGCTTGCTTTTTTGATTTTTTCCCGTATCTTTACCACGACGAATCGATTTTCCGTTCGTCCCTTCGCCGGTCGAAACATGGAAAAAGAAAAGAGCGAAAAAGAGTGGCTGTTCGGCAAAACGCTGGCCGAATTGGAAACCGTGGCCGCTGAAGCCGGCGGCAAACGCTATATGGCCCGTCAGTTGGCGGAGTGGCTGTACGGAAAACGGATAACGGAAATTGACGGGATGACCAACCTCTCGAAAGCCGTTCGCGAACGGTTGCGGGAGAAATACGACGTAGGACGCATCGGTTATACGACCGTGCAGGACTCTGCGGACGGAACAAGGAAATACCTGTTCCCCACCCTCGGCGGAGCGGCCGTGGAATCGGCCTATATCCCCGACGGCGATCGGGCCACCTTGTGCATATCGTCGCAATCCGGCTGCCGCATGGGTTGCCGTTTCTGCATGACGGCCCGACAGGGATTCCTGCACAACCTCTCGGCGGGCGAGATCCTGAACCAGATTTGCTCCATCGACGAAACGGAGCGGTTGACCAACGTGGTCTATATGGGAATGGGAGAACCGTTGGACAACCTCGACAACGTGTTGCGCAGTCTGGAAATCCTGACTGCGGAATGGGGATTCGGATGGAGCCCTACCCGCATTACGCTCTCTACCGTAGGCGTCATTCCCGCCCTGGTACGGTTTATGAGGGAAAGCAAGGCGCATCTGGCTGTCAGCCTCCACGACCCGTTCGGCGACGAGCGGCAGCGGCTGATGCCCGTGCAAAACAAATACGACATCGGCGAAGTGGTCGGAGAACTGAAGAAATACGACTGGAGCGGACAACGCCGCATCAGTTTCGAATACATTCTGTTCGACGGAATCAACGATACCGACCGGCATGTCCGCGAACTTTGCCGTTTGTTGAAAGGATTGCGGTGCAGGGTAAACCTCATCCGTTTCCACCGCATTCCCGACACTCCGTTGCGACCTTCCCCTCCCGAACGCATAGCGGCCTTCCGGGACGCCATGAACCGGGAAGGCATCATAACCACCCTGAGAGCTTCGCGCGGCGAAGACATTTCCGCCGCCTGCGGCATGCTCTCGACCAAAAACAAACGCATTTAACGCATAAAACTGCTTATTATGAAAAAGATTTTTCTGTTACTGTTCGCCGCACTCTTTGTAGCCGGTCAAGCTCCGGCGCAAAGTACAGGCGGAATCGAATTCGAAAGCGGTTCCTTTACCGACGTGCTGAAGAAAGCCCAGGAATCGGGCAAGTTAGTATTCATGGATTGCTACGCCGTATGGTGCGGTCCGTGCAAACTCATGGCCAAAGAGGTATTCCCCCAGAAAATCGTGGGAGATTATTTCAACAAAAACTTCATCAACTATAAACTCGACATGGAAAAAGGCGAGGGTGTGGATATTGCCAAAAAATACGGTATCAAAGCCTATCCGACCTTCCTGATCCTGAACGGCGACGGCAAGGAGTTGGGCCGTATCGTAGGAGGAGCCCCGGCCGAAGAATTTATCAAGAAAGTGCAGAAAACCGTCGAAGGCATCTCCGAATAAGTCTGGCGACGTCTTTCAGTTCCGACATCGGTCCCATTCATTCGGGGCCGATGTTTTTTGTCTCCCCGCATCGCGGCTGCATCGAAAAGAAACGGGCTTTTCCCGAGATGCTTCCCCGTTGCCTTCCGGATTTCCGGAAATCGAGCCGCGTCTCGGTACGTTTTTTTTACTGCCCCTCCTACAACGGATATCATAATTTTTATCGGATCCGAGGTACCAGCACAGCTTTTTTTTCGTAACTTTACACCAATTTTGAAAATTGGTCGGACTTTATTCCGAATTTTTTCGGAAAGCCGTTTCCAGACAAATCTTTTTTCGGAAAACGCAACCGACAACGATTGTCTTAAATATTCGAAAAAGGAATACCGGAAAAAGTCTTGAAACGACCGCAACGAATCATAAAGTTCCGAACAGTTTCTCAATTCACGAAAACGATATAAACAGATAAAAAGATGGTAGATTTAGACTGGAGCAACCTGAGTTTCTCTTATCGGGAAACGGCGTATAATGTTCGTTGCACGTATAAAAACGGCGCATGGGGAGAACTTGAAATACACAGCGAAAACACGGTAAACCTAAGCATTGCGGCCACCTGCCTGCATTACGGTCAGGAAGCGTTCGAAGGTCTGAAGGCTTTCCGTTGCGAAGACGGCAAAGTCCGTATTTTCCGCATGGAAGACAACGCCAGGCGCATGATCAGTTCCGCTTCCTATTTGAAAATGGCGGAACCTCCCGTGGAATTGTTTTGCAACGCCGTGAAAAAAGTGATCGAACTGAACGCGGAATACATCCCGCCTTTCGAAAGCGGCGCTTCACTCTATATCCGTCCCGTGCTGATCGGCAGCGGCGCGCAGGTAGGCGTCAAACCGGCGGACGAATACCAGTTGATTATCTTCGTTACCCCGGTAGGCCCCTATTTCAAGAACGGCAATACCGGCACCATGTCAGCCGTCATAGAGCGGGGCTACGACCGCGCCGCCCCCCACGGAACCGGACACATCAAAGCGGGCGGCAACTACGGCGCCAGCCTCACGCCCGGCATGCTGGCCCATGCGGACGGATACGACAACGCCCTTTACCTCGACCCGAAAGAAAAGAAATACGTCGATGAATGCGGCGCCGCCAATTTTTTCGGCATCAAAGGAAACAGTTACGTCACGCCAGCCTCTTCGTCCGTACTGCCCTCGATTACCAACATGACCCTGTGTACGCTGGCCGAAGAGATGGGCCTGAAAGTGGAACGCCGCCCGATTCCGGTGGAAGAGTTGTCCGAATTTTCCGAAGCGGGCGCGTGCGGCACGGCTGCCGTGGTAACCGCCATCGGCTACATCGACGACCCCGAAACCAAGACCCGGTACAGCTACGGAGACAAACCGGGACCGTGGTGTACCCGGCTGTATCAAGCCGTTGTAGATATCCAGCACGGACGTGCCGAAGACCGCCACGGCTGGAACACCGTTCTGGACCTGTAACCGGCCGAATACATCCATATCGGAAGCGTCCGGTTCCCCGGGGAACCGGACATCCTTTTACAGACCGGAACAACCCTTATATATATTATTTATTCCGCCGGTACTCCATATTCCGGAGAAAACCGTTATATTTACTTTCGATAACGAGCCGACGCCGAACAACAACCGGAACACGCTCCGTTTCGGGAAAAACGAACGCCCCGAAATCCGGTCGATCGCCGAAGCGAGAAACGATTGAAAAAATTTCAACTTTAACCCATAAAAACAATGAAAAACTACCTGCACTCCGCTCTGACCGGAACCCGATTGTTTCCGTTTTATCTGATCTACCTGCTCGCCACCTGGGGCTATCTGTTCTCCCTCGGCGCCTTGTCCGCCGCATCCCAGCAAAATCCCGCCGCAAGCGTCGGCCTGCTGCTCTGCATATTCGTTTACCTGCTCATCCTGTTGCCCGTTCAGTTCTTTCTGGCCAAACTGTATATCGAAAACATCGAATACCGGGACGAACGGTTAGTTTGCCGCTGCACGTTCGGCGGCTATCTGCGCATCGTCGTTCCGGGCATTCTGCTATGTATCGTCACTCTCGGCATCTACGCCTTCTGGCTTCAGCCCCGCATCATCCGGTTCTTCGCCGACCATACCGACTACCGGAACCGGCCGTTCCGGTTCAACGGACTGGGGACCACGCTGTTCGGCATTACCTTACTCTCTTACCTGCTGCCCCTCATAGCGGTCTCGGTCATCGCCGCGTTCCTGCCCTCCGAAACGGGCTCGCTGTTCACGCTGCTGCTGCTTCTGCCCATCGCTTCTTTCTACATCTACCTGATTTACCGGTGGTACATCGACATCACGGTCAACGGCATCACGGTCCGGCTGAGAGCGAACAATACCGTGGCGGGAGCCGGTTATATCCTCGGACAGCTGTTGCTGACGGGCGTCACGTTAGGCTTTTACCTTCCGGCAGCCGTCATACGCATCTATCATTATCTCGTCCGGAACACGGAAGCGACACGGGAAGACGGAACCCCCGCCCCCGTACGCATCGGATACGCGCCCCGCATGGGGGAAGATTACCCCTATTTCCTGATTCAGGGCATTTTTACCCTCATCACGTTAGGCGTTTACGGCTCCTGGGCCATTGCCAACATTTACCGCCGGATGCTGGGACGGACCTTTATCGAAGAGCCAGAACCGGCGACGGACGTTCCGATTGCGGAATAGCCGCACGCTCCGGTTTGAACCCCAATCGATCATTCAGGCTTCGCTTTGATTTCAGGATCCGGCCTGAGGCCGATTGGGGTTCAAACCACCGCACTGCGACTTTCAGTCCGCGGCGGTCTCTTCCCAAAACGAAAAAAGTTGTGCCCAAAGGCTTCAGGTGCAAGCCTTTGGGCACAACTTGTCGGTAAAGTATGAAATGAAGTGTCCCTCTTTCGTTTTGGGTCCACCGGCACTATTCAGCCGCCGGCGCCTCGAACAGTTTCACGAACTCCTCGCGCGACACTTTCTTCTCTTTTACCTTGATTTTGGAGGCCACATAATCCACGATTTTGTTTTCGGCCAACCGGTCGTAAATCTTGCGGGCTTCCTCCTTATTCGCCAGCATGGAGTCGGCGTAATTGTTCAGCATACCTTCTTCCACGTTGGGCATGCCGTAATAGGCGAACTGCATGGCGGCCGTCGCTTTGGCTTCGGCTACCGCGTCCTCCTTCGTCACTTCGATCTTCGCTTCCTGCGCATAATGGCGTTTGATGACGTCCCAGGCCATCATTTCCACGAACTGCGGGAAATCCTTGTCAATTTCCTCCATGGAGAACTTCCCGTCATTAATGGCGTACAGCCAGTTTTTCAGGAAAGGTTCGGGCAGCGTCAATGCCGCAGCCTTCAACAACGCCTTCTTCGTGTCGTCGACGAATTTGTACTTCGTTTCCTGTTCCAGATCGCCGGCCACTTTCGCCGCGATCATGGCGTCGAACTGCGCTTCGTCCGTAATATCCCCCGCCGGGAAAGCCTCTTTGAAAAAGGCTTCGTTCATTTCCGGGTTTTCGAATTTCCGGATGCGGGTAATCGTCAGGTTGAAAACGGGATCGATATTCGCCAGTTCGTCTTCCTTTACCTGCAATACGGCGGCACGCTGCGAAGCCTGTTTGTACAAATCATTGACATTGACTTCCATCTTGTCGCCCACTTTCTTGCCGATGAACGGCTTGCGTTCCTCTTCGCTCATGCCGATCAGCCCCACATAAGCGTCTTCCACCGTCATACCTTCCTGATCCAGCGTCACGGTCAGCGCCTCGTCGGAAGTTACCGTATCCGTATCCGCCAATTTGCCGAAGCGGCGCAGGTAATTGTCCTTGTAATCCTTCTTCATCTGGTCGCTCACGGTTATGGCGTAGCGGTTCACGCTCACTTTCCCCAGGTCGATATTCACTTCGGGAGCCAGCCCCACTTCGAAACAGAATTCGAATTCGGTATCGTTTTCAAAATCCAGATCTTTCTGTTCTTTGCTCGGCAGCGGTTCGCCCAAAATGCCGATCTTGTTTTCGTCCAGATAAGCGATCATCGCTTCCGAAGCCTTCCGGTACGACTCTTCGGCCGTTACCCCTTTCCGGTACATCTTGTTGATGACCCCCATGGGAACCATCCCCGGACGGAATCCCGGCATATTGGCTTTTTTCCGGTAGTTTTTCAATGCCTTTTCCACCGCTTCCGCATAATCTGCGGGAGCTACCGTCACTTTCAGCAACGCCGCCTGATTTTCAAGCGTTTCTTTAACTATATTCATTCAAAGAGTAAGTTAAGTTTGTATGTAATTTTTTAATTTCTTTCCGTCAAAGCAAAAGCAAAAAAACCGCAGGCCACGATCGTCGTGCAGCTTACGGTTTTTCAGAGTGCGGATGAAGGGACTCGAACCCCCACGCCTCACGGCACTAGATCCTAAGTCTAGCGCGGCTACCAATTACGCCACATCCGCCTTAGGCTTTTTAATCTTTTTTCGCCCTGCAAAGGTATATAAAAAACCCGTAACTGCAAATCGCAAAGCGTTTTTCTTTCCGCCGCCCCGTTCCCGACGGAAAGCGGTCTTCCGCCCGTTCCGCCGGGCGGACATGTCCCCCCTTTCGGGAAACTTGCCGCCTTCCGCCCGCCGTGTTTCCACTTTAATTCCTATCTTTGCGAAAATATTGCGTAACACGAAACATGAAAAAAACCGATTTTGAAAAGTTCGCCCTGCACAACCGGGGCATCGGCAGCCTGAAACTGCACGACTACAACCGGTTGTCGAGCGCTTACATTTCTCCGACCATTACCGAAGAACGCCACCTGAACGTGGCGCAGATGGACGTTTTCTCGCGTCTGATGATGGACCGCATCATCTTTCTGGGCTGTCCCGTGAACGACGACGCGGCCAACATCATCCAGGCCCAGCTGCTGTTCCTCGAATCGGTCGATCCCGACAAGGACATCCAGATATACCTCAACACCCCTGGCGGATCGGTAACGGCCGGACTGGGCATTTACGACACCATGCAACTGATCAGCTGCGACGTGGCCACCACCTGCGCAGGCCTGGCGGCGTCCATGGGCGCGGTACTGCTGACGGCGGGCGCGGCCGGTAAACGGACCGCGCTACCCCACTCGCGGATCATGATCCACCAGCCGTTAGGCGGAACCGAAGGACAGGCTTCCGACATCGAAATCACGGCGCGGCAAATCGTAAAGACCAAACAGGAGCTGTACGACATCCTGTCGCTGCACAGCGGCGTACCGGTAAAGAAAATCGCCAAGGACGCCGACCGCGACTACTGGCTGACGGCACAGGAAGCCGTCGATTACGGTCTCATCGACCGGGTATATGAAAAACGGGAAAAGTAAAGGAAACGAAAATATGGCAAAAAAAGGACAACCCTCCGGTCCCGAACACTGCTCGTTCTGCGGCCGGAGCGAAGAGGACGGCGCAATGATTATCGGCAAACTGGCCGACGGCACCGCCATCTGCATCGACTGCGTGGAATACCTGCACGAAATCGTGGAAACCCAGTTGCCCGGTTACCGGTCCGTCCGCAAAGCGCGGAAAGAGGAGGCGGTTCCCGCCCTCGACAAGGAGAAGCTGCTGAAGCCCGCCCAGATCAAGGCCGTGCTCGACGAGTACGTCATCGGGCAGGAAAGCGCGAAAAAATACCTCTCCGTCGCCGTTTACAACCATTACAAACGGCTGATCCATTCCGGCGGCTCCGAACGGGAGACGATCGAGCTGGACAAATCGAACGTCGTTCTGGTCGGCGAAACGGGCACGGGAAAAACGTTGCTGGCGCGAACCATCGCCCGCATTCTCGACGTTCCCTTTACCATTGTGGATGCCACGGTGCTGACCGAAGCGGGCTACGTGGGCGAAGACGTCGAAAATATCCTGACCCGGCTTTACCAGGCCGCCGACTACAATGTGGAACGCACCCAACGGGGAATCATTTTCATCGACGAAATCGACAAGATCGCCCGCAAGGACGGCAACCCCTCCATTACCCGCGACGTATCGGGCGAAGGCGTGCAACAGGCCCTGCTGAAAATTCTGGAAGGGACCGTAGTGAACGTGCCGCCCGAAGGAGGCCGGAAACATCCGGACCAGAAATTCATAAAAATCGACACCCGCAACATCCTGTTCATCTGCGCCGGCGCATTCGACGGCATCACGCGCAAGATCGCCCAACGCCTCAACACCCGTTCCATCGGCTACGGGGCGGGGGAGAAGCGGTCCGACATCGACCGCGAGAACCTGTTGCAATACGTCACTCCGCAAGACCTCAAATCGTTCGGTCTGATTCCCGAACTGATCGGCCGCCTGCCGGTGCTTACCTATCTGGAACCGTTGGGCCGCGAAGCCCTGCGCCGCATCCTGACCGAGCCCAAAAACTCCATCATCAAGCAGTATGTCCGGATTATGGAAATGGACGGCATAACGCTGACCTTCGAAGAGGCGGTACTCGACTTCATCGTCGACAAGGCCCTCGAATTCAAACTCGGGGCACGCGGTTTGCGTTCCATCTGCGAAGCCATCATGATGGATGTCATGTACGAAGCGGACGACAGCCGGAAAAAGCTGGTCATTACCCTGCCGTTCGCCCGGGAAAAACTCAGCCGGAAAAGCGCGGTATTCATGTAACGCACCGACGGTCATGGAAACATTCTGGATCATCATCGCCATTCTTTGCGCCCTGACGGGCATCGCGGGATCGGTGCTGCCGGTGTTGCCGGGTCCGCCCGTATCGTATGCCGCCCTGCTGATCCTGCATTTCAGCGGCGCGGCGCATTACAGCACGCATTTCCTGATTGTCGCGGCCGTACTGACCGTTGCCGTTACCGTCATCGACTACCTGCTGCCGCCGCTCATCGTCCGGCGGTTCGGCGGGTCCGAATACGCTTCCCGCGGCTCCCTGATCGGCATGATCGCCGGGCTTTTCCTCACGCCGGTCGGAATGATTCTCGGCTCCCTGATCGGAGCCTTCATCGGCGAATACGCCTTCGCCCGGCGACGGGGTCCCGAAGCGCTCCGGGCCGCGGTCGGCTCCTTCATAGGCTTTCTCGCCGGTACGGGAATCAAATTGATTTTGACCGTTTACATACTATTTCGGGTCGTCCGGCCGTTATTTACGTAAACCATACTTCTCATAAACATTTATTCCAACATCGAAACACGACGGGGAGGTGCGGGCCGCGGCTCACACCTCCCTTTTCATTCCGCAGCGCATCAGGGCCATCCGTTCGCCCATCCGCTCCTTCAGTACGGCCGCGGCCCGCTCCCCGGTACAATGCCCCGTGAACAGAAACGGACGCGTAGGCAGTTCCGACAGATAACGGGCCAGTTCCTCCGCCCGCCGTTCCGTCGATTCCGCGCCGTCCGGCAAATGACAGCCGCCCGCCACGGCATCCGGCCAACGTCCCGTAACCTTCCGGCAAGCCTCCACGATATTCCGAAGACCGCGGTGGGCGCACCCGGCCAACAGCACGGTACGGTCTCCGTCCGCCAACACCAACGAAATCTCATGCTGAAAATCGTCCGGCATCCGTTCGCCCCCGCATTCCGTCAGTAACCGGGCGTCCGGCAGGCAACAGTCGGCGGACACCTCCGCCGCGGTCAGTACCCGCATGCCCGGCTCCAACTCCCCGCTTCCTGCTACCGGTACGAACCGGCCGGGATAGCGGTCCGGCAAGGTCCCGTCCATGGAGATATCGCGCAACCGACCGGTCCGAAGCGAAAAACAACGCCGTCCGAAAGCCTCCCGCGACAACCAGACCCGTACCTGCGGATTGGCTTCCAGCAACGCTTCCACTCCCCCCGCATGGTCGTCGTGCGCATGCGAAAGCACGATGCCGTACAGCTCGGACGGATCGGTACCCGCCACCCTCAAATTGTCCAGTACGGCCGCCGATGCGCCCGTATCGAACAGCCACGGTCGGCCGTTCCATTCGAAAAGAAGCGCCAACCCGTGTTCCGACCGGAACCGGCCGTCCGGCGACGGCCGGTTTTCCGTAATTACCGTAATCCGCATATTCCGTTTTTCGGCAAAGAAAACGATTTTCCGCGGAAAATTCTCTTTTCCGTTTGATTTGTCTCCGAAATAAAATACCTTTGCGAAGCAAGGGGTGGGGTTCGACGCCTGCCGAAAGCCGCCGGAAACGACGGCGATGCCGGGCGGAACCTCTGAGATCATACCCTTATAACCTGATACGGATAATGCCGTCGTAGGGAGTGCATAACGTGCGTTCATATCCTCTTTTACACTTCCCGTGACTGTCTCCGTCATAACCGAAAAACGCATGAAAATCATCGTCAATGACCGGGAAATCCGAATGTGCGGAACCACCGTAACCGATCTGCTCAACTGCCTCGACCTTCCGTTGGAAGGATGCGCCGTGGCCGTAGGCGAAAAAATCGTTCCCTTTTCGCAATGGGACGATTACACCCTTTCCGAAAACGACAAGGTAACCCTTATCCGGGCCACGCAGGGAGGGTAAGGATGTTCCCCGCTCCCCTCGTCATTACCGCCCCGCACTTCCTGCCGGGCGAAACGGAAACGCTGGCCGCCCTGTGCGACCGGTTCGGTTGCCGCATCCACCTCCGGAAACCGCAGGCCGATCCGGCGGAGCTGCGCCGTTTTATCGAACGGCTCGCCGCCCTCGCCGATCCCCGGTTGCTGACATTGCACTACGACGCCGAAACGGCGGCGGAAACGGGGCTCGGAGGCTTTCACGCCGCCCTGCCCGCCCAACCCGCCTCCGCAGAACAACTGCTCAGCCGCCCCCTGCACCGTCTGGAAGAGCTGGACGACCCGGATTACGCCGACGCGGACTACGTTTTCCTGAGTCCCGTTTTCGACAGCATCTCAAAAAACGGTTACCGCGCCGCCTTCGACCCCGCCACCCTCGCCGCACGGCTGCAAGCCCGACGGCGGCCTTTCGACGTGGTGGCGTTAGGCGGCATCTCGCCCCGGAACATCGGTACGGCGCGCCGCTGGGGATTCGACGGGGCCGCCCTGTTGGGCGCGCTGTGGAGCCGTTACCGGACGGCGGCCGACCGCGACCTCATTCTCCGCCTTTACGAACAAAACCTGCAAGCATGGAACCGACAATAGCCCGACTGCAATACATTACCGACGGCAACGATCCGCAACAGATAGCGGCACAATGCGCCGCCTTTCTGGAAAACGGCGGCCGATGGATACAACTGCGCATGAAAGAGGCCGGCGACGACCTGTTTATGGAAACGGCCCGGTTCCTTCGGGAACTGACCCGCCGTTACGGGGCGACGCTGCTCATCAACGACCGGGCCGACATCGCCGCCCGGTGCGATGCCGACGGCGTACACCTCGGAAAATCGGACATGGACACCCCCGCGGCCCGGAAACTCCTGCCCGGCAAAATCGTCGGCCGCACGGCCAACACCCTCGACGACGTCATCGCACTCTGCGGTTCCGGAGCCGACTACATCGGTCTGGGACCGCTGCGGTTTACCGCGACCAAGAAAAACCTCAGCCCCGTCATCGGCTTCGACGGTTACGAAAATCTGTTCGCCGAGCTGCGGCGCCGGGGCATCGTTCCCCTGCCGACAGTCGGCATCGGAGGCGTGACGCTCGACGATCTGGAGCCGCTCTCCCGGACCGGCCTGTACGGAGTGGCCGTCAGTTCCTCCATCACCCGGGCCGCCGATCCCGGCGCGGCGACAGCGGCTTTCGTCGCCGGCGTCGCACGTTTTCAGGACCGGCTTTCCGGCACGAAATAAACACATGGCTCCGCCGCCCGGCAACGGTGCGGCCGAAACGATAAAAACACAGAAGCAACATGGATACATTGAAAATCGGAGAGGCAACCTTCTCCTCGCGCCTGTTTACCGGAACAGGCAAATTTTCCTCTTCCTCCGTCATGCAGGAAGCCATCGAAGCCTCCGGCAGCGAACTGGTCACGGTGGCCCTCAAACGCGTGGACATCCGCGACGACCGGGACGACATTCTCTCCCACCTGACGCATCCGCGCCTCCGGCTGCTGCCCAACACGTCGGGCGTGCGCACGGCCCGCGAAGCGGTCTTCGCCGCGCAACTGGCCCGCGAAGCCCTGCATACGAACCTCGTCAAGCTGGAGATCCACCCCGATCCCCGCTACCTGATGCCCGACCCCATAGAAACCCTCGCCGCCTGCGAAGCATTGGCGAAAGACGGCTTTACGGTATTCCCCTACCTGCACGCCGATCCCGTCCTCTGCAAACGGCTGGAAGAGGCCGGGGCCGCCTGCGTGATGCCGTTGGGCGCCCCCATCGGTTCCAATAAAGGACTCGCCGCACGGGAATTCCTGCGCATCATCATCGAGCAAAGCAACGTGCCGGTCGTCGTGGACGCGGGCATCGGCGCCCCTTCCGACGCGGCATTGGCCCTCGAAATGGGCGCCGACGCCGTACTCGTCAATACCGCCATCGCCGCCGCGGGCGATCCCGTGAATATGGCGCGGGCCTTCAAAGCGGCCGTGGAAGCGGGACGCACGGCATTCCTCGCCCGACCGGCGGCCCCCTCGCTCACGGCCAGCGCCACCAGTCCCCTGACTTCTTTTCTGAACAACCTGTAATTTTCCGCCATGACATACTACGACATCATCAGCACTTATTCCTGGGACGAAGTGACCCGGAAAATCTACGCTTCCACGCCGGCGGACGTGGAACGGGCGTTGTCGCGCACGGGCAACGTCACGCCCGAAGAGTTCATGGCCCTGATCTCCCCGGCCGCGGAGCCCTATCTGGAAATCATGGCGCAGAAAAGCCACGACATTACCCGCCGCAGGTTCGGCAACGTGATGCAGCTTTACGTGCCGCTCTACATTTCCAACTACTGCACCAACCGGTGCGTCTATTGCGGGTTCAACTGCGGCAACAAGATCAAGCGGTCGGCGCTCACGCAGGAGGAGATCGCGAAGGAGTGCGAAGCTATCCGGCGACACCCGTTCCGGCATCTGCTGCTCGTAACGGGCGAATCGCCCAAATACTCCAACCGGGAATATCTGGGCGAATCCATCCGCACCACCCTCCGGTATTTCGAACAGACCTCCATCGAGGTACAGCCCATGGACGCCGACGACTACCGTTATCTCATGGACTGCGGACTTCACTCCGTTTACGTCTATCAGGAGACCTACAACGAACGGAACTACCCCAAATACCATCCGGCCGGACGCAAGGCCGACTACCGCTACCGTCTCGAAACCCCCGACCGTTTGGGCGAGGCGGGCGTTTACAAAATCGGGGTGGGGAACCTCATCGGGCTGGAAGAGTGGCGCACCGACGCCTTCTTTACCGCCCTGCACGTCCACTACCTCGAAAACAAATACTGGCGCACCAAGTGTTCCGTGTCCTTTCCCCGGCTGCGCCCCTTCGTGGGCGACGGGTTCCAGCCCAATTACCCGGCCGACGAACGGCAACTGCTGCAATCCATCTGCGCCTACCGGCTGTTGTCGGAAGACGTGGAAATCTCCATCTCCACGCGCGAGAACGCTTATTTCCGCGACAACACCATGCAGCTCGGCGTAACCACCATCAGCGCCGGTTCCAAAACCACGCCGGGCGGGTATTCCGACTACGAAGCCACCAAAGAGCTGGAACAGTGGAGCGTCAATGACGACCGTTCTCCGGAGGCGGTGGCCGAATCGGTCCGGGCGCACGGGCTCGAACCGGTCTGGAAAGACTGGTCGTTCTTCATGCAAGGCGCGGCCGCCCGGTAACGGGGAAAGGCCTCAATGCGGAAAACGAGACAAACTAACTCGTTTCTACGAATACGGAACAGGGGTGCCCGGTATGACTTTCCGGGTCCCCCTGTTCCGTATTCGTCAGGAAACGGTCCAGACCGTTTCCAACCGGTAAATTACGGTATTGCGCCAATACGCCGGTCCCGTCTTTTCCTGCCAATGGCCGGTCTCCGGGAACGTTTCTCATAGACGCCATCGGTTTGCAGCATGCGACATTAGCCGACAGGTACGTTCCGACCCTCCCTCCACTCCATACCCCAAAAGTCAATCGCAAGAATTCCCACCATTTCGTTAAGTCAGGCCGCCATGAAATTCATTTCAAACGGCCGAGGCGAAAAACAGCCGCGCGACGTCTCTCCGGCCGGTCGGCATTTTCAGCTATGCAACAGCGTGGAGGGATGCCTGATCCGCTCTTTCCGGTTTACCAACGCGAAACCGGCCACAATCAGCGCGAAAGCGATCGGGTCGTGCCACGAAAAACGTTGCAGCCCCAACATGATCGTTACCGCGATCCCCAGAATCGGCAAGACATAAATATAAGTGCTCTCGATAAACGGCGACACGTATTTCAACGCCTCCACGGTCAGGAAGTAAGAAACCATGCCGGCCATGATCGCCACGAAAGCCAGTTCGCCGTAAACAGACCAGCCCGCCGCCTCGTGAAGCAAACGGGCCTTCCGAAACTCGTCCCACCCGAAAGGAAGCGATATCAGCAGCATGGCCAGCGACATCCATTTCATGACCGTCAAAGTATCGAATTTGTTCGTGTAGGGTTTAACCAAAATCAGGAAAAGGGCCATGCTGACCGCCGAAAGGAAAACCAACGCGTCTCCGCCCAACGAATCGTGCACCGGGCCGTGATGCGGCATGACCGACACATACACGGTTCCCGCCATCCCCAGCAGAATGCCCAACGCCTTGTCCCGCGTAAACGCCTCATGCAGGAACAAAGCGGACAGACCGATGACCACGATGGGTTGCGACGTCCGGATGACCAAAGCGTCGATAGGGCCGGTCAAAGACAGCCCTTTGACGTAAAGCAGCAAATTGGCGCCCATGCCCAATACCCCGCCCAGCATCATCATCAGGATATCCCGGCGACCCGGCCGGGGCACCTCCGGTTTGGGACGGACGAACAACGAAACGAGCCAAAAGCCCGCCACGGCCGTCAAAGCACGAAGCACGACCAGCCCGTTGGCCGTAATCCAGCCGTCGAGCAGCACTTTCATGAAATTGGTGTTGAAACTCGATATCAGAATCGTTGAAAAGGCGAACAGATGCCCCAGATAAGCTTTATTCGAAGATGTCTCCATGCCGTTACCGTTTTTTCGTACAGACCGAGAAGCGGCCTCCGTTCCCGCGTGCGTTCAATAGTTGTGCCACCTTTTTGCCCGCCTGCCGGGAAAAACGTATCTTTACCCGGAATTGCCTTCAGCTATTTCCCGCCTCGGCCATCGAAACGAATTTCATTGCGCCCGGCTTTCCGAAACAGTCGATTTTCGCATTTCCTTACAAAAACACCGTCCATGAAAAAATTGTCTTCCGAAGAAGTCGCCCGTTACGAGCGCAGTTTACGAGTAGAAGGATTCGACACGGACTCCCAGCTCCGGCTGAACGCCGCCGCGGTATTAGCGGTAGGCGCCGGCGGATTGGGCAGCGCCGCGCTTTCCTATTTGGCCGCCGCCGGCATCGGCCGCCTCGGCATCGCCGATTTCGACACCGTCTCGGCCAGCAACCTGCAACGCCAGATTCTCTACGCTACCCCGCAAATCGGAAAGGGAAAAGCCGTCTGCGCGGCCGAACGGCTGAAAGCCCTCAACCCCCATGTCGAAATCTCGGTTCACAACTGTAAAATTACGGTTGAAAACGTCGGGGAAATTATCGGAAACTACGATATAATCATCGATTGTACAGACAATTACGAAACGAGATACCTTGTCGATAACTTCTGTTCGCAACAACAGAAACCGTTCATATACGGTACGGCCGAACAGTGGCAAGGACAACTTTCCACGTTCCATTACCGGGGCGCGAAAGGGTATGCCGACCTGTATCCCCGATCTGCCGGAACCGCTCCGGCGGCCGACTCCGGACGTCCCCTCGGCGTTCTCTCGCCCGTTCCGGGCATCATCGGGTCCCTGCAAGCCCTCGAAGCCATTAAAATCATTACCGGCATCGGCGACACCCTGCACGGAAAACTTTTGACCGTCGATTTCAGAACGTACCGCTTTTCATTGTTCCGCCTATGAGACTACCCGCATGTCGAAGAAAACCGGAACGGACCTTTCCGCCGTTTCGATGTCGTCTTGTCGATAAAACGTTGAAAACATATTGAAAACATGTCGAAGAGCGGTCGAGAACTTCCGGACAATATCCATAACTATTTAAAAACAAACGATTTAACACAATCAATACTTATAAAAAGCCGTTTTCTCGACTGTTCTTTTCCATTTTTTCATCCCTTTTTCGGACAGGTCTTTTTTTCCTGTCGAAAACTCCATGAAATTCGAAGGACAATTTGTCGATATCATGTCGAAAACCTGAAAAACAGGTTCGTAAAACATTAGCAATAAACAGGTTACCGAATCGGCATTTGTTAAAAACATCGTTCTCCTTCTGTTTCTTTCTTCTGTTCCCCGTTTCCTTCACGTACGCGCCTTTTCCCTGTCGAAAAACGGCAAAATCCGGAGGAGAACTTGTCGATATATTGTCGAAAACCCGAAAACAAGCATATAAACAATTCACAATAAACCACTTAACGACACAACGTTTGTTGAAAACCATCGTTTCCATTGCCTCCGCCCTGTTTATTCCCCTCCTCTTTCCGTCCGAACGGACCGTCGTTTCTTCCGAGCGACAAACAACGATGCGATCAGAAACGACACCGTTTGTCTTCCGTCTCCTTTCTCCCCGAAAAACCGGTTTTGTTTCTGTGTTGAAAAGAAAGTGAAAACAGTGTCGAAAAATTGTCAATCATTGTCAAAAAAATACCGGACAAAACACACAAACAACTGAAAACAAATCCATTAGAAACACAAGCATCGGTTAATAATTCCCGATTCGTCCGCCACTCCCCGAGTCTTTTCCCCAACGGAAACCGCAGCCCGAATCCGAAATAAGGCAACAGATGACCGAAATTGTTCAATTCCGGTTGAAAACAGGATGAAAACCTGTCGAAAACCGAACAGTCTCCCGTCAAAACATCCGGTAACTTCCTGAAATACAATAAACGCGCATAACCGTACCGTTGTCGATAACCGATCGCGGCCCCCATATCCGAGATAAAACGTTTTACCGTTCCCAAAAGCGGACGAACAAGTATGATAAATTGTGAATAACCGGTTCATATCCGAATAAGCCTCTATCACACAATTACATTACACATTCATTATCAACACATTATATTGTTCATAACATGCATGAGCCGCCAATTTCATTGTTCATAACCGGCAACGGCAACCGTCCGGCCGGTCCCGTTCCGGGACAAACAGCGCAAAATCGGACCCGGCAACGCAGGACCTTTCGGGGAAAATCACTATCTTAGCCCGGTCATTATCTCTGAATTATTTATACGAACCTCGACGCATGAACACGTTATTCATTACCTGGGACGTCGATCCCGCTTTCATTACCATAGGCAGTTTCGAACTCCGCTACTACGCCCTTTTCTGGATGGCCGCCTTCCTTGTCGGTTCCTGGATATTCGCCAAAATGCTGAAGCGCGAGAACCTCGACCTCAAACTGCTCGACTCCATTTTCATCTATGCCTTCATTTCCACCATTGTGGGAGCCCGGCTGGGACATTGCCTGTTCTACGACTTCGATTATTATTCGGCCCACCCGTGGCAAATCCTGAACCTGCGGCAGGGCGGGCTGGCCAGCCACGGCGCCGCCCTCGGCATGCTGGTAGGGCTATGGCTGTTCGCGCGGAAAAACAAAGTAAGCTATCTCTGGACGCTCGACCGCGTAACGACGGTCATCCCCATCGGCGGCGCCCTGATACGGATCGGCAACCTGATGAATTCGGAAATATACGGCACCCCTACCGATCTGCCGTGGGGATTCGTCTTCGTCCGGGCAAACGAAACGCTGCCCAAACACCCCACCCAGATTTACGAAGCCCTGTTTTACACGCTGATTTTCATCCTGCTCATGTACCTGTACTTCAAAAAAGACGAAGGACGCCGGCATCCCGGCCTCATTTTTGCGACCTTCCTCATCACGCTGTTCCTGGGACGATTCATTATAGAAACGATCAAAAATCCGCAATCGCCTTTCGAAGTAGGCATGACCCTCAACATGGGACAGATTCTCAGCCTTCCTTTCATTCTGGCCGGCATCGTACTGTTCATACTGGCCTACCGGCATAAATTGGGAGAAAAACCCGCAAACCGATAACCGTCATGAGACAAGACACCATCGATTCCCTGATATTCGACCGGCTGGCCGCACACGGCTCGGTCTTCCTCCCCGACGTGGGTTCCCTGCGGTGCGAACGCATCGCCGCCGCTCCGGCTTTCGACGGCAACGGTTTTACCGCGCCGCGCTACATCGTGGAATACATTTCCGTCCCCTGCGGCATCTCCGTTATCGACCTGCTCGCCGCCAACCGGCAGATTCCGGAAGAAGAAGCCGCCTGCCTCTACCGGTCATGGTTGGAACAGGCCCTGCTTCCCGACGGCAATCCCTGCTACGCCATCGCGCAGGTCGGCACACTGGAGCTGTACGAGGGAGGCACGGCCCTGTTTACGACCGATGCGGCTCTGCTCCCTTATCTGAACCCTTACGGAACCATGACGCAGGAAACGGTCAGCGAACCCGAACCGGAAACGGTTCCAGCCGAAGAGATTCCCGGAACCGGCAGCGAACTTCCGGCCCACCGGCCCGTTCCGCCCCCCCTGCCGCCGCAGTTCCGAAAACGAAAACCGGCCGGTCCGAACGCTTCGTTCTGGAAGACCATGACGCTGGCGTTGGTCTTTCTGTTGGCCTTTGCCGTCGGCATCATCGTCTTCGGCCCCTCTTTCCTCCTACGAACCGGCGAAAAGCCGGCTTCCGGCCCCGTTTCCGCCGACACCGTCGTCATTCGCGACCTGCGCGCCGTACAACCGGAACGCAACGATGATCCGTCCCGCCCGGCCGCAGACCTTCCCCGCACCGATCCGGCAAAGCCCTATCACATCATCGCCGGTTCTTTCCGATCCAAAGAGAAAGCCGAAGCTTTCATGAACCGGGAAAAAGAAGAGTTCGAATCGGTAAAACTCCTGTACGATTCCGACAAGGCGTTGTACATGGTTTCGGTATATCAATTCGCGACCCATCAGGAAGCCCGGCGGCAAATCAACCGGATGCCGATCCTGTATTATCCGTACAGTTATTGGATCTATCACGAGCCGGTCGCCGAACCGTAACCTCCGAACTACAAGAACAAAAAGTTGTCCCCAAAAACTTCATCCGCTGCGTTACTGCTTTCCAAAGATTCGGTCACGTACGTCATTTGAAAAGCAAAACCTTGCAGATGAAGCCTTTGGGGACAACCTGTCAATAAAGAAAGTATGCAGGGGGGCCATTCAGTCCCTCTTGTTCTCGATTACCTGTCGTACCGCACGATTTCCAGCAGGACCTCCTCGATCCGGCGATGTTCATAACGGTCCCCCGGCGGCAACAGCGGAGCGCGCACGCCCCCGTTTCCGCCGCCCGGCAATTCGGCCAGCATCCGGGGCGCGACAAAAATCCGGGCTTCGTCCACCCATCCTTTCGCCGCCAACGCCTCCAACAAAGTCGTACCTCCCTCCACCAAGACCGACAACACGCCGTTTTCATACAGCCAGCGCATCACGTCGTCCAGCGTTCCGGCTCCCGGCGTTACCCCCACGTAACGCACCCCCGGCCGATCGGCCGGCAACGGCCGCGTACCGTCGGTAAACACCACGGTATCCGCACTGCCGTCCAACAGTTTCGCTCCGGACGGGATTACCCCTTCCCGGTCGATAACCAACCGCAACGGCGAACCGCCCGGCATCATCCGGTTCGTCAGGGCCGGATCGTCGCGCAACACGGTCCGCGACCCTACCCAGATCGCGCTTTCTTCCGACCGCCAGCGATGCACCAGCCGCTTGCAGGCGTCGCCGGTCATCCATACGGGCGGTTGCGAGACATCGCGGGCGCCGTCGATGAACCCGTCCGCCGTCTGCGCCCATTTGAATACGACGTACGGACGATGCCTGCCATGATAGACGACAAACCGGCGATTCAGTTCCCGGCACGCTTCCTGCAACACGTTTTCCGTTACCTCGATCCCCGCTTCGCGCATCCGGGCCACACCGGAACCGTTCACTTTAGGGAAAGGGTCCCGCATGCCCGTTACCACCCGGCGGATACCGGCGGCGACAACCGCGTCGCAACAGGGCGGGGTCTTGCCGTAATGGGAACAGGGTTCCAGATTCACATACAAAGTCGCCCGGGAAAGCCCTTCCCGATCTTCCGCCCGGACGCTGCGCAAAGCGTTTACCTCGGCATGGGCCTCTCCGAATTTCCGATGCCATCCTTCCCCGATGATCCGGCCGTCGCACACGATCACGCATCCTACCATGGGATTGGTTCCCGTGTCGCGACCGCCGCGCCGCGCCAGTTCCAGGCAACGGGCCATATACTGTTCGTCGCTGTTCTTCATGATTCGATCGTTTTCCGCAAAGATACGAATTTCGAGGAAACGGCCGACGAAACGGGAAACGGCTCCAAATTTCGTATCTTTGTATCGGAAACAGGGAGGATCCGGACAAAAACTTCAAGCGAGCTTGTCCTTTTGCCGTCCGGCCTTCGCCGACCTTACCAACGAACCGACGCCATGCGACTCCAGCAACTCTTCAAACGACTCACGGAAACGATGCCCGGCGAATACGACGACCGGGAAAAACGCGCCGCAGCCTATCGCCTTGTCCGTTTCCTCACGGGATACGACCGGCACCGGCTGATCGCCGACCCCGATCTGGAGGTCTCTCCCGACGAGACGAAACTCCGGCGATGTCTGGAACAGCTGCGGCGGCACGCACCCGTGGAATACATTACCGGCGAAGCGTTTTTCTTCGGCCGTTCCTTTCTCGTTACCCCCGACGTGCTGATTCCCCGCCCCGAAACGGAAGAGCTGACCGAGCGGATTCTCTCGGACTGCCGCGGACGAAAAGGCATGCGCGTCGCGGACTTTTGCACCGGCAGCGGCTGCATCGCCGTTACGCTGGCCCTAGAGCTGGAAGAAGCCGAGGTCACGGGGCTCGACATCAGCCTGCCCGCCCTGCGCATAGCCCGGCAAAACGCCGAACGGCTGAACGCCCGGACGACTTTCCGGCAGGCCGACGCATTGCGACTGCCGGCTCCGGTTCCGGCATACGACCTCATCGTAAGCAACCCGCCTTACGTGCTGGAACGGGAAAAAGCGGAGATGCGCCCCAACGTGCTGGAACACGAGCCGCACACGGCCCTGTTCGTTCCCGACGACGATCCGCTGCGCTTTTACGACGCCATCGGACACTACGCTTTCCGGGCCCTGCGTCCCGGCGGACGGCTCTATTTCGAAATCAACGAAACCTGCGGAACGGCCTGCGCCCGCCTGTTGGAACAGACAGGATTCACGGACGTGGAACGGCTGATCGACCTGTTCGGGAAAGAACGGTTCATCCGTTGCCGCCGTCCTTTAGAGCCTGTCTAAAATTTTCCCCTCCTTTTTCTTCAGCCTCTTTTCGGCCCTTTTCTGCTTCTTTTTCGGACACATAGTCCCTCTGGAAAAGAACCCGACGACCCGAAAACCGGCATCAAGCTCTTAGAAAACCGATAATCCCTTGCCATGTACGATACGAAAAAAGAGAAAAAACCTTTGCAGCCGCAACAAGCCCTCGCACGGCTCATGGCGCTCTGCTCCCGAAGCGAAAAATGTACGGAAGACGCCCGCATTTTGCTGGAACGATGGGGTATAGCCGCAGAACACCGGACGGAAATCGTCCGCGCCCTCGTCGAACAGCGGTACATCGACGACCGCCGCTACGCCGCCGCCTTCGTCCGGGATAAAATCGCCCATAACAAATGGGGACGCCGGAAAATAAGCGATGCGTTACGGATGAAACGCATCCCGACCGACGACATCGAACAGGCGTTGGCCGCCCTTCCCGGCAATGCGGAACGGGAACAGCTGCTTCTCCTGCTGCGCCGGAAACGGGCCTCCTCAAAAGCGGAAAACGATTACCGGATGAAAGAGAAACTGGTGCGCTACGCCCTCTCCAAAGGATTCCTCCTCGACGATATTTTGGAAACGGTCGATGGAATTATGGCCGAAAAATAATACATTTGCAGGAAGAACCTCCCGTTCGCCCGCAACACAATCGAGAAAACCGCCGCATGACCTACCGCGAAAACATATCCAACGAAGAGGTAAACGACCTGCCGCTCATTTCGTTCGACGGAACGATCACGGTCATCGACACGGAAGAGCAGCAAGAGGCGGCGGAATACCTGTCGCGACAAAAAGCGATCGGTTTCGACACCGAATCGCGGGCCGTTTTCAAAAAGGGGGTAAAGGATACCATTTCGCTGGTGCAACTGTCCGGTCCGGACCGCAGTTTCCTCATCCGGGTCAATAAAATCCCCCTTTCGCAGGAGATCATCTCCGTTCTCCAGTCCCGCCGCATCGTCAAAGTGGGCCTGGCCATCCGGGACGATCTGCTTCGCATGAAACAGGTCAACCGTTTCCACCCCAACAGATTCATCGATCTGCAATCCATGGTCGGCGATTTCGGCATCCGGGAAATGAGCCTGAAAAAAATCACGGCCATCGTTACGGGACACCGCATTTCGAAAGCGCAGCGGCTCAGCAACTGGAACGCCGTTTCGCTGACCGAAGCGCAGCAACGCTATGCCGCCACCGACGCCTGGATCTGCCTCGAAATATACAACAAACTGACGCAGCATGAATAACGACATTCCCCGAATATATCTGAAAAGGAACAAGGAAGAATCGTTGAAACGGTTCCATCCGTGGATTTTTACCGGCGCCATCGCCCGTTCCGACCGTCCGGTCGGCGACGGAGAGATCGCGGACGTTTACACCGCCGACGGGCAGTTCGTCGCCCGGGGGCATTGCGGCGCCGGTTCCATCGCCGTACGGGTGCTTACCTTCCGGCAGGAACCGCTGGACCTGCCGTGGTGGACGGACCGCATCGGCCGGGCCTACGCCCTCCGCGAAGCGTTGGGACTTACCGCCGACCCCGACACCGACTGTTACCGTCTGGTCCACGGCGAAGGGGACGGACTGCCGGGACTGGTCGTCGATATTTACGGTCGGTACGCCGTGGTACAGGCCCACAGCACCGGCATTTACGACGCCTTGCCGCTCATCGCCGACGCCCTCGCCGCCTGCTACGGCGACCGTCTCGACGCCATTTACAACAAAAGCGAAGGGACCCTGCCCCATGCCGCAGAAATAGGCTGCACGGACGGATGCCTGCGAGGAACGCCTGCCGGTTCGTCCGTCGTTCGCGAAAACGGCCTTCGGTTCGACGTCAATTGGCGGGAAGGGCAGAAAACCGGATTTTTCATCGACCAGCGCGACAACCGCGCCCTGGTGCGCCGTTACGCCCGGGGACGCCGGGTACTCAACACCTTCTGTTACACCGGAGGATTTTCGGTCTATGCCCTGCGGGGCGGCGCCGATTATGTGGAATCGGTGGACAGTTCCGGCAAAGCGGTGGAGCTGGCGGAAAACAACGTCCGGCTGAATTTTCCCGACAAGGCGCCCCATCGGGGCATCGCGGCGGACGCTTTCGACTACCTGAAAGAGATGGAACCCGACCGTTTCGACCTCATCATCCTCGACCCGCCCGCCTTCGCCAAACACCACCGCGCCACACCGAACGCCCTGAACGGCTACAAACGGATCAATGCGCATGCCCTCCGGAAAATCCGGAAAGGAGGGATCCTCTTCACGTTCAGCTGCTCGCAGGCCGTCAGCCGGGAACAGTTCCGCAACGCCGTCTTTTCCGCCGCCGCCATCGCCGGACGGAATGTCCGTATCCTGCACCAGCTGACCCAGCCGGCCGACCATCCGGTAAACATCTACCACCCCGAAGGGGAATACCTCAAAGGGCTGGTCCTGTATGTCGAATAAAATCCGCAGACAACGGGCAGACGGCTCCTCGCAAAAGGACCGTCCGGACAAATAAACGAAACCCCGCAGACTTGCCGGAGACGGCTCAAAAAACGCCGTCGAAAACCCTCGGAAAGCGAAAATACGGCAAAAAAATTTTCCAAAATATCTTCTCTCGCCATGCTCCGGTTCCGTCCGTCGATTTTTTCTCTTTTCAGGAATAACGCTTCGGATACCGGAACAAAATCGCCAGCAAGGCGAACAGCCCCATCAGCATGGGATAATAAAGATAGCGGATAATTTCGAACGGCGACACGCCGGCCAGTCCGGAGGCGATCAACAGCTGCGCCCCGTAGGGGATCAACCCCTGAACGAAACAGGAAAAGGTATCGAGTATGCTGGCGCTTTTCCGAAAATCCACCCCGAAACGGCCGGCGATATCTTTGGCAATGGGTCCGATGGTAATCACGGCGATCGTGTTGTTGGCCGTACACAGATTGGCGATGCAGACCAACGCCGCAATGCCCAGTTCCGCTCCCCGCTTGTCCCGGATGCGCCGGGTCAGGCGGGCGATGATGTAGTCGATGCCGCCATTGAACCGGATCAGTTCCAGCACGCCGCCGGCCAACAGCGTCACGACGATCAGTTCGCCCATGCCGGTAATGCCTTCGCCCATGGCTCCGTACCAATCGAACAGGCCGAAACCGCCTGTCGCCAAACCCACAACGCCCGCCGTCAGCAGGCCGAGCACCAGCACGAACGATACGTCCATACCCGCGACAGCCAGCACCAGCACCGCCAGATAGGGCAATACCTTTACCCATTCCACCGGACGCGAAGCCGCCGAAGCCGACACCGGCCCGCCCATAAATACATACGCCAGCAGCACCAGCAGGGCCGCAGGCAAAACGATCAGGCTGTTTACCTTGAACTTGTCACGCATACCGCATCCCTGCGTGCGGGTGGCCGCAATGGTGGTATCGGAAATGAACGACAGATTGTCCCCGAAAAAGGCTCCGCCGACGACAACGGCCGTCATCAGCGGCAACGACACGCCGGTCTCTTCCGCCAGTCCGGCCGCTACCGGAGCCAAAGCCACGATCGTGCCGACCGATGTGCCGACCGACAACGAAACGAAACAGGAAGCCAGAAATACCCCCGCCAGCAACAGATTGTCCGGAACTACCCGCAACGTCAGATTTACCGCGGCATCGATGGCCCCCATAGCTTTCGCCGTTTGGGCGAAAGCTCCGGCCAGAATGAAAATCCAGATCATCAGCAGGATATTCTTATCCGCCGCCCCTCGGGAAAAACGTTCTACCCGGCGGGAGAGGGGAAGCCCGGTCGTAGTCAGCACGGCATAGACCGAAACCGCTAAAAACGCCACGGTAATAGGCACTTTATAGAAATCGCCCGCCGCAAGGGCCGAAACCAGATAAAATCCCAAAAATACGAACAAAGGGCTGAGCGCCCGAAGCCCCGGCATGCGCCGCGGCGAAACATCCTTCCTCATCTTTTTGCGCTTAAACCGGCCGGTCGCCATCATCCGGCTTCTGCAAAAATAGAAATAAACCGCAGGCCGAACCAAATTTCCCGAATCTTTTTCCGGACGTTCTCCCGGAAACCCGCTTCGTACCGCCGCGGCGAAACATTTTCGGTCCCGGACCGCCCCGCGCCGAACTTCCCGCATGATGCCGGAAAAACGGAAAAAAGTTGTCCCCAAAGTCTTCATCTGCTGCGTTACTGCTTTTCAAAAATTCGGCCACGTACGTCAGTACGCTCCCTCGTCTTTGAAAATCAAAGCCTTGCATATGAAGACTTGTTGAACAACTTTTTCTGGGGGGGGCTGGTCGGTTCAGCAACCCTTCGCTTCGATACGATCTCCCCGTTACAACGGATATTCGTCGAACGCGTACAGCAGCGTGGAAAGGTAACGTTCTCCCGTGTCGGGCAACAGCACCACGATACGTTTCCCCTCGTTTTCCGGACGCAACGCCAACTGCGCCGCCGCATAAGCGGCCGCACCGGAGGAAATGCCGACCAGCAGCCCTTCGCTCCGGGCCAGCTCCCGCCCGGTCCGGATGGCGTCGTCGTTCGTTACGGGAAAAATTTCATCGACGACAGCCGGATCGAAAGTTTTCGGCACGAACCCCGCACCGATCCCCTGTATCTGGTGCGGACCGGGTTTCCCGCCCGAAAGCACGGGCGAATCCGAAGGCTCCACGGCCACGATTTTTACCGCAGGATTCAACTCCTTCAACCGGGCCCCGGTCCCGCTTACCGTACCGCCGGTTCCGACCCCCGCCACGAAAATATCCACCCGACCGCCGGTATCGCGCCAGATCTCTTCCGCCGTCGTGCGTTTATGTACGGCAGGATTCGCCGGATTCTCGAACTGCTGCAAGATAACGGCGTTTCCGCTCGCCTTCCTCAATTCTTCCGCCTTATCGATCGCCCCTTTCATGCCCGCCGCTCCGGGAGTCAACACGATATTGGCGCCCAACGCTTTCAACAGGTTGCGTCGTTCCAGACTCATGGTTTCGGGCATGGTCAGGGTCAGCCGGTAACCTTTGGCCGCCGACACCAAAGCCAGCCCCACGCCGGTATTCCCGCTGGTCGGCTCGATCAGTTCCACGCCGGGTTTCAAAACGCCCCTCTTTTCGGCGTCTTCGATCATGGCCAGCGCAATGCGGTCCTTTACGCTCCCCCCCGGATTGAAATATTCCAGTTTAGCCACCACTTCCGCCTTCAAAGCATGCAGTCTGCCGTAATTCGACAGTTCAAGCAACGGAGTGTTACCGATCAAATCCGTCAGCTTTTTAGCAACATTTTCCATACTATATTCAATTTTAACGTCCATATTCATTTTTCGTTCGTCGCCGTTTTCCTTTTCTGCAAATCCGATGCCTGTGCAATCAACGGCCCGCCCGATCCGACAGAAAATGTCTAAATATACGAAAAAACCGCGACACTCCAAACTGTTTTTACTTAATTTTTTATATCGATAGTCTCAAATTCGGTTTTTATTATTACATTTGCCGAAAATACAAGTTTCATAAAAATCAGGATAAAACGAAACGTCATTACAAATCAACACACAACCCGATTCATGAGCATACAATACGATTTCGATAAAATCATCGACTGTACGCACGTAAACGCCATCCGGACCGCCGTTTTGAAAGAACGTTACGGACGCACGGACCTGCTGCCCCTCTGGGTCGCCGATATGGCCTTCGAAACCCCCGATTTCATTACCGATGCCCTGCGCAAACGTCTCGAATGCTCCTGGTTCGGATACATCGCCGAACCGCAAAGCTACCGCCGGTCCGTTCTCGACTGGTTGGAAAAAAGCCACGGATGGCATGTGGAAGATGCGTGGCTCTCCTATATCCCCGGCATCGTCAAAGGAATCGGCATGGCCCTCAACGTCTTTTCCGAACCGGGCGATAAAATCGTCATCCAACCGCCCGTTTACCACCCCTTCCGGCTCACTACGCTCGGCAACGACCGGCAAGTCGTATACAATCCGCTGAAAAAAGACGCTGAAGGCCGTTTCGAAATGGACTTCGACCATTTGGAAAGCGTGATCGACGGCTGTAAAATGCTGATTCTATCGAACCCGCACAACCCCGGCGGACGGGTATGGAGCCGCGATACGCTGGCCCGGTTGGCCGAAATATGCGCTGCTCATCAAGTCATCGTAATTTCGGACGAGATACATTCCGACCTGATGTTGTACGGCAACCGCCACACCCCCTTCGCCTCGGTGTCGGAAACGGCGGCCCGGAACAGCATCACGTTCGGAGCCCCTTCCAAGACATTCAATATCGCCGGCATCGTCAGCTCTTTCGCCGTCGTGCCGAACGACAGCCTGCGCCGCAGATTTTTCCGGTGGCTCGAAGCCAACGAATTCGACGCCTCTACCTTTTTCGCCACCATCGCCACCGAAGCGGCCTATACCCACGGCCGGCCGTGGTTGGAGCAAATGTTGACCTATTTACAGCAAAATATCGACTTTACCGCCGGATACCTGTCGGAACGCCTTCCGCAAATCAAAGCGTTGAAACCCGACGCCTCTTTTCTGGTCTGGCTCGACTGTTCGGCCCTGAACCTGTCGCACGACGCACTCAGCGACCTGTTCGTCAATCGGGCCCGGCTGGCGCTCAACGACGGGGAAATGTTCGGTCCCGGAGGCGAAGGACACATGCGGTTGAACGTGGGCTGCCCGCGCCGCTTGCTCCAGGAAGCGTTGGAACGACTGGAAAAGGCGGTACGAACATTATAAACGAATTTTCAAATGCATTTTTACCATGGAATCTCCCACTCCCGGGGGCGTACTGCTTCTGCTGGCGCACCCCGATTTCAAAAATTCCCGGGCCAACAAGGCCCTGATCGATGCCGTCAAAGAGCTGCCCGGCGTCGAAGTAGAAAACCTGTACGACCGGAAAGGAGCGCCGTTCGACACGGATGACTACCGCCGCCGCATCGCGGCAACGGGAACGCTCGTTTTCCAGTTCCCGTTCTACTGGGCTTCCGCCCCGTCGGAAATGAAACGGTGGATCGACGAGGTATTTACCGTCCTGGCCAGAGAAAGGGCTGTGGCCGGCAAACGGCTGTTGATCGCCACCACCGCGGCTTCGGAATACGACGCCTACCGTTCGGGTGGCAGAAACCGGTTTACTGCGGACGAGTTGTTGCGTCCGTTTCAAATGACGGCTCTCCACGCCGGGATGGAATGGCTGACCCCGTTCGTCGTTTACGGACTTCGGGACGATGCCGAAGCGGCCCGGGAACAAGCTCCCGATTACCGCCGTCTGCTCCTCTCCCTGACCGAACCTTTGCAAGCGCGATAATGGAACGTACGGTTGAAGAACATCCGCTGGAACCGTTCGTTCCGGCGAACGCCGTCCTGCTGATGTTAGGCAGTTTTCCGCCGAAGCGGGAACGGTGGTCCATGAATTTCTATTACCCCAACCGGCAAAACGACATGTGGAGGATCTTCGGAACGGTCTTTTTCGGAGACAAGAATCATTTCGTTTCGGAAGACGGCAAAGCCTTCTGTGAATCCCGCATCCGGGACTTCTGCCGGGACCGGGGCATCGCCCTGTGCGATACGGCAGCAGCCGTCATCCGCCATAAAGACAACGCTTCCGACAAATTTCTGGAAGTCGTGCGTCCCGTGGACCTGCACACCCTGCTGGGACGTCTGCCCCGTTGCCGCGCTATCGCCGTCACGGGGCAAAAAGCGTGCGATACCCTCTCGGAACTCCTCGGCGTTCCTCCTCCTGCCGTAGGCGCGTGGACCTCTTTCGCGTTCGACGGACGCGAAATGCGGTTGTACCGCATGCCCTCCTCTTCCCGGGCCTATCCCAAACCGATAGAAGAAAAGGCGGCCGTCTATCGCGCCATGTTCCGGGAAACCGGACTGCTTTCCGAATAATGCCGAGAGGGAAGGCACGAAACTTTTTCCGTCAAGGGAAAAGTGTTCCGTGCCTTTCCTCTCGTATTGGCCCATTCTTTGCAAGGATTTCCCGGTTACCAATCCTGTCCTTGCCATGTGTTTTTTTCGATTATCCCAGCGTTTTCCTCATTTGCATATTCATTCTTTTTTCAACCAAAGGGTCCTATATTTCAGTATATTATACTAAAAATGAATTCGGTGTTCCGAATTCCTCATCGAAGCATTTTTACACAAAAAAGCACATTTGTTTGCTTTTATCCATGCTTATATCTAATTTTATAAAAAATACATCTTAATAACAAGTGTTTTTATTCACATCAATATTTAACAGGGAACCGACTATGTCCTCGACTGAAATTACCATTCTAACAATCGCATGTGTTCTGGTTACCATCCTTTTTTATTTCATCTATCCCAGAAAGAACGGGAAACGACGGACAAAGTTCCGGGAAACGGTTCTGCAAACGGATAAAAAAGACGAATCGGCCCTGGAAAAACAACCGGACAGCTACGATGAATTTATCTTCCGGGTAACAGATACCTGCCACCTTACCCGTTCTTCACGGGAAAAACTTCGGGAACTGTACGAGGGAAAAGACGAACACGCCGGGTTCATTCTGATTCATGAACCGGGAGACCGGAAAGAGTCCGACACTGTTCGTATCATACACCGCGACGGTATTCTCATCGGCAACATGGAATCGCCCATACGGGGGCAAATCGCCGATCTGCTCGACCATAACGAAGTCTTTACCTGCCAGATATACCGTCACACGCCGAACGAACTATGGCTGAAAGGAACCCGCATCAGCCTGATCCCCAAGGCCACCAAACAGCAATTCATGGAGCAGGCCATAGGCATTTATGAACACTCCCTGAATATCGAACATATCGACAAAGAAATACAACAGCAGCAGCGGAAAGACGATCCCTCTTTCTCCCGCACCTGCTGATCCGGCACTACTCATACACGGCCCGGCCCCAATCCAGTGTCAGATAAAAAGGAGTATGGGCGGCATTCTCCTGCAAGGGAATGTAGGCGGACAAACCGCAGCAATATTCCAGCGGCACATCGAAAAAATAGGGCGTATGCGCGGCATACGGAACCGTCAGTTGCAACTGTCGGGCGAACCGGTCGTAAGCGTCCGCATCAGCCAACGCATGCATGTAACGGTCCAGATCGTAGGCAAAATGTATTTCGGCACGGTCCAGATACTGGATTTCCGACAAACCGGGTTCGCTCCACAAATCCGGGTTCTCCGTCCCGGCCTTTTTCACGATTTCCCGCACGACGGAAGCCAGTTTTTCCAGTTCCGCCGTCGCGATCAACCCGATCGATGCGGCCCGGCTCCGCCCCGGCATGGTATTGTAATAGTCGTAATAAGCGCGGCATACCGCCTCCAGATCGGGAATTTCGGCCGCCAAAAGCTGAGTTATTTGGTCGTAAGGAAAACCTCCGGCCAACACTTCGGTAGGCGAAGCGACGATATACGAAGCCTTATTCCGCAAGGCATACGCCACCTCCGCCGATCCCATGTAACAGGCGTCGAACAAAATATAATCGAACAACCCGTCCGGCAAAACATTCTTCAGATCCTCCAGTTCCATGTATGCTGTCGGCGACTCGCCCGTATCCTGCCCGAACGTCTTGGTTTCCGGCCAGACCTCGCCCGTCCGGGCGCTCTTCCGCATCAAGGCGGAATTGGCGGGCAACCACGAAGTTCCGTGCGACCACAGAACCAATCCGTAACGGTCCGCCGGACACCGGCTGCGCACCTCTCCGATAACTTCCCCCATGACCTCTTGCGACACCGAATTATGTCCGCCGGAAAACTTTTTCAATACCTGCCGCGTCCCGTCCGGCATCACGCGGAACAATTGAGGATCTTCATAGGGCGTATCGAGATATACCACAACTGCCGTCGGCGTTTCCGACAAGCCTCCGACCGCCGATTCGATATCGGCCAGGTTGGACAAAGCGTAAGAATAAAGATTGTTATCGGCGGCCATATAAATCAATACCGTCCGCGTAAAAGGACCGTCCGTATCGTCCGGACCGGAAGCGTCCTTCACGCATCCCGCCAACAGAAACAGCAGGGCGTAAAACCACCATGCCGCCGTCCGGAACTTTCCTTTTCGACTGTTTTTTTCCATCCGTTTCTCTTCCTCTCCGTTTTCGGGAACCGTTGAATTTTTTTCGACTATTTCTCGCCTCGACCATCGAAACGAGTTTCATTGCATCCAGCTTATCGAAATCGTAAAAAAACGAAAGAGGCTGCCTTTCCCACTCGTAGAAGCAACCTCTTTTTTGTTGACCCACCAAGACTCGAACTTGGAACGACAGAACCAAAATCTGCTGTGTTACCATTACACCATGGGTCAATCGACCGCCCGAAGGCTTTGACTTTTCGTCGGTGCAAAGATACGCACTTTTTGCAATTTTGCAAATTTCGCTCCCATATTTTCACAAAAACGGCATTCCTCCCCGCTGTCTACAATTTTTTCAGCATGACACGCACCGTCGTTCCCTTCCCGATCTCCGATTCCGCAACGAAGATTCGCCCCTTGTGGTACTCGGTAATGATCCGCCGGCTAAGCGAAAGCCCCAAACCCCAACCCCGCGTTTTGGTCGTATAACCGGGATTGAAAATCCGCTTGAAATTCGATTTGGCGATTCCCTTCCCCGTATCTTTCACATCCAGATAAATCCATTGGGCGTCGTCGTATATCGAGACGTCGATGACTCCCTTCCCCTGCAAGGCGTCCAGGGCATTTTTCAGCAAATTTTCCACCACCCATTCGAACAACGCCTCATTGACCAATGCCTGTAAGGGGACCGACACGGAGGTATTGAACCGCAATTCCACGTTCTTGGGAACCCGGGTGCGGAAATAGGAAACGGCGTTATTCACGATTTCATACAGATTGCGAGGTACGAACAGATTGGTCGAACCGATTTTGGAAAAACGGTCCACTACCTTCAGCAAACGGGTAATGTCCTTGTTCATCTCCTCGATGACGAACGGTTCCACCTGTTGACTTTTCAGGTACTCGATCCACCCTAACAAAGAAGAAGTAGGCGTCCCTAACTGGTGGGCCGTCTCTTTCGCCATCCCGATCCACACACGGTTCTGCTCACTCTGCTTCGACGTCCGGAACGTGATGAAAGCGAACATGATGAAAATACAGATTACGCTGAGCTGGACGTAGGGGAAATAACGCAACATGGTCAGCAACGACGACTGACTGTAAAAGATATACAAATTTTTCTGCACACCGGATCGTCTGTCGCTGACCACCAGTTCGATAGGCTTGCGCTGAGGATCGCTCGCCATTTTTTCCACCTCTTTCCGCAGCTTCACTGGGTCCTCAATCACGTCCGGATCGACGTTCCGGAACTGCAAAACATTCAAATGTCCGTCGGTCACGATGGAAGGAATGGTATTGTTGTTCTCGACGATCTCTCCGATCAGAAAATTCAAATCCTTCTCGCCGACATGCTCTTCCGCCGAACGGCTGGCGATCAACATGGCCTGCGACCACAACTGAATCTCCTTTTTTTCCTTTATTTTCAATTCATTGGCGATATAATTGGTAAAGGCCAGTGAACAGAAACCGATAATAAGCCCCACACTGATAAAGATCAGTTTCCGGCGGTATCCGCCGACCGAATTGGAAACCCGTATAGCTTTGATCGCCCTCATCGTTCGTGTATCGTTTTTACCCGTTCCGGACGAATCGTTTCCACGCCGGAGACGGAACATTCCCGTTTCCGAAAACGACACGGCCGTTCCGATCCCGCGGCCCGCGCCGTTTCGGATGATATGTAATAATTTCATAAAGGTAATTAATATTCGACAAGTCTCAAAAATCCATCAAATAAACGTATCTTTGTACGATCAATCGTATGGCGCAGTGAAAGAAAATCAAATAAATACGGCCATATCTTCCTTCGACAGTACGGGCATTCGCCCGGCTGACAGCCTGTCCCTGTACGCAGCGGAAGAGGACGTTCCTTCCGTCCGGGCAGACATTCGGGAACTGTTCGGTCCCGAAGCCCGGTTATTGCATACATCGGCAACGGCAACCGACGAACGCAAAGTAAACGAACTTCCTCAGGAAATCGTTCTGTTCGGCTCGACAATCGTCCTGTTCCTGCTCTATTGCCTGTTGCTCCGGCGTTACGGCTATATCGTACCGTTGCTGTTCAAATCCGTACTTTACAAACGTTCCGCCATGAAACTGAACGATTCACTCGACGTCAATATCTCAGACATGCTGACCTTAGGCACGACATTGTTCTTGCTGTGCCTCTCCATGATCGCCTATGCCACAGTCCAATATTTCGGGGGATTCGAAAACGCTCCTGCCGCCGCCCTGTGGTTCATACCCGGCACGATGGCAGCATTGGGAGGAATCTGCCTGTTCCGGTTCCTTTTCCATGCGGCGGCAGGATGGCTCGGCGGCGGACGAGCGTTCCTGCACGAACTCCGTTTTTACAACAAGATCCGGTTCACATTCTGGTCGGTCTGGCTGACTCCGTTAGTCCTTTTATGCTGTTTCACGCCTCCGGATTTATTTCGATATACAATTTATATCGTGGCAGTCGGTTTAGGAATTCTGCTGATTCAGCGTATCGCAGAACTCTATCAATTATTTATGAAAGAGAAAGTTTCATTTTTGCAATACATTTTGTATTTTTGCACCGTTGAATTGCTTCCGGTCAGTTTCCTGATAGTTTATGCTTGGAGGAGATGGACCTTTTAAAAAGAAGAAATAAAACGATAACAACAGATATTACCACTTTGAAAAACAATCGTATTTTAATTTCGCAACCGGCTCCCGTTTCGCTCGAAAAGTCGCCGTTCCGGGACCTGATCGAAAAGGATAAGATAGAAGTCGTATTCGCCCCGTTCATTCAAATCGAAGGTATTTCCTCCAAAGATTTTCGGGCGCAACGGGTAAATATTCTGGCGCACACCGCCGTCATCTTTACCAGCCGCACTACCATCGACAACTTTTTCCGTATTTGCGAAGAGTGCCGGGTAACCGTTCCCGAGGACATGAAATATTTTTGCGTGACCGAATCGATTGCCCTGTATCTCCAGAAATACATCATCTATCGCAAACGCAAGATATTTTTCGGCAAAGGGACTTTCGCCGATTTGGTAGATATCGTAGTCAAACACAAAGAAGAAAAATTTCTGGTAGCCTTGTCGGACCCTCACAAGCCCGAAATTCCCCAAACGCTGGACAAAGCCAAAATCAAATACGACAAAGTGATTCTGGCACGCACCGTCAGTACCGACGTGCGAAGCCGGATCGACAACATCGGACAGTTCGACCTGCTGGTTTTCTACTCTCCGTTCGAAATCACTTCGCTCGTCAATAATTTCCAGGACCAGTTGGGACCGGACGTTCGCATCGCGACCTTCGGAGCGGGAACAGCCAAAGCGGCCTGCAATGCAGGACTGAATGTCTGCGTACTGGCCCCTACCCGGGAATTTCCTTCCATGGGCATGGCCATCAGCAACTACATCGCTCAGGTACGCAAGGGCGCCGAAATAGATACCTCCTACATTCAGGAATACATCCAGGAAGACCATCAGAAAAGCGAGGAATTGATTGCCAAAGTCAAAATCATTTCCAAAACCAAGAAAACGGTCAAGAAAAAAACGACCGCCACGAAAAAAGACGGGGGGAGCAAATCCCTCTCTTCCAAAACGGTCCTCACTTCTTCCGCCAAAATGGCGAAAAACCTTTAACCGGACCCATCTTGAGTATGGTCCCTAAACATACCCGAACGTTCGGTTTTCCCAAAGCCGAACGTTTGATTTCCGCTCGGGAAATAGAAACCTTGTTCCGGGAGAACGAAAGTTTCTTCTCCTACCCGTTCAAATGCATCTATACGGTAACGCCCGCTCCCGTCCCTTCGTTGCAGGTATTGGTTTCCGTGGGCAAGAAATACCACAAACGCGCCGTCCGGCGCAACAAAGTCCGGCGGCGGGGCAAAGAGGCTTTCCGACTCAACAAGCGTATCTTTTACGACGCCTGCACGACCGGACGCGTTCAGGCGATATTCATTTACATCGGCAAACAGGAAGAAGATTTCCGCACCATCGAAAATGGCATCCAAAAAGCATTGCACACCTTGGCGGCAACGGTTTCGGCAGGCGACGATTTTCCTGCCTCTGCTGCTGATTAACTTTTACCGGAGCGCCGTCTCGCCCCTGTTGCCCCCCTCCTGCCGCTTTACCCCCACCTGTTCGGCCTACGCGCTCGAAGCCTACCGCCGGTACGGGTTCCTCAAGGGAACGTGGCTCACGCTGAAACGGCTGTCCCGCTGCCATCCGTGGGGCGGCAGCGGTTACGATCCCGTTCCCTGAACCATACCGATTTTCATTCTGTCTGTTTTCAAGGGATTCTCAAAAAACGTTTTCCTAACTTCCCCTGATTTCAGGACTATGCCACAGCCGATTTTTGTCTGTCTGAAGGAATAATGGGACGAAAAGATGCCAGAAAATAGTGAAACGCGAAGAAGCCGAAGACTCCCTTATGTGGATGTCTAATAAGTAAAAAACAGTTCCTTTCCCTCTTCATACCTTACCGACAAGTTGTTCAAAAATCTTCATATGCAAGGCTTTGGTTTTCAAAGACGAGGAAGCGTACTGACGTACGTGACCGAATCTTCGGGAAGCAGTAACGCAGCAGATGAAGATGTTTTGGACAACTTCCGTCAGAACGGATAGCCGATGGCCAGATGGAATCCCAGCCCGTCCCCGAATTTCTGAATATTGTAATACCGGGGTTTGTCCGGATTGGGATAAGGCGTATGCAACCCGATTCCCAAATCGGCCCGCAGCACTAAATAACTGATGTCGTAACGCAATCCGAAACCGGTTCCCAACGCGATCTCCCGCCAGAACCCTTTCGCCCGCAGCTCTCCGCCCGGACGCTGCGGGTCGGCCCGCAACAACCACACGTTTCCCGCATCCAGAAATACGGCTCCGTGCAACCGTCCCATCAGTTTGAAACGGAGCTCCACGTTGGCTTCCAGCTTGAAATCCCCGGTCTGGTCCAGATACCCGTTCGGTTCGTCCTGCGGCGGGCGGTAACTGCCGGGACCGAGCGACCGGATAGTAAAGGCCCGGATACTGTTGGCTCCGCCGATATAGAACTGTTCGCTGTACGGCAGTACGGACGAGTTGCCATAGGCATAGCCGGCCCCGACCATGAGACGCGACACCAACCAGTTTTCCCCGGTCCCCAGACGGTAATAGAACCGGGCTTCCGCCGTTCCCTTCATGAACTGCGAGAACGGAACCCCGAAAAGTTGCTTGTTATCCTTCCTGCGGGTCAGCTCCATCACGCCGGAAAGGATGTTCCCCGCCGAAATAACCGTGTTCTGCCAGATCAAACGCCGGCTGCGGTTGCTGCCGAACGTCTTGTCGAACGTATAGGAATACCCCATGGACGGAATGAACTGATCCTCGAAACTGAGCGCGATGGCCGGATTTTTCTGCATCGTCTCGTCGAAAGAGGAAGAGGTGCTCAACAAATTGTTGAACACCAGCTTGAACGGCGTAAACGAATGGAAACTGTAAGGCGAGGTCTGAAAATCGTACGCCGCCGAACCGTTGAACGAGATCATGTGAAAAAACCGGGCCCGGTTCATCAAATCCGCTCCCAGCTTAAAGTTCGTCCGGGCCGGATAGGGCAGATTACGGTTCCAGAACCCCGGAGCCAGTACCCGCGGAATGCCCAACGACGCGTTTATCCCGAATTCGTACGAGTTCAGCCGGGACGCCTTCTCCGTCGATTTCCGCTTCCCCGTCTGCCACTCGTAACCGCCCGTCAGCCGCACCGAGAACACCTCGCCCCCGCGGAACGCGTTCTTGTTCCGGATCATGAAATTCAGTCCCGGTCCCACGTAACTGTTCGACTTGGACGACACGTCCGCCTCGAACTCCGCTTCCAGCGGCACATCCAGGGTCGCCGCGATACGAATGTCCAGCGTGTCCGACCGGTTCAGCGTATCGGCAGGCGTCACGCTCAGATTGACCGAACTGAATATGCCCAGCCGGTTCAGATTGTCCTGCGTGCTGTTCTGCTCGCTTACGGTCAGCAACTCTCCGGGCCGGATATCCAGACAACCGGCCAAAATCCTCGGACGCACCTTCAAAGGCCGCTGAAACCGGATATTTACCCCGTTGTACTGCATGCTGTCCGATTCCCCTTTCGACGGATTCCGCAAGGTCACGAACATCCGGCCGGCCCGATAGGCCCGCAACGCTTCGGGCGGAACCCCCTCCCGGAGCCCCATCCGCAAATCCACCGTTTTCCCGGGACCGGTCGTGTCGGCCTGATATTCGATATATTCCGACCGGAAATAATAATACCCCTTGTTCCGCAACACCCGGGCGATCAGCGTACGCTCCGCCGTCAAAGAATCCAGATTGTACTGCGCTCCCTTCACGATGCCCGTTACCCGCCGCAGGCTGTCCGCCCAACGGTTCATATCGCCCGGAAGCGAAAGATATTCCACGCTGTCATAGACATAGGGGTCCGGCACCGATATCCGGTAAGCGATCCGGGCCTTCTGCGGATTCCGTTTCCGGGGCAACAGCTCGTACTCCGACACGGCCCCGAAATAGCCCCGGTTATCCAGTATCTCGCCCACCACCTTCAGCCGCAGGTCGGGACGCACGGTCGAAACCAGCACCGGTTCCTTCGCCAGTTTGCCGTACAGCCAATGGCGGAACCCTTTCTCCTTCGGCGTATATAAATAGTTGTAGGCCCACAGCCCGATCGGCAGCGGCGTGCGCCAGTACGGAGCGTACAACGGATTGTTCGGCGCCACGTTCAGCGGCGCTTTGGCGGCCGACACGGCTTCGGAAGGATACTCTCCGCTCCCGGCATTCGTAAACGTCATTTTCTTCACGCCGGTATAAAGCGTCTCTCCCTCCGGCAAACGCCGCGTCGTAGAACATGCGGCCGCCCAAAGGGTCAATAAAAGACAAACGATTCCGTATCGGTTACTTCCCATCTTCCGTTTCTCGATCAGGTTCCACAATCGCGGGAACAGCCGTCGTGTCCGCAACCGGGACGGCCGGCCGTTCCTCCGTTTTTCTCTCTTCCCGCCTTTTCGTCCGGTTTTCCTGCCGCTCCTGCCGATCGCGGGTCAGACGGAACAGGTCGCGCAGCCGTTGCAGTTTTTTCCGGGTAACGAACCCGAAGCCGGTCTCGGTAATCTCCCCCTCTAAAATACTCTCGTACCCCGTATGGCGGAACACTTTCAGGAACATGTTGTCCCGCCTCGAAAACATGTATTCCAGCGAAATGTCGTCCACTAAATTCTCCTTCAGATTCTCGTTCGGATCGCTGTCGCTGCTGTATTTTCCGCCGATGACCGCCCGCACCTGATTGTTGAACAGGCTTTTCGACACCTTGTACGAATAGTCGGTCCGGGAAGTTTCGGCCCCCGCCGCCACCGTATTGTAGGTGTCGATCCCGAAGCTGAGGTCCACTCCTTTCAGATTGTTCTGCGCCCACTGGTTCAATTCCTTCTGGATAAAGGAGTTGAGCGGATTGCCCGAGCTGCTCGACGACGACGTTCCCGGCGCGGAGTAGGTATTGTATATCAACATGTTCATCGCCTGTACCGAACGCTGTTCCGCCGTCATGGAGGTCAGCTGGTTCTGTATGGTCAAATCCTGCGGAGCGGAAAGGTCGAACGTAACGGAAAGGTCGTTCAGCGAGTTCCGGATTTGGATGCTGACGTTGAAACTGACCGGGCGGCTGTTGTTCCCGTCGTCCGTCGAAACGTTGGTCCGGACAGTCTCCACCGCCGTAACGTTCAGGGTAGGGTCGAGCATGTCGCCGGTCCAGTCCACATATCCGCCCCGCACGATATCGAACACTTTGGTCGAAATGACCGGCGGATTGTAACGCACCGTTCCGCCCGTCAGCGTATATCTGCCGGCAAACCGCGAATCCCCCAGCGAATTCACGGTATAGGTCAGGTTGCCGCCGCCCTGCAGGGCAATGCGGTTATTCCCGTCGTCGGAAAGAAAAATCGACATGCGGGCGTCCTCGTTGATCTCCAGATTGGCCAGCAGATCCATTCCCCCGATCTTCAGCGGCGCAGAAATCTCACACTCCTCCCCGTACAGGTCCGTCGTATCGCGGAACGAAACGAACGTGACCACGTTCTGCGGCTTGTTCTGCAAATCCATCGGCGAATCGCGCATGACGTAAGTAACCTCCGTTCCCCCCAACAGATTCGCCCGGGCGCGGACCTTCAAAGCCTCCGACACCCCTTCGACCGTCGCGTGCAAATCGATGTTCGCCTTGCCGAACACCGTCGATTTCCGGTTGCGAGGCACGTTGATCAACTGGAAATCGGAAGCGTCCGCCCGCAAATCGAGCGCAATATCCGAAAAATCGTGCAGGTCCGCCGTTCCCGACACCTGCAACTTCTTCCCGTTGGGCGCCGTCAAAGCCACCCCGTCCAGCCGTACCCGGTTCCGGCGAATCCATACCGTATCGGTAGCCAACCCGAAAGCGGTCCCGATCATCGGGACCTCCAGCCGGGCGGCGTCCGTGCGCAACCAGCCGTCCAACAAAGGCGTTCCGGCAAGGTCCAGACGCATGTTCCCCGCCAGCGTTCCCGATAGATTCGCCATGTCGGGCGGCAAAAAGGCATTGGCCGCCGTCAGCGGGAAAGCCGGTATCGCCACGTCCAGCCGCAACCCGTCTCCCGCCGCGGCCGTCGTGTCGGACCGAACCGTCAAGACCTCGTCTCCGTCCAACCGCATGCCGGCATACAGCCGCTGCGGCATATCCTCTCCCGTCCGGTAAGACAGGTCCAACGACACGTCGCCCACCCCGCGGCCTTCGTAGCTCAACCCGTCCAATCTTACCTGTCCGGCCGCTCCCGCGCCGACCTCCGACATGCCTAACAACAGCGTCGCCTGCAACACCCCGCCCACGGGCGGCAAGCCGGGAACCATCCGCAACAGCGTATCGATCCGAATCTCCGACATCGTCAGTTCCACGCTTCCGGCAGGCGCTCCCGCGCGCTGCGCCGACGACAGCAACACCTGTCTCTGGCCGGCGGTCAGCCCGAAATCGGCATAGAACCGGTAAGGAGGCTCGTAAATCAAATAATTGTCCGGATTCAGCGTCCAACGGCTGAACCCCAAAACCGGCCGTTCGGGAAACATGGACACTCTCCACAGACTGTCCCGCTTTTCGCCCGCCAGCCCGAAATCGAAACCGATCCTCCCTTGCTTGTCGTACTGTTTTACCGTTACCTCGCCCCGGTTTCCTGCCAGCTCCCCCACCAAAGAAAACGAAGAAAAAATATCCGCCCGTTCCGGAGCGTTCGCCAACCGCAGGGCATACGCCAGTTTCCGATCTTCCTGTCCTAACGACAGCGCCACCGTGTCCGTGCGTACTCCGCCCGCCGTCAGCCAATTGACCATCAGGTCCAGCCGGAAAGGCTCTCCCGCCTGCGCTCCGGCATCCAAAGACAAACGGCCCATCGATACCCCCTGCAATTTCAGGAAATCATTCAAAACGTTATCCCGTCCCGCATCCGCCGTCAGCCGGAAAGGGGGCAGCAGCGAATCCGCCGCCGCCATATCCAGGGCCGCCTCTTCCATCTGCCGGGCCATCATCTCTCCCGTGCGTTGCATCCCCGCCAACAGCGAATCCAACGACAAGGGGGTGGAAAAATTCATCCGCAAATCCCCCGACTCCGCATTCATTTCCGTCCGCAAACTGTCCGCAACGGCCGAAAGCGTCGTTTTCTTCAACCGGCCGCTTCTCAATCCGTCCCGCAACGTCGTGCTGTCCAAGACCGTTTTTATCCGCCAGGCTCCCGGAGAAGCCTCGGCATCCGCCGTCAAACGGGTGGCGAAACCGAAAGGCGACGAAGAAAGACGCATGCCGTACAGGTCCACCGTATCCAACGCTCCCCGCACCGCAATCCGCTGCCGGTCCCGTTCCAGTTCCCCCGTCAAATCCAGCGTCATCCGCAAAGCCTCACCCGTCCCGGTCAATCGTCCCGAGAACCGATGCTCCGACAATCCGGCCGTCAATGCCGTCCCCGCATAGTCGTATCCCCGATAGACGAAACGGTCCACCTGCAACTCCGCATCGAACCGCGTTTCCGACGCATACGGATCGAAACCCGCCCCCGCCGCTTCCAACGCCAACGTAACCGCTCCCAACGAGTCCGCCGGAAGGAAACGGTCCAGCGGCAGGCTGTCGCAACGAAGGAGGGCGCGATACCGTTCTGCGGTCGGGTCGAAACCGGCCTCCGCAAACAATCCGCCGCCCGCGACATGCAAATTCATCCGGGCGGCATAAGCCCCTTCCCGAAGCTCCGCCTCCCCCTTCACGCGGAAAGGCGGCAAGTCTATCCGGCGGCGCAAAGCCGTGTCGGGCAGCAACGCTTTCGCAAACTGCATCTTCGGGAAATCGCCCCGCCAACGCACCTCCCCTTCCATCCGGTCCGGATGCGGCAGGGAACGCAATGTCCCGTCCATCCCCAAATCGAAATGCCCGGGCATAACCGCCTCAACCGTGTTCAGGTCCAACCGGTCCAGCCGTCCCGACAAATCGGCGTTCAGCCGCAAATGCTTGTCCCTCAACACGCCGTTTACCGACGTGTCGGGCAACGGGTAAAGCCGCAACATTTCGCCCAAGGCCAAATCCGCCGTCAGCAAAAGCGTTATCGGAGCGGTCGGAACCATGTCCAAAGCCCCCGGCCCGGCCGACAGGTTGGCCGACAACGACGAAGCGGCGGTCCGCAACGCAAAACCGGACAACCGCACGCCCGCGCTATCCATGGCGAACCCGCCGCGCATCGCCTCCACCCGCAACCCGCTCCGCTCGGCGAACGAAAGATTCCGCAGGTCCAGCCGGATATCGCCGCCCCGGTTATACACGGAATCGGCGGACAGGTTCAGCCCGGTCAGCCGGAGATGCCGCACGTCGAGCCCCTCCGCAGGTTCCCCTTGCGAAATCCCGTAAACGAGGGAATCGGCAGACACCGCCACGCTCCCTACGGACACGGTCCAGGGCGGCAGGGTGTCGGCCGTCGGAGCGGCCGGCACCGCGGGCGGCGCGGAAACCGCAGCCGACGTATCGGTAGAAAAACCGAATTTCACGCCTCCGACCGACACGTCTCCCACATCCACGCGTTGTTTCCCCAACGACACCCGGCAGGATTCCACGCCGCCCGTTTCCAGACGGGCGGAAAGCTCCGTCCCGTCGGACTCCGTCCGCATGGCGAACGCGATCCGGGCCAGGTCCAGCTCATCGACGGCGATCGACCAGTCCGGCAACGGGCCGGAAGCCGACGTATCCGGGACCGGCAATCCGGGATTCAGCACGACCCGGCAATCCGCCAGTTCGATCTTTTTCAGCAGTGCCTGCCGGCTTTTCAAATCGATCCGGTCGGCATGCAATTCGAAGCCGCCCACCCGTATTCCCAAAGAAAAGCGGGTCAGCGTATCGGCATAATCGACCCGCACATCGGAAAAGCCGAACTGCCGGACCGATACCTCCTGCCTCAGCAAAGGCCACAACGCCACCTGCGCCCGCAACGCGCCGCAATGGGCCAGCGTATCTCCTTCCGCCGTCACGACGTCGGCATTCTCCAACACGAGCTTCAACGGGAACGACAACCGCATCCGGTCGAACGACAGGCGGTAACCGGTATGTTTCTCCACATAGCTTTCCGCCTGCCGCCGCACGAAATCCTGCACGAAGGGAATATAGAGCGTCATGGGCAGCAACAGCACACCCAGCAACACACTCGAAACGATAATTACCGTCCGGCGGAACCGCCGCTTTTTCCCGCGCTTCCGTTCCCCCGAAATTTTTCCGGCTCCATCTTCCCTATGTAACGTTTTATCTTTTTTCATCGTACCTATACAGGTTTCCATTCCGGGGCACGCCGCCTTCGGCTTTCCGGCCCCATTTCCGAATCGTCCGCTTCCTCTCCGGCATCCGCAATCCGACGAATTGCCTCCGACCGTTTTTCGCCTCGCCCATTGAAATCAATTTCATGGCGCTCGGCTTATCGAAAACGTTGAATTTCTTTCGACGTTTTCTCGCCTCGGCATAGCCCGAACGAGTTCGGCTCTGCGCTCGGCTTGTCGAAAACGTTCTATAAAAATCAACAATTTTTTTCTAAAAAAGAACAACTGTCCGTAAAAACCGGTCGTTTTTCCGTAACCGTTCCGGATTCGCACGTTCCGATTCCCGTTTTACCTGCCAATTTCAAGCCAAACCGATGCGCGAAACGGTTTTCGGATTATCTTTGAACCACAAAAAAAAGACTCATGAAAAATTCCGTTTTCGAAAATCTCTCGCGCGAACAGTTGATGGAACTGTGCGAAATCTACGCCAAAAACTGGCTGGCCCTCGACGGCGTTTGGTTCCAGTCCGTCGAAGCCGAACACGGTCTGGACGAAGCGTTGCGGCACGACGCCAATGCATGGCGACGCTACACCGTCATCGAAGCGAAACGCATCAAGACCTTCCTGAACCTGCCCGAACGCGCCGGCATCGAAGGACTCCGGCAAGCGCTCGCCCTCCGCTTCTACGGTCTGCTCAACCTGCAGGAAATTACCGTTCCCGACGACCGCACCCTGCTGTACAAAGTGATTACCTGCCGCGTGCAACACGCCCGGCAGCGCAAAGGCATGGCCTATCATCCCTGCAAGCCGGTAGGATACATCGAATACAGCCTCTTCGCCAAAACCCTCGACGACCGGTTCGAGACCGAAACGCTGAGCTGCCACCCCGACGTAACCGATCCCTCCTGCAACTGTTTCTGGAAATTTACCCTGACCGAATAACCGGCAGGAACGAGAAAAGGCCGCCCCGGGGAAATACCGGACACGGCCCTTCCTCCGATCTGTCTTTCTATTCCGACCGCAATGCCCGCATCAAAGCGGCCGCCGCTTCCTTCGGCGAAGGTTCGGAACCGAGCAGCTTCACGAACCTGCTTCCTACGATGACCCCGGCAGCATGCCGCTGTGCGGCTTCGAACGTGGCGCGGTTGGAGATGCCGAACCCGATCAGGCGCGGATTGCGCAGTCCCATGCCGTTGATCCGGTCGAAATAAGCCAGCGTATCCTCGCCGAAACGCTCCTTCGTTCCCGTCGTCGAAGCGGTGGAAACCATGTAAATAAACCCGTCGGTATGTTCGTCGATGAAACGGATGCGCTCTTCGGAGGTCTCCGGCGTAATGAGCATGATGAACTTCAGCCCGTACCGGTCCCCCAACGGTTTGTAATCCGCCAGATAATCGCGGAACGGCAGGTCGGGCACGATCACGCCGTCGATGCCCGTTTCGGCGCACGTACGGCAAAACCGTTCCACCCCGTACTGCATGATGGGATTCAGGTACCCCATCAGGATCAACGGCATGCTTACCCGCTCCCGAATGCCCTGCAACTGGCCGAACAGCCGCTCTAAACTCATGCCGCCCGCCAGCGACACCGTACTGCTCTCCTGAATGACCGGTCCGTCGGCCATCGGGTCCGAAAAAGGAATCCCGATCTCTACCAAATCGACCCCATGAGCTTCCAATTCGCACAGGACCGGAACCGTATCGTCCGGTTTCGGATATCCCGCCGTAAAATAAACGGAGAGAATCCCGCTCTGTTTGGTCTTAAAAAGTTTTTCTAATCGATTCATCGGATTGATTTTATAAAATTCTTCACTGCTTCCGCATCCTTGCATCCGGGCGACGTCTCGAACCGGCTGTTCAGATCGACGCCCGCATACCGAGGATGAGAGAAATTCCTTACCCGGCCCGCATCTTCCGGGCCGATGCCCCCGCTGAGCAAAAACGGCAGACGACCGTCGTACGCACGCAACGTCTCCCAGTCGAACCGGCGGCCCGAACCGCCGTGCACGGGCGTGCGGGTATCGAACAGCAACAGGTCGCAAACCTCCTCGTATTTTCGAACCGCCCGCAAATCCTCCGCTCCGGCTATGCCGAACGCCTTGATGACTTCGCAGCGTTCCCGCAGACGGGCGCACAATTCCGGCGTTTCCCTCCCGTGAAGCTGCACGGCGGCCAGACCGTACCGGACAACGGCCGCCTCCACCTCTTCGCGGGAAGCGTCCACGAAAACGCCTGTCCGACGGATCGAAAGCGGCAACGCCGCCAGCGCGTCCGGATCGAGCCGCCCGGCGAACCGGGGCGACGGAGGATAAAAGACGAACCCCATGTAATCGGGCAGCAAAGCGCCTATCTCCCGAATGCTCTGCGGATCGCGCATGCCGCACACCTTTACTTTCATAACTCCGCGACAAACCGGGCCAACGCCTGTGCCGGATCGGCCTCCTTCATGAAGGTTTCCCCCATCAGGAACCCGTCGAAGCCGGCGGCCCGCAACGCCCGGACCGTTTCGGGATCGGAAAGTCCGCTCTCCGATATTTTGACCGTACCGGCCGGCAATTGTTTTACCAGTTCGAACGAACGGGCCGGATCGGTCCGGAACGTTTTCAGGTCGCGGTTATTGACGCCCACCACGTCCACATACTTGTTCAGGCAGCACAGCTCGTCCTCGCCGTGCAGCTCCAACAGCACCTCCAGTCCCAAAGCATGGGCGTAACGGGCCAGCCGCAACGTTTCGTCCGGCGAAAGCACCGCCGCGATCAGCAACACGGCGTCGGCCCCCCAGATACGCGCTTCGCATATCTGAAATTCATCCACGACGAAATCCTTCCGCAACAGGGGCAGCGAAGTCCTGCGGCGGGCGTGCAGCAGGTCGTCGGCGCTGCCGCCGAAATAGGGGTTGTCGGTCAGGACCGACAGGGCGGTCGCCCCGGCCGCCGCATACCCCGGCACGATCTCCTCGATGCGGGCGCCGGGATGAATGAACCCCTTGGAGGGCGATCTCCGTTTGAATTCGGCGATGATGCCTCCCGGCGAAGCGGCCAACGCCTCCCGGAGCGAATGCACGGGACGGTTGCAGGCTTCGGCCGCGGCCCGTATCACGGCCTCCGGCCGCAACGTGCGGGCCGTGGCCACCTCTTGCCGCTTCGCGGCAATGATTTCTTCCAATATATTCATCGGTTTCAGGAATTAAGTGTCACAAACGTTTTCAAAATCCGGAGCGCCTTGCCGCTTTCGACCGACTCCCGCGCCATGGCCAGGCATTGTTCCAACGGCAGGGTACGGTCATGCGTCTGCAACGCGTACGCCGCATTGGCCAATACCGCGTTCTTCCGCGCTTCCGTAGTCTTATTCTCCAATACCCCGTCGAAAATGGCCGCCGCCTCCGCCACGGTATCGCCGCCGTACAGGTCGGCTTCGGTACACCGGGGCAACCCGAGCTCTTCCGGAGAACGGATCGATTCGCCCCGGGACGTTACCGCCTTGAAATCGGCCGTCAGCGAAATCTCGTCGTAGCCGTCCAGACTGGTTACCACGGTAAAATCCGTATCGCTCTGCTGGTAAAGATAACTATAAAGCCGCATCAATTTCAAATTATATACCCCCAACAACTGTTTCCGGGGAAACGACGGATTGACCAGCGGCCCCAGCATGTTGAAAAACGTGCGGACTCCCAACGCCTTGCGCACGGGGGCCACGGCCTTGAGCGCGGGATTGAAGAACGGCGCGTGCAGGAAGGCCATGTTGCAACGGTCCAACGACCGTTTCAACCGGTCCGTGTCCGCCGTGAACTTCACGCCGTGCGCCTCCATCACATTGGAAGCGCCGCTGACCGACGAAGCGCCGTAATTCCCGTGCTTGACCACGGGATATCCCGCTCCGGCCACCACGAAACAGGCGCAGGTGGAAATATTGAAGGTATTTTTATTGTCCCCGCCCGTACCCACGATGTCGATGGCATCGTACTCGTCGAGCCGTACGGGGATGCAAAGTTCCAGCAACGCGTCGCGAAAGCCGGACAACTCGTCCGGAGTAATGCTCCGCATCAGAAAAACGGTCACAAAGGCCGCGATCTGACTGTCGTTGTACTCTCCCCGGGCCATGCGGATCAAGACCTCGCGCGCTTCGGCCCGGTCCAGATAGCTGTGTTCGAACAGCCGGTATAACAAACTTTTCATCGTTTCAGCTATTTAGACAGTTTTTAACCAATTCGCAATCATCCGTTCCCCTTCCGGCGTCAGCACCGATTCGGGATGGAACTGGACGCCCCGCACGTCGTACTCCGTATGCGCCAGGGCCATGACCCGCCCCTCCTCGTCTTCCGCCGTTACCCGCAGGCAGGCGGGTAACGCCTCGCGCGACACCACCCACGAATGGTAGCGTCCCGCCTCTATCTCCGGCCCCAATCCCTCGAACAACGGATCGTCGGCGACCACCCGGATCCGGGAAGCCACCCCGTGAAAAACCGTCGTAAGGTTCTCCAGCCGGGCGCCGAACGCTTCGCCGATCGCCTGTTCGCCGAGACAGATGCCGAGAATGCTCTTCACGGGGGCGTATTCCCGAATCAACGGCAGCAGCAAACCCGCTTCGGAGGGGATGCCCGGTCCCGGCGACAGCACGATCTTGTCGTATGCCGCCACCGCCTCCAAAGGCATCCGGTCGTTCCGTACCACATCCAGATCGGTTACCCCCAGCTTCCTCAGGAGGTGTACCAGATTGTAAGTAAAAGAATCGTAATTGTCAAATACCAGTATTTTCATCGTTTCCCGTTTTTATCGATCCTGTTTTCCGGCCGGGAGGCCACCGGCCGGCCGTGTTTCAACTCGTCCGCCAGTTCGATGGCCCGGCGGAGCGCCCCCAGTTTGTTATTGACCTCCAGCAGCTCGTTCTCCGGCTTCGACTTGGCCACGATGCCCGCTCCGGCCTGAAAATAGAGCCGGTTGTTGCGGCTCAGGAAAGTACGGATGGTAATCGCCTGGTTCAGGTTGCCGTCGAACCCGATATAACCGATGCAGCCCCCATATACCCCGCGCCGATGCCGCTCTATGTCGTCGATCAGCTCCATGGCCCGTATTTTCGGCGCGCCGGAAAGGGTCCCCGCCGGAAAGGTATCGGCGAACAGCCGGATGCGGTTGGTCTCCGGAGCCACGGTTCCGCACACCCGCGACACCATGTGAATGACGTGCGAATAAAATTGCAGCTCCTTGTACGACTTCACATATACCCCCTGCGTGTTCCGGCTCAAATCGTTCCGGGCCAGATCCACCAGCATCACGTGTTCCGCGTTCTCCTTCGGATCGGCCAGCAGCCGCTGCGCCGCCGCCTGGTCCCTCGCGTCGTCGCCCGTCCGGCGCACCGTACCGGCAATGGGGTCGATGGTCGCCACGTCCCCTTCCACTTTCACGTGCGTTTCGGGCGAAGAACCGAAAATACGATAGGAACCGAAATCGAAATAGAACAGGTAAGGCGACGGATTTACCGACCGCAAAGCGCGATATACTTTGAAATCGTCCCCGCGAAACGCCTGGGAAAACCGGCGCGACAACACGATCTGGAACACGTCGCCCCGCAGACAGCGGGCAATCCCCCGCCGCACCATCTCCTTGTAGTCATCGTCGCTGATGGGCGACGACACCTCCCCTTCCGAATGGAAATCGTAGGAAGGGAAATTGCGGCTGTCCAGCACGCTTCTCAGCTCTTCCATGCGCGACGCCTCGCCCGGCAGCAGATACTCCGTCAAGGTCATTTCGTTGCGCAGATGGTTCACGGCGATCATGTAGCGGTAAAAGATATAGACCATCTGCGGCAGGTCGCTCGTCTCGTCTTCGGCGGCCCGTATCTCCACCCGGTCGAAATAGCGCACCGCATCGTAGGCCGTGTAGCCCAACAGGCCGTTTACCCGTCCCGTCTCGCCCGCGATCTCGAAACGGCCGATAAACCGGTTCAGGCAATCGGGCAACGTATCGTCCGCCGCCAGCGGATAGACCTCTTCCGCCCCGCCGGGCAGGCTTTCCGTAACCGTCCCGCCGGCCACGCTGAAACGGGCGACGGGTTCCACCCCGATAAACGAATAGCTGTTTTCCGTCGAATGATAATCGGAACTTTCCAGCAAGGCGGAAACGGGAAACATGTCCCGCACCTTCAGGTAAATGCTTACCGGCGTCTGCAAATCGGCCAGAAAGGTCCGGCTCACGGCGGTCATCCGTATTTTGTCGTTTTTCATGCTTCTTCTCCTTTCAGGTCTCCTTCTCCTTTCCGGCCGGCGAACAGCCGGATGTACGTTTCCATATCCTTATCGCCTCTTCCCGAGACGGTCAGCACCACCGTATCTTCCCTGCCGAACCGTTTGCGACCGAACACCGCCAGGGCATGGGCCGACTCCAGGGCGGGAATGATGCCCTCCAGCTCCGTCAGCTCGAACGCCGCCCGCACCGCTTCGTCGTCGTTGATCGCCAGCACCTCCGCCCGGCCGAGCTTTGCCAGATTGGCGTGCATGGGACCGATGCCGGGATAATCCAGACCGGCGGAAATGGAATAGGGTTCCACGATCTGACCGTCTTCGGTCTGCATGACCAACGTCCGACTGCCGTGGATGATCCCTTCTTTCCCCAAATGGATCGTCGCCGCCGACTCTCCGGTATCGATTCCTTTTCCGCCCGCCTCGGCAGCGATCAAATGCACCCGTTCGTCGTTCAGGTAACGGAAGAAAGTGCCCGCCGCATTGCTGCCGCCCCCTACGCAGGCAATCAGATAATCGGGATAATCGCGTCCGATCTCCGCCTGCAACTGCTTTCCGATCTCCTCGCTGATGACCGACTGGAAACGGGCCACCATGTCGGGATAGGGATGCGGCCCCACCGTGGAACCGATCACGTAATAGGTGTCCCGCGGATTGCAGCACCAGTCGCGGATGGCCTCGTTCGTGGCGTCCTTCAGCGTCTTGTTGCCGCTCGTGACGGGAAAGACCTTCGCCCCCAGCATCTCCATCTTCTGCACGTTCAGCCGCTGGCGCCGGACGTCGGTTTCGCCCATATACACCACGCATTCCATATTCATCAAAGCGCACACCGTGGCGGTCGCCACGCCGTGCTGGCCGGCACCCGTTTCGGCGATGATGCGGGTCTTGCCCATCCGCCGGGCCAGCAGCACCTGGCCGATGGCGTTGTTGATCTTATGCGCCCCCGTATGGTTCAGATCTTCCCGTTTCAGAAAAATATTCGTCCCGTACTTCTCCGACAGACGGCCGGCCCGGTAAAGCGGGGAGGGACGTCCCACGTAATCGCGCAACAGTTTGTCGAACTCGGCACGGAACGAAGGGTCGTCCATTACTTTCCGATAGGCGTTTTTCAAATTTTCCACATTGGCATACAGGATTTCGGGGACATACGCGCCGCCGAAATTTCCGTAATAGCCCGCTTCATTTACATTGTAATCCATATTATATTCCGTTTTATTTTCAATCATTCATCAAAAAAACCGGGGACTGTCGTGAGTTCGACAGTCCCCGGCTACTTGGTATATTTCGGTTTTTTCAGTTCCTAATCATACAGCATACGCACGGCGTCAGCCCTCACGACTTTTCAGTTGCGAGCGCCACCACCAGAAATTATTCAACATCAATCGATTCATTCTTGCGTGTGCATTGATCGATGCAAATATAGATAAAAAATTTTTCCATGGTACTCTCTTCGTCATTTTTTTTGTAAAAAACGCTTTCCGCCAACGAAAAATCCCGCCGCCATATCAAGGGCAGCGGGATTTTGCTTTCCGGGAAAGCTCCCGAACCTTACATATAAGGTTCCATAATCTCTTTCAGGTTATCGGCGGAGATAACCCCCGACTGACGCCAGCGCAGCTCTCCCTTGTGAAAGAGAATCAAAGTGGGAACGCTCTGCACATGGTATTCGTACACCAACGACCGGTTCAGCGGCTTATCGATATTCAGTTTAATGATGTTCGCCTTGTCCCCGACCAGCTCTTTCAGCTTCTCGAGCTGCGGCGTCATCATTTTGCAGGGGCCGCACCATTCGGCATAAAAATCCACCAATAACGGTTTGTCCGAAGCCTTCATCTTGTTGAATTCATCCAGCATAATCTTATCCTCCTTAATTCGTTAATCGCATGCCGTAGCACAACGGTTTCCCTCAACAATTATGCCTTCCTCCGGTTTCGCCGCTATTTTCCCTCCGGTGTCAGCCGAACGGCGAACCCTCCTTCGGGTGCCATCCGGATCGCCAGCCGGTCCCCGCGGCTTACCGTGCGTTTTTCGCACACATAGGCCGTCGCGTCGGTGTCGGTCCGGTCGTCGTCCCTGTAAATTTCCGCCGTGTAGCTCCCTTCCGGCAAAAACGAAAGATCCACCTCCGTCGTCCGGGCCTTTTCGTTCGTCATGCCGCCCACGAACCATTCGTCGCCCCGGTTGCGGGCCACCGTTATATATTCGCCTACCTCGGCCGCCAAAGGCAGGGTACGGTCCCAGACCGTAGGCACGGCAGCGAAGAAACGGCCGATGTCGGGATACTTCCGGTATTCCACGGGAGAATCGCACAGATAGGCCAACGGCTGGTCGAAAACCACGTACATCGCCAGTTCATGCGCCCGCGTGCCGATGCTTTGCGGAATCCCCTTCGGCACCGGCACGAACGTTCCGGCATGCCGGTTCCGCATCGAGCCCGGCGTATAGTCCAGCGGCCCGGCCAGCATCCGGATAAAGGGGAACAACACGTGGTAACGGGCATTGCTGCCGCCGTCCCACTTATCGCATTCGGCCCCGCGTACGGCCTCATAGTTCACGATATTCGGATAAGCCCGCTGCAAACCGGTCGGTTTCGGGCAACCGTGCAATACCAGCAGCAGTTCCCGGTCGGCGCACTCTTTGGCCAGCGTCTCGATCCAGTGGCTGACCGGCTGGTCGTCCCGTTCTATCAAATCGATCTTCACGCCGGCGGCCCCCAATGTTTTCAACTCCGTCAGCCGCTCCGGATCGGTCACTGCCAGATTGACATAGTCCCACAAGATGACCTTCACGCCCCGCTGCCGGGCGTAATCGCACGTTTGCCGGGCCACGGCCGGCGTCCAGCCCGCATCCATCGTCACGAATTCCAGCCCGTGGTCCGCCGCATAATCCACATAAGATTTATATTTTTCGAAATCCAGCCGGCCGGTCTCCTCCACGCCTTCCAATATCGCATCGTGCCACCACTCCCAGGCCGATTTGCCGGTCGTGATCCAGTCCGTATGCTCAATAGCCTGCGGCCGGGCCAGTTTAAAGATCAATTCGTTCGTCAGCAGCGTCCGGTCGTCGTCGGTAACCATGACGATCCGCCACGGATATTCCCGCGTCCCGTCCGTCACGGCCAGCCAGGGCTCCCGTTCTGTCACGCGGTGGTAGGCATACACGTTGTCCGGCTCCGTCACGCTTTTCGGATAACGGGCCCACCGCCCGGCCATCGCCCCGTCTCCGGAGGGCCGGAGATAGAGTCCGGGGTAATCGGACAGGTCCGATTCGGCCACGACCACCCGCCATCCCTTGTCGGGCCGGGAGAAAAGCACGGGCGTAATACAGAACTCCTCCGCCCCGATATCCCGCACGTCGTCATAGGGGATATAGATCCGTTCCCACGACCGCATCAGCGAATCCGCCGCCGGGAACCACACCGACGGGGTTCCGGCCAGCCGGAAAACGGCCTGTTCGTCCATAACCTTCACTTTTCCCCCGAAACGGGTAACGAACCGGTAGGCCGTTCCTTCATCGTATGCCCGCAGCACCAGCGAATACCCTTCCGCGAAATCGATCGTCATTTCGTTATAATGCTCTTCGAGCCGTCGCGTCTTTCCATACACCTGAGGGATAACGCCCTGCACCTCTCTTTCCGTCACGCCGGTCACCGTGCCGTTCACGCCGGCCGTCACGCCGTTGTCCAACGTCAGGGAAACTTCGGAAGGAAGTACGACCGGCACTCCCCGGTAAGAGACGGAATACGACGTCTTTCCGTTCACTTCCGCCTCAATGACCAACCGTTTATCGGGAGACTTGACCCGATATTTCGCCGCCGCTCCGGCAGAGCCGGCCAGACAGCATATTCCGACCATGCACAGCAGGGTCCTTTTCCATCCTTTTTTATCCGCAGATATGCCCATCTTTACTGAATTTACCGGTTTACAAACTCGCTTTCAGGCGTATCGACCGCCTTTCGCGACGTAAAGGTATCCGGTTCAAGATTCCGGGGAAATGCATATTCTCACGAAAAAGCGGTAAAATATTCCGATTCCGTGCTTTTACGGTTCCATCCGTTACATGAAACGCAAAAAAGTTATCCAAAAAACTTCATCCGCTACGTTACCGCTTTCCAGAGATTCGGTCACGCACTGACGTACGTGACCGAATCTCTGGAAAGCAAAGCTCCTGGAGCCTTTTTGACTTGCCGGTAAAACATGAAAGGAAGGCTATTCAGATCCCCTCTTGCTGCATCGAAGTCATCAACTCAATCGAACTGCGGCAACATCACTGGAAAACCGTTCTCAACCAATTCTCAAGCGCGTATTTCCGGTAAACCATTTCCGGAATCGCCTTATATTCCGACTGCAAAAACGCCTGCGGAATTACCGGATGCGCCCGGTCGATGACCAATATATTGTCCGGATCGTAGAAATCGTACTCCTTAATCCGGCCGTTCGTCGTTATCAGTTTCCGTTTGGCGCCCAAAGTCTCCATGCACCGCATCGTCAGCCCGGTCTGTTTCGGATGCTGAATATCCACGACAATCCGGGATTCGGCATACAATTCCAACAACTGACGTTTGGTCAATGCCTTAAAATGCACCTGATCCGACGTGACCTTCCGCATGCACTTCTGCTGCATTTTCATCTTATAGAACAAAACCTTGCTCTGAAAAAAGAAATACAGAAAACTCTTTCCTCCCGCCTTCTGAATCTGCTTCCGCACTTCTTCCACGATCCGGTAACGGTCGCTGTGCATGGTTCCCACAAACATCAAATCGTATTTGTATTCCGGAGGCCGAACGGCCACCGAAGCATATTCGGGCATATAAAACAACGGCAGGAAAGTCATGCCCAGTCTCTCGCAATCCGACCGGTCGAAAGAAAGCACCCGGTCGAAACAGGGCAGCAGATTCAAGGCATTCTTGTTATTGGCGATGGAATCCCAATGATAAATCACGAACCGGGCGTCCGGATGCAGGCTTTTCAAACGGTCGAGGCTCTTCCGCGAAACGGATTCTCCCTTGACAAAGAAGACGTAATCGTATCGCTTTCGCGCCGTTTGATCGATGATGCGGCCGTGATACCGATCGATATAGCGGGCCAACAGATTTCGGTTGATACGTATCAAAGCCTTCACGCAGAACGTATTGGCCGGACGTTCATCGTAATAGTCCACTTCGGCTCCCTGCTTTTCCAGGGCAGTCTTGATATTTTCCGGAATATCGAACGCCCGCGCGGAAAAAAACAGAATGCGTTTGCCTTGCAAGTCCATATTATTTGTACAATCCTTTTTTCTTCATTTCTTCTATGGAACTATCGTACCGGTCTTCCTGTATCTCCTGTTCATCGACCCATGCCGCGAACCGTTCGATTCCCTTTTCGAAGCTCCATTTCGGTTCGAAGCCCAACAAAGTCCGGGCGCGGGTTATGTCCGCATAATTATGCCGGATATCCCCCAATCGGTAGTTTCCGCTTACGGTAACGGGAACTTCCGTGCCGTAAGCCTTGATCAAAGTCCGGGCAACAGTCAGAACGTCGGTCGCCACGCCGGTCCCCACATTGAACGCATACCCGTTCGCCGCTTCCTTTTCAAGGCCCAGTATCGTAGCGTCCGCCACATCGTCTATATACACGAAATCCCGCGTCTCTTTTCCGTCTTCGAAAATATTGATGCCGTTTCCGTTTTTGATCCGGGTGGAAAAAATCGAAAGAATGCCGGTATAAGGATTGCTCAGGGATTGTCCCGGGCCGTAAACGTTTTGATAACGGAACGCGACGGGAGCAATGCCTATGGTCGGACATACGGTCATTACCAGCTGTTCCTGCACCTGTTTGGTAATTCCGTAAACGGAGGTGGGATGTATCCAGGAATCTTCCGTCGTGGCCACCAGTTCCAACGGTTCCGTACAACCGTCGTATTTGCACTCGAAGTCGCCTTTAGCCATGTATTCCTCCGTTCGAGACGTCGGATATACGAATCCCTTTTCCTTGCTGTAATACCGGCCTTCTCCGTAAATGGCCCGCGAAGCCGCCACGACCACTTTTTTTACCGAATGTTCCGTATTGGCCAACAGGTCGAGCATCAAGGCCGTACCGCCGATATTCACGTCGGTATACTTCTGTATTTCGTACATGGACTGTCCCGTACCGGTTTCCGCCGCCAAATGGATAACGGCCTCCTGCCCTTCCAAAGCGGTTTCCCAATCCGCACGGTTCGTAACGGTCCCGCGAACAAACCGGACCTTGTTTTCGATGCTTTTATACAACGGCGAAGCGGTCTCCGGATTTTTGCCGTGAATCTGAGGAGACAGATTGTCCAAAACCGTTACGTCATACCCTTTTGCCAAAAGTTTGAGCGCAACATTAGAACCGATGAAGCCCGCTCCACCGGTAATCAATATTTTTTTCATGTCTTTTAAGATGATTTAAGCAATGAACTCTCCTTGCGGATTCGTCTTAAATTATGGGATATTTTTTACCTTTTCCCAACATTTCGTTTGAAAATTATACCGCTTTATCACTTTTGCGGGATTACCAACCGCCATAGAATAAGGAGGAATTGATTTTACCACATTAGACATCGCTCCAATGACACATCCTTCTCCAATAGTAACTCCAGGGACAATCGAGACTAATTCTCCAATCCAGACATTATCTCCGATTTTCACAGGTTTTGAAAAAAGTGAACGTTTCGCATATGGACAATCAATATCATACACATGTCCTTCTGTAAAATCGCCATGATTTACATCAGATATCAAAGATTTCGGTCCAATACCTACATTATTTCCTATTTCAACCTTTTCTAAAGCCGATATATGTACGAAATCTCCTATCCGAACATTATCCCCTAAAAACAGTTTGATCGTTTTTTCCTCCGGACCTTGAACAATTACCTCAATACGGCAAAATCGACCTGCGGAAAAATTTTTTCCTATTCGAATAAACCGAGCATTTCGTATATCGAATGGGAAACGAATAATTTTAGCGGAAGGATAAAATATACGTGTACGTAAAAAGCATATCAACATATAAACTTTATTGGATAAGCTATATTGTCTTATACTATTAGGAATCATATTCTAACCCTATTTTTTAATTTTCTACATTGTTGAATACACTCTCGACGTAAAAATTTCACAATGGAAAAAAAGAAAGCACAGCAATACAAAAAAAACGATATATAACCTTTCTTATAAGCCATCTTCAAATTACGAAGACGCCCTTTTTCCATATTTATAAGATTACCCGATAAACCACTTTGTCCCCAATGCAATTTTCCGGATATGGATTCAGCCACTTTTCTATTTAATAATACACAATGACAATAATACGTCATCGGGAAAAACAATGATGTTTCTTCTCCTCCATTACGCATGATTTCATCAAATAATCCCGTCTTTTCAAGAACTTTGCTGCGAAATACGACAGTTGGAGGAGAGCAATAATTTTTAAAAACCATATCCTGAATCGTAATACGGGTCACATCAGTCATTTTTTTTAGATAGTTAGGAAATTTATCGATTCCATGACACCCACATACCATATCTACCTCCAAATGACTCATCAAAAAAGTCATTTGCTCTTTCATTTTACCAGGTAACCAACGGTCGTCAGAATCATTAAACGCAATAAAAGTCCCTTTCGCGATTTCCATTCCACGATTACGCGCCGCCGCAACACCTTGATTAGCTTGTGTTATTAACCTAATCGATGAAGCATATTCCGATTGTTGAATATATTCCTGTATATATTCGACAGAAGAGTCTGTCGATCCATCATCAATAAGAATCAGTTCCCAATTAAACGGAATAGATTCACATTCATTCACAACAGAATTTATCGATTCTATAATAGTCGATTGGGCATTATAAACAGGAATAATTACCGAAATAAATTCTATACACATTTTATCCAATTCCAAATGAATATCAACAAATAATAAAGTTTATACAACAAAAACTTTTTATTTGTTGATTTTCAAATCAATAACTGTTTTCGAGGATATATTCGCACTATCCGAATAAATAAGAATAAAACGCTCCACACAACTACCAGAATTTTCCACAATCCTGATCCTACAATACTAAAATCTAAATTATATGGAATAATTTTAGCTCCTGGTCTAAAGAAAAGAATAACCGAAATAAACAAAAGATTAAATACAACCGTATATACCCCAATCAGATAACCATTATTTCGATTAAACGTTCGACATAATAAAGGGATAAAAAAGATATAAGAAATCTGAAAATATTCTCCGATACGGACCATTAAGGGAGTATTAGGGAACAAAATTGTCCACAACATAGCACATAAAGCCAAATTCACGATAACCCTATTAGTCTTATTTTCCACCAATTTATCGTATACCATCATTGTCAAAACAAATAAAGTCAGAGGAAATACCATTCTCGCATACGATAATATTTTTCCACTTGCATTGGCAAATGACATATCTTCATATACTGCATAAGACGGTATTAATGAAACCAAAGACGGGACCACATAAGATGCAACAAAAGATAAAGGTATGCATATTCCACACAGTATAATCCACATATTTTTTCGGAACACACATTTCCGGAACAAATAGAAAGGCAACATTACAAAAGCTGAAGTATGAAATAAGCTGGCGCAAAAGATTGTAATTAGATACTTCATCCATTTATCTTTCATTAAAAATTGCCAAGCAAACATCGTAATCGATATAGCACAATATTGCCGAATTCCGTTCAATGAATAAAAGAAATATCCTAAACACACAAATAGGACAATAGAAAACAATACATTCCGGGCATAACAAGATATACTATAGAAAAAGAAAAACAACGTAATAAAAGCCATTACCCATATCCAATAATGTCCATCTTCAAAACCGAAAATCGATAACAGATACTTAACTCCGATATTCCCTATTTCAGCTCGTTCCACAAATACGGAATTAACAAGCCAATTTTCTCCATACATAGAATAATAATTCATAAAATCTACACCGACATCCCACCGAAAACCCGCAAAGAACATCAGTACAATAAATCCGAACCACACTCCGATATCTCTAATCGAGATTTTAAATTTCATGAATGTATTATTCGTGAATTATCCCTTAGGATAATCATATTCCACTTCAAAAACAACAATTAGGGAATCATTGTTTTCTAATCGATAGAAGTCCATTGTCGATAGTGCTTTACGGCCTCCGATATGGTCCCAACTCCGTAAAACGAAACGATCTGTTCGGCCTTGATTCTGAATTTACGCTTTAACTTTCTTCCAATAAAATCGCTCAATATTCTTACAGTCGATCCGATAAATTTCAACTTCAGCCAAGGGTCGTTCGCAACGAAATAATTCTCCGAATCAAACGTCTTCCGTAAAGCCAGCCGGCCTATCGACCGGTTATTGAAAAGCGCGTAAGCGGCCAAAAAAGAGTAATTGAACTTTTCGATCAATCCGGGCATTTCCATTTCCCGAACCGCTTTCATTGCAGACTCGGCCCAAATGGTCTCCACGCTATAATACGCCGGAACATACCGGTCCCACTCGTACGGCCCGCGAAGAATCAAATGCGGCGCATCTTCCAATTTGCCGCAATGTCCTTTATGCACATTTCTCGATGTCGCACTCATTCTGCATGCTCCTGCGATAGAAACAGGATGCTCGATTATCTTATGATTCTTTACTACCCCACATAAAGCTATCGTAGAATAGATGTCCGGCGAGAGTCCCCCGAAATAATGTCCCGTTTTCCGTTTAATCGCTTGTAACCGATCACTCCGAATAATTCCATGATAAACCTGAGGCAACCGATAAATTTTAAATCGGGTAATCCCTTGCCGAAACAATCTATCCAATTTTTTCGGAATGGGCTTTTTCATTCGTTTACGTATAGGCTGAACGACCACTCGCATCAAACCTGTCATATCTTCCGGATGAGCTCCCGGCCAAAAATATTGTACTTGGCAATTAGAGCAAACGGAATCGATGCCGTGTTCATCCATCCATTTCACAGTCGAAAAAATATCAGGCAAAATCGTATCGTCATCCCCCAACATAATCACATATTTTCCGGAAGCCATTTCCATCGCTTCATCCATGTTGATTAAGGAGTTCAATCGTTGCGGAACATATCGGAAAACCAATCGGGAATCGTATTCCCTCGCTTCAACATACCGTTTAAGTTGGTCATCCTCCGAATTATCCTGAACACACAATTCCAATCCCGGATAATCGTAAGCAAGGATATCTTCGATAGCAGCTATGCAATAAGGTTGTCGGTTACGTGTCGGAATGACAACCGACAAAAGCGGTTGAGTCATGATTCTACCCATAAAACTTGATGATCGTACGAATTTTACTCGTACAATCGATGTTTCGTCAATAATATTTTTAGATTAACTCCGGAATAAAGTTTACAAAATACCGTTCCATTGACCAAAAGGACAATTCCGCCCACAAGCATACCGTACAAAAGGGTCAAATAACCTTGCGGGAAATAAGAAAAAACGAGATATAACGGATAAGCGACGGCCACAGAAACAACGATAGGCAAAAATGTATCTCTGAACAGCCACTTATAAAACTCTCCCTTCAAGAATTTTCGAAGGATAATTCCGCCCAAAACAAATGTCGTCACTAAACTGAGAATCAACCGCGGCACGCCTGCTCCCGTCAATCCAAATTTATGAACGAATATCGATATGCCCGGCCACAATAAACTGATGGTTATCAATCCTATCACGACATTTGTCCGCGTATGTCCATTAGCCAATGCCGTATAATAAGGAACCAATTGCACGGAAAGCAGAAGAAAACTGACCACGAAAAGACGCGAAAGCGGCGTAATTGTTTCCGCTATCTGAACATTCTGCTGCCAGATGGCAATATAAGGTTCCATATACAACAACAATACGATCCCCACCGCCGAAGACACGGCGGTTATCAAGAAAGCCGATTTATGATACAGTCGTTTCGCAGACAAGACATCCGGAATAGAAAACAACCGTGTCAATTCCGGTAAAAAAGCCGTTCCCATCGGCGTAGCCAACATTAAAACGGCATGTCCCACGGTCGTCGCCAGAAAATAATAAGCGAAATCCGTCAAAGACAACAAAGACCCGACCGCTAACTTATCGATCTGCGTGTTCGCAGCATAAATGACGGCCATCAAGATCATTCCTACCGTATAATGCCACAAAGGCTTAAGATATTTCAAATCGGCTTTCGCAGGCGAAAGCGAAACATACTTCCCCAATTGAGCCCTGTATATTCCGCAAAATAAGACGGTACATCCCAACTGCCAATAAAAATAAAGCGACATGTCCCTGTAAAACCATAACGGAATCACGACCAAACCGGCTTTTACCGCATTGAAAATAATGGCCAATACGTTCATGGCCACTTGTTTCTGCAATCCGAGCATTCCGCCTTGATAAAGATATACGAATATATTGCAACTGATGGTAAGCCCCATTAGCCTTACATAATATACGATATCGTTAAAAGCAATCGTCTCGGATTTTAAAAATCCGGAAGTAATCTGCGGAGCGAAAATAATGGTAATACAAGAAATGAGACCGGCCAAAAAAAGATATAAATACTCAAACGTCCGTAACAAATCGGCCTTATAGGCGTCGTCGCTCGTCGCTTTTGCGAATTCACGATTCAAAGTCGCCGTCAATCCCACATCCGCTAAAGTCAAAAAGGTTTGCAATGTCGCATAAAATGCAATAACAGCATAAGCCTCAACGCCCAGAATCTTAACATATAAAGGAATGAAAAGATATATGGATACAAATGTCCATACTTTCCCTGCAATATTGGCAATGATGTTTTTTAACAATCTCATCAATAAAAAATAAGATTGTTAGTAGGTCTCCAGTTCATGCTGCACGTAAGGAAGTGTCAATAACAAAGTTTTCAATTCTTCCACATTCAATCGATATGTATTGTCGGAATTGTATTCTTTATCCTGCAAACGGGGAGGATCGGTCGCCCTGTACTTCGTATAATTCAAATCGCGGAAATCGGCCGGAATCCGATAAAAATCGCCCAAATCTTCCGCTTTGCTCATCTCCTCCTTACCGCATAACGATTCATACATTTTTTCTCCATGACGAGCCCCGATAATCTTGATTTCATTATTTGCATGAAAAATCTCTTTAAGGGCGATTGCTAACGTTTCTATTGTCGCTGCCGGAGCTTTCTGCACAAAAATATCCCCAGGCTGGGCGTGTTCAAAAGCATACATGACCAATCGGACCGAATCGTCCAGAGACATCATGAAGCGGGTCATATTCGGTTCGGTTACCGTTAGCGGTTGTCCTTGCTTGATCTGTTTGATAAATAAAGGAATGATTGAACCTCGAGAACACATTACATTGCCATAACGCGTGCAGCAAAAGACACCGTTGTTCGCCTTTACCTGCGGCATACGCGCTTTGTTGATGCAAAGTTTTTCCATCAACGCCTTAGTCATCCCCATCGTATTTATCGGGTAAACCGCTTTATCCGTCGAAAGGACCACGACCCGTTTTACCCGGTTACGCACGGCTGCTTCCAATACGTTCTCCGAACCCAAAATATTGGTCTGAATAGCCTGAACCGGATAAAACTCACAAGAAGGCACTTGTTTAAGCGCTGCTGCATTAAACACGTAATCGGCTCCTTCCATGGCCGAATTGATCGAATGAAAATCGCGAATATCTCCGATAATAAAATTGATTTTATCGTTTTTCAGTTCCAACCGCAATTCATCCTGCTTTTTTTCATCGCGCGAAAACACCCGGATTTCCCGAAGATCGGAATTTGCAAATTTATGCAATATCGTACTGCCAAACGACCCAGTACCTCCAGTAATAAGCAAAACTTTGTCTTTAAACATATTTTTCACTGATTTTATATTTTATGGAGTCATCCACCTTCTTTTATCCGAGATTTCATGACAGACGCTCCTCTCTTCTCATTCCATAATTTTTTTCAATGCGCCCCGCATCTTTATAAATTCCTTTCTGGACACGGCCGGACTGCCAATAACCGTATCTCCCGGCGGGACATCCCGTTTAACCGTAGCATGGGTCCCTACCATGGCCTGTTGCCCTACCGTAACCCGATTCATAACAACCGCTTGCGGCGATATCCAACAGCCATTTTCAACAACCGACGAACCCAATAAAGTCGAATGTGCTGCGAGCACGCTATTTTTGCCGACCATACAATTGTGTGCTATATGGCAATGATTGTTGATTTGAGTATGATCGCCGATCTGTACATTGCCTTCGAAAAGGGCATTCCCAATCGCTACATGGTCTCCAATCCACACCTTATTCCCGATTACCGTACCTCCGACGTGTACTGCATTGAACGGGACTCCTTCCCGCGTATAAAAAATTTGAAACCCGGCGCTACCGATTACGGAACAACATCCGATATGTGTGTCATTACCGATCCGGCTATTCCGATTTACGATACTGTACGGCCCGATCGTGACCCGGTCTCCTATGACCACTCCGTTTTCTATCACAACAGATTTATGAATCCGACAATCTTTTCCGATAATCGGTTCAAAATCGTTTTTCTCATAAAAATCGGTAGCTTCGTATAACCATTTATGCAGTCGATAAAAATCTTCTTCCGGAGCATCCGATATCAGAAAGGAAAACCGGTCATGACACTCCGGTTTCAATTGCAAATACTGTTTTTCTGAAATAACAAGCGCCCTGACGTGGGGATTATTCAGAGCGTTTTTCAAATACTCGGACGAGGTAATATAAGATAAAATCGACGGATAAACGGTAGGCCTGTTGCATAAGCCCAAACCGTTGATCTCCACATCGGCATTATACAACGGAACATTTAATTGTTTTGCGATTTCGGAAAGCAAAACAGACCTTTGCTTCATATATTTTTATTTTGATTAAACCACCAGCCGCAAGGAACGGCCACATAATGTTCATAAAACTCCCGGACGCCGGACAGCCTCTCCCCCCGGTCGTTAAAAACGGAATAGTAATAATTGGGCAAATGCACCGACGAAGCGTGATACCCCATTTCCCGGAAATGCAAAATTCCTTTTTCACGCCCGTTACCGTACAATAATCCGAATACCCAATAATTGGGAAGCGTTTCGGAACGTCCCAACGGGGTAACGCCGGATTCCGCGGCCAACTGCTCCCGCCATCGATCGGCATTGTTCCGTTGCCGTTCCAACAAGGCATCCATATCCTCCATCTGTCGGCAACCGATATAACTGCTGATTTCATTCATCGTTACGCCCATGCCGGGAAACGTGACATCGGAAGCGGGAGAAATTTCTCCCAAATTGTCCCGAAACGTTTTTCGATCTACGCCCAAATCCCGCATCCGGCAAGCTTTTTCATGCAGTTCCGCATCCCGGAAACAGACGGCTCCCCCGTCAATGGCATTCGGCAACCGAACCGTCTGAAAGGAAAACAAGGAAACGTCGGCTCCGGCAGCTCCTAACATACGGTCTTTATACACGGCCCCGAATGCTTCTATACAATCGTCGATAACGAATATCCCTTTCTCCTTTCCTATGGCATTGATTTCATCGATATATCCCGGATATCCGCAATGATGATTATGAAAAATCGCCCGCGTCGCCGGAGTAATCTTCTTCCGTACGCTGTCAGGCGACAAAGTGCCTGTTTTCGGATCGATATCGGCCCAGACCGTTTTGGCCCCCACCGAAAGAATCGGCATGTTGGAAGCCAGACAACTTTGAGGCGACGCGATAACTTCGTCGCCCGCACCGATATCCAATGTTTTCAAAGCGATTTGCACCGCAGCATTATAAGAATTAACGACAGCGACATGCGGCGCTCCGGTATAACCGGCGATCATGGCTTCGAACTTCCGTCCCCATTTCCCGTAAGCCAACGCCCCCGAATGGAGAATGGCTTCCATTTCCGGCAATTTTTCCGGCATATACGGTTTATACAACGGTATATTCTCACTCATGACTACCAGCCTTTTTTAATCAAAGCGACTATTCTCTCCCGATCGGCATCGGTTACCCACCATCCGCAGGGAATATGCACGAATGTCGAATAAAACTCATCCAAAGCCGGCAATTCGCATTTCGACTCGGCAAATACCGAATGCCTGTCGTTACGCAAATGCAGTTCGGAAGCGGCAATACCGTTTTCCTCCATCATTCTCACAAAATCGTTCCTGTTTTCCACCTTCAGGGTATACAACCAATAAGAAGGTTCGGTATGCCCGTAATAAGGCAACAACGTCACACCCGGTATTCCGGACAACGCTTTGTCGAAATAACGGCCGTTATCCTTATGCCGTCCGACGACACGATCGATATACCGCATCTGCACAAGCCCGATCGTAGCGTTCACGTTATTCATGTGATACTTGTACCCGGGAAATTTAATGTCGTTTTCCAGTCTCGGCACTTTTTTGTCCAAACCGAACCAACGCAATTTTCGAGCGTCCGGCAGCCGATCGGGAGTTTTCAATGCGATAAATCCGCCGTCTACCGTAGTCAGATGTTTGATAGCCTGCAAAGAAAAACAGGTATAGGCGGAATTGCCGCCTACCGGTTTCCCGCAATAACCGCTCCCCATGGCATGGGCCGTATCTTCGATGACCGGGATTCCCGTTTCCGACGAGACGATATTGATTTTATCCATATCGCACACCATCCCGGCATAATGAACGACCATGATCGCTTTCGTCCGTTCAGTTATCTTTTGCCGAATGCTTTCCGGATCGATCAATCCCGTATTCACATCCACGTCGGCCCAGACGACTTTAGCTCCGGTCAATTTAATGGCTACATTCGTCGGTTCCGCCGTCAAAGCAGTGGAGATGACCTCGTCTCCGGGCCCGACACCCGCCAATAGCAAGGCGATATGCAAAGCTGCCGTTCCTGAATTCAAAGACAACACATTCGAATTCCGGATATAAGAACCGAACACCGATTCGAATTCATAAACTTTTTCTCCTTCAGCGATATAACCGCTATACAACGTCCGTTCTATTTCCGGCATCATCACTTCGGCCGGCGCTACGAACGGTTTAACCATGGGTATCATATCTCAACAAAATTTAACATGATGATTTGCCATACATGTTCCGATAATAATTTTCATATTCTCCGGAAACTACATGATCGAGCCACGTCTGATTCTCAAAATACCACTCGACCGTCATCTCAATGCCTCGCTCAAACCGTACAGACGGTTCCCATCCCAGCTCGTTCTTGAGCTTGGAACTATCGATAGCGTACCGCAAATCGTGACCGGCCCGATCGGCGACATACGTAATGAGCCTATCGCTCGTGCCCTCGGGTTTTCCCAAAAGTTTATCGACAGTTCGAACGAGCACACGGACCAGATCGATGTTTTTCCACTCGTTGAATCCGCCGATATTATAGGTATCGGCAACCTTTCCCTTATGAAAAATCAGATCGATGGCGCGCGCATGATCTTCCACATACAACCAGTCCCGCACATTCTCTCCTTTGCCGTACACCGGCAGCGGTTTTCCCTGCCGGATATTGTTGATAAAAAGCGGTATTAACTTTTCAGGGAACTGATACGGTCCGTAATTGTTGGAACAGTTGGTCACGATAGTAGGCATGCCGTAAGTATCGTGAAAAGCCCGGACGAAATGATCCGAAGAGGCTTTGGACGCGGAATAAGGGCTGTGAGGGTCATATCTGGTCTGTTCCGTAAAAAACGTTCCGTCAAATGCCAAAGCTCCATATACCTCATCTGTAGAAATATGGTAGAACTTCTTGTCCGCATAATTCCCTTCCCAACAGGTCTTGGCCGCCTGCAAAAGCGACAAAGTTCCCAACACGTTGGTCTTTGCGAAAGTGAACGGATCCCGGATGCTCCGGTCCACATGGCTTTCAGCGGCCAAATGGATAACCCCGTCGATACCGTATTCCCTGAACAAGAGCAACATGCGCTCATAATCGCAAATATCGCCCCGGACAAAGACATAATTGGGCGCGTTTTCGACATCTTTCAGGTTTTCCAGATTCCCGGCATAGGTCAATTTATCCAAATTGACGATGCGGTATTCCGGATAGCGATTGACAAACAACCGTACGACATGGGAACCGATGAACCCGGCCCCGCCTGTGATCAGAATATTGCGTTTGAACATAAAAACTTAATTATTTGCCGGGTGCCGACATCCGGCCCAAACAACGTTCCAATGCGTTTCTCCAATAAGGGATTTCCCAACCGAAAGCTGCCCGGACCTTCCGTTTATCCAATACCGAAAAGTTCGGCCGCTTCACTTTCGACGGAAACTGCGACGAATCGCAAGGCAAAATACGACAGGCGGCATGTCCGGACAAAGCGGCTATCGCCACGGCAAAGTCGTACCAGGAACATACGCCTTCGTTGCTGAAATGGTAAATTCCCTCCTTACCGGCATACCGGTCGTTCTCCAATATATCGAAAATCAATTCCGCCAAATCCGCCGCATAAGTCGGCGTGCCTACCTGGTCGAACACGACATTCAACCGTTCCTTTTCCGCCGTAAGACGCAACATCGTCTTTACGAAATTATTCCCGAATTCGGAATAGAGCCACGATGTTCGGAAAATCAGATAACGACAGCCGCTGTCGCGAATCATCTCCTCCCCTTCCCATTTGGTCCGGCCGTAAACGCTGCGGGGAGCGGGAACATCTTCTTCCGTGTAAGGCGTACTTTTATCTCCGGCAAACACGTAATCGGTGGAAACATGAATCAGCAGCGCGTTCCGTTCCTTGACGGCTTCCGCCAGATTTTTCACGGCAGCACAGTTCAGCAACCGGGCGGTCGTCTCATCCTCTTCCGCTTTGTCCACCTGCGTATAGGCAGCGCAATTGACAATGGCCGTTACCTCGTTCTCTCTCACAAACCGACGGACGGCCTGCGCATCGGCGATATCCAGTTCGGCCACATCGGTAAACAGGTAACGCTTTTCCGACCGTTGGCCGAGCCGCCGCATCTCATTGCCCAATTGTCCGTTCGCACCGGTTACCAAAATCACATCATTCCGCATAACAATCCGTATAATAATCGAACAATTCGGAAACGGCATTCAGGCGGGGATGCCTCTTGTCCTTGTCCGAAAGCAGGATATCGGACGCGCTCAAACGCCAGTCGATTCCCAAATCGGGATCGTCCCACGCGATCGCCCCTTCGCTTTCCGGAGCGTAAAAATTATCGCATTTATACTGAAAGACGGCCTCTTCGCTCAATACGGAAAATCCGTGGGCGAATCCCCGCGGAACAAAAAACTGCCGTTTGTTTTCTCCCGAGAGTTCCACGGCTACGTGCCGTCCGAACGTCGGCGATCCCCGACGGATATCTACGGCCACATCCAACACGGTTCCGCTTACCACACGCACCAGCTTGCTCTGCGCATGCCTCCCCTTTTGAAAATGCAGGCCCCGTAAAACACCGTATCTCGATTTCGATTCGTTATCCTGCACGAAACGAATAGGACGCACCATCTCATCGAAAACTTTTTGAGAGAAACTTTCAAAAAAGTATCCCCGATCGTCTCCGAAAATCCGGGGTTCCAAAATGACGACCCCGTCGATCGCTGTCTTTATGATATTCATTTCACTCTAATGCCTGTTTCCGGCAGTACGTTTTATTTCATCGATGACTTTAAGCAGATATTGTCCGTACTGGTTTTTCAGCATCGGACGGGCCAGTTCCCGCATTTTCTCCTCCGACACCCAGCCCTTCCGATAGGCGATTCCTTCAAGACAAGCGATTTTCAACCCTTGCCGTTTTTCCAGCACTTCCACGAAAATCGAGGCTTCGGACAACGAATCGTGCGTGCCGGTGTCCAGCCAGGCGAATCCCCGTCCCAACGTTTGAACCCGCAACTGGCCTTCCGCCAAAAAATATTGATTGACGGAAGTGATTTCCAGCTCTCCCCGATCCGAAGGTTTGATCTTGCGGGCCACATCGACCACTTTGTTCGGATAGAAATACAGCCCTACCACGGCATAGTTCGATTTGGGCCGTTCCGGTTTTTCTTCAATCGACAGGCAATTCCCCTCGCCGTCGAATTCCGCCACGCCGTACCGCTCCGGATCATCCACCCAGTAGCCGAATACGGTCGCTTTATTTTCCTCTTCCGCCTGACGAACCGCTTCCTTCAACATGGAAGAAAAGCCTGCTCCCTGAAAAATATTGTCTCCCAGCACCAAGCAAACCGCGTCGTTCCCGATAAAATCGGCCCCGATAACAAAAGCCTGGGCCAATCCGTCCGGAGAAGGCTGTTCCGCATATTCGAACCGGACGCCGAAATCGGAACCGTCGCCCAATAACCTGCGGAATGCCGGTAAATCATACGGAGTAGATATAATCAATATATCCCGGATTCCGGCCAGCATCAACACCGAAATCGGATAATAAATCATCGGCTTGTCGTAAACGGGAAGCAGTTGTTTCGATACCCCTTTCGTAATCGGATACAGACGGGTACCGCTGCCGCCGGCCAATACGATTCCTTTCATTCTATTAAATTTGTATGGATATTGAAATGATCGAATTCTTTATTCTATTTTTTCGAGGAAAGCGGGGTTTATGAAGGCCGTAGCGATGGAAACCACACCTTCTAACCGGACCACTACCCGACGGTCGCCCCCGATACGCATCAGCTCCCCTTCGATCCCTTTGAACGGACCGTGAATGATCCGGACCCGCTGGCCCCGTTTCAATTCCGAGGTCAGCACCGTGATTCCCCCGTCCGGGAAGTCCAGCAACCGGATGAAATCCTCCATCTGTTTGTCAGGGATGGCAACCGGCAGACGGCTTTCCTTGTCGCGAATGAAATAGACGTTCAGCGAATATTCGTTTTTCAACCGGTAACACATCTCCGTAACGGTGTGCAGAAACACCAAACCGGGAATCACGGGAACCGTCCGTTTCCGACGGCCGGCGGCCGTCTCCGACCAACGCGTCTCCATAGGCAGGTAGTTCTCCACGCCCAAAGCGTCCAAACGCCGTTTAACCCGCAGTTCTCCGCGGGGAGCCGTTTTGGCGGCAAACCACTGTTTGTCAGGAATATCTGTCATGAAATAAAGGCGGGAGAAACGACCGGTAAGGGCATACTCCAAGCTCGTCAAAGCCCATAAGCATATCGGCTCAGAACACTTGAAAAACGAGCGATGATTCTGTTTCCCTCTATCACAGAGGAAAACCAAATCAACTATTGAGGTTACAAAGGTAAGTATTTTTTTCTTCGCAACAAGGGAGGATTCCTTTTTTGAAGCATAATAAAATCGAAGTATTGAACCGGTAATCCAAAAATTGTTCCGGAATTCCTAAAATATTTTTAACAATTTAAAATAAATATTGTGTGCATTGAATTGGAACGTTTCGACAAATCGATCAGGCAAAAAATATATAAACCGATTCATTATGAACGAATTATAAAAACAGTTGAAAAAGAACGTCCATTTCGGAAAATGAATAGAAAATTAGTCTCAAGACATACTAAATCATGAATAATAGCGAACGCTCGTTTTGTATTTTATTGATTTTCAATACGATATAAATTCTGTTTTCCTCTGTGATAGAGGGAAACAGAATCATCGCTCGTTTTTCAAGTGTTCTGAGCCGATATGCTTATGGGCTTTGACGAGCTTGGAGTATGCCCTTACCGGTCGTTTCTCCCGCCTTTATTTCATGACAGACATTCCTGACAAACAGTGGTTTGCCGCCAAAACGGCTCCCCGCGGAGAACTGCGGGTCAAACGGCGTTTGGACGCTTTGGGCGTGGAGAACTACCTGCCTATGGAGACGCGTTGGTCGGAGACGGCCGCCGGCCGTCGGAAACGGACGGTTCCCGTGATTCCCGGTCTGGTGTTTCTGCACACCGTTACGGAGATGTGTTACCGGTTGAAAAACGAATATTCGCTGAACGTCTATTTCATTCGCGACAAGGAAAGCCGTCTGCCGGCGGCTATTCCTGACAAACAGATGGAGAATTTCATCCGGTTGCTGGACTTCCCGGACGGGGGAATCACGGTGCTGACCTCGGAATTGAAACGGGGCCAGCGGGTCCGGATCATTCACGGTCCGTTCAAGGGAGTCGAAGGGGAGCTAATGCGCATCGGGGGCGACCGTCGGGTAGTGGTCCGGTTAGAAGGTGTAGTCTCCATCGCCACGGCCTTCATAAACCCCGCTTTCCTAGAAAAAATAGAGTAATCGATCAATTTATGTCAGACAAATCCCGCACAGCCAAAAGTTTAAAAAACGCCCGGATCGCATTACTTTACTATTGTATAAATCTGATTCTTCAATTCTTCTCCCGTAAAGTCTTTATCGATTATTTGGGAGCGGAATTATTGGGATTGAACGCAACAGCCACCAATCTGCTGCAATTTTTAAATCTAGCAGAATTAGGAATCAATTCGGCCATAGGTTATGCCTTGTATTCCCCTTTAGCCACCGAAGATCGCAAAGCCGTTTGCGATATCATTTCAATTCAAGGTTTTTTATACAGACGCATCGCCTGGATCATCATAGGCGGAGCTTTGATACTTATGTTTTTTTTCCCGTTTTTCTTTCAAAAAACGGAATTGCCGCTCGGATATGCTTACGCCACTTTCGGGGTATTATTAATCAATGCTTTAGCCGGATATTTTTTCAATTACCGCCAAATCATTCTGACGGCCGACCAAAAAGAATACAAACTGAACAACGCCATTCAGCGAATTCGGTTAGTAAAAACACTACTGCAAATTCTGTGTATCGCCACTATGGCTTACGGCTATATCTGGTGGCTCGCCTTGGAATTGATCGGTACTGTAGGAACTGTTTGGTCTATCAACTCGACTGTTCGAAAAGAATATCCCTGGCTAAAAACCAATTTGATTCAAGGCAAACTGCTCCGACATGAATATCCACATATTGCAACAAAAACGAAACAACTCTTTTTTCGAAAAATCAGCGGATACGTTTTTTCCCAAACCAGTCCGTTAATCATATATGCCTATGCCTCACTTACTTTAGTAGCCATCTACAGCAATTACATGCTGATTATTACAGGCATTGTGGTTCTCCTAAAAGCCGTATTCAACGGGATTGATGCCAGTATCGGCAATTTAATCGTCGAAAACGATAAAAACAAGATATTGCAAGTGTTTCGGGAACTTTTCAGTTCCAGATTTCTAATTGCTACGCTTATCTGTACAAACGTCGTTTTATTCATCAATCCGTTCATTACCTTATGGATAGGTAAAGATTATCTATTAGATCCCTTGGCCCTGTATCTTTTGGTAGGTATTCTTTACATACAATCCATGCGCACGGTCGTCGATTTATATTTAAATGCTTACGGACTTTTTCATGATATATGGGCAACTATAACAGAAGCCGTTTTGAACATCGGACTGTCAATTTTATTAGGATACTATTGGGGATTGCATGGTATTCTTTCCGGAGTTCTCATCAGCCTGATTGTCATCGTTTTCCTATGGAGACCTTATTTCCTATTTACTCAAGGACTGCATGAAAAATTAAGTACGTACATCGACATTTATTCCCGACATATACTGGCCGCAGGAATTATAATTACCGGATTATTCATCCTGTCCCGTTGGTGGTCGATCGGTTCCGTGACAAGTTGGACAAAATTGATTCTGCATGCCTCAATCGTTACTATAATCACAGGAATCTGTTTGACCGGATTATTATATCGAATTGAACCGGGCATGAGAAATTTCATTCACAGAATCTACTCTTTCATTCTGCATAAATGATCCTCCCTCAAAAATTCCGTTCAAAATATCTGGATATCCGATGGAATATCGGCTTTTTCCCTTTACGGAACATTCGGTCATCGGCGCCCCCCTTGGACAATCCGTGGCTCTGTCACAATTACCGGAACAGACGGTTGGCCGATCCGGTTTTATTGGAGGCAAAGAAATCGACCATCAATGTTATTATTGGTCAAGAAGTTCCCCTTAGCTACCAGAAAAGGAATATTAAGCCGTCTGACCGTCGATGCCCAAACGTATGAACTGTTGAAACGTGTTCCCGTCTTGGTGTTACCGACTCATTTGTCGTTTCCCGCCATTTTCCGCCAGGATAAGGAAATATACGTTTATCCGGAAAACAGCGCGGCAGGACATCTCGTTTATTATCGCAACGATCCGGAAACGAATCGTTGCACCTCTTACGGTCCATTATCGAATCGCTTACCGACGGCATCATAGAACCGATAAACGGTAAATATTACTTTATTTTCCACATGGTTTCCCGATCCGAACGGAAACCGGATGGACATTTATTCCTCCGAAAATGCGTTCGGCCCTTACCTCCGATGGCGTTCAAGAGATTCTTTTTACCGATCGAACTGCAACCGCACAAAATGCAGGCAGCAACATGTTTCGACTGAACGGCACCTTTTCATTCCGCGAATTTCGACGAATATACCCTGCTACCCGAAAATATTCATTGGGAATGCACACGTTCAACACCGACGGACGCCTTTGTGTCATCGATAACCCACGAATACCGGTACCATTTATCAAACATTACGTTAATCATCTTCGTTATCTCCGTAATTTATTCCGATAATTACCATGCGACTTTTGTTTTACATATCCAGCATGAGAGGAGGCGGAGCGGAACGTGTCATGGCGCTCCTTACGTCGGAAATGGTACGTCGCGGGCACGACGTGTCGTTGGCCACCAATTGCCGGTATCCGTTCGCCTATTCCCTCGATCCGAGTATTCGGATTCATCCGCTTTATCCTTCCCTTCCCAGCGGAAACCGCATAATACGTACCAAAAACCTTTATAGAGAAATCCGCCGAATAGCCAAACGAAGCCAGGCGGATATCATCGTCTCCTTTCTTCCGAACGTTTGTGCCGCAGTATGGGGGCTCGGCATACCCGTCATTCAATCCGAACATACTGCATTGAACCGGAAATTGCCGTTGAAACAAGAATTCGGACGCAAGATCGTCAATAAATTCGCTTCGGTCGTTACCGTGCTTACCCCGACCGATCTCCGATTAATCCGACGGACGGTACCGCATGCCGTAATCATGCCTAATCCCTTGACATTTCCCCTTTACGACACTCCCGCTTCCCCGCGCGAAAAAACGGTACTTGCCGTGGGAAGATTATTCGCATGGGAAATCAAGGGATTCGATCTGCTACTCGAATCCTGGGGAAAAATCGCCGATCGTTATCCCGAATGGAAATTACAAATAGCCGGCGACGGACGGCCCGAAGATTTCAGCCGCATGCGAAGTCTGATTCGGTACTACCAAATCGAGAACTCCGTGGAATTATTGGGATTCCGCAAAGACATCGACCTGCTGTTGCAAAAAGCTTCCCTGTTCGTGCTAAGCTCCCGATACGAAGGCTTTTCGATGGTCTTGATCGAAGCCATGAGCCAGGGTTGCCCCTGCATAAGTTTCGACTGCGATAACGGTCCCCGTTTTATTTTAAAACACGAAGAAAGCGGAATACTCGTAGAGAAAGAGAACTCCCTGGCCCTGAGCCAAGCCATAGCCGACCTGATCGAGCATCCGGCACAACGCCAAGCATTAGCCCGGCAAGCTATGAAAGAAGTCGCGCAATATTCCATAGACAAGATTGCCGACCGATGGGAAAAACTATTCGATAAAATACAAAGGAAAACATGATCAAACGCATTTTATTTCATCTTCAAAGAATACTTTGTTCTCCCGAGACTTTCGCCAGGAGACAAGGAGTGAGCATAGGTACGGACAATTTTATCAACACGACCCATTTCGGCACGGAACCTTACCTGATAACTATTGGCAGCCATTGCCAGATTACCGCCGGAGTAAAATTCCACACACACGGAGGCGCCCAGGTACTCAGAGACCGCGATCCTCATTTCGATTTCTTCGGCAAAATAAAGATCGGCGATTACGTATATATCGGAAACGATGCGCAAATCATGCCCAGAGTGACTTTAGGCGATCATACGTTAGTGGCTGCCGGAAGCATCGTTACCAAATCATGGCCGCAGGGAAATATCATTATCGGCGGAAATCCGGCCAGAGAAATCGGGAACATCGAAAGTTTTGCCCAAAAGATGGGGCCTTATAACCTGAAAAGCAAGGATATGACCACTGCCCGAAAAAGAGAATTCCTACTGTCTTTGCCCGACGATCAGTTCGTGCAAAAATAATTAGATGAATATTTATCTATTCAATATTCTTCTTATTCTGATTTACGGCATTTATTGCCGTATCTTACGGTTTTCCGTTCGAAAGACAGGAATGGTTCTGTATTCGCTCGGCGGTCTCCAACTGCTTTTAGTTTCCGTTTTGCGTTCGACCGAGGTAGGAGGCGATTTAAAAAATTATCTGCCGACTTTTCAGAATATCGCCAACCATTCATGGAACGGCTTGATTCAGGATTTCGGATTTGAACCCGGTTATGTGTTGCTGAACAAGATATGTTCTGTTTTTTCCGACGACGATTTCATTCTGCTTTTCGCTTGCGGAATCATCTGTGTTCCCTTATATATCAATTTTCTACGACATAACTCTCGAATTCCGTACCTGAGCCTGCTCCTGTTTATCGGAATGGGGTTTTATACCTCCACCCTTTCCATGCTCCGACAGGCAATTGCCATAGCGATCGTCATCAACGGCTTACCTTATATCGAGAAACGACAATTCGGACGGTTTCTTTGCACGGTATTATTAGGCGCATCATTCCATTTTACGGCCTTAATCTTTCTGATTCTGTATCCGATCAGCCGTATAAAAATCGGTTGGGGATATTTCGCCATCGTATTGTCGGGAGCCGCCTTACTCAGTTTGACCATCGGCCGGTCGGTTCTGGCATTCATGATTAATCGATTGTATAGTTTATACGAGGGAAACGAAGTACGCGGAGAAGGGTACACCATGTTATTTTTTCTCATTGCCGTTACCGCGTTCGGTCTTTTTGTCCGGTCACGTATCCCATTAAACGAACGAAAACAACAAGATATCTTTTATCACATGATGATCCTTGCCTGCGGATTGCAGTTTCTGTCTCTGCAATTCAGTCTGTTCGCCCGGATTATCCTGTATTTCAGCAGTGCGCTTATGGTGTTCGTCCCGAATACCATATCCATGATCAAACCGGCAGGTCCTAAAGCCGTCATGCATCTGGTCTGGATCGGATTCATCTTCTTTTATTTCACAACGGCTATTATCGGACCAAACAGTTCCGGCATCGTTCCATATACTTTTTTTTGGGAGTAAGTAACTCTGACTATGAAAATCTTTTGTCTGATCGACAGCCTCGGTTCCGGAGGCGCACAACGCCAATTGGTAGGACTCGCGCAATATCTCCGGCAAGCCGGACACGATACGAGCGTCCTATATTATCACGACGACCATTTCTACCGTCCGTTTTGCGAAAAACACGAGATACCGACGCAATGTTTTTATAAACATCCTCGCAAAATACGAAACTTGGCCGCACTCCTTACCTATATCCGGCATAACCAACCCGATGCGATCATCTCGTATCTGGGCGGGCCGAATATGCTGAATTGTCTGTTGCGGCTTTTTCGTCGCCGTTACCGATGCATCGTTTCGGAACGAACCTCTACCCGCGCCTTACCGCCTTCGGTAAAACAGAAACTCCGTTTTTTCTTATATAGGCAAGCCGACTTCGTAGTTCCCAATTCTTTTGCGGAAGCAGAATATTTATCGCAAAAATATCCCCGGTTATCCCGGAAGATTCATCCGATTACCAATTTCGTCGATCTGGATTATTTCCGTCCCGCAATACCTCGGGAACCTTCAATGAAAGCATTGCGAATCGTCGGAGTGGGCCGCATCAATCGGGCTAAAAACATTCATCGACTGCTCCGCGCCATCCCTCGCATACCGGCCGACAAACCTTTTCGCATCGACTGGTTCGGCAGGGTCGAAGACGAGTCGTATTATCGGGAATGCCAACAAACGATACGGGATTTGCAACTGGAAGAGAGATTCTATTTCCATGATGCGACATCTCAAATCCTAACCGTTTACCACCAGGCCGACGCACTCTGTCTCCCGTCCGTCAGAGAAGGATTTCCCAACGTCATCTGCGAAGCGATGGCTTGTGGACTCCCGATTCTTTGCAGCCACGTCGGGGACAATCCCCGGATCGTAGCCGACACATCTTCCGGCTGGATATTCGATCCCTACACCGTCGACTCCATATCCGACGCTTTACTGTCTTTTCTACGAACGACGCCGGAACAACGGGAAGAGATCGCCCGTAAAAATCGCAACGATGCGTTAAAACGATTCTCGAGCCGAACATTTACCGAACAATACCTGCATTTGTTAGACATTCATGCACAAACGTCATAGTCATATCGTCATTTTCTGCGGAAGTTTGGAAGCGGGCGGAGCCGAACGGGTCATCTCTATTCTGTCGAAACGGTTACTGCCCTATTTTCAAACGGTTGAAGTATTGTTGTATTACGACAGACCTATCTGGTACGACATGGATCCTGCCGTAAAAATCACATCGATAGAAAAGAGCTGCAAAGCGAAAAGCCGCATCGGCAGAGCCTGGTGGTTACGAAACTACATCAAACGGCAATGTCCGGCATTGGTACTTTCTTTCTTATCGCCTTTCAATATTTTTTACCGGGCAGCCTCGTTCGGATTACAGGTTCCCCTGCTGGTCGCGGATCGAAGCGATCCCCGGCACGATCCCGGATCTTCCCTGCTCCGGACCATTCGCAATATTTGTTACCGGTATGCGGAAGGCATTGTGGTACAAAGCGATTATAACCGAAAGTACTTCAATAAAAACATTCGGAAAAAAAGCATCGTCATCCAAAATCCGGTCGAATTTCCGGACGAGTTGATCGGGAAGGCTTGCCGGTCGGCCAAAATACCGGAAATCGTATCGGTCGGTCGTTTGGTTCCGGTTAAAAACCACCGGTTATTGATCGACGCATTCGCCGTTTTTCATGCCCGACATCCTCAATACCGGTTATTCATTTACGGCGAAGGACCTTGTCGGCCGATGCTTGAGGAACAAATACGAGAAAAAAAACTATCCGGTAGCGTACAATTATGCGGCAGCGTACAAAATCCCTGGAAACATCTGCTATCCGCCGAAATCTTCATCCTCAGTTCCGATTTCGAGGGCATGCCCAATGCTTTAGCTGAAGCCGTATGCCTGGGATTGCCCTGCATATCCACCCATGTATCGGGAGCTTCCGAACTGATTTCAGCAGGAAAGACCGGTCTGCTCGTTCCTCCCGGAAACGCAGACCGAATGACCGAAGCTCTTGAAACCCTTATCGATTCGCCGTTATCGGCTTCCGTACTTGCGGATCATGCCCGGGAAACAGCCTCCCGCCTGATGCCGGAAAAAATCATCGGAGAATGGATCGGATTCATCCGGAGCATTCTTCAAGACCATACAAAAAACACTTAATTACCCTATAATGAAAGTCTTAGTAACCGGAGGCGCCGGTTTTATCGGCTCCAATTTATGCGAAGCGTTACTGTCTCAGGGACATCGGGTAACCTGTTTCGACAATTTCGCCACTGGAAAACCGGAAAATATTTTTCCGTTACTGAACCGTTATCCCGAACATTTTCAATTAATCGTAGGCGACATCCGAAATCCGGAAGATTGCCGGAAAGCGGTCGAAGGCGCCGAATACGTCCTTCACGAAGCCGCCCTGGGATCTGTTCCCCGTTCTATCAAGGACCCCGCTACAACCAATGAAGTCAATATCGGCGGATTCGTCCATATGCTCATCGCCGCCCGCGATGCGGGCGTCCGGCGTTTCGTCTATGCCGCCAGCTCATCCACTTACGGCGATTCGGTCAAATTACCTAAAGTAGAAGAAGAGATCGGACGTCCCCTTTCGCCCTATGCCGTTACCAAATACGTCAATGAACTCTATGCGGACGTATTTGCCAAAACTTACGGCATGGAATGTATCGGGCTGCGATATTTCAATGTTTTCGGCCGCCGACAGGATCCTTTCGGCGCTTACGCGGCCGTTATTCCGCTGTTCGTTCGCAAACTGATGCGTCACGAATCGCCCACGATAAACGGAGACGGAGAATATTCCCGGGATTTCACTTATATCGACAACGTCATTCAAATGAATATGCTCGCGTTGCAAGTTTCCGATCCCGAAGCCGTCAATACGGTTTACAATACGGCATGCGGCGACCGCACTACGCTCAATCAACTGGTCGAATACCTGAAAGAGTTGTTGTCGGAATTCGATCCGGCCATACGACAAATCCGGATACTGCACGGACCCAATCGCTTGGGCGACATTCCCCATTCTCTGGCTTCGATAGACAAAGCTCGCCGGCTGTTAGGCTACGCCCCCCGATACAACATGTACGAAGGGCTGAAGGAAGCGGTAAAATGGTATTGGGAAAATCTATAACAAACAAAAAAAATCGCTCGAAATATGAATCGCATTAAAATCGCCGTTATCGGATTAGGTTATGTAGGGCTTCCCTTAGCCCGTCTATTTTCCACTCGTTACGAAACAGTCGGTTTCGATTTGAACCCTCATCGCGTTCAAGCCTTGATGAACGGACACGACGATACGCTGGAAGTACCGGACGATCTGTTGCAGGCCGCAATCGCCAACGGTTTCATATGCACCTCCGACATAGAAGCCATTCGGGACTGCAATTTCTACATCGTTGCCGTGCCCACCCCCGTAGACGAAAACCACAATCCGGACCTCAAACCGTTGTACGGAGCCAGCGCAACCGTAGGCAAGGTGCTTGCGAAAGGGGATATCGTCGTTTATGAATCGACAGTCTATCCGGGAGTTACGGAAGAAGAATGTATTCCCGTTTTGGAAAAAGTATCGGGATTGAAATTCAACGAAGATTTTTTCGCGGGTTATTCCCCGGAACGCATCAACCCCGGAGACAAGCTGCATACCGTCGAAAAAATAAAGAAAATTACCTCGGGATCCACGCCCGAAACCGCAGAATTGATCGATAGGACCTATGCTTCCGTCATTTCGGCCGGGACGCATTTGGCCCCGTCCATCAAAGTAGCGGAAGCCGCCAAAGTAATCGAAAATTCGCAACGGGATATCAATATCGCTTTTGTAAATGAACTGTCCCGAATTTTTCAAAAATTGGGTATCGATACGCAAGACGTATTGAAAGCTGCCGGGACCAAATGGAATTTTCTGCCGTTTAAACCGGGTCTGGTCGGGGGGCACTGCATCGGCGTCGATCCCTATTATCTGGCTCAATGCGCTATTCGTCACGGTTACCACCCCGAAATTATTTTAGCGGGACGCCGCATGAACGACAGCATGGGGGAATATGTAGCCAACCAGGTCATTCATCTGATGTTAAAAAAGGGAATACAGGTACTCCATTCCCGCATTCTAATTCTCGGATTCACGTTCAAGGAAAATTGTCCGGATGTCCGCAACACCAAAGTCATCGATATTATAAACGCCTTGAAGGCATACAACTTAAACATCACTATTTACGATCCGTGGGCCAATCCCGACATCGTACACGAAGAATACGGTCTGGAGCTGACCAATCGGCCTCCGCAGGAAACGTTCGATGCGACCATCTTAGCCGTAGCGCACGACCAGTTTAAAGAGACGGATATTCGTCGTTTCAATAAAGCTTTAAGCGTGATTTACGATGTTAAAGGCATACTTCCCGACGGCATTCCGGACAGTCGGTTATAAGCAGTTGTTCAGGGAACTGTTTTAAAACACACTTTTATATGCGAGGGAAAAAAATACTTTTTTGCGATAACAGTCTGCGCGAACTGATCAATTTTAGAATCGATATCATCAATCATTACGCTTCGCAGGGCTATGATGTGGTATTGGTTGCTCCTATGAACATGGAGAATTACCGGTTCGAATATCCTAATATCCGTTTTATTCCTGTAACATTAAAGCGGACGAGTAAGAATCCCCTGACCGACTTGTTTTATTTTTATACATTAAGGAATATTTACGCACGGGAATCCCCCGATTATATATTCCATTATACCATAAAACCGAATATTTACGGCACATTGGCCGCACGAATTTGCAGGATACGTTCTACCGCAATGATTGCCGGATTGGGATATGTTTTCAGTAAAGGTGGAATCGGGAACCGGATTGCCAGGAAACTTTATCGCTTTGCGCTCAAATATGCCGATCATGTCCTGGTGCTTAATGCTTTTAATAAAGAGCTGTTGATTGAACAGAAAATCGTTGCACCGGAAAAAATAATTCTTCTTACCGGTGGAGAAGGTGTCAATCTTGAACGTTTTAAACCCGAATAGTCGTGAAAGTAACTTTCTTAATGATAGCCCGCATCCTTTATGACAAAGGGTACCGGGAATATGTCGAAGCGGCGCGTAGTGTTAGAAGTCGATATTCCGATACTGTTTTTCAACTTCTCGGCAGTATTGATTACGAATATCCCAATCATGTCCCGGAGTTAGTGGTAAAACAGCATTGTGAAGAGGGGGTAATCTCTTATCTTGGATATACGCAGAATGTGGCCGATAAGATACATAAGGCCGATTGTATCGTTCTTCCGTCTTATTACGAAGGTCTTTCCCGTGTGCTGATGGAAGCCTTGGCTATGGGTAAACCGATTATTACGACGAATATTCCCGGTTGCAAGGAAACGGTCGATCATGGAGTGAACGGTTTTATCGTCCCCCCCCGGAATGTGCCTGCATTGATCGAAGCTATGGAAAAGATTATAGACATGGATAACCGGCAGCGTATTGAGATGGGATCGGCCAGCCGGAAAAAGGCAGAGAGGGAATTCGATGTTCGGAAAGTCATTGCTAAATACAAACAAATTACAGATCAGTTTTGTATATAATTTTTCAATGATGATTAAAAATTCCGCCAGAGTTTCTCTCATTCCGCATACTTTTCGTTTTTATCGGGAAATACGACCGATCCTACCCCACAAGATAAAATTTACTCGAAAATAGTTGCCAACCTATATTGTACATGATTCATGTCAAAACAAATTTTAATAAATATGGTCATGAAATATCCTGTCATTGTAATCGGCGGCAATCATCATAATACATCGGCTATACTTCGCAGTTTAGGCAAAAAAGGATTAAAGGCCGAATTTCATTGCAGTAATGGTTAATAATTGCTTTATGGTATGACAGCAAAGATTCCAAGCCTTTTTGAATGTGTACTTAGAAATACCAAGTTGAGACAAAAAACTTTCCACATATCAAAGTAAAAAACAATAAAAAATCCGATTTCTTTAAATCGGATTTTTTTATATTTATACTGTTTTTGAAACGATAATCTAAATCTTACCGACTATGGGCAAATACGCTTTTTACCGTCCGACGCTGTTATGCGCTTTCGGAACCTGCCTGGCGTTAAACGCCGCACAAGGCAAGGACGATACCCCGCCGAACATCGTTTTCATCTTCGCCGACGACATGGGATACGGCGACATATCCGCCCTCAACGAAAACTCCCGGATAAAAACCGACTGTCTCGACCGGCTGGCCCGGGAAGGAGCCGTCTTTACCGACGCCCATTCCAGCTCCGCCGTCAGCACCCCCTCGCGATACAGCCTGCTGACCGGACGCTATAACTGGCGGTCGGACCTCAAATCGGGCGTCCTTTACGGTTATGACGAAGCGTTGATTCCGACCGGACGCAGAACCCTCGCCCATATCCTGAGCGAACGCGGCTACCATACCGCCTGCATCGGCAAATGGCATCTGGGCTGGCGCTGGGCCGGCATAGAAAACGGGGAGGAACAGGTGGATTTCAGCCGCCCGATTACCGACGGGCCGACAACGCGGGGATTCGACTATTTCTACGGCATCGCAGGCTCCCTCGACATGGCTCCTTACGTGTATGTCGAAAACGACCGTCCTACGGCCGTTCCCGACCGAACCACCTCCAATACCGGCATGAAATTCTGGCGCAAAGGGCCTACCGCCCCCGATTTCGTACACGAACGAACCCTGCCCCATCTGGTCGATCGGGCTGCCGGATACATCCGGGAACGGGCGAAAACGGAAACTCCGTTCTTCCTGTACCTGCCGCTGCCGGCACCCCATACCCCCATTCTGCCCGCCGAGGAATACCGGGGCAAATCGGGACTGAACCCCTACGGCGACTTCGTGCTGATGGTGGATGACATGGTAGGGAAAATCATGGAAACGCTGGAAGCGGAAGGCATTGCCGAAAACACGATTCTTATTTTCTCTTCGGACAACGGATGCAGTCCCGCCGCCCGAACGGAAGTATTGGAAAAGAAAGGACACTTCCCCAGCTACATCTACCGGGGTTACAAAGCCGATCTGTACGAAGGAGGACACCGCATTCCCTGCATCGTCCGCTGGCCCGACCGCATCCAACCGCATACCGTTCGCCAAACCGTTTGCCTGACCGACTTTTTCGCGACTTTCGCCGCCTTAACCGGGTATAAAATTCCCGACACCGAAGGGGAAGACAGCTACAACCTGCTGCCCCTGCTGCTGAAAACCAAAGAGAGAAAAATCGTTCGGGAAGCGACCGTACACCACTCCATCGACGGAGACTTTACCATCCGGAAAGGTCCGTGGAAGCTGTTGCTCTCTCCCGGTTCCGGAGGCTGGAGCGCTCCCCAGAAAAAGGAAATCACGCCGGAAATGCCGACAGTACAACTCTACCGCCTCGACACCGATCCGGAAGAACGGCATAACCTGTACGCCGATCGTCCGGACATCGTCGAAGAATTGCGGACGCTGCTTGTACGATACATCCGCGAAGGCAGAAGCACGCCGGGAACGCCCCAAAAAAACGACGGACCCGAAACATGGCGGCAACTGCAATGGATGGAACGTTGACCGCAACACCGCTCCAAGCGGAAACCTTTGAGTCTTATCCGCCGTTTCTCATCCCGACAACCCCGAAATCCATCTAACAGAACAGTTCGCTTTAATGCAGACGTTTTCTCGCCTCGGCATAACGCGAACAAGTTCGGCTCTGAGTTCGGCCTGTCGAAATAGTTCCGATAAAACAGGCCATTTTCTCCGTTCCCCATACACGCGAATCCCGAAACCGGTTCAGTACAAGAACCGGTTTCGGGGTTCGCGTGTATTCGCCTTTCTCGATCCGATATTTTACCGGCATGATTTTTGATGTTTTTCTAAAAAACAACATGCGAATAGAACCATTGAATTTTTTCGATCATTTCCCGTTTCGGCAACCGAAACAAGTTTCATCAGGTCCGACTGAACGAAATGGCGTAACGGAATTCGTTCTTTTGTCCGATTCGCATAAAAAACATCGTAAAAATCACACAAAACTCAATCTCATGAAAAAAATCTTAATCGGCTTATGCTGCACTCTGTTCATCGTTATTTCCTGCTCCAAAGGCAGTGAAAGTACCGAAGACGGCACAAACAATAATTTGATTACTCCCAGAGTCAGCGCGCAAGTCAGCAACCCCCTGAACGAAGATCCGTTTACCGGCATCCTCGAAATCTATCCCTGCAATTCCGGCACATCCACCTATTACGGCAATTACATCAACGGTAAAATTTCCATATTCAACGGATATTATACCATCGTGCAAGGCGACGTTTTCGGCCAAAACAACCGGGAACTCCATCTCCCCTTCGGATTTTACAACATGGTTTACTGGGGAACTCCGAAATACGACGAACCCATTTACAACGCCCCAGCCATCCGTTCGCCCGGCATTACCCGCGGAGCCGACCTTTCCCAACTCTATTTCAGCCTGCGGGAAAGCAGCGACAACGACGGCACCTACCTCCCCGTGTACGATCTGGTTTACTCCGTGCACGAGACCCAGATAGGCAAAGAAAACATATACGCTTCGCTCCGGCGCGTAGGGTCCGGCATCAAGGTCATCGTAAGGCAGGAAGACAACGGCACGTTCAGCGACAACATAGCCGGCATCACGGTATACATCGGCAGCATCGCGGAAAAGTTGAACTTCTTTACCGCCGTGGCCGAAAACATGACGAAAACGGTCAAATTCGACCTGACCCGTTCGGACGACGCTACGGTCATGAGCAACGCCACGGTCATGCTGTTCCCCTCCGGTCCCAACCCCTTGCTGGAACTGGTCGTTACGCTCGCTGACGGTACGGAACGCAAACTTTCCCAACCCTTGAACTCCACCCTGTCTCCGAACACTCTGCTCACGCTGAACGTAGTCCTCGGAAAAATCCTGCCGGGCGGCAATCCCGGCGATTTTACCATCGAAGACTGGAACGAAACGAGCGAAACCATAGAATTTCCAATCATCGACTGAATATCCCTCCTCTGAATGAAATAAAAATGTCCCTGAAACACCCGTCATCGAAAACAGCGACACCGAAGACGAGTATTTCAGGGACATCCGTATATCCGTTCCCGCCGGATTACCGGAACATGGCATTGAGCGCTTCGAGCGCCCGTTTTTTATCATCGCGAGGCAAAACGAACGACAAATCGCCGTTATCCCCGTATGCGATCATCCGCACCGGAATACCTTTCAAAGCGCCGACAATCCGGGATTCGACCCCGGCACGACGGTTCTTCAACTCCCCCACGACACACACGATTACCTGATCTTCCTCCACCGTCACATCGGCAAACCGTTCCAAAGCGGCGACAATCTCCGGCAAACGCTCTCGATTATCGATCGAGAGCGACAATGCCACATCGGAGGAAACCGCCAGATCGATCGGCGTACGCAAACGGGCGAAAACCTGAAACACCCGATTCAGAAACCGATAAGGCGGAATCTTGTGTACGGAATGCACCTTCACATAAATCGCTCCGTCCTTAGCCGCTACCGCTTTGATGCGTTCCGGTTCGGCCGTACCGGAAATCAACGTGCCGGGAGCCTCCGGATCCATCGTATTCAGCAATCGTACCGGTATATTCTTCAACTTGGCAGGCAGAATGCAGGTCGGGTGCAGAATCTTCGCCCCGAAATGGGCCAATTTGGAAGCCTCTTCAAAAGTCAGCCGACGTACGGGAGTCGTCGAAGAAACCACCCGGGGATCGTTGTTGTGAAGCCCGTCGATATCGGTCCATATCTGAATCTCGGAAACGTCCAGCGCCGCGCCGATCAGCGAAGCGCTGTAATCGCTGCCGCCGCGACGCAAATTATCGACCTCTCCGGCTGCATTGCGACAGATATACCCCTGCGTAATGAAAAGCCGCACATGGGGATAAAGTCCGACCGCCCTGCGCAGATTCTTCCGGATGAACCGCACATCCGGCTCCCCGTTCTTATCCGTCCGCATAAAATCGAGAGCCGACAATAACGCGGAATTTACCCCCGTCTCGGCCAGATACAAATGCATCAGGCGAGTCGAAATCAATTCCCCCTGAGCCAACACGATTTTTTCCTGAACCGGCGAAAACGGTTTCCGCGCAATCTTCCGTAACAGCGAAAAAGCGTCCCGGATATATTTTTTCGCCTTACCAACGCTTCCATCGGAGTAATACAACCGGTCAGCCACCTGAAAATAAGCACCCTCCAAGCGGTCTATTACATCGATGGCTCCGGATACATCCCCTTCGTTCAATTTTCCGGCAATGCCGACCAAAGCATCCGTCGTTCCCGACATGGCGGAAAGGACAACCAGTTTGGATTCTTCACTGCAAATTAACCGGGCAACCTGCTTGATTCTTTCAGCGGAACCTACCGATGTTCCGCCAAACTTCAATACTTTCATTCCGTTCTTTACATTCATTACCTCCGGCGGGAGAAAAAAATCCGACCTCCGGCGGGTACTCCTGACAATTGTTCCGCAAAAATAATATAGAGATTACCTTTCCCGCAAAACACCCCTTCGGAACCCGGATTTCCGCACCGGACAAACAAGGGATATGCCATGCGAACGACATTTCACTATTCATTAATAAACAGCCACTTACAAAAGCACTGTTTTATTTCAGGATGATCAAAATGAAAATGGAGCCTGTTATTTTGAAACGCCTGGATTTCTTCCAACCGTTCCGTCAAACCGGGCGCAACAACAAAGCGGATCTTCGAAAAACAACAACGCAACCGGCACATACCCTCCCTCAAGGCCCTATGCACCTTCACGACAACGACCGCACGTCCCGTCCCGAAGGACGCTGAAAAACACGCAACCCGAATTCCGGCAGCACGGCAAGCAGATGGTCGAAAATATCGTCCTGCAACGCTTCGTAAGCCGTCCATTCCGTATTTTCGGAAAAACAATAGATTTCCACGGGAATGCCTTCGGGCGTCGGCTGCAACATGCGGACCATCTGCAACAGTCCGGGATGAACGCCGGGACGGTTCTTCAGATAATGTCTCACGTAACGGCGGAACAGCTGCAAATTGACCACCGGACGTTCCGCCTCCGTCTCGCCTCCCGGCCACCCCTTCTCCTGAAACCGGGCCAACTCTTCCGGCGAACAGAAACGGACCGTATCCGCATCGACAAGAATCGAACGTTTGATCCGCCGGCCGCCGCATTCGCGCATGCCCCGCCAGTTCTGGAAAGAGTCGCTGACCAGAGCGTAAGGCGGAATCGTCGTAATCGTCTTGTCGAAATTCTGCACCTTGACCGTCGTCAGCGTCACCTCCGTCACATACCCGTCGGCGCCGTACTTGCTCATCGTGATCCAGTCGCCGGGACGCAGCATATCGTTGGCCGAAAGTTGCACTCCGGCGACCAGTCCCAAAATCGAATCCTTGAATATCAACATGACAACAGCCGCGGAAGCGCCCAACCCGGCCAGAATCTTCATCGTATTGTTCTCCCCGATAAGCACGCTCACAATCAAAATTCCCCCGATGCAAACCGCCAGCAAGGTAATCATCTGATACACCCCTTTCAGGGGTTTGTACCGCAAGGTCTCATGCTCGTTCGAAATATCGTGGAGCGCATTCAGAAAAACATGGACGAGCCATACGGATACGACGATCAGATATACCTTGCATCCCTTCTGCAGGACTTCCAGCAACCGGGGCATGTCCCCGAACGCCAGCGGCAACATCACGTACCAGATCACGGGCGGAATCAGGCGGCCGATGCCGTGCATGACCTTATCCTTGAACAAATGGTCGTCCCACGTTACCTTCGTCTGGCTGCTGAAACGTTGCAAGGCAGGCACGAGCAAATAACGGAAAATTCTTACCACAATCCACGACACGAGCAAAATCGCGGCCATGACGACAATCCGGGCGCCTTGTTCCGCATACGCTTCGCCTACGCCCGCCTCTCGCAGCATACGGATTATTTCGACGTTCAAGTTTTCCATTTCATGCGATTATGATATTTTTCCCTACCGGCCGATATGTGGCAGCCGCACCGCATGCGGGGACCGGGTTTTGCGGAACCCGTCCGAAAGACTGCCCCCTGCATTCGCAAATATCCGCCCCGTCCGATACCGGACGGACAAACGGCTACAACTTGCCCAAATCGTTTTCCGTCAGGCATCTCAACTCCTGCCGGCGAACGACCTCGCGCGTACTTTCGGGATTATTCGTACGCAAAACCAGCACCAAATTCCCGCTGTCCGCAAAACTGTACATATATTCTATGCTCAATCCCGCCCGGGTAAACAACGCGACCGTATCCCGGAAAGTCCGGGCATAAGTGCGTTCGAGAACGATAGCGAACACGTCGGTAAGGTATGCGCTGACCTCATTGTTTTTCAATACCGTGTACGCCCGTTGCGGTTCGCTGACGAGCAGGCGCATGATTCCGAACTCCGTCGTATCGGCGACCGTAGCCGCAATCACGTGTATCTCGGCTTCGGCCAGCAAATCCAACACCTTGTTCAGCGTACCGTACTTGTTTTCAAGAAATACCGAAATCTGGTTGATTGTCATGGCTGCATATATTTTTAAATGAGTTTTCGCAAGTCCTTTACCCGGACGGCCTTCCCCTCCTGCTTGGGCAACGAGCCTTTGGCCACGAGTTTCAGCCGGGGGGTAAACAACAGTTCGTCCTTGAGTTCCCGCGTGATGTCGCGCGAGAGCCGTTGCAAAACGGCGTAATCGTCGGTAAACAGGTCGTTCAGTTCCACTTCGATCAGAATTTCGTCATTGCTGTTTACCGTTTCGAGCGTAATCAGGTAATTATTTCCCAACTCCTTGAAATGCATCAGAATCTTTTCGATCTGCATCGGGAAGAAATTTACCCCCTTCAGAATGATCATGTCATCGCTGCGTCCCCGGAAACGCGCTACCCGCCTGTGCGTGCGGCCGCAGGGGCAGTCGCCGGGCATGAAACAGGTCAAGTCGCGCGTCCGGTAACGGATCAAAGGCATGGCTTCCCGGTTGATCGTGGTAAGAACGAGTTCCCCCACCTGACCGTCCGGGACCGGTTCCAAGGTAACCGGATCGACGATTTCCGGAATCACGTAATCTTCCCAGATATGCAGCCCGTTCTGCTCCTTGCACTCAAACGCCACGCCCGGCCCGTTCATTTCCGACATCCCGAAACAGTTGTACGCCTTGACGCCCAGCATCTTCTCGATCCTCCGGCGTTGTTCTTCTGAATGGGGTTCCGCTCCGATACAAATGGTATGCAGGGCGGTATCCTTAACCGGGTCGATGCCCTCTTCGTACATTACCTCGGCCAACCGGGCGGCATAGCTGGGAATGATATGCAGGCAGGTCGTTCCGAAATCCCGGATGAACTTGATCTGCCGCTTGCTGTTGCCCGCCGCGGCCGGAACGGTCAGCGCCCCCAGCTTCTCGGCGCCGTACTGGAATCCGAGTCCTCCTGTAAACATGCCGTAACCGGAGGTGTTCTGGAACACGTCGGTACTGCGCAACCCTACCATATACATACAACGCGCCACCTGGTTCGCCCACTCGTCGAGGTCCCGTTGCGAATGCACCACTACCGTGGGATTACCGGTCGTTCCGCTGGAAGAGTGGAGTCTCACGCACCGCTCCAGCGGAATCGCCACCATGCCGAAAGGATAATTCGCCCGCAGATCGTCTTTCGTCGTAAACGGGAGTTTGTTCAGGTCGCCGAGCGACCGGACGGTATCCGGCGTTATCCCCCTTTCGGCAAACAGTTTTCCGTAATAGGGCGATTTCGACGCCCGTTCAATCGTCTTGCGCAAACGTTCCAACTGCAGTTTTTCCAGTTCCGGACGCTGCATCGTTTCCATATCTTTCTGCCAATATTCCACAGGATTCTCCTCTTTATTTTTCGATTCAGGTATTCAAAAATAGATATAATAAATCGAATTCTGAAATCCCGCCCACGCCGAAAAGGCATTTTTCCGTCACAGGCAACCGCGCCGCCCTATCTTCTCCCCGCTGCGTGGAGCCGTCCTGCTCCCCGCCATCCGAAACCGGCGCACTCCCCCGCGAATAACAAGCCGATCGTTTGCAAATATCGTTCGTTTTTACGAATATTGCATTCGGGGCGGATTCGAAACTCCGAATCGCGAGCCTCCGTTATCCTTTTCCTTTTCACGTGTCATTTAAATATCCGTTTTTCATGAACACACTCCATCGGCAGGCGACGCCCCGGCTTCGCCGCATAAAAATTCTGACTGCCGCCGCTCTGTCCGTCTTCATTCTTGCCGGAAACAGTCGGGGGCAAAGCAAAGACCTCCGGCCGTTATTCGAGAAATACGGTCTGTCGGTAAAAAACCAGGGGAACCGGGGCACCTGTTCCGTTTTCGCCGTCACGGGACTGATCGAGTTCGAACGGGCGAACGCGCTGGGAGACAGCACGCCGCTTTCCGTAGAATACCTCAACTGGGCCGCCAACCAAGTAGAAGGAGTGGCCGCCGACGGCTCCTTTTTCAACTATGCCATAGACGGCATGGCGAAATACGGCATATGCGCGGACGATTACATGCCGTACGCTTCCCGTTTCTCGGAAAAAGCCGAACCTTCCGAAGCCGCCAAACAAGATGCGGCTTCCCGGAAAACCGGCGAACAAATCTGGATCAAACGCTGGGACCCCCATACCGGCGTTACCCCTGAACAACTGGCGGAAATCCGGAAAGAATTGGACGCCGGCCATCCCGTAGCGATAGGCTTCCAATGGCCCAAACACGCCGACGGATGTTCGGAACACGGGGAACTGGCCGTTGTAGAACGGGACGAAGTGTTCGACGGCCACAGCGTCCTGATCGTAGGTTACCGGACGGACGCGACGAAACCCGGCGGAGGATGCCTTATCTTCAAAAATTCGCACGGGGAGTCTTTCGGCGACCAGGGATACGGCTACATCCCGTACGCCTACGCCCTGCACTACGCCAACGACGCGATGGCGCTCCACCTGAAATAGGCGGATGCCGGCAGGAACGAAAACAGGCCCGACCGGTCCGCCACGCCCTCGGAAACCTTAAGCCGTTTTCGGCGGAACGCACCGTTTTTTTAGACTGTGCAGACCCCGATATACAACAAAGCAGGAAGGGTTGCAAGTTCCTTGCAACCCTTCCTGTTCCACGTGGGCCCAGAGGGGCATGATCCCCCGACCTTCGGATTATGAGTCCGCTGCTCTAACCAACTGAGCTATGGGCCCTTTATATTTCATGCCGCGAAAGGCGACAAGAGACATAATTTTCGAGTTTTCATCCGTCCGTCGCCGGTTCCGCTTCCGCCGGAAACGGCCTCTAAATGGGATTCCGCGACAAAACGACTTTTCATTTTTCGTAGGCAAAGATATATCTTTGTACATCAACTCGCAAATTTATCCTTAAAATTTTCAAAATGAGACTGCTCATAGAAACGCCCCGCGAAATCAAAAACCTGATCTTCGATTTGGGGAACGTATTGATGGATATCGATATCCGCAGAACCTTAGAGGCTTTCCGGGCCTTGCACATCGACGGATTGCAGGAGGCGGACATCCACCCCCACCAGAAAGACTTTTTCCTGCAACTGGAATTGGGGACCATCACGCCCGACGAATTCATCGAAGCCATCCGCCGCGCCTATCCCGATGCCCGACAGGTCGAAGAAGCCCGCATCTGGGAAGCCTGGGACGCCCTGCTGCTCGACTTCGAACCCCGGCGTTTCGAACTGTTGAAACAGCTGGCGCCCGACTACCGCATCTTCCTGCTCAGCAACACCAACCTGCCCCACCGACGGACCTTCCTCGAAAAATTCAACCGGCAGACGGGAACCGATTTCGAATCCTATTTCGAAAAATGCTACTATTCCGACGCTCTGAACATGCGCAAGCCCGACCCCGCCATCTACCGGTACGTGCTCGACGATGCAGGTATCCGCGCCGAAGAGACCCTCTTCATCGACGACAACGCCTGCAATCTTCCCGGCGCCGAATCGGTGGGCCTCAACACGTACCGCCTGACCCGCGACCGGCACGTCTGCGATCTTTTCGGCTAAAAGGGGTTACCGTTTTCCCGAAATGCCACCAAACCATACACTCGAAAATATACGGGCAAATTCGAAGCCGTTTCCGGAGTCGTTTGAATTTTCATTAAATTTTCATTAAATTTTCAACACGTTCCGAATCCCTTTTCGGTTCGCCCTTCCGTTTTTCTCCGTACAGCCCGCCATATTATTTCCGGATCTCCTCTTTCCGAAAACCACACCGGGCAAAATCGGACAAACCCTGAAAGTCCCCGGTCGAAATACGAAATTTATCTTTTATCTTTGCAATCATGAGAATATTGATTCAACGGGTAAAACAGTGCAGCGTAACGATCGGAGGCGAATGCCGTTCCTCCATCGGCGCAGGCATGCTGATACTGGTCGGCATTACCCACGACGACACGGAAGAGGACATCGGCTGGCTGGCCGGGAAAGCGGCCCGGCTGCGCATCTTCGACGACGAAAACGGCGTCATGAATCGGTCCGTCGTCGAAACGGGCGGCGAAATCATGATCGTCAGCCAATTTACGCTCCAGGCTTCCACCCGCAAGGGCAATCGCCCCTCCTACATCCGGGCCGCCGGACCCGACATCGCCGTTCCCCTTTACGAACGCTTCATCGCCGCCGTGGAAGCCGAAACCGGCCGGAAAGCGGCCACGGGGCGTTTCGGCGCCGACATGCAGGTAACCCTGACCAACGACGGTCCCGTAACCCTTTGGATAGACTCTAAAAACAGAGAATGAACCTATGAAACTGAACGATTTGCAGGAACTGGTGGACGCATGGATCGACAAACAGGGCGTGCGCTATTTCAACGAGCTGACCAACATGACCATTCTGACCGAAGAGGTGGGCGAATTGGCACGCGTTATGTCCCGCACTTACGGGGAACAATCGCCCAAAGCCGGGGAGAAACTGGATTTGGCCGACGAGCTGGCCGACGTGTTGTGGGTGCTTACCTGCATCGCCAACCAAACCGGAATCAACCTCGAAGAGGCCGTCGCCGCCAATCTGGAGAAAAAAACCGAGCGGGACGCCCTGCGCCATTTGCAGAACGAAAAACTGAAACGCTAAACCGCTACCGCCATGAGCAACAACGACTGGAAAAAACGGCTGAATATCGTCTATTCCACCAATCCCGATTTTCAATACGAAGAGGAGACGGAAACGGCGGCGGAAACGTTGCCGCCCGCCCGGCAAAACCTGCGCATCGCCTTAGACCGGCGGAACCGGGGAGGGAAACAGGTTACCCTCGTCTCGGACTTCAAAGGCAGCGAAGAGGCCATGAAAGCCTTGTGCAAGCAGCTGAAAGGCAAATGCGGCGTGGGCGGATCCGTCAAGGACGGGGAAATCATCATCCAGGGGGACTTCCGCCGGAAAATCGCCGAACTGCTCCGGGATATGGGGTACAAAGCCCGGATAATCTGACCGGATGAAACAAAGGCGAAACATAACCGGCTGGCTGTTGCTGTTGCTGCTGTCGTTCACGACCGTCCGGGCGGCGGCGCAGTACGTGGTATCCGGCTCCGCTCCGGCATCGCTCCGCTGGAAACAGATCCGGGCGAAAGACTACAAACTGATTTTTCCGGACTACTACCTCCCCAAAGCGCAACTCGTCCGGGCCTACCTCGACACCCTGCAACCCCATATCGGCTACGGGCTGCGGCCGCTGTTCAACCGGCTTCCCGTAGTGCTCTACCCCACCAACCTGCACAGCAACGGACTGGTAACCTGGGCCCCGAAACGGGTGGAGCTTTACACCGCTCCCCCTACCCGCCAGTTCGCCGTGCCCTGGCTGAAACAGCTTACCCTGCACGAATACCGCCACGTGATACAGATGAGCAACCTCAACATCGGCTTTACCAAAGCCGCCAGCTATCTGTTGGGCGAACAGATCATAGGATTGGTGGCCATGGTTCCGCCCCGATGGTTCTTCGAAGGCGACGCCGTGGCCGCGGAAACGGCCCTGACCGCTTTCGGCCGGGGGCTCCAGCCCGAATTTTCCATCGAATACCGGGCGATGGTCCATGAAGACGAAAAATTCTTCAACCTCGACCAATGGATCTGCGGCTCCCTGAAAGAGAACATCCCCGACAAATACAAGCTCGGCTACCAGGTCGTCACGGCCGCCCGGGAATATTACGGTGCGGATTTCTGGGAAAAAGTCATCCGCTACTGCGGCCGCAACCCCTATTTCATCGTCTCGCCCAACATCGCCTACCGCAAATACGCCGGAACCGACACCCGCCGGTTGCTGCTCCGGACCTTCAACGACCTGAAAGCCTATTGGGAAAAAGCCTCTTCCGTTCCCAACACCGCCTCGTTCGTCGATACCGGCTCCCGTTCCTACACCCTGTACGAATATCCCCTGCCTTATCCCGGCGGACGGATCATCGCCCGGAAAAAAGACATGGATTCCACCTACCGGTTCGTCGTCCTCGACACCGCTTCGCGCCGGGAGCGGACCTTGCGCTACAGTACCCAACTCAGTTCCCGCCCGATCCTCAAGGGCGATACCCTGCTTTGGACCGAATACGTCCCGTCCCTGTTCTGGGAACAGCAAAACCGGTCGGCCGTCAAGGCCATGCGGCTGAAAGAGAAACCGGACGGGCTGCACGGCGGCCGGCCCTATACGCTTTTCCGGAACGAGAACTGCTTCTACATTACCCCCACGGGCCACGACGGCTATGCAATGATCGTTTACGACCGGCTGAACAACCCTTCCGTCCTGCTTACCGATACCGCTTTCCGCGAAACGGGACGCCTGCCCCTGCCGGGCGACGACACCTCGGTAAACGGCATGGCCTGGGACGACGCCACGGGACGGCTGTGCATCATCCTGCTCGACAACGAAGGCATGTACCTGGCCGAAATTCTGCGGAAACCGGTTCTCTCCCTCCGCAAACTGACACAACCTTCTTATATTACCGTCGATAACCTGACGGCCCGGGGAGGACGGCTCTATTTCAACTCCATACAGTCGGGCAAAGACGAAGCGCATATATACGATCTGAACACCGGGAAAGAGTACCGCGCCACCACGTCGCAATACGGAACCGTCATGCCGGCGGCCGTAAACGACTCTTTGCTATTGGCCGTAACCTACCGCCGCAACGGGTATTTCCCTTCCGTCCAACCCCTCACGGACAGTCTGCGGGAAGTCGCGCCGGCCCGCATGCCCGTCAATCTGCTGAACCCGCCACGGCAAAGCTGGGGATGGCAAATCGACTCGATCGACATTACCGCGAAGGAAGCGGCCGACGCCCCGCCCGCCCGCCGTTACGCCCGCATTCCACATCTTTTCCGGGTCCATTCCTGGATTCCCATCTCCCTGGACGTGCAGGAACTGGTGGACGAACACCGGTTCGATTTGGGCATCGGCATTACGGCCATGTCCCAAAATACGTTGGGTTCCATGGTTACCTTAGTACAATACGGCTGGTTGCCGAATAAAAAAAGCAACTACGTGATGGCCCATGCGGAATATACCGGATTGCCGCTGCACCTGTCCCTCGATCTGGAATACGGCGGTTACGACCAGTCCGTTTACGCTCCTTCCCTGCCGGAAAGCTCCCCGGTCCTTCCGTTCAGCGACGGTCTGAAGAAACAACTGCAAGCGACCGCCGGTCTTTCGCTTCCCATGAATTTTTCCGACGGCGCCAACATCCGTCATCTCGTTCCCTTCGCCTCGTTCAGCTATTACAACAGCCTGATATACAACTATGCGAACCGATCGTTAAAAAAGGGGAACTACAAACTTACGTCCGGCGTCAGCTTTTACAACTACCGCTACACCACGCCCAAGGAGCTGAATCCCAAACTGGGTTATCTGCTGCGTCTCTCCTATACGATGAACCCCGTCCGGGGAGACTTCGGGAAACTGCTGAACCTGTACGCCCGCGGGTATCTGCCCGGATTCGCCCGGCTGCACTCGCTGACCCTGGAAGGAAACCTGCAACGCCAATGGGGCGGTTCCTACAACTACCTGCAAAAAACGCTCTATCCGCAAGGATGCTACTACGATTTCGCCTCGAAAAACCTCTTCGCGGCAGCCGCCAGCTACCGTTTTCCGCTGGCCTTCCCCGACGGCGGGATTCCGAACGTGCTCTATTTCAAACGCATCGCCCTGAACCTGTTCGGGCAATATGCCCGCAACACCCTTATCTCCGCTTCGGGAGACAGCCCTACCCTCCATCCCTACACCTACGGCGGCGAACTGCTGCTCGATTTCAACGTATTCCGTATCGGAGTGGACCTGAACGTGGGACTCTCCGTTTATAAACCCAGCGACCACCGGAAGCCCATGTTCGGCGCCAGCGTCGGATTCGGGTTCTAAGGCCGTCGAGACCGACGGCCGCCCGGCTGCCGCCCTTAACGGGAACCGAGATACAGAAATACCATCCCCAGCAACACCAACGCCAGGTCCGCCGCCTTGCTCCGCAGATTCCGTTCATGAAACCACCACGCCCCGAACAGGAACGATACCAACACGCTCCCCCGCCGGATCATCGACACGACCGAGATCAACGCCCCGTCCAGACTCAGGGAGTAGAAATACAAAAAATCGGCGGCAGACAGAAAAACGGAAATCAGCGGAATGGCGGCATGCCACCGGAAAGGGTCCGTCTTCCGCCGGGGCAGCCACAGGAACGCCGCCACCGCCGTCATAATCAGGCACTGGTAAATATTGTACCACGACTGGACCAGCATGGGAGCGAAACGAGCCATCAGGAACTTATCGTACAATCCGCTGGCCGCTCCGGTCAGGGCCGCCAACACGACGCACCAGATCCAACGGTTCCGCACGAAATCGATCCCCTCTTTTTTTCCCGAACGGCTCAACAACAGAAACGACACCGCCGCCAACAGCACCCCGACCCATTGAAGGCCGTTCAACCGTTCGCCGAACAACAGCATGGCTCCCACCAACACCCATATCGGCCGGGTGGCGTTGATAGGCCCCGCGATCGTCAGCGGCAAATGCTTGATGCCGAAATATCCGAACAGCCAGGAGGTCAATACGATGACCGATTTCAACAGGATAAAGCGATGCACCTCCCAGCCGGCGGCGGGCACCTGCCACAGCGGATGTTCCGCCGCGGCCTGCGGCCCGAAAGCCGACCGGAGAATAAAAGGCAGGAAAATCAACGACGAAAAAAAGGTATTGAGCCACAATACCGGAATCACGGCGTTTCCGTCCAACGCGCGTTTCTTAAACACATCGTAAAACCCCAGCAACGCAGCCGAGGCGAAAGCTCCCAACCACCACATAACGAATTTTTTTTCCGGACGCAAAGTTAAAAGAAAACGGCCATGCCCGCCACTTCCGCGAAAAATCGTTATCTTTACGGGAAGAAACCCGATCAACTCATTCATCTATGGGACAGAACACAACTCCATCCAACCCGAACGCCCTGCCGGAGAACGCCTACCGGGAACTGAAACCGGGCGAAGAATACCGTCCGGTCATGCCCGCCGACAGCCGGCCGAAAGAGGTAACCCCCTATTCCGTCGTCTTCGGCGTCCTCATGGCCATCGTCTTTTCCGCCGCAGCCGCCTATTTAGGGCTCCGCGTGGGACAGGTCTTCGAAGCGGCCATCCCCATCGCCATCATCGCCGTCGGCGTCGGCAACCTCTCCGGCCGTAAAAACATGCTGGGGCAAAACGTCATCATCCAGTCCATCGGCTCCACTTCCGGCTCCATCGTGGCCGGAGCCATCTTTACCCTGCCGGCCCTCTACATTCTGGGGCTGGAAGCCCGTTTCTACCAGATTTTCCTCGCCTCGCTGCTGGGCGGGGCATTGGGCATCCTGCTGCTGATTCCTTTCCGGCGTTATTTCGTCAAGGAAATGCACGGCAAATACCCCTTCCCCGAAGCTACCGCCACCACCGAGGTCCTGGTATCGGGAAGCGAGAAAGGCAGCCAGACCAAGCTGCTGGCCGTCAGCGGACTGATCGGCGGCCTGTACGATTTCGTCATCGGCACGTTCGGCTGGTGGACCGAAACCGTCTCCACCCGGGTTGCGGAGTGGGGAACCCTGCTGGCCGACAAGACCAAACTGGTATTCAAGGTAAACACCGGTGCGGCCGTATTGGGATTGGGCTACATCATCGGACTGAAATACGCCGCCGTCATCTGCGCCGGCTCCTTTACCGTATGGTTCGTACTCATCCCCTTCATCAGCCATTTCGCTCCGGGCCAGACCATCGCCGTCGGCGAAGGGGTTACCGCCCTGCTGAGCGACATGACGCCCGAAGAGATTTTCCGGCATTACGCCCGGCACATCGGCATCGGCGGAATCGCCATGGCCGGACTGATCGGCATCATCCGCTCCTCCCGCATCATCAAACAGGCGGCGTCGCTCGCCGTACATGAGCTGCGCAACGGGAAAAACGCAGAGGCCGCCACGGAACGCACCCAGCGCGACCTCTCCATGCGGTTCATCCTCTCCGGCATCATCGCCATCCTGTTTACCACCTTCCTGTTTTTCCAGTTCGGCGTACTCGACAACCTTTTGCTCTCCGTCATCGCCCTGCTGACCGTATTCGTCATCTCCTTCCTGTTTACCACCGTGGCGGCCAACGCCATCGCCATCGTGGGCAACAACCCGGTATCGGGCATGACGCTCATGACGCTCATCCTCAGCTCGCTGGTGTTAGTCAGCGCGGGACTCAGCGGAACCGGCGGCATGACGGCCGCCATGATCATCGGCGGCGTGGTCTGCACGGCCCTTTCCATGGCCGGCGCCTTCGTTACCGACCTGAAAATCGGATATTGGCTGGGGACCACCCCCGCCCGTCAGGAAGGCTGGAAATTTCTCGGCACGGCCATTTCGGCGGCTACCGTGGCCGGAGTCATCATGATCCTGAACAAAACCTACGGTTTCGTCGGCGAAAACGCGTTAGTGGCTCCCCAAGCCAACGCCATGGCCGCTGTCATCAAACCGTTGATGGAAGGCGGCAGCACCCCGTGGATGCTCTATTTCGCCGGAGCGGCCTTAGCCCTCATCCTGACCATGATCGGCGTTCCGGCGCTGGCTTTCGCCTTGGGCATGTTCATCCCGCTGGAACTGAACACCCCGTTGCTCATCGGCGGCTTGATCAGCTGGTTCGTCGCCGGCCGCAGCCGGGACGAGGCACGGAACAAGGCCCGCCGCGACCGGGGCACGCTCATTGCGTCCGGATTCATTGCCGGCGGAGCCTTGATGGGCGTCGTCAGCGCCCTACTGAAATATTTCGGAGTGGAATGGTTCGCCGAAAACTGGAACGCCACTACCGGAGCCGAAGCGCTGGGTATCGTCATGTACCTCGCCCTGATCGGCTATTTCATCTGGGACAGCCTGCGGGCGAAACAAGATTAGCCACTTTCCGGCACAACCCGGAACAAAACATATCGCCATGAACATCAAGAAAGAAGTGCTGGAACGCTTTCTGCGTTACATAGCCATCGACACGCAGAGCGATCCGCAAAGCGAAACCTATCCCTCGACGGCCAAACAGCTGGACCTGTTGAACCTGTTGCGGGACGAACTTCTGCACATGGGCCTTTCCGACGCCGCCATCGACGGTTACGGTTACGTAACCGCCACCGTGCCCCCGACGAAAGGGTGCGAAAACAAACCGGTCATCGGATTCATCGCCCATGCGGACACCAGTCCCGACATGAAAGGTTCCGGCATCCGGCCGCAGATCATCGAAAACTATGCAGGGGGCGATATTCCCCTGAACGACCGTCTCGTCATGACCGTCGCCGACTTTCCCGAGCTTTCCTTTTTCAAAGGGCACACGCTCATCACGACCGACGGCACGACCCTGCTGGGCGCCGACGACAAGGCCGGCATCGCCGAAATCATGACGGCCGCCGCATGGCTGCTCGAACATCCGGAAATTCCCCACGGCCCGATCCGGATCGGGTTCACGCCGGACGAAGAGATCGGCGGAGGCGTGGACCATTTCGACGTAAAAGCGTTCGGAGCGCAATTCGCCTATACCGTGGACGGAGGATTCGAAGGGGAGCTGGAATACGAGAATTTCAACGCCGCCTCCGCCCGGATTACCGTGCAGGGCCGCAACATCCATCCCGGCTACGCCAAAGACAAGATGATCAATGCCTTGGAGGCGGCCTGCGCCTTCAACGCGCTGTTGCCCGCCTGCCAGCGGCCCGAACATACCGAAGGGTACGAAGGTTTCTTCCACCTGACCGCCCTCAACGGCACGGTGGAAGAGGCCCGGATGGAATACATCGTCCGCGACCACGACCGCGGACGTTTCGAAGAAAAGAAACGGCTGTTGGAACAGACAGCCGCTTTTCTCAACGCCCGGTACGGCGAAGAAATATTCGTACTGACGCTGAAAGACCAGTATTACAACATGCGGGAGAGGGTAGAACCGCATCCCGAACTCATCGCCAAAGCCTGTCAGGCTATGGAAGAAGCGGGCGTTACCCCCATTGTCAGGCCCATCCGGGGCGGTACGGACGGTTCCCGCCTCTCCTACATGGGGCTGCCTTGCCCGAACCTGTTCGCCGGCGGCATGAACTTCCACGGCAAATACGAATACTGTTCGCTCGACAGCATGGAGAAAGCGACGCTTACTTTGCTGAATCTATGTAAATTATGGGCGGAATAACCGCCCGATAAAAAGGGGCGGCCGAAAAGACGGAAGAAAGTCGTCCAGGAAGCGTTCATCTGCTGCGTTACTGCTTTTCAAAGATTCGGTCACGTACGTCAGTACGTTCCCTTATCTCTGAAAATCAAAGTCTTGCGTCTTGCATATGAAGACTTCTTGAACGACTTGCTGGGAACGGATGAAAAAAGGGGGGGGCTTTTTTACTGATTAGACACCCTCCACTTGCGAAGACGAAAAAACCGAGATTTACACGGAATTTTCGAATCGGACGCAAGGCGGAACCCCTCCTTTTCAGCCGCCTCTTTTATCCCGAATCCCGTCAAACCGTGCGTTCCTTCAACCCGGCATACATCCGGTCGTAAGTCGGGACCGCCACGCCCAGACGGGCGCCTTCCCGCACCAAATATCCCGTCAGGGATTCCAGCTCGGTATTCCGGTGCGCCCGAAAATCCCGCTGCATGGAGGTAGTGGTTTCAGGCGGTATCCGTTCCATCTGGGCGATCACGGCCGCTTCCACGTCTTCGGACAACTCGCACCCTTTCGCCTCCGCCACGGCACGGAACTCCCGCAACAGCTCGTCGAGCCAGCCGCGGTATTCCGGCGTTCCCAGCACCTCTCCGTACGTCTTATCGGTATAAGAGGTCACGGTAGCCACCGTAGAGATAAAGGCGAACTTATCCCATACGCACCGCACGATGTCTTCCCGCGCCCAGGCCCGGATGCCGGCCGCCGCAAAAACATCCGCCAACCGCCGCAGTTTCGCCGGATCGGCGGCGGGAGAACCGAACAGGTAACGGTATCCGTTGGTCTGCTCCGCGATATGTCCCGGTTCCACGATAAACGCCACCACGTACACGCAGCCGAGCCATACCTCGGCATCCGGCAGCAACGCCGCAATCCGTTCCCCGCTGTCCACTCCGTTCAAAAACGGCAACACCACCGTACCGGGTCCGATGCAGGGAGCCGCCTGCAAAATACCGTTCTCCACATCGTACGCCTTGGTACAGTAAATCAAATAATCGACCGGGCCGATCTCTTCCGGCCGATCGGTCACAGCCGCCGGCCGGGCCGTGTAGCTTCCCTCCTTCGTATCCACCCGGATTCCCCGTTCCCGGATTTTCCGCAAAGCCTCGCCCCGCGAAATAAAATAGATCTCCGTTTCGCTTCCGGCATAACGGCGGGCCAGTTCCCCGCCCAAAAAACCGCCCACGCCTCCGGTTCCCACAATAGCTATCTTCGTTTTCATATGCAATGCCTGCTTGTTTCTGCAAAAATAACAAGAAACGGCCCTCCCTGCACTCTTTTTCCTATCTTTGTCAGAAATGACAGCCATTTTCGAAGTATATTTTTGTCCTTTTAAGAGCATACAAGGATAGAGTGCAATTAATCTAAGAAAAGAATTTCCCGATGAACGCCAAACAAACCGTTTTCGACTATCTGACACAAGCCGGCATCGCCTACGACTATTACGAACATCCGGCGGCCCCGACCATCGAAATCGCCCGCCGATACTGGAGGGACGACGGTTCCCGCCACTGCAAGAACCTGTTTTTCCGCAACCACAAAGGAAACCGCCACTATTTGGTCGTGTTCGACTGCGACCGCACGCTGGCCGTCCGCGACCTCGAACAACGGCTCCGGCAAGGAAAACTCTCCTTCGCCTCGGAACAACGCATGATGAAATATTTGGGACTGCGGCCGGGCTCGGTTTCGCCGTTCGGACTCATCAACGACACCGGAAACGAAGTTTATCTTTTTCTCGACCGGAACCTGTCGGAAGCCCCGTTCCTCAGCTTCCATCCCAACGACAACACCGGAACCGTCGTCATCTCCCGCGACGGGTTTCTGAAATTCTTGGCGATATGCGGAAACCGGTACGAATTTACCGACCTGTACTGAGAACCGGTCTGAATTTCAAACCTTTTCTGAAAAGCGACCGATCCGCCCCATTTCAAAGTACAATCCTTTCCTTGAATCCATAATTTTGTCTGTCATCGAAAACAAACGCATTATGGACAAAACTTTACCCCAACAGAAACCGACCAACGAACAAACACCGCCTAAAAAACAGTTCTCCAATTACATAGATTATATCATGCATGTCGGAGATCCGGATTACCCCACAGTACATACAAGATAGGAGACACCAAACTATTGAAAATGCCTCCCCCTACTACCGATTCTTCCCAGGTCTTTTCCTATAAAATAGACAGTTTAGGCCATGTGACACCCGACTATGAATATCCGGGATTTCCCGGACATTACAAACTCAACTATAAAATATCCCAACCGTCAACCATCAACCAGTTAATGGGAAAAGTTCCGTTCGATAATCCCATCGTCGAATTCGGGGTAAACAAATTGAGAGAAGACGCCCGAAAATACGGAAACAAGAAATTTCCCTCCGATTATTATGTCGATTTCGGGAAAGAATTATTTAAATTTGCAGTACAACACCATAAGGGTAACGAATACAAGGCAATCAAAGAATTGGATGAATTATGGGATAACGACAAAAAACGAGAATATAGATTTAAAAACGGAGAAGGGGCGCCTCTTTACCATATGTACGAACATTTAGTAACCAAGGACGAAGACACCGGGTCCGACAAATTAAGACATTTTTTAACCAGTGCAGGAATCGCCATATTATCCGATCCGCTTATCGCCCAGGCTGCCGGAATTGCAGGAGAAGTTTTCGATATCGTCAAATATCCTTTTGATCCCAAACAAAAAACAGGATTCGATATGAAAGATATGGAAGCCAATAATAGAGGAACCGTATTCGGTACCCGATGGAAACAAAAAGATATCGGAACGGCTCCGGGCATGTTCGATTTATGGGATATTATCAGAAAATAAAAAGATATGGTTCATCGCTCTTTTTCAATTATCTCCTTACTTTTACTTCTCTTTTACTGGATAACGGCCGGAATTCTGTTCTTTCTGTTGTTCCGAATCGCCGAATGGTTGCCCTCGGCCCCCCATTTCGGCAGTCAAGAGTATGTTTCTCCCGACCTGCTCCATACCGCCCGGCAACTGCGTTATTTCGCCTTTTACCTGACCTGTCTGATGTTCTGGCTCATGTGTCGGCGGGAGTGTCTGCGTTTTCTGGAGAACCGCCATCCCGGACAAGCCGCACGCTATGCCGTCACGCTCCTGCAAATCGCGACAGCAGCCGGCACCCTGTTCCTGGTTCTGCAAGCCACTTTCCTGATCTTCACTTCATAACGTAAAACGGGAATTCTATGAAAAATAAACTATCGAACGTCAGATTCACGCTTTTCTGGTTCGGCTGCGGCAGCCTCTGGTTATATACCATGCTATACATTTGGGGAATCGCCATTACCGACAATGAACGGGAACTCGGCGGAGAAATTCCCGATGTCCATCTTTTTGTCCACGATCGCGACATGCGCCAACTGCTCTTTTCCCTGCTTTATATCCTCAGTTTCCTTTTTTACGACGGAGCTTTGCGCGAATTTAAAAACGGCATGTTTCCCCGCCTGAATGCCTTGAAGGATACAAGACGTCTCTTTCTGTTTCTGTTCTGGATGATGCTTCTGATGGTTCAGAGCGATTATCTGGTCTGAACCGCCGCCGTACCCGAAACCCGACACTTCCAGATATAAAAAGAGATCCGATACGATGTATCGGACCTCTTTTCTTGTAGTCACGGCGGGAATCGAACCCACACCAACAGAACCGGAATCTGTCATTCTATCCTTTAAACTACGCGACCATTTATTTTATCTCTCTCTTTTTCTATTTCGCTATCTTCGCCCACGAATCCTTCAGCGTTACCGTACGGTTAAACACCGGCTTACCCGGAACGGAATCCTTGTCGGCGCAGAAATATCCCAACCGTTCGAATTGGAACGTATCTCCCGCTTTCGCTTCGGCCAGCGACGGTTCCAGATATCCTTTGACCACCTTCAACGAATCGGGGTTCAGAAAATCCAGGAAGGAACCTCCCTCCGGCACGTCGTTCGGATCAGGGACCGCAAACAACCGGTCGAACAACCGAATCTCCGCTTCGCAAGCGTGTTGCGCCGACACCCAATGAATGATCCCCTTCACTTTCCGTCCGTCCGACGAACCGCCGTGCCGCGACTGCGGATCGTACGAACAACGCAGTTCCACCACTTCGCCGTTTGCATCTTTGATCACTTCGTCGCAACGAATGATATAGGCGTAACGCAACCGGACCTCTTTGCCCGGCGACAGCCGAAAATATTTCTTCGGCGGTTCTTCCATAAAATCGTCCCGCTCGATATATATCTCCCTCGAAAAAGGAACCTTGCGACTACCCGCCGATTCGTCTTCCGGGTTGTTGATGCAGCTTATCTCTTCGGTCTGTCCCTCCGGATAATCGGTAATGACCACTTTCAGCGGATTCAATATTCCCATTCTCCGTTCGGCGATTTTGTTCAGGTCCTCCCGGACACAGAACTCCAACAGCCCCAAATCGATCACGTTGTCCCGTTTCGCTACCCCCACCTTGTCGGCGAAAGCCCGGACCGAAGCCGGCGTATATCCCCGGCGGCGCAGTCCGCAGATGGTCGGCATGCGGGGATCGTCCCATCCCGACACGTATCCCTCCTTGACCAGTTGCAACAACTTGCGTTTGCTCATGACCGTATTGGTCAGGTTCAGCCGGGCGAACTCGTACTGATGGCTGGGGAATATCTCCAACGCCTGAATGAACCAGTCGTACAGCGGCCGATGCACGTCGAATTCAAGCGTACAGATCGAATACGTGATTCCTTCGATCGAATCCGACTGACCGTGCGCATAATCGTACATCGGATAAATGCACCATTTGTTCCCCGTACGATGATGCTCCGCATGGATAATGCGGTACATGATAGGATCGCGCAACAGCATGTTCGGATGCGCCATGTCGATCTTGGCGCGCAACACTTTTTCTCCGTCGCCGAATTCGCCGGCGCGCATTCTTCGGAATAAATCGAGGTTCTCCTCCGCCGAACGGTTCCTCCACGGGCTTTCGACGCCCGGCCGGGTTACCGTTCCCCGTCCTTCGCGAATCTGTTCCTGCGTCTGGTCGTCCACATAGGCCAACCCCTTCCGGATCAATTCGCATGCCCAGTCGTACAACTGGTCGAAATAATCGGAAGCGTAATGGATGCTGTCCCACTGGAATCCCAGCCAACGCACGTCGTCCTGAATGGAGTCCACATATTCGGTATCCTCCTTGACCGGATTGGTATCGTCGAAACGGAGGTTGCATTTTCCTCCGTACTTTTCCGCCAACCCGAAATTCAGGCAGATGGATTTGGCGTGGCCGATATGCAGATAACCGTTAGGTTCCGGCGGGAAACGGGTATGCACCTTCGTATTGGCCGCCTTGATGTTGGCTTCGATGATCTCTTCGATGAAATTCAGCGATCTCTCAGGCGTAGCATTCTCATTTCCACCCATATCGGCTTTCGTTTTACTCCTTTATTTCCTATTTTGCAATAGCAAAGGTAAGATATTAAATCGTAATTTTGTAAAAAAATCTCAAAAAAATATCGCTTTCATGGCAAGAAAAGGAATTATAGAGCTGGAAAACATGGAGTTCCAGTCTTTTCACGGCTGTTTCGAAGCCGAACGGACCGTAGGGAACCGCTTTCTCGTATATATGTATATAGAGACCGACGTGGAACAGCCCTCCCGGAGCGACGACGTCCGGGACACCGTCAATTACCTTTCGGTTTACGAAACGGTCCGGGAACAGATGGAACAGCCCTCCCGTATTCTGGAACACGTCTGCCGACGCATACTCGACGCCGTGGCCGCCCGGTTCCCCCGGATCGCCTACGCCCGCGTCAAAGTGTCGAAAATGGCCCCCCCGTTAGGAGGAAACCTGGAACGGGTCAGCGTTTCGCTCGACTACAAAAATCCTGACTATCAATAATTTAAACACAACACATTGACCGCCAAACTATTAACATCCGCTCATGAAAAATGTTGATAACTTTGTCGAAAAAAGGCTCCCGTTCGGCAACGATATTGTATTTTTGTCAGCGAACAGATCATAAACGAACTATCATACAACCATACAACAATCATGAAGGAATACGCATACGAAGATGCGGTGGCCGCGTCTTCCGCTTATTTTAAAGGCGACGATTTAGCCGCTACGGTCTGGGTCAGCAAATATGCGCTGAAGGACTCTTTCGGCCATATTTACGAATCGTCGCCCGAACAGATGCACCGGCGCATCGCCGACGAAATCGCCCGGATCGAGGCGAAATACCCCAACCCCATGTCGGCGAGCGACGTATTCGAACTGATCGACCGTTTCCGCTACGTCATTCCGCAGGGCGGCCCCATGACGGGCATCGGCAACAACATGCAAATCGCATCGTTGTCCAACTGTTTCGTCATCGGACACAAACACGCCGCCGACTCTTACGGCGGCATCATCCGCATCGACGAGGAACAGGTGCAGTTGATGAAACGGCGGGGAGGCGTGGGACACGACCTGTCGCACCTGCGTCCTTCCGGAACGCCCGTCCTGAACAGCGCGCTGACCTCCACCGGCATCGTGCCTTTCATGGAACGCTACTCCAACTCCACCCGCGAAGTGGCGCAGGACGGACGCCGGGGCGCCCTGATGCTCTCCCTCTCCATCAAACATCCCGACGCGGAAAGTTTCATCGACGCCAAAGTCGATACGGGAAAAGTTACCGGAGCCAACATCTCCATCAAACTGGACGACGAATTCATGAAAGCGGCCCGGGCCGGCCGGAAATACCGCCAACAGTTCCCCATCGACGCGGCGGAACCGATGGTTTCCAAAGAGATCGACGCGGCGGCCCTGTGGAAAAAGATCATTCATAACGCATGGAAATCGGCCGAACCCGGCGTGTTGTTCTGGGACACCGTCATCCGGGAATCCATTCCCGACTGCTACGCCGACCTCGGATTCAAAACCGTATCGACCAACCCTTGCGGCGAAATTCCGCTTTGCCCTTACGACAGTTGCCGCCTGCTGGCGATGAACCTGTACGGTTACGTGGAAAAACCGTTTACCCCCGAAGCCTATTTCAATTTCGACAAATTCAAAACCCACGTCCGCCGCGCTATGCGCATGATGGACGACATCATCGATCTGGAACTCGAAAAGGTGGAAGCCATCATTGACAAGGTAAACAAAGACCCGGAAGAAGAAGACATCCGCCGCGTGGAAAAGGAATTGTGGGAAAAGATCCGCGAGAAGGCCCTTCAGGGACGTCGCACGGGCCTGGGCATTACCGCCGAAGGCGACATGCTGGCTGCCTTGGGTTACACCTACGGGACGGAAGAGGCGACCAACTTCGCCGTACTGGTACAGAAAACCCTGGCGTTGGAAGCCTACCGCACCTCCGTTATGTTGGCCAAGGAACGGGGCGCCTTCCCTCTTTACGACACGGCACGGGAAGCGAAAAACCCCATGATAAACCGGATTCGGGAAGCCGATCCCGAACTGTACGAAGAGATGGCGAAATACGGCCGGCGCAATATCGCCATGCTGACCATCGCCCCCACGGGAACCACCAGTCTGATGAGCCAGACCACTTCCGGCATAGAACCGGTATTCCTGCCTTACTACAAACGGCGCAGAAAAGTCAATCCCAACGACAAGTCGGTCAATGTCACTTTCGTGGACGAAGTGGGCGATTCGTGGGAAGAGTATTACGTTTTCCACCACAAGTTCCTGGTTTGGGCGGCCATCCACGGCTACGACAAGCAACAGGTATCGTCGATGAGCAACGAAGAGTTGGACGCCTTGGTGGCCCGCTCTCCCTATTACAAAGCCACCAGCAACGACATCGACTGGGTAAACAAGGTAAAAATGCAGGGCGAGATGCAGAAATGGGTCGATCACTCCATCTCCGTTACCGTGAACCTGCCGAAAGACATTACCGAAGAGATGGTCAGCAAGGTTTACCAGACCGCGTGGGAATCGGGTTGCAAAGGCGTTACCGTGTATCGGGACGGCTCCCGCGACGGCGTGCTCGTATCGGCCTCTTCCGCAAAAAAAGCGGAAGAACGTCCGCTGAAACGGCCGAAAGAACTGATGGCGGACGTCGTGCGGTTCAAAAACGGGAAAGAGGACTGGATCGCCTTCGTAGGTATTTACAACGGCCGTCCGTACGAAATTTTCACGGGGAAAATCGAAGAGGACGCCATGGTCATCCCGAAACGGATCAACAAAGGGGTCATCATCAAAGTACGCGAAGAAGACGGTTCCAAACGGTACGACTTCCAGTACGAAGACAAATACGGGTATAAAAACACCATCGGCGGCATTTCCCGCCTGTTCGACGAAACCTTCTGGAATTACGCCAAACTGATTTCCGGGGTCCTGCGCAACGGCATGCCCATCCTGCACGTGGTCACGCTGGTATCTTCGCTCCATTTCGATTCCGATTCCATCAACACCTGGAAAAACGGGGTGTCCCGCGCCTTGTCGAGATATATTCCTTCCGGGACAAAAACCTCGAAAAAATGCAGCGAATGCGGCGAAGAATCGTTGGTTTACCAGGAAGGGTGTCTCGTCTGCACCTCCTGCGGCCATTCCAAATGCGGATAACCGGAATTCGAACGCGAAGTCAAAAGGAAACGCCGTTGTCCGGAATCGGACAACGGCGTTTCCTTTTTTCGCCATCGCAAATAAATAACGGTAATAACCAATTTTCCCTGTCGTCAGGCAAGAGATGAGGGAATTCTTCGATCAAAAGAAAAAAGCGGCGCTGGAGATTCGTCCAGCGCCGCTTGCCGTTTCCCGCACGCAGACTTTCCGCAACGGTCGTCGGCAGCGGGTTCCCCGTTATTTGCCCCGAATAGCGGCTACACCGGGCAATACGGTTCCTTCCATATATTCCAGCAACGCGCCGCCGCCGGTCGAATTGTAGCTCACTTTATCCGCCATTTTGAATTTATTGATGCAAGCCACGGAATCGCCGCCGCCGATCAGGGAGTAAGCCCCGTTCGCCGTAGCCACGGCAATAGCGTCGGCCACCGCTTTGGAACCTTTGGCGTAATTGTCCATTTCGAACACGCCCATCGGACCGTTCCACAGAATGGTCTTACACCCCTCAATCACTTTAGCGAACTTAGCCGCCGTAGCCGGCCCGATGTCCACCCCTTCCCAACCATCGGGAATATCATTGACCGGACAAATCTTCGAAGGCGTATCGTTCTTGAATTCCGCGATACATACGGCGTCTTCCGCCAAGCACAATTGAACGCCCAGCTCTTTCGCCCGTTCGATGATGCGCAAAGCGGTATCGAACTGGTCTTTTTCGCACATCGACTTGCCGATCTTGCCGCCCAAAGCCGCCTGAATCGTATAGGTCATTCCCCCTGCAACGATCAAAATATCCACCTTTTCCATCAATTTCTCGATGATGGTAATTTTGGAAGACACCTTAGCGCCGCCCAGAATAGCGATGAACGGACGTTCCGGCGCGTCCAACACCTTGTCGATAGCCGCCAGCTCGTTTTCCATCACATATCCGAACATCTTGTCGTTGGGGAAGAATTTGGCGATAATGGTGGTGGAAGCATGAGCACGGTGCGCCGTACCGAAAGCGTCGTTGATGTAGCAGTCGGCCAGCGAAGCCAGTTTCTGCGCAAACGCTTCGTCTCCTTTTTCCTCTTCCTTGTAAAAACGCAGATTTTCCAGCAACAGCACTTCGCCGGGTTTCAACGCTGCCGCCTTTTCCTTCGCCTGTTCGCCGATGCAATCGTCCGCGAACTGCACCGGACGTCCCAAACGGGCTTCCAGCGTGCCGATGATATGTTTCAACGAATACTTGTCAGTAGGCCCTTCTTTCGGGCGTCCCAGATGCGACATCAGGATTACGGAACCCCCTCCGTCCAATACTTTTTTAATGGTAGGGATAGCTGCACGGATGCGGTTATCGTCGGTTACATTGAAATTCTCATCCAAAGGAACATTGAAATCGACGCGGATAATCGCGCGCTTTCCTGAGAAATTGTAAGTGTCTATTGACTGCATAGTGAAATTTATTTAGTTGTTAAACATTTCATTTACTGTTAATTCAATCACAAATATAACTTTTTTTGAAAAACTTCCGCCCTTCCGATCCAAAAAATTATTCCCCTTTCCGGTCTTCCGGCACGTTTTCCGCGAAAAAAACGTACCTTTATCCGTTTTTTCAGGATCGCAAACAAGGGACATGCCGGAAAGCTACAAAACGAAGGGAATCGTGCTGAACGCCATCAAACACGGAGAAACGGGGCATATCGTGTATATGTACACCGAGCTCCACGGGCGCATTACCTATTACGTCAAAGGCAACCGTTCGGGCCGGCCGGTCGTCGGCAAAAGCCGCATCGTCCTGCAGCCGCTGACCGTCATCGACCTGATCGGCTGCAAAAGCTCCCGGGGAGAAATGCACCGCATCCGGGAGGCAACCCACCATTTTCTGGCTCCCGACATCATCTTCGACATCAAAAAGTCCTCCATCGCCTTGTTCATGGCCGAAGTAGTCTATCGGGTGCTGCGGGAGGAGGCGCCGAATCCGGAGTTCTTCCGTTTTTTCATCGACGCCATCCGTACCTTGAACGTCCTCGACCGGGGCGTCGCCAACTTCCACATCTATTTCCTGGTCCGGTTGATCCGCTTCCTGGGTTTCCACCCCTCCAACGAGTATTCGGGAAACGCATTCTTCGACATCCGGAAAGGCGAATTTACCGTCATGAAGCCCCAACACTCCTTTTTTCTGGACCAACAAACGTCGTTCCATTTCGCGGCTTTCATCCGGACAACGCCGGACACGCTGGAACAACCTCCCCTCAACCGCGTCGAACGGGTAAGATTGCTGAACGGCCTGATCGATTTCATCGGTTTCCACCACGACGCCGTTTACCGCGTCTCTTCCCTCAAAATACTCGGCGAACTCTTCTGATCCGCGAAAAAATCGATGCCGGCTTTGGGTCGCCGGATTTTCCGGTAAACGGTAAATCTTCGGCAAATCAACCGTTTACCGGCACCGATTCTCAACAAGAAAGGGAATTAAAAAATTTTCTCAAAAAAAAATTTGGAGGATATTTCCCGATGCACTATCTTTGCATCGTAATCAAAAACAAAAAACATTCTTCAATAGCTCAGTTGGTTAGAGCACCTGACTGTTAATCAGGGGGTCCCAGGTTCAAGTCCTGGTTGAAGAGCAAAAGCGGGAAGAAGGTCTTTCCGCTTTTTTCATTCGCAAGCCGCCGCGATCATCTACCCTTTCCGGAAAAAATCAAGCCCGTCCGCCGGCCTCTTCCATCGCGTTCCGAAACGATTCCGCACAACGTTCGAAATTATCGTCGAGCCGGGCGAACATACGGCTGTACCGCAATCCACGCCTCCACATTTTCAAAGCCTCCTCTTTCGCTCCCCGACATTCGTACAATATGGCGAGATTCCGGCAAACGGTCAGAATCGAAGGCGGTATTTCATAAGCGTCGTCATAACTTCTTTTATATTTTTCCAGCGACTTCAGCCACAGCCGCTCCGCCTGTTCCGTCTCTCCCGCATCCGCCAGCCGTTTCCCCTGGGAAAGATAATAGCCGGCCAGCCGTTCCATGTAAAGGGCGGGATATTTCCGCGCCACCGTTTCGTACCGCTTCGCCTGTTCGTCGGTATAAGGTTCGGAAAACGAAAGCGTCGGGCTCTGCCGGTAAATCCGGACAAGCGAACGGTCCATATCCGCCAGATAAGGGTGCGGCCCGAACTTCCGTTTATACCGCTTGTCGGTCCGAAGGATTTCAAGCGCCGCCTTTCTGGACTCTTCCAAACGCCCGCGGGAAAAACAGAATTGCCATAGCTTGTATTGCTGGCCCGCCAGCCGGAAATAATTCCCGGCCTCCCGGTCAATCCGCTCCGCATAAAAACCGATCAGGCGACGCCTCGCATCTATCGCGCCATCGGGATAATACAACGGGTAACAAGAACCTTCCAACAGGTCGGTAATCCGTTCCAAAACCCGGCACAAAGCCCCGTCGTTGCCGGCCGCGTCATAACGGTCCGCCGCAAGGAAATAACTTTCCGCCGCAGATTCCATGTCCGATTCGCCGGCATACCGGTCGGCAGCCGCCTCATGCCGCGCTCCTTCGGCCCCGTTCTGCAAACGGACCTTTTCCTGAGCCATTACCTTTTCTTCGTTGTTTTCCATAACCGATTTTTTACTTCATACGCCGCTTCCGCACAATAACTATCGCCAAACCGTCCGGCGCGTCAGGAATGCTGCCACCGGCGGTCCTGTCCGCAAACCGCTTCGTCCCGCCGCCGCTTTCTCCACAACTGCCACGAATTGACGGCATTCTGCCACAAAACATACGCTCCCGGGCCGATCGAAGACAACGGATTCAAATAGGTATGCGCCATCCAGATCGCCAAAACGGTATTTTTCTGTCCCAACGCCTGCCCTCCGGCAATCCGGTTTCCGTACAAGCCGCCCAACGCCTTTCCCGACAGGAATTGCAGGCCGCAGACCGCAAGAGCCGCCAACGCCTGCTCCGCCGCCATGCTCTGCCCCGAAGGCCCTTGCAACAGCGAGGAAAAGGTCTGGGCCGTCACGATCGCCAACGATACGGACCAAAGGTAAAAAGCGGCCGAACTGCGCTCCAACAGGAAGCGGTGCATTTTCGGCGCCAGACGCGACAACAGCCAGGCCGTCAAAAAAGGACAGATCAACAACGGGAAGATTTTCCCCAGAATCATGGAAAAAGCGGTCCAAAATTCCACGCCGGGATGCGACTCGATCAACGGGAACAATACCGGTACGGCCACTGCCGCCCCCAGATTGCCCAACAAGGTATAAGCGGTCAGGCTGGCCACATTGCCGCCCAACCGGGCCGTGATGACCGCTGCCGCCGTAGCCGTGGGGCAAATGACGCAGACCATGGCCCCTTCCGCCACGACCTTGTTGAACGGCGCCAGCAACCGATATACCGCCAACGACCCGAAAATCTGAATCAGGAACAGCCACAAATGCAACGGTTCCAGCTTCAGCTCCTTCGGCGACACCCTGCAAAAAGTCAACAACAGCATGACGAAAATAAGCGCGGGCGTCAAAAACGAGAGGGACACGAAAAAGGGATATCCCGCTATTCCGGCCAACATGGCGATCGGCAACGTCCAGTCTTTAAAAAATTTCAATACCATTTTCTTTACAATCTCTCTCCGCCGCGCAACGATGGTGCGGCAGAACCTCATTCAACCCCTGCCAGGAACCCCTCCGTATCCGGGCTTTCCGCCGCAAAGATACGAAAATCCGGAACGTCCGGTTTCATTTCCCCGCCGTTCCGGATCGAATTTCCTCTTTCGGAAACAGTCAATCGATTCCGAACACCACCTCCCCTTTGTCCATATCGGTCCGGGGCGCGCCTTCCTCTTCCAACGGCCGCCGGTACAGTTCCGCCGCCAGTCCTTTCCATTTTCCGAACAGTTTCGACGCCACGGTGTACGTATCGCCCACGGCTTCCGCCGGATACGGCTTGGTCTCCTCGCACCATTCGTATTCCCACCGGGAAATCATCCGGTAAAAATCGTTCGCTTCGTTCGCCGGACGGAAAAAGCGATGATGTATCTTACGGGTCTCCACATAGCGTTCCTGCTCCGGCTTAGCCAGTTCGGACCGCAGAAAATCGAAATACTTCTGCCACCGCCGGTAATAGTAGTCCCGGAACAGGCCGGCCCACTGGCGGTTCGAATAATCGAACAACATGGCGTCCTTGTCATACGGCCCCCACACCGTAACCAACCAACGAGCATTCTTTTCATAGAGCGCCTTCTCCTCGTCCGTACGTCCGCAAGCCCGGGCCTGCGCGATCCAGCGTCCCAGCGTAAACGACTCGTCCGTCGCCAACAATTCGTCCATGTCGAGAATCAATTCGAGGAACCGGGCCGTTTCCGTCTCGAATTTCTGCCGGTCTCCCGCACGATACGCGTCGGCTACCCGTTCCTGCACGAGAATGGAAAGGTCGGACAAGCACTGCCGCATGGCATCGGTCAGGTCGTACCGGTAATTGGGATGGTTCCGCAACCCCGCGTCGGCCCGTAACATCAACTGCGGCGCTTCCCACAACTCGGAAAAATCATAGGCATTCCGGGGCGTAAGCACGGAGTTGGGCGACGCGCCGTACACGTCGAGATGCGGCCGCGCGCAAATCGGGGACTCTCCGGCCAGCGTAACGCCACGCTTTTTGCCGTAAACCGTCCGCAGCAGCACCTGCCACGCCTCCAGCATATTCCGGTCGTCGGAACCGTAACGCGCCCGGGCATAGTCGGCCACCCAGGCGGACATATCCGGGCAAACCGGATGCCAGGCCATTTCCGAAGCCAGCTCGTACACCACGGGGTTATTTTCCGTAGCTTCGGGAAACAGGCCGAAACCGACGTAATTTTTCCAGGTCGAGTCCTTGCCCTCGATGCACAGCCGACGGGCCAGTTGTTCCAGATTCCCTCCCATAGCGACGGTTCCGCCGAAATTGTGAATCACGCCGCCATGCCAGGCCCGTCCCTTGAAATAATCGAAACTTTTGGATCTGGACGAGTTCAGATCGAAAACCAGCAACCTGTCCGCCGGAATGGCGAAGGCGATATCCGGACGGAACGACCAGCTCTACATGACGATCACCGCATCCGGATCGACAGCCTGCGCCGTCGCAAACAAAGCCTCTCCTACCTCTTTCAAATATCCGTCGTACGTCTTCGGGGGATTCCCTTCATGAAAAGGATCGGCAGCATACAGATGATCGGTTCCGAACAACTTTTCCTGTTCCTCCAAAAACGCTCTCCCTATTTCGGCGAAAAGCGGATCCAGCGGATCCAGTTGCGCCGTTCCGGGCGGGAAATAACGCAACCAAAAAGGTTTTACCGCAATATCCGCCTCCGGAAATTTCTCTTTCAATTTCAAGGGGACATACCCCGTGAACCCCTGCAAGACGGGACGCATGCCCAGTTCCCGTTCCCGCTCCACGATTTTGCGGCCCAACTCGACGCTGCGGTCTATCCACGACCTGGGCAGCGGGCCGCCCCACGATTCGATATTGGTCATCCACTGCCAGGCGAAAAAGGCCGGACCGCACAAAAACTGCCGGATCTCTCCGTCGGTCATCCCGAAACGCAGCAGCGTATTGTACCAGACCGCCTCCTGCCCCGTTACGGCCAACGGCATGGTAATACCGTGCAACGCCATCCAGTCGATCTCCTTCTGCCACCGGTCCCAATCCCAAAAAGCCGCTGTATAGCTGAACGTACAGTAATTCATGTAAGAACGGTCGTCGTAAGCCGTCTCCCGCCGCACTTTCTCCGTCACGGCCGGCAACGGATCGGGCAAATCCACGTCGAAATGATTCCAGGACACCTGCCGCCGGCAAAAATACTTCAAATACCAGTTCAGCCCCGAAGCCACCGCCACCGGACTGTTTCCCCGCAAAACGATTTTGCGGCCCCGGCTTTCGATTTCAAAAACGTCCTTTCCCGCGGACGTCGCCGGAATCTCTTCCACCACAAACCGGTCCGCCCCGGCCTTCACCACGCGTTCCAGCAATGCCCGCGACGCCTTTTCCATATCGCTTTTCGCATTCGCCGCCCCTCCGACTACCAGCCACAACCATAAAAAAACAAGTTTCTTCATATCGTATTCCCAAATGATCACACAATCGATTGCGTAAAGATAATTATTTTTTATCCGTTTTCAAAAAACAGACCGCTCTGCCGGCTCGCCTCGTTCCGATCCCGCTTTCAAGGTTTCCCGTAATTTTCCCGATCCGTCGGGCATTTTATTTGCAAAGCATTTCCGGACCAGATTTTCCGATCATGAAAAAAACGCTCTCTTTTCTCCTTCCCGTTCTGCTCTGTTTCCTGACGGGGTTCATCGCCGGACGATTCCAGACCGACGCCCTGCAATACTGGTATCCCTTCCTGAACAAACCGTCCCTCACGCCCCCCGACATCGTGTTTCCCATCGCCTGGAGCATCCTCTACCTCTGCATGGGCCTCTCCGCCGGACTCGTGCTGACCGCCGGGACGTTCCGGAAACGGGCCCTGCTCTCCCTGTTCGTCGTCCAGCTCTGTCTCAACTTCATCTGGAGCATTCTCTTTTTCTATTTCCGGAACCCTACCGCCGGATTCATCGACGTCCTCCTGCTCGACATAACGGTCATCGGCTACATCCTGACCGGATGGCGCACCGACAAGGCGGCCGCCCTGCTCTTTCTTCCCTACCTGCTATGGCTCTGTTTCGCCACCTACCTGAACGGCTACGTGCTGTGCTTCAACTGACGAAACGGCAATAACCGAGATTCGCCGTATTCTTCCTACCTTTGCAGCAAATCAACTCATCCGCGCATGATACATTGTGAAAATACGGCCCTGCAGGAAATCGCCTTGCACCATATCGGCAGCAAAACCGAAGAAGAGGGCGTTCTCTGCTCCCGAACGAGCCTGCCCATCGACGAAGAGCTGCAAAGCCTGCTCGTTACCTATTTCATTTCCGCTTTCGGCAAAACCGAAGAGTATTACGGCCTGTACCACGAAAGCGACTTGTCCCTGAACGAAGTGTTCTGCTTCGTATCGCGCATCTTCGACGACCCCGGTTCGCTTTACGAAGAATCCGTGCATCTCGCCAGACACCTTTACGAACAGAGCGACCACCCGCAAATCAAAAGCGGGGAATTCTACGTCGCCTATTTCAAAGCCTGCACGGTAAACGGAGAGATCGCCGATGCGGTAGGACTTTTCAAGTCCGAAAACAAGGACACGTTTCTGAAAGTTTTCCCGTCGGACAGCGGACTCGGCCTCGAAAGCCAGCAGGGAATCAACATCAACAAACTCGACAAAGGCTGTCTGATTTTCAATATCGAAAAAGAAGATGGTTATCTGGCCGCACTCGTCGATCATTCCGGGAAAGGTGCGGAAGCCCGTTACTGGACGGACGGTTTTCTGCACGTACGGCCGAAACGGGACGAATATTTCATTACCCGGAACGCTCTGTCCCTCTGCAAACATTTCGTTACCCGCGAACTGCCCCGCGAATTCGAAGTCAGCAAAGCCGAACAGGCCGACCTGTTGAACCGTTCCCTCCGGTTTTTCCAGGAACAGGAAACATTCGATTTGGGAAAATTCACGGAAGAGGTCATCGGGCAACCGGAAGTCATCGACAGTTTCCAGCGTTGCAAAACGAACTTCATGCGCGACCGGGACATCGAGATTACCGACAGTTTCGCCATATCCGGCGATGCCGTAAAAAAACAGGCCCGGAACCTGAAAAGCGTCATCAAGCTCGATAAAAACTTCCACATCTACATCCACGGAGGCAACCGATACATCCGGAAAGGTTACGACGAAGAAAGCGGTCTGAACTACTACCAGCTTTTCTTTCGGGAAGAAGAATAAATAATTCGGATTTTCAACAATCCGGTACGAATGTTGCTGACCTAATGCCAAACCAATTTCTTTTACGACATGAAAGCAGCATATACGGCAACAGCTACCGCCAAAGGCGGCCGCGACGGACACATCGAATCGTCCGACGGCATTCTCGATATCGACGTCCGCACCCCCAAAGCACTGGGAGGTTCCGGCGGACCGTTTACCAATCCGGAACAACTGTTCGCGGCAGGTTACGCCGCCTGTTTCAACAGCGCGTTGAATCTGGCGGCACGTATGAAACGCCTGCGCATTGGAGAGGCCCGCGTGCGGGTTACCATAGGCATCGGCAAAGACGATACCGACCACTTCCAACTCTCCGCCCTGATCGAGGCGAACGTCCCCGACGTGTCTCTGGAAGAGGCCCGAACGCTCATTCAAGAGGCGCATGAAATCTGCCCCTACTCCCGCGCTACCCGCGGAAATATCGAAGTGGAATTGCGGGCCACCAACCATGCGGAATAACGTTCTCTGCATCCCGCCTTTCAGAAGACCGGTTCCCCCGGTCTTTTTTTGCCTCCTGTCAAATACGGGCACAGCACAAAATAAACGAAAATTTCAAGACAATACCCCCATAAAAACACAGGGTTATTTAAAAAAAATCATCATTTTATCAAAACATACCCAATAATTATATATATTTGCATAAACCAATCGATAAAATTATGTGCGGCATTGCAGGAGTATTTGACCTTCGGGGGAGAGAAGCGGAAACCATGCGCCCCCTGATTTTGAACATGGCGAAAAAAATCCGTCACAGAGGACCCGACTGGTCCGGCATCTACACGGGAGAAAAAGCGATTCTGGCTCACGAAAGGCTTTCCATCGTCGATCCGGAATCGGGCGGACAACCCCTGAAAAGCAAAGACGGCAAACTGATCTTAGCCGTAAACGGAGAAATCTACAACCACCGGGAAATCCGGGCCGAACTGGCCGGCGAATACGAATTTCTTACCGGATCCGACTGCGAAGTCATTCTGGCCCTGTACCGGAAAAAAGGCATAAATTTTCTGGAAGACCTGAACGGCATGTTCGCTTTCGCTCTCTACGACACGGAGAAGGACCTGTACCTGATCGCCCGCGACCACATCGGCATCATCCCCTTATATACGGGACACGACTCTGCGGGACATTTCTATATCGCCTCGGAACTGAAAGCCCTGGAAGGCGTCTGCACCGATATCGAACCGTTCCGGCCGGGTCATTACCTCTGCAGCCGGGAAAAACAGCCGGTACGCTGGTACCGGCGCGACTGGGAACAGTACGAAGCCGTAGAAGGCAACGATGCCGACCCGGCCCGTTTGCGCACCGCTCTCGAAGAGGCCGTCCGCCGGCAACTGATGTCCGACGTTCCGTACGGAGTGCTGCTTTCCGGCGGTCTCGACTCCTCCATCATTTCGGCCATCGCCAAAAAATACGCCGCCAAACGCATCGAATGCGACAGTCGCAGCGACGCCTGGTGGCCCCGGCTGCACTCCTTCGCCGTAGGTCTGAAAGGCGCGCCCGATTTGGCCGCCGCCCGAAAAGTCGCCGACCATATCGGCAGCGTACACCATGAAATCCACTACACCATAGAAGAAGGGCTGGACGCCCTCCGGGACGTCATTTACTATATCGAGACCTACGACGTCACTACCGTACGCGCCTCTACTCCCATGTATCTGCTGGCGCGGGTCATCAAATCCATGGGAATCAAAATGGTTTTATCGGGCGAAGGCGCCGACGAGATTTTCGGCGGATACCTCTATTTCCACAAAGCGCCCGATGCCCGGGCCTTTCATGAAGAGACCGTCCGCAAGCTGAGCAAACTGCATCTTTACGACTGCCTGCGCGCCAACAAATCACTCGCGGCCTGGGGCGTCGAAGGACGCGTGCCGTTCCTCGACAAAGCATTTCTGGATGTCGCCATGCGCATCAATCCCGAAGCCAAAATGGCCCGCGACGGGAAAATGGAAAAATGGATCCTGCGGAAAGCCTGCGAAGACCTCCTGCCGGAAAGCGTGGCCTGGCGGCAAAAAGAGCAATTCTCCGACGGGGTGGGTTACAGTTGGATCGACACCCTGAAACGAATTACGGCGGAAGCCGTAAGCGACGAACAGATGGCTCATGCGGCAGAACGGTTCCCCATCCATCCGCCCATGAACAAGGAAGAGTACTACTACCGTTGCATCTACGAGGAGCATTTCCCTTCGGACACCGCCGCCCGCTGCGTCCCCTCCGTTCCTTCCGTCGCTTGCAGCACTGCCGAAGCCCTGGCCTGGGACGAATCGTTCAAAAACATGAACGATCCTTCCGGACGCGCCGTAAAAAGCGTCCATCTCCAAAGCCTATAATCGTCGGCGCATTCTGTCGAAAAAGCCTTCATCTGCTGCGTTACCGCTTGCCGAAGATTCAGCCCATATACGTCATCATCCTGGGAAAGCAAAGCCTGATACCTGAAACCTTCGGGGCCTAAACTTGAATAAGATGTATTGGGAAGATATTAGAATTCAACTTGCCGGTAACGTATGAAAGTTCGCCATTTCATATTTGCAAAATAACAACCCGCCTACCCTTTTCTTAATATGTCAGACGAACTGCGTCACAAAAACGAACAACCTCTGAGACAAAGGTATTCAGCCGTCAGGAAATACTCTGCGCGAAACGAGAGCAAGGAATCGCTGTCTTTCGCAAAGCCCGTTCTCAATATGTCCGATACGCCGCAACAGGCATCCCGATTCTTTCCGATCCCCTGACGGGCGGGCAACGGAAAATGATACGGAACGTAACGGAATACACAACTTTATCGATAAACCGTGGATGAATGGCACCCCTGAAAGACATAAAAAACAGGGGACACAACTGCTTTAGAAACTTGCTTACATCGGTCTCTTTTTTAAACTGGCCAAAGAACACCCTGCATAAAAATCATCAGGCTCTACATGATTCTTTTCTTACACAATCTTCTTCATCCTGTACATGTATGATAAAACCTACGGAACTCATTTTGAATCCCGTAAGTCCTCCATTTACACAAAATATTTTATCAGACTATGAAAATATAATCCCCAAAGAGCAACTACACCAAAATTCAGAAATTGATTTTCCGATATTCCTTTATCATTTTCCCGACCTCTTTCAGTGTCTTCACATCGACATCACGGATCTTACCCTCATAATCCGGGCCGACATTCAAAGAGAATATGTTTCCGTATTCAACAGCTTTCTTATAATCTTCGAATATCTTGGATGCCGGATGACACAACCCATCGTGTTTAGGCAAGGAGTAGAACCATTGGGCACCCCCCTCATGAGGAGGCAGTATCGGATAAGTGAATTCGGCTACCAGATATCCTTTGTAACTGCTTTCCTGCTCCTTATTATATTTGGTAGCTTCCGCATCTCCCAATTTACCGGGTTTCCCCATCTCGCGGAGACAAAGACGTCCGGACGGTTTACCATGGTTATACCCTACAAAGCAATTGGGCTGGAATTGATGGACCCAACGGGTTGTTTCTTCATGTGACAAGCCTCCATCCCCTACAGCATGGTCAAACCAAATCAATTCGATCGGTCCGTATTGCGTCAACAACTCTTTCAACTGGGCTTTCTTAACTTCCGGATTAACGCCTCCGTCCTCTCCTCGTGTCGCACCCGGCCAGTTCCAATCGCCTTCCGAAAAATACAACCCTAACTTAATGCCATATTTGTCACATGATTTACGCAACATCTTCAATACATCTTTTTTTAACGAAGCATTGGTCACTTTTAGATCCGTTGTCTTCGTATCCCATAAGCAAAAGCCATCATGGTGTTTGGCCAATACATAAATGTAATTCATTCCGGCTTCTTTCGCCACCCTTGCCCATTGGTCGGTATCGCACTTTGTCGCACGGAAAAATTCGGGCGGTAACTCTTGTGCGGTCCACTCGACACCGGAAAACGTACTGAATGACCAGCAGACAAACATCCCAAATTGCATATCCGCAATTTCTTTTGCCCTCACTTCATCCGGTATTTTCTCTTGAATAATCGCACTCCTTTTCTGAGAGACAGCCGATAAGGAATACAAGAAACAAACACATAGAATAATCGTCTTCAATTTCATGGTTCAAATATTTAATCAATACTTTTCCTTCCGATGCTTTATAAATTCCTATTTCTGCGATTTGCGGCAAATCGCGTGATTGCCTAAAGACGACACGCACTTCCGCTTCCATAGAGACAAAGTTGAATAATTGCTTTTTACTCAATAATATTCCGATCGCGTCATTATCCCCGTTGCCTCGCCAACAGATTTCCAATACTCCATCCGTAAATAAAACCGGATTACCCGAAGAGATTTGTAGCGATTCCAAAAGATTGTTCCGAAAAGTTTCATCATTAAACACGGGTATTCCTGAAACAGGGTCGAATCCGAATTTCCCGTTGATGGATTTAATCGTTCGCATGAATGCAGACCGTTTTCTCGCCTCAGCATAGCTCGGAAAAGTTCGGCTCTGCATTCACGTTCGGACAAACAGACCAATTATTTTACGGCTTCGGGACAGTAAAGTTTCATAAATTTCTTTACCGAGAATACAGACCCGACGTATGAAGAATATCGATAAAAAAGTATAACACCCTTCGACAATCTCCGGTTCGATTTTTCCGGTCACGACAAATGGATTAACGACTTTTACCATAGTTTATCATTTGAAACAAAAATAATTACCCGATTCAAATTATGCAAATTAAATAATATAGATTCGTATATTGCAACATTCCTCCGGTAAAGGTCGGCATATCC
>CASDZK010000059.1 GCA_949286165.1 uncultured Alistipes sp.
TTACATCTGGGCGCCGACCGACGAGGCGAATCTGGCCGATTTCAAGATGGAATACCTCAATAACGGAACCTCCATTACCGAAAACGACCTGTTCAAGAACATTCCGATCCGCCGTAACTACAAAACAAACGTGTCCGGAAACCTCCTGACTAAACAGGGCGAAATCAACGTGACGATCGATCCTGTCTGGGACGGCGAAACCCCTGTCGTGATGAACGGTGCGCTCAATATCACGTCCGGTCAAGAATTTACCTCTTTGCAAGCCGCTATCGATGCGGCGGATGAGGGGGATATCATCCGTATCTGGGGCGAGCTGAACGAGGATATTACGCTCGGTAAAAACCTTACGATCGAGGGTGGTTCGGATGAGGCTTCCGCATCCCGAATCCGTACGTTGAACCTGTCAGCAGGCATTACCGCTACTATCGAGAACGTTCAGTTCTTCGGCGCACGCGAGATGGCCAACAGCAAGACCAGCGTATTGGTCAATAATGTGACGGATGTAACCTTCAAAAACTGTCTTTTTGCGCAGGAAGAAGCAGAACCGGAAATGCGGCCGATAGAAACCGCTTACGGGTTTACCGGCAAATTGACGCTTGACGGCTGTACGGTAAAACCGGGTAGCAGCAATGCCTATTTCAACCCGCTGAGCGAGTCCGGGGAGCTTGTGATTACCGGATCGACTTTTGAACAGATCGTTACCATCGACCCGCAAATTTCAGCGACTTCCCAGACTGGAACTTATCAGATCGAAGGCAATACCTTCAACGAGGGCGTAGCCATGTCCGCCGTTTCCGGCGCAACGAATCCTGCCTCGCTTTCGGCTGTAGAAAAAACGTTTGCCAACGGTATTCTGGAAGGCAACACGTTCGGCGACGACACGAAGAGAATAAAAGTGTTCAGTGGCAATAATTCTTTCTTTGTAAACGAACCGGCGCCTACCGTTTACAACCAATCGACCAATACGGCTTATAACACTGTAACGGAAGCTCTTGCTGCTGCGAATTCCGGAGAAACCGTGTTGGTCAGCAGCATGACTTGCAATGAAGAACTGACCGTACCTGCCGGCGTTACGCTCGACGGTGCGGGAACTTCGGTATTTACCAAAAAACTCAGTGCCGCACAGGGCGCTACGCTACGCAATTTCACATTGGAATCCGATATTCATCGGGTGGTCAGCATCACGGCTTCGGATGTTGTGTTGGACAACCTCGAAATGGTTTATACCGGAACGGAATCCAAACCGGAATGCGTTGCTTTCCATGAGTCCGCACAAAACGTGACCGTGAAGAATTGCAACTTTACCGGCTATTGGAAAAGCATGTATGTCGGTAATGGCGCTGAAAACCTGAAGATCGAGGGCTGTACGTTCAACAGTACGAACCCGTTCAGCATGGATCAATGGCTGCCTTCCCTGACTGTCGAAAACAATACTTTCGTAAATAACGGTTCCATGTCCCGTGCCATTCATCTGACTGTCAAGGAAGGGACCGAAGGCATGGAGAATACGACAAAATACCAGGAAAGCTGGCCGAGAGAACTGCAACAGAGCGTTTACGATATCTTTGCTCGAAATACTTTCGAAAACTCGCCGTACATGAGGATTACCTGTCAGGATGCCGGGTGGGATTATGAGGGAAATCTTTTTGATCCCTATTTCTTCTCTGCAACCAGTTTTCTGAAAGGCGCGTTGAAAAACGCACAAAACGCTTTTACCAAACCTGACCGTTATGAGCCTTCCTCTGTGGAATTTCTGGAATCTTACGAGGGGAAAACCCAGGTTCTGCATTATACATTGGATGACAGAACCGCTCAAAACAGTCGTCCCAACGGTCAGCAAACGCATTTCTACAATACCCAGGGCCGTCATTTCGATGTGTTCAATCCGGAGTCGCTGACCAAGTGGGAAGTTTCCGGGCAGATCTGGGTCGATGCGCAGATGATCGCCGACAAGAAACCGTTCCGTTCCGAACTTTGGACGGCAGCGAAGAATGCTTCCACCGACGAGGATGTCTATCCGATGCTCGGAATCGCCAATGTCGTTGAAGACGAAGGCGGTATTTATCAATCTACGATGGATCATGCCATTGTCCGCATCTGGGATGAAGAAAACGGTTGGGTCAATGTCGATGGTGTGACAGTAAACAGTGGTTGGCATACCGTGAAACTGGTATCCGATGGGAATAATGTGACCTATTATTTCGACGACCAGCCGGTAGGTAAACTCTCCTCCCAATCGGTTCCGGTCTATATGACGTCGATCATGCCGCAAGCGTTCCACTACGGCTATCAACATACCGACGGTAATTGGTTCTATGAAGGTTATTCCTGCGATACTTATTTTTGCGAAATAAACTATAAACTGACCGAATAATCTGTTTTCGGAATTACACAGGGGCGGCTCAAAATAAGCCGCCCCTGTTTTTTATGGAAAGACCTGTTTAAAGAAGTAGCCGCAGGGGAAGGATTCGACGATGGGATAATTTTTTATCTTATTATACTAAAATAATTGATTAATATATATCTTTGTAACCATGACTTCATGTCAAGCTGACTTTGTAAGAAGTTGGAATGATTATGGGGTATGCTACATTTAGGAATGCGTTTGCTAACGCTTTGTTTTTGGCTTTCTGGAACGTAGGAAATTCGAGAAGTGTAAATCAAAGACAAGGTAGAGGTAGATGCTACAGGTAGGTATATGCTTACTATTCCCGTTGGTGTGCCAATGGCTATGTCATCATGGCACACCTTCTTTAGGGGATGTGCCATGATATACCAACTACGTGGGTATCAATTCTGCTCTGTTCATTTACAAGGTTTCCTACGACCACAGAGAGCGGACAGGCAGAAGCCAGATCCCCACCTTTCTTTTTGTAGTTAGTCAAAAATATAACCGGTCCGATTAAGGGTATCTGGCGGACATGACTTTATCCGATGAAAAGAATAAAACAAGCCGTTAGACCTTATTACCGTGCGATTAAAGCTACATTCATTTATTGTATTGTTAATTATGTATTAAATTTGTTTTTAAGACATAATAATTTGTTGGTAGCTTTGCTGAAATCATGGTTGACAGGTAATAAATTGGTCCTTGGAAAAAATGTGGTACTACGATATTGCAGATTTAATATTCATGGTTCAGGAAATGTGGTAAATATCGGTAACGATTGTAAACTGTCTGGGGTAAGCGTATATATGAACTCGGGAAAAAACAAATTGATAATTGGGCAGAACACGATAGTCAATGCTAGTAAACGTCAACGAACTCTATTTAATCCGTGCAATGGAGCAGAAATTATCATCGGAGAGAGATGCCTGTTTTCAAATAATATAGAAGTGCACACAACAGATTATCACAAAATCGTTTCTGCTGGACAACGGGTTAATTTACCTAATAATGTGAAAATTGGCAATCATTGCTGGGTCGGATTACAGTGTTTAATATTAAAAGGAACTATTCTTGCTGATGATGTAGTTGTAGGAGCTAAAAGTCTTATAAACAAAAAAATTGAGGAATCTAACGTAATAATAGCCGGCAATCCTGTTCGAATCGTTAAAAAAGATATATCATGGGATTTCTAAAATGAACGTAGTTTTTTCATTTTATTTTCCGTCTGTTTTTTACGGAGCATGATTCCGGATAATCTGGCTGATTGAGAACTGTATTCGAATCGAAAGACGAGTTGCCCGACAATACGTTCAGTAGTGTTGAGAATAAGCCGATCTGACAGGGGGGGACCTTTTGATACGGATGAATGGGAGTATCTTGAAAAATCACAATATTTATGAAAATTTCTCTTATTGCAATTTGCAGTAAGAGAAATTTTCATTTCGGGCAATTTATTTTAGTTTAACAGTTATTTCGGCCGGGCGACGATGATGACCGGATTGTCGTCTTCCTGCAAACGGGCTGCGATTTCCTTCAGTTTCGGATTGTCCGACAACTCTGCCGATTCCTTGAAAAGGTGGGCCGGACAAGTCGTAAAATATTCTCCTTCGGTCGAATAACCGGAACACCAGAAGTTTCGCCCGTTATCGAGGTCGTCGATTAGTCCTTCCGTATCGGAAGGGAGCGCAGTCAGTTGGCCTTTCTTTTTATCGTAGATGGCGTATCGGCTTTTGTCGGAAAGCACGGTCAGAAAATAATAGCGGGGAGTGCTGGTCATATTGCCGATAAAAATTTCGGATCCGTCGGAGTTGCGTGAACTTTTTTTGACCATGTATTGCCGTTCGACAGTTCCGTCGAAAGCCATTTCCGTCATGCTAAGGGACGTTTCGTCGAAAATGCATACGTGATCGGGCATGAAAAAAACGGTATTGTTATAAGACCGACTGGGAGGGATATGGGGGTCGGAATGGGGGGTAACGGTTTCCCGTACTCCGATTGTAAGGGGTTGGGAAACGGCTCCGCGGCCTTCGCCGTCGGAGGTTTTGATTTGGTAAACAGGGGGAGTGCTTCCGTAATCGTATCGAAGGTAAAGGATATGACGGTCATTGCCTCCGTATTGTGCAGAATATAGCGTTTTCCCGAAAACCCGTTCCGTTACGGGAATTTCTTGGAGCAATGCACCTTTCGTATCGAAGATAAAAAGGTTTCCAGAACTGAAAACGAAAATGCGTCCTGTTTGGGGATCGACATACAGAGAAGAAACCAAACCGGTCGTTTCTCCCGGCCCTTTCCCTCGTCTGCCGAGCTTGCACAAAAATTTTCCGGAACGGTCGAAAAGGTAAGGAGTTTGCGCCAAGTCTGTGATGAGAATATAGTCCTGAGTCATATATTTATGAAGAATCGTTCCTCCTATTAAAACGGAATCATTGGTTTCCAGAGGAATATACTCCAATGAAGAGGCGATGGAACTCAGCTTGACCGGTTTTAACGGGGCGGATAAGGCCCGGTCCATATCGATGACCGGTTCGCTTTTTTGTGCTTGGCAGAAAAAAAAGGTTCCTAAAAATAGGATGGCGGTAAAATAAAGTCGTTTCATAAGGCTTGGGAATGAAAAGGGTTTGTGTTTACGGTTGGTTGTATTTTCGCTCGGCGAATGATACCGTTTGCATTCATCTGTGGGCAAGCGGGGACCTCCTTTGTTGATGTGAATAATTAATTTTGCTTTAAATATAGCGATTATTTCTTTTCATCGGATATATTTTAAAAAATATCTTGATAAAAATAACGATTTCGGACTTTGGGGATAAAAAAAGCGGATAGGTTCAAACTATCCGCTATCTCAGTAATTGGCTTTTACTGTTATTTGTCGGCCATATCGGGCATGGGCTTGTTGTAGTCTCCGTTGTCCATTTTCGTCCGGCAGGCTTTGAAGCATTCGATGGTGTACTTGACGTCGTCCAGCGTGTGAACGGCGGTCGGAATGATCCGCAGAATCAGTTCGCCTCTGGGAATGACCGGATAAGTCACGATGGAACAGAATAATCCGTGGTTTTCCCGCAAGTCCACGACCAGGTTGGTCGCTTCTTCTACGCTCCCTTTCATATATACGGGAGTCACGGGCGACTGGGTAACCCCGATGTCGAATCCGTTTTCTTTGAAGCCGGACTGGAGAGCACGTACAATGGTCCACAGGTTGTCTTTCAATTCCGGATGGTTCTGCAAAATTTCCAACCGTTTCAAAGCTCCTTTGACCATGGGCATCGGCAGCGATTTGGCATAGGTTTGCGAACGCATGTTATAGCGCAGGAAATTCACGATTTCCTTGTCCGAAGCCACGAATGCACCGATTCCGGCCATCGATTTGGCGAAAGTGGAGAAGTGTACGTCCACGCCGTCTTCCACGCCGAAATGTTCGCCCGTACCGGAACCTCTTTTCCCCATGGTTCCGAAACCGTGTGCGTCGTCCACCAGCAACCGGAAATCGAAATCTTTTTTCATGGCGACGATTTCGTCCAATTTGCCGAGGTCGCCTTTCATGCCGAACACGCCTTCGGTAATGACCATGACACCGCCGCCGTTTTCTTTGGCGAGCTTCGTCGCCCGTTCCAGTTGGGTCCGCAGGTTTTCCATATTGTTATGGGGATACACGAACCGTTTTCCGCCTTTGGCTTTGTGAAGCAGCAGACCGTCTATGATGCAGGCGTGGGCTTCCGAATCGTAAACGATTACGTCTTTTCTCGAAATCAGGGTGTCGATGATGGAAAACATGCCTTGGTATCCGAAGTTCAGCAGGAAAGCGTCTTCTTTACCCACGAAAGCCGCCAGTTCCCGTTCCAGCTTTTCATGCCATACGGTTTGGCCGCTCATCATGCGCGCTCCCATGGGGTAGGCCATGCCGTATTCTTTGGCGGCTTCGGCATCGGCTGCCATCACTTCGGGATGCGCCGCCAGGCCCAGGTAATTGTTCAGGCTCCATGTCAGCACCTCTTTCCCCCTGAATTTCATGTGGGGAGCAATGGGCCCTTCCAACTTCGGAAATGAAAAATATCCGTGACTGAGTTTTTGATACTGGCCGATCGGTCCGCCAGCGTCTTTCTTGATTCTTTCAAAAATATCCACAGTATCTTGTTTTAATTATTGTTACGGGCAGGTCATCAGAAGACCTTCTCTGAAATTTTCGACAAAGTTATGCGTTATTCGCATACGAAAGATACGCATAAAAGCGTATTTCTTAACGGAAACAATAAAGATTTTTCCTCCTCCGAACCGAATCGCTACAGAGCGGACAGGGGAATTTCTGCATTGAACCGTGAAAAATTGCAGGTTAAAAAAATATGGTTAAATTTGTTCGGCATAAAAGAGCTGCATTGTATATGAAATTTAAAAATATATGCCTGATAATAAGCATTTTAATGCTTATTGTTGGATGTACTTCCCTTGACAAAATGATCCGTCAGCGCGATTACGAGGCGTTGTATCGTCATGCGTTGGATATGTATCAGAAAAAAAAGAACAAAAAAGCGATTTATCTGTTCGACCAGATGGAAACCGTTTTTCGGGGAACGGATAAGATCGATACGATTCTGTTTTATCGGGCGAAGGCCTATTACAATAACCGTGATTTCATTACTAGTAACCAATATTTGGACGACTTTCGCAAAGAGTACGGGGACAGTCCTTTTTTGGAAGAGGCCGAATATTTGTTCGCAATGAGCCTGTACGAGTCGGCTCCTATGACCGAGTTGGACCAGTCATATTCCATTATGGCCATTACCGCTTTCGAGCAGTTCAAGGCTCGTTATCCCCAAAGTCCCAAGGTAGAGTCTTGCAACGAGATGATCGCCGAACTCGAAAACCGCATTTACGACAAATCTTTCGTAGAATGCGAAACCTATTATAATATCGGGGCTTTCAATTCCGCGATTACCTCTTTCCGGAACGCGCTGAAACAATATCCGATGACGCCGCACCGCGAACGTATCCTGTTCATGCTTATCAAGTCAAACTATGAGTATGCGAAAGCTTCCGTGGAAAGCAAACAGCGGGAACGGTATTACGGGGCGATAGATGCCTATTTGAATTTTATTTCCGAATTTCCGGAAAGCAAATACCGGAGCGAGGCCGATCGCATGTATGAAATCGCTACCCGTTTGTCGAAAGGAGAGGAACTCGTGGAAAAAGTAGGAAACGAAATGAACCTTTCCGACCGGAAGAAAGAGCGCAGCGAGAAAAAAATGCTGAAGGCGATCGATAAGGTCGATAAAGGGAAAACCACGGAAGAAGCCGTGAAGGAAAAAGCCGTTAAGCAGATGGAAAAAGTCAAGTCGAAAAACGAGCAGAAACTGGTAAGAGACTCGTTGAAACAGACTCGAAAAACAGTAGCGCCGAGTGCGGAAGAACAAAGTGAATAATCATAATTTTGCTGTATATTTAAAATTCGATACGATGGATTTGAAAAAAGGAACCATTCCTACCAACACGGTAACCAGAACGCTTTCGGATCTGGATGCGCAAACGGGTAATATTTACGAATCGGTAATCATTATGGCTAAGCGGGCCAATCAGATCGCTGCCGAGATCAAACAGGAGTTGAGCCGTAAATTGACCGAGTTTTCGAATGTCAGCGACAATTTGGAAGAGACGTTCGAAAATCGCGAACAAATAGAGATTTCGCGGTATTACGAACGTTTGCCGAAACCCGTATTGGTCGCTACCGAAGAGTTTTTGGCCGACGAGTTGTCATTTACTGAACCTGATTCGGCGGAAGAGGAAAATCATCATTAGACGTTGTCCGACCATGTTGGAAAAAAAACACGTTTTACTGGGAATATCCGGGGGTATAGCAGCTTATAAGGCTGCTATACTTGTAAGAGCGTTGATTAAACGGGGGGCCGAAGTCCGCGTGGTCATGACGCCTGCGGCCAAACAGTTCATAGCGCCGCTTACGCTGGCCACTTTGTCCCGGCATCCTATTCTGGTCGATTTCTTCAATCCGGAAAACGGCGCATGGAATTCGCATGTCGATTTGGGGTTGTGGGCCGACGCGTATGTCATTGCTCCCGCTACGGCCAATACGTTGGGGAAAATGGCGAACGGTATTGCCGATAATCTGTTGGTTACGACCTATCTTTCGGCCAGGTGCCCGGTATTCGTGGCTCCGGCGATGGATCTGGATATGTACCGGCATCCTTCCACGGTCCGCAATTTGGCTCGTCTGGCGGCGGACGGGGTACACATCGTGGAACCCGGCAGCGGCTTCTTGGCCAGCGGTCTGGAAGGTAAAGGGCGCATGAGCGAACCGGACGAGATTGCGGATGCTCTGGATGCTTTTTTCCGGGAGATGTCCCGGCCGAAACGGTTGGCCGGGAAAAAAGTGGTCGTTTCGGCCGGAGGAACGGTAGAGCCCATCGATGCCGTCCGTTATATCAGCAACTATTCCAGCGGGAAGATGGGGTATGCGTTGGCCGGAGCTTTCCTTCGGGCCGGGGCCGAGGTAACGATTGTCCGGGCTTCCGTGGATGCGGCTTTGGTCGGAAGTGTTCCGGGAACACGTGAGGTGGAGGCTTTGTCCGCTGCCGATATGCTGGCGGCGATGCGCTGCAGTCAGGCCGATGCGGACATATTGGTCATGGCGGCGGCCGTGGCCGACTATACGCCGGAGGAGACGTCGGATCGTAAGATCAAGAAAAAGGACGGGGAGCCGCGGCTGTTGTTGCGGTTGAAGGAGACGACCGACGTAGCGGCCGAATTGGGACGAAATAAGCGTCCCGGACAATTGCTGGTCGGGTTTGCGCTGGAAACGGACGACGAAGAGCGTCATGCGTTGGAGAAACTGCATCGTAAGCGTCTCGATTGCATCGTGCTGAATTCATTGAGAGATCCGGGAGCCGGATTCGGCTGCGCGACGAATAAAATCACGATTATTGATAAAACCGGTCGTTTTCATCGGTTCGGTCTGAAAAAGAAAAGCGAAGCGGCCGAGGATATCGTGGAACAGGTGTGCGCGATGTTGGACGATGCGGAGCAGGACGAACCTGCCGGTTTATAAGAACCTGTCTGCGTTTTATTTCAGGATTTTTTGAGAACCATTCATGATACAACTGCAAAATATTACCAAAAGTTTCGGAGATCTGCTGCTGTACGAGAATCTGTCGTTGGCGGTCGCCGAAGGGCAACGGATCGCGCTGGTAGCGAAAAACGGGGCGGGGAAAAGCACGCTGCTCAATATCATGGCCGGTAGGGAAGGCGTCGATGCGGGCAGTGTGGTGTTCCGGAACGGCATTTCCGTAGGCTATTTGCCGCAGGAGCCGTTTTTCGACGATACGCAGTCGGTTATCGAAGCGGTTTATCATGCGGACAGCGAGTTGATGCGGACGGTAAACGCCTACGAACGGGCGGTAAAGAGCGGCGACGCGGAACAGATCGCGCATTGGTCCGGACGGATGGACGCACTTGGCGGATGGAGCGTGGAAAACCGCATTGCTACGATATTGTCCCGCTTGCGCATTCCCGATTCGAACCAGCGGATCGGAACGCTTTCCGGCGGGCAGCGCAAGCGGCTGGCATTGGCCCAGGTGTTGATCGACGATCATGACGTGATGATTTTGGATGAACCCACCAATCATTTGGACCTTGCCATGGCCCAATGGCTCGAAGATTATCTGATAACCGAAGGAAAAACCCTGTTCATGGTCACTCACGACCGTTATTTTCTGGACCGGATCTGTACCGACATTTACGAACTCGATGATTCCCGCCTGTATGGTTACCGCGGGAATTACGAGGAGTATCTGTTGCGCCGGGAGGAACGGATAGAACGTTTCAACAACGAGACGGACAAGGCCCGGAATCTGTTTCGCCGGGAATTGGAGTGGATGCGCCGGATGCCTCAGGCACGGGGCACGAAAGCGAAATACCGGAAAGAGGCTTTTTATGAAACGAAAGAAAAGGCGTTTCGCCGGAAGCACGAAGAAGCGGCGGATATTCGGGTCGGCACGCAGCGTCTCGGTTCCAAGATTTTCGAAATGAAAGAGGTTTCCAAATCTTTCGGAGCGAAAAAGATACTGGACTGTTTTTCCTACACCTTTTCCCGGTATGAGAAATTAGGGGTGGTGGGCGATAACGGCACCGGAAAGACCACGTTTTTGGAGTTGCTGACCGGCGGACTCGTTCCGGACAGCGGCGTGGTGGAGATCGGGGAGAGTGTCCGTTTCGGGTATTACCGGCAGCAGGGGATGGCGTTCGACGAGCGTATGAAAGTCATTGATGCGGTTAAGGCGATTGCCGAAGTGGTAACGTTGGATGACGGTCGTACCGTTACGGCATCCCAATTGCTGACCCGCTTTCTTTTCCCTCCGCAGTCCCAGCAAACCTATATTCATAAACTTAGTGGCGGGGAGAAACGCCGTTTGTACTTGTTGACGGTCTTGATGCGGAATCCCAATTTTCTGATTTTGGACGAGCCGACCAACGATTTGGATATTATTACCCTGAATGTACTGGAGAATTACCTTGAAGAGTTTGCCGGTTGTCTGATCGTCGTTTCCCACGACCGTTATTTTATGGACAAGGTGGTGGATCATTTGATGGTGCTGGAAGGAGACGGACGGATCCGGTTCTTTCCGGGAAATTATACCCAATACAGGAATGCCTGCGAGGAAGCGGCGGAGAAGGAGAGTGCGGGACGTCCGGTTTCTGCACCCGTTTCACGCCCGATTCGGGAAAAGACGCAAAAACTGACCTATAAGGAACGTCAGGAGTTTCAGCGATTGGAGACGGAAATAGAAACGCTGGAGGCCGTGAAAAAGGAACTGGAAGAACAGTTGGGCAGCGGGACGCTCGGGGCTGACGATTTGACGACGTTGTCCGTCCGTTACGCCGCTTGTTCCGAAGAACTCGACGAAAAAAGCATGCGTTGGCTGGAACTCTCCGAACGGGCATAAGATTTGTATGCGGATTCTTGGAAGCGGGAAATAAATAATCGTTTGCCTTGTGGAAATTTCGTATTTCGGCCATGTTTTTTAGCGATGGAAAACAATTGTTTTTTGTCTTTTTTCCTAAAAAACGATGGCGGAAATGAATGAAAAAAAAATATTGAAATCCGAACCTGTTGATAATTCAGGGCTTGCCGGATGGGAATAGAATTTTGGTAAAAAACAAGAGGAAAAACGTTTTTTATTTCTCAATTTTATTCTAATATTTGCATCAATAATCATGTATAAAGATGTTATCTAAAACTCATCCTTCTTTTACCGATATATGGCATAACTGCTTGTTACTCATTAAAAAAGAAACTACTAACGAAGAGTTTACAAGATGGTTCAAGCCGATAGTTCCGCTCGGGTACGACGGACAGACCCTTCGTCTGCGCGTGCCGAACGAGAATTACGTTTTTCATATTGAAAAAAATTGCATCCCGTTTCTGAAACCGATTATTTGCAGTGAGTTCGGACAGAATACGCGGTTGAAGTATGCCGTGCCTCAAATGGGACAGTCGCGCATGCCGGCGGAAGGGGAGGAGAACGCGCACATCACTTCCTATCTGAACAGAACCAATACGCAAAACATCAAGAATCCTTTCGTTATTCCGGGGGTTAAGAAGATCGTGGTGGATCCTCAGCTGAATTTCGATTATACTTTCGAAAATTTCGTGGAAGGGGAGTGCAATCGTTTGGCCCGTTCCGCGGGAATGGCCGTCGCGATCGATCCGGGGAAGACGCCATTCAACCCTTTGTTCATTTACGGCGATTCGGGGTTGGGGAAAACGCATGTCGCGCAGGCTATCGGTACGGAAGTCAAAAAACGTTATCCCGATAAAAACGTGCTTTATGTGAGTTGCCATAAATTCCAGGCGCAGTTTCAGAACGCCATGCTGAAAAAGGAACTCAACGATTTCGTGCATTTTTACCAGATGATGGATGTATTGATTATCGACGACATTCAGGAGTTGGCGGGAAAACCGGGAACGCAGAGCATTTTCTTCAATATCTTCAACCATCTGCATCTGTCGAAAAAACAATTGATTCTGACTTCCGACAAACCGCCGGTGGAATTGAAAGATATCGAACAACGACTGATAACCCGTTTCAAGTGGGGATTGTCCGTGCAGTTGTTCGCTCCCGATTTCGACACGAAGGTCAAGATTATCCGGAACAAATGTCAGAAGCTGTCCATGCCGATCGGGGACGATGTTGTCGATTTTTTGGCGAATAACATCAATGCCAATATCCGTGAAATCGAAGGGGCCATTTCTTCGTTCGTGGCTAACGTCACTTTGTTGAACAAACCGGCGACGATAGAGTTGGCGAAAGATATTTTGAAAGCGTACGTGAAATATACACAGAAAGAGATTACGGCAGATTCGATTCGCGAAGTGGTCTGCGATTATTTCAATATTTCCGCGGCGGACTTCGCATCGGTCAAACGTACCCGGGAAATCGCTCAAACCCGTCAGGTAGCCATGTATTTGTGTAAGATGCATACCAAGTTGCCCTTGAAAACCATCGGCGCGGCCATCGGAGGAAAAAATCATGCGACGGTAGTCCATGCCTGCAAAACGATTATGAATCTGATGGAAACCGACAAGGCGTTCGCCGCACATATTCAGGAAATCGAACGTCGCTTGAACAGTTGATGCGGTAATGTATTGCAGTTATAAAACGTTCCGGAAGTCCGGAACGTTTTTTTGTTACCATCGCTCCGGCGGATTTTCGAAAAAGGAGTCGTCGAAATTCAGAAAAAACAACTGTCGTTTGGCCCGGGTAACGGCCGTATAAAGCCAGCGCTGGAAATCGGCGGTCATTCGTTCCTCTCCGTATAGCAGCCGATCGATAAATACGCACTCCCATTGTCCCCCTTGGGCTTTGTGGCAAGTTACCGCATAGGCGAATTTGATTTGCAGCGCGTTGAAATAGACGTCTTCCCGGATTTTTTCGTATCGCTCCTTTTTCCGGGTAATATGTGCGTACTCCTTTTCCACTTCGGCAAACAACTGCTGGGTTTGCTCCTGGGTAAGCGCCGGGGCATCGCTGTTCAGCGTGTCGAGCATGATTTTGCATTCCATTTCCAGGTCGTTGTAATCTTGCAGAATGACTTGCGCATCGACAAAACGGAATCCGTAGCGTTCTTCGTAATTTCGCAACCGCCGGATACGTACCGTATCTCCGTTGGCGATGAAATCCAGATTCTCTTCTTCCGAATGGTAATGGTAGTTGTTTTTGACGATCATCAGGATATCGCCGGCAGACAATTCTTCTTCCTGATAGAGTACGCGGTTCCGGATCGCCTGATTGAAACGTCCGGCCAGTTTGTTCGACCGCGTGATGACGATGGTTTCTTCCTGTCCGTAACGGGAATAGGCCGTTTCCAGTTCTTCCAGAAATTCCACGCCCGTAATGCTTTTCACTTCCGGATAGTCCAATCTGAATTTCGGGGTTCCTTCCTCGCTTCTTTCGATCAATCGGCGAATGACCGTAGCATTGTATAAGATGCCCGAGTCTTTTTCCTGACGTACTACTTCCCGCAGTTCTCCGTACCAGACTTTTCCTGCGTACCGTTCCATTTCATGCGGATCGAGAGCGGGAGACAATCGGGTTCCTACCGGAGGCAACTGGGCTTTGTCTCCTACCAAAATCAACCGGCAATCCTTGCCGTTGTTGACGTAGGAGACCAGGTCGTCCAGCAGGTTCCCGCTTCCGAATATGTGATTTTCGTAAGAGGAATTGTTGATCATGGAGGCTTCGTCTACGATGAAGAAGGCGCCTTTCCCGGAATTTCGGTCCAACAGAAAACGGTTTTCCAAAGCGGATTTCTGCCTGAAAATCTTTTTGTGTATGGTATAAGCCGCCGTGCCGGAATATTGGGTCATGATTTTAGCGGCCCGTCCGGTAGGCGCCATCATGCAAAAGTCGATTTTATGCTGCAGGAAGGTTTGGATCAGGGCCGATATCAGGGAGGTTTTCCCGGTTCCCGCATATCCGTTCAGGATGAATATATCGCCATTTTTGCTCTTTGCAATGAAGTCGGCCAGCTGCGTTATTAATTTTTTTTGATCTAAAGTTGGTATAAATGAAAAATTAGCGTAAATTTGAGTTGCAATATGTGGCGCAAGCATTTTGTTTCGGTATTAAAAATATTGGAATCGCAGGTGCAACATATCCATTTTTTTATAACTTTGCAAACAAAAACTAAAAAAAACATAATCCAAATGAAAAGAATTATCCAAGTTATTCTGCTATTCGCCATTGTGGCAGCTGGTTATTGGCTTTACGACATTATCATGGCTCCTTTGCGTTTTAACGAAGAAAAAGACGCGAGAGCGGCGGAAGTCATTCAACGTCTGAAAGATATCCGGACGGCGCAGCGTGCTTATAAAACGACTTATGGCAAATACACTCCTTCGATGGATACCTTGATTAATTTCATTAAAAACGACTCCATGGTTTTCATGAAGCAAATCGGTTCTGAAGACGACTCTGTCGCTGTAGCGCAAGGAAAGATTCAGCGAATTCAGTTCAAGGTAGCGGTTAAGGATACTATTTTTAAACCGGATTTCAATGCCGATGAGTTGCGTATTATTCCGTTCTCCGGAGGACAGGAATTCCTGATGGCGGCCGATACGTTGCGGACGGAGTCCAAAGTAACGATTCCCGTATTCGAAGCCAGAGCGCCTTATAAAGCCTTTTTGGGCGATTTGGATCATCAGGAATTAGTCAATTTGATTGACTACCAAGAAAAAACCCTGGGAAAATACGCTGGTTTGAAAGTCGGTTCGATTACTGAATCTACGAATGATGCAGGTAACTGGGAATAAAATCGACCGTTCTATAAAAAGTTTGTCCATCCTGATCGATCGGGATGGGCTTTCTTTTTATGACGGAATTTCAGAAACTGCGTGGTCTTATCCTCTACGGACGGAAACTGAGGAGTGGAAAGAAAGTCTGTTTACCTTGTTGGCTGACACCTCTGTAAATGTCCGTTGTTACGATCGTATTCTTGCTGTATTGAATACGACTCGTTTTACGATGATTCCAGAAACATTGTTTGATCCGGATAAAGGCGAGTTTTATCTGAGAACAACGGGAGTGCCGTTCGATACAGGTCGGGACATATTGATTGTATCCCATTTCGGAGCGATAGTTTTCTTATGGGCGGTAGAAGCGGATTTGGTGGATTTTTTGACTGGTAAATTCGGAGAGGTTGTGTTCATGCACCCTTTGTTGGGAGCTTTATCTCTTCCCCAGGAACGATTGTCGGACCAGACGATCGAGTTGTTCGTACAACTGTTTTCAGGGACGATGGCTGTTACGCTTCATAGAAATGGAACATTGTTATTGGCCGATCTTTACCGGGTGGATTCTCCGCTCGATCCTGTGTTTTATCTGGACCGAATCACGACCGATTATGAAATTCGGAAATCTTCGGATATTATAGTAGCCGGTGTTTTCTCAGAAGAAATGGAGGATTGTCTTGTCCGTTATTTTCCGGAAATTCGTTTTATACGGGGGATCGGGTATTTGAATGTTTTTGGGAATTCTGTTCGGTCGGACGATAAGGAAACCTCCGGATCGATATAATCGCTTTGCTTGAAGAAAAGCGGGCGGAATATTACATAGAAAACAGTTTGTCCATGAGAATAGTCAGCGGTCGTTGCCGGGGGCGTGTCATTGTGCCTCCCGCTAACTTGAAAGCCCGTCCTACGACGGATTTCGCCAAAGAGAATTTGTTTAACGTGCTGGCCAATCGCTACGATTGGGAAACGCTGTCCGTATTGGATCTTTTTTCCGGTACGGGTTCTATCAGTTACGAATTCGCTTCTCGGGGAGCTAAAAGGGTGGTATCTGTGGAAGGGAACGCAACGCATCAGCGTTTCATTGCGGAAATGGCCAGAAAACTTTCATTGAACGCGATTGCGTCGGTTCGTACCAACGTATTTGTTTATTTGAAAAGTTGTCGGGAACGATTCGACCTGGTGTTTGCCGATCCTCCTTATGATTTGGCGGAGGCGGATCGTTTGCCCGATATGATTCTTGACGGCGGTTGGCTTAAGGAACGGGGAACGTTCATATTGGAACATTCCAGGCATAAAGATTATTCCGCTCATCCCTGTTTTCAGGAAAAGCGAACCTATGGCAGTGTGAATTTCTCTTTTTTCGGACGAAATTCCGAGACAGACGATACTGCGTTATAAAAGTCACGTTGTTTCGCTATCGATTAGTGCCGATAATATTTTGGATATTTCTTCGGGAGTATTTTTGTGCTATAAAATAGGCGTGAATGTTTCAAACGTAAGAATTTATGTTGAAATATACGGGTTGAAAAAATATATTCATCATATAAGATACGGAGCATGAAAACTGCATTATTAGTAGCCGGAATAGTAGTGGGAAGTTTTACGTCCTTTACTCTTCGGGAGGATGGATTTTCTTCCTTGTCAATGCAAGTAAAGGTGCATGATTTTTACAAATACCGTCCAGACGGGAAGGCAGGGCGCTCCATTACGCTTACTTATCAAGGGAATGTCAGCCTGAAGGGAGCAAAGGTAGAGATCTGGCATAAAACAGGTAGTGAAACATTGGATATAACGGATGCGGATGCGGATTCGCATACAGTGTCTCTCCTTCTGCGCCCGAACATCGGCGTAGAACGGACGGATACCATTATTGCCAGCCTGATTTGGGGAGACGAACGGGTGTCGCAACAGGTAACTGTACCGGCGATGCGTCACTGGACGGTGTATATCTATCCGCATTCACACGTGGATATAGGTTATACCAATACGCATGAGAATGTCGAACTTATCCATAAACGGAATTTGGATATAGCAATGGAACTGGCGGAACAAACGGCCGATTATCCGGACGATGCGCGCTTTCGTTGGAACCCGGAAGTGATGTGGCCCGTCGAGCGATACCTGAACAGTGAAGATCCGAAAAAACGTAAACGGCTTTTGGAAGCGATACGAAAAGGACAGATCGCTTTGGACGCCGGCTATGTGAATACCAATACCAGCGCAAGTAGTGATGAAGAACTGTTGCAGTTATTTCACTGGGGGAAAGCGATGGAACAGAAAACCGGACAGCCGGTACGGACAATGGTGCAGGTCGATATACCGGGTATGTCGTGGGGTGTGGTTACCGCAGCCCGTCAGATGGGGATCAATTATGTGCTGTCATTGTTCAATGGTTCTGACCGTACGGGGTGGACACACGAGTTAAGTTTCCGCCCCTTCTGGTGGCTGGGACCGGATGGAAAATCTAAGGTACTGTTCTTACAGCCAGGCGATTATACGCCCGGAGCCAAAGCGAAGGGATATGAGTATTGGCCTAAAATGGCCGGACAGACAGACCCAGACAAGCTGATACCGGTAGTCAGAACGGAACATCCCCGGGAACATTTCGTTGATGCCTATCTGGCAGATATGCTTCCGAAGCTGGAGAAAGACAAATACTATCCGTATGATATATTCCCCATGACTTGGTGCATGGCGGACAATACTCCAATTGACGCCGATCTGCCCGACGCTGTCAAGAGTTGGAACGAAGAATATGCTTATCCGCACCTTAAAATCTGTACGGCAACAGAGATTATGCAAACCTTTGAAGAACGCTGGGGCGATCAGCTTCCTACGTTGCAAGGAGACTTTACTGAATATTGGACCGATGGCTTGGGGTCGAGCGCGAAAGAGACGGGAGAAAGCCGTGAGGTAAAAGAACATCTGGTTCAAACAGAGATATTATGGAGTATGTTACATACAGAAGAGGAACCGGAAACTTTAGTGCAGGAGACTTGGCGCAATATTATTCTAAGTACGGAACACACTTGGGCATACATGCGTCCGGAGCAACAGCCCATGCAAAATGAAATCCTGAAACGGAAGTTCGGTTATTTCCATGCAGCCAAAGAGTTGACGGAGCAATTTCGAACCCGGACCTGTGCGGACATCGAAGACAAACAGTCGGAAGAACTGACGGTGTTCAATACGGATTTATGGAGCAAAAGCGGCTTGGTTACACTATCTCAGGAAACGGCGGATGTGTACGGTGTCGTATGTGATTCGGATGGCAAAGAACTGCTTAGCCAACGTCTGACGACGGGCGAACTGGTATTCATGGCAGAGCATGTTCCCGGTTTGGGCAGCAAGACTTATCGGCTGAAGAAAGGTGCACCAGCATCAACAGGTGTATCATCCGGTGCGACTTCCACATCGTTGGACAATGGAATTACGCAAGTAAAGGTAGATCCCTTAACGGGAGATGTGGTCAGTTTGCTTTTCAACGGAGAAGAGTTTGTTGATTCGGAGAGTGTGTCCGCACTGAATAGTTACCGCTATTTGGAAGGGAATCAGACTTCGGGATATGCTCATAAACCGACCGACGTACAGATTCGGGTAGGCGAACAGGGACCATTGGTCAATTCTTTGATTATTGAATCGGCAGCGAAAGGGTGCAATAGCCTGTGTCGTGAGGTCCGTTTGGTAAAAGGTTCGGCGGCTGTAGAGTTTGACAACTGTGTGGATAAACAGGCGATCGAGGAGAAGGAGGGGATTCATTTCGGCTTTGCTTTCGATATTCCCAATCCTCAAACCCGAGTGAATATCCCCTGGGGGGTAATGGAGCTGGAGAAGGAGCAGTTGAAAGCGGGGAACCGGAATTGGATTGCCATGCAACGTTGGCTGAATATCTCCAACGATGAAAAGAACATAACGTGGTGTTCATTGAATGCGTGCGTTTTCGAGAGCGGCGATCTGACAGCGAATGTTATCGGAGGAGCGTATAAGTCTCCCCAGTGGCTCCGTAAAATCAAACCCAGTGCGACAGTCTATTCATGGGCATTGAACAACCATTGGCATACTAATTTCCGTTTGAGCCAAGAGGGAAAGATTAACTTTAAATACCGGATATTGCCTCAGATAGGAGCCTTCGATGTCGTATCGTCCAACCGGTTTGCGATGGGACAATACCGTCCCTTAGTGGCTGTGCAGACCCGAAAGGGCTTTACGCAAAAGAACCGCCTGACGATAGAAGCGGACGACCAAGTAGTCCTGTCCAATTATAAGACGGTAAACAAAGGGAAGAGTGTTTTGCTGCGTTTCCACTCTTTCTCAAATAAAGAGGAAACAGTGTCATTGACATATAATGAGAAATACCCAAAGTCTATTTGCTATTTAAAAGCAGGGAAAATGGAAAAATATGTTGGCGAACAGAATTTAATTGCTGTTCCGGCTAAGGGAACTGTGTCAGTGTTGCTTAATTGGTAAATGATTAATATCTATATAGAGTAAAAGAATAGGTGTGAAGTCGTTTAAGAAATCAGGACAACGCCTGTTCCTGTTGCTGCTGGAAGCGTAAGGGATCCATTCTTGGGTGTGTCCTGACGAGTTGTCCTTGTTTATTTCCCCGGACGAGGAAACGTCGGTCGCCATCGGCCAGGACGCGTGGTGGCTTTCCTGGGGTGCTTTGGATGCCGACATAAGACGGAATTACCGGCTGCACAAGAAAAAGGGGACCGGTGTTTATCTGTTTGTCGTAGAGGAATTCTTCAGGCGGCTGACTGCCGTTTGAACCGGCGGGACGATATCGGAATTTGGGATACCGAAACTTTTGTCGTGGAAGCTATCGAAAAATCGGAACTGTTCTTGATTGAAGTTCCGATGCAGAATAAACCGGATGACGACGAAGTCGAACCGTAAGGCATGAAAATCGATAGAGATGTGAAGACAGCCGCATAGCTGTTTTTGAAGATCCGGTGGTATAATCTTGCGTTCGGGCATTTCTGAAAATATGATAAGAGGGGTGCAGTTCTGTGTCAGGACACCCCTTTATCGACGAAGGCCGTGTTTCGTCGGGCATTTATGGTTTCTGTTGCCCCTGGTCGGCGACGGCTCTCATGCTTTCCGCTATTTTTTCCGGATCGCCCAAGAAATAGTCTCTGATCGGTTGCAGATGCTCGTCGAATTCGAACACATAGGGAACTCCGGTCGGAAGATTCAGTTGTACGATGTCCTGGTCTGAAATGTCTTTCAAATATTTGACGATGGCCCGCAAACTGTTGCCGTGCGCCGCTACCAATATCTGGTCGTATCGGTTCAGAGAAGGATAAATGTGATCGATCCAGTAAGGGAGTATCCGGGTTACGGTATCTTTCAGCGATTCCGTGCGGGGAAGCTCGCTGTCCGGAACTTCCCGGTAGCGGATATCGAAGCGGGGATTGCGAAGATCGTTTTCCGGCAGCGGTTCCGGAGCCGTGTCGTAACTTCTTCGCCATATCAATACCTGGCTATTGCCGTATTTGGCTGCGGTTTCGCTTTTGTTCAATCCTTGCAATACCCCGTAATGTTTTTCGTTCAGCCTCCAGCTTTTTTCCACCGGAACCCAATCCTGGTTCAGGCCGTCCAGTACGCAGTCGAGGGTTTTTACCGCGCGTTTCAAATAAGAGGTATAAGCCTTGCCGAAAATGAATTCCTGCTCTTTTAATAAACGGGCCGCTTCATAGGCTTCGGCGATTCCTTTGTCCGTTAAATCCACGTCCGTCCAACCCGTAAACCGGTTTTCCCGGTTCCATACGCTTTCTCCGTGTCGTAATAAAACTATTTTTTTCATGACGTTGTTTTTGAGAGGAGAGAAACATTTTTAATGCCATGATGAAGCGGGAAACCGTTTTTTATCGAAGATTGCCCGAATTGCTCTATTTTTGTTCTCTGTTTTGAAGGGTTATAAAATTACGTGTTTATGTTGATTCTTCTTTCGCCGGCCAAGACCATGAATATGCTCCCTGTCCGGCAAGAACTGCCGAAAACGTCGCCTCGTTACGCGAAGCAAGCGTCCGAACTGGCTGCTGCCATGCGGGATTTATCCGTTTCCGAGTTGGAGCGGAAACTGAAGATAAGCGAGTCGTTGGCTCGCCTGAATCATGAACGGTACCGTATGTTCGACGCTCCGGGCCATACGGAAAAACAGGCTTTGACCGCTTATGACGGAAGCGTTTTCAAAGCCTTGGGAACGTCCGATTTTTCCGTAGAGGATTTTGTGTATGCCCAGAATCGTTTGCGGATCGTTTCTACCTTGTACGGATTGCTCCGGCCCTTGGACATGATTCAGGCTTACCGCATTGCGTTCAACTTGAAACTGCCGTCTTTTCAAGGGAACCTGTACGATTACTGGCGGCCTTTGCTGACCGGTCCGTTGATCGAGGATGTCCGGGCCGCCGGAGGAATACTCGTGGATCTGGCCAGCCTGGATGTGCAGGGCGTGTTCGATATGCCTCGGCTGGACAGTGCGGTAAAACGGATCGTGCCGGAATTTGTGGAATACAGAAACGGAAAGTACGAAACGATACGCACCTATGCCAAAATCGCCCGGGGAGAAATGACGCGTTATATTCTGCGGAACCGAATCGAAACTCCGGAAAAGTTGAAAAGCTTTACCGGAGCCGGATTCCGTTATGCCGCGGAATTGTCGGATGATGTCCGTTATGTTTTCAGGCGCGCTTCCGATGTAAGGGCCGAATAGGGGATATGGTTCAAATGGCCATTATCCTTTGACAAAATAGTGTTATCTTTGTTCGTCTGCCGGATTCGTTGCCGTTCGCCGCGTCCGGTTTCTCTAAACATGAAGTGAATTTATGAAACCGTTGTTTCTTTGCTATGCCAAATGCAGCACTTGTTCCAAAGCGGCCAAATGGCTGAAGGAACGAGGCATAGAAGTCGTTTCCCGGGATATTGTCGGGGAGCGTCCCACCGAGGAAGAATTGCGCCGTTGGATTGTTTCCAGCGGATTGCCCGTTCGTAAATTTTTCAATACCAGCGGCCTTCTTTATAAGGAGATGCGTATGAAAGAGCGTATTCCCGGCGCGTCGGAGGAAGAGATGATCGCTTGGCTGGCTTCCGACGGCAAATTGGTCAAACGCCCGTTATTGATCGGAAACGGACGCGTATTGGTCGGATTTAAGGAAGAGGAATGGCGTAAAATGTTTGAAAAACAGGACGCGCTATGCGAATGATGATGTTGCTGACGGGTTTGGCCCTGGTTGGCTTGTGCGATGTTCCGTTGTATCTCCTGTTCCGGAAATCCTTGAAGAAATATCGCTCGGAAATCTGGTTCGGCATACATTCTCTTTGTTTTATCGGTTTATTGCTGTTGCTGGCTTTTTATGTCCCTCGTTTGGGAACAACCGAAGGACATCGCTTTTCCGGATGCATCGCAGCCGTTTTGCTGGCCGGATACTTGCCGAAATTGCTGTTTTTGTGTTTGTATTTACCGGGGCGGATACTGAACTGTTTTTCCGCGCCGCTTTCGCAGTGGTTGTCACGTTTTTTCCGGGGAGCGGCGGTTCTTTTTTCTGCTGTTTTCTTTCTGATTTTACTCTATGATTTTACGTGGGGACGCAACCGGTATAAAGTGGAGGAAGTCGAAGTGTCTTCTCCGGAAGTGCCCGCCGCTTTCGACGGTTTTCGCATCGTGCAACTGACCGATATGCATTTGGGCAGCCGTTCTCCGGGGGATGTAGGCATTTCCCGTCTCTGCGACCGCGTCGATGCGTTGCAGCCGGATTTGATCGTTTTTACGGGGGATATGGTCAATAATCTGGCTTCCGAAATGACGCCGTGGATCGAAACGCTGGCGCGCCTGAAAGCTCCTTACGGGAAATATGCCGTCATGGGAAATCACGATTACGGCGATTATGCCGGATTGCGGAGCGAAGAGCGTGCCCGGAATTCGGAACGTTTTTATGAGAATATGGAACGCATGGGATTTACGATGCTCGATAACGCAGCGGTTCCGCTGATTCGGCAAAACGATACGCTGATGCTTTGCGGAGTGGAGAACTGGGGCGAGCCACCGTTTTCCCGGTACGGGGACCTGCCGCGTGCTTTGCGCGACTGCGACGGCCTTCCGGTCCTCCTATTGTCCCACAATCCTTCCCACTGGCGGACGGAAGTGTTGGAGTATCCCGTATTTCTGACGCTTTCGGGTCACACGCATGCCATGCAGATGGGAATCGATCTGCCCGGTTTCCGCTGGAGTCCCGCCCGATACCGTTATCCCGAATACAACGGACTTTACGAACATGACGGGCGATACCTTTACGTATCCCGCGGGGCCGGTTATATCGGACTCAACGGCCGTATTGGCATGCGTCCGGAGATCACGCTGCTTCGTTTGAAACGGTGCGAATGAGGTGGGAGAAGTGTCGTTGGAAAGTTTCATTTGTATTTTCTTTAGGAAAAAGATATATTTGAAACATAAACCGATCAAACTACTATGCCATGAAGATCCGACTCGTTTCGCTTTTGCTCTGTTTTTCCGTTTTTTCTTTCCGACCGGTCTTTGGCGATGTCCGTTCCCTTTATCTTTCCGTATCGGGAAACGACGGCAATGCCGGGACGGAAAACGCTCCTTTGGCTTCGATGGAAGAGGTCCGGAAAAGAATCGGACTCGTTTGCGCTTCGGCGGACAAACCCGATACCCTTAAGATTCATGTCGCTCCCGGGGTTTATCCTTTGTTCCGGCCTTTGGTGCTGGATGCCGCCCTTACCGGGGGCGTCCCTTTGCTTTTCGAAGGGGAACCCGGCAGTGAGACCGTCTTTTGCGGAGGTTTCGCCTTGACGCCTTTTGTCCGGGTTTCCGACCGCTTATGGAAAACGTATGTTCCGGAAGCGGCGGAAAAAGGCTTTTATTTTGAACAGATGTATGTGAACGGCGAACGCCGTTTCCGGGCGCAATCTCCGAATCGGGGAGAGTTTCATGCCATCCGGAACGTCGTCCAGACCGTATTGGATTCGACGAGAGGAGAACGCATGCCGCGTTGGGCGGTATTGCGGGTGGAACCGGATTCTGTCGTTGCCCTGTCGGGACGACCGGCGGCCGTTCCTCCGTTGATAACGTTCTATCATAAATGGGACGTGACGCGGCGGCCTTTGTTGCATCGGGAGGCTTCCGGAGCGTTGTATTGCGCAGGAGAAGGCATGAAATCGTGGAATCCCGTGGATGCCCGTTCCCGCTTTGTCATCGAAAACGATATCGCGTTTCTGGATGCGCCGGGCGAGTGGTTTTTAGATCGGGACGGTTGGCTCTATTATATCCCTTGCGAAGGAGAGACACCGGAGGAGACGGTATGTACCGTTCCTGTAACGGACCGTTTTGTCGTTATACAGGGAACGGACACAGCCGGCGGGCGGGTGGAAAATATCGTTTTCCGCAATCTGTCGTTTGAAACGGCCGGTTACCGCACTCCCTGGACGGGGAACGAACCGGCTCAGGCGGCAGCTCCCATAGGGGCGGTTATCGAAGCGGATTACGCCCGGCATATCCGGTTCGAAAATTGTACCGTAGCCCATACCGGTTTGGGCGGAATCTGGTTTCGCAGGGCTTGTACTGATTGCGGGGTGGAACATTGCCGTTTGTACGATTTGGGGGCGGGAGGCGTAAAGATCGGGGAAACCGCCCTGCCTGCGGACGAAAGTCTGCTTACCCGCCGTATTACGATCGACAACAACATTATCCAACATGGAGGATATGTCTTTCCTTGTGCTGTAGGAGTCGCGGTTTTTCACGCTTCGGATAACCGGATTACCCATAACGACATCGCCGATTTCCGTTATACGGGCGTATCGGTCGGATGGGTGTGGGGGTACGGGCATAGCCCGGCCAAACGGAACATTGTTGAATACAATCATATCCATCATTTGGGATGGGGCGAGCTTTCCGACATGGGCGGTGTCTATACGTTGGGACCGTCCGAAGGAACTTCTGTCAGTCATAACCGAATACATCATGTCTATTCTCTGTATTACGGCGGATGGGGCTTATATACGGACGAAGGTTCTACGGGCATTGCTTTGGAAAACAATTTGGTTTATCGGTGTAAAAGCGGCGGATTCCATCAGCATTACGGACGGGATAATGTCGTTCGGAACAATATTTTCGCCGGGCAGCTCCGGACCCAATTGGAGGCCACGCGCGTAGAAGACCATCTCTCTTTCGTTTTCACGAACAATATCGTTTATTTCGACAGCGGAACGCTTTGCGGAATCAATTGGGAAAAGGTCGGACACCGTTCCGATTACAACGCCTATTTCGATGCCCGGCAGTCCGGAATCCGGTTCGGCGATATTCCTTTTGCCGAATGGCAACAAAAGGGGCAGGATACGCATTCCGTCGTAGAGGATCCCGGTTTCGCCGATGCTTCCCGGTTCGATTTTACTCCGGAAAACAAACGGCTTTTAAAGAAAATCCGGTTCGTTCCGTTCGATTTCCGGGAAGCCGGGGTGTACGGTTCTGCCGAGTGGGTCGAACAGGCTGCGTTGAGCGAGGAGTTGTTGGAGGCTTTCGATGCACGGGTGGCAGAATACGAGAATCTGAAAACTTCGGATTGGTAGAAGATTTGCGGGGCAAAGTGTTTCCCGTTTGGGGAAACGCCGGTTTTCGGCATTCGATTTTGTATGTTAATGGTATCGGGAATGGATGTTAAAACTTTTTTCAGCGCGTTTTTCGCTTTTATCGCTTTGGTCAATCCGATTCAAAAAGTGTTCGTCGTGTTTTCGTTGCAGGAAAGTTACAGCGAGGCGGAATTGCGTCATATTGTTAACAAAGCCACGGTAACGGCTATCGGGGTGCTGTTGCTGTTTTTTCTGGTCGGCGAAGCCGTTCTGGGATACGTTTTCAATCTTGAAATCTATGCTTTTCAGGCCACCTGCGGTATCGTCCTGTTTTATAACGGTTTCATCGGATTGCAGAAAGGCGCATTCCTTTCCATCGATAAAAATACGCGCTTGGAGGATATTGTGGCCGTTCCTATCGCTATTCCGATGATTGCCGGACCGGCTACCATCACGGCGGTAGTGACCATGCCTTCGGTGTATGGCCGGCTGACCACCATTCTGGCGGTTATTATGGCATTGTTGCTGAATCTGCTGATTATGCGTAATGCGGGACGTATCGGAAAATTTTTGGTCCGGCAGAACCTATTGATGCCGCTTATCCGTATTACGGGGCTTATCGTAGCCGCTATCGGTTTGCAGATGATTATGAACGGCATTAAAACTTTTATTTCCCATTTGTAAAAAGGCATGGGAAAAGAACAAAACGGATGATTTTACGGCAATGGATCAGGAGCTTTTGAAAATACGGGTGCAAGGTTGCATAGTAGGGGTTTCCGTGTTGTTGCTGGCCGGAAAATTTACCGCTTTTTTTATCACGAATTCGGTAGGAATCCTTACGGATGCGTTGGAAAGCATCATCAATGTAGCGGCCGGTTTTATCGGTTTGTACAGTGTTCGCCTGTCGGCCCGGCCGAAAGACCGGACGCATCCTTTCGGCCACGGGAAGATCGAATCGATTTCCGCTTCGGCGGAAGGGCTGTTGATTTTGTTCGCCGGCGGGATCATCATTTACGAGGGAATCGTTCGCCTGTTTCAACCGGCTATGGTAGAACGGCTGGATGCCGGTATCTGGGTCGTGGCGGCGGCCGGTCTCGTCAATTATGTCATGGGATGGGTCAGCGTCCGTATAGGGAAACGTTACCGGTCCATTGCGCTCGAAGCGGGCGGTCGGCATCTTCAGTCCGATACCTATTCCACCGTGGGACTGGTCTTGGGGTTGGTTTTCATGCAACTGACCGGTTTTTATTGGATCGACGGGCTGTTGGGGCTTGTTTTCGGTTCCGTCATCCTGATTGCCGGCATCCGTATCCTGAGGAGAACGACGGCCGATTTGATGGATAAGACCGACGAACGCGTGCTGGCGCAGATGGCCGAAGTCATTGCTTGCCGTCGGCGGGAGGAATGGATCGACGTGCATAACATGAAAACGATCCGTTACGGAAGTTCCCTGTATGTCGATTGCGACTTGACGCTGCCCTGGTATTATACCGTGGAACGGGGGCATGCCGCTTGCGAGGCGTTGAAAGAATTGATTGCCGACGCCTTTTCCGGCCGGGTGCTGATATCCATTCATTCCGATCCTTGCAATCCGGATTATTGCCCTTCCTGCCGGATCGCTTCCTGCGTTTACCGGCAAGCGCCCTTTTCCCGCCCGTTCGGCTTCACGCCTTTGGAATTGGCCCAAAACGATGAAGAACGAAAAGAAAACAATAAAACATAACTGACTAACGAAAAACTATTGACCTATGAGAAACCTGAAAAGAATTTTATTGTTGTTTGTCCTGCAAATCTGCCTGACGGCCGTTTCGTCCGCTCAGGCCGTCTGGATTTCGGGAACCGGTGTCCGTAATCATCCGAATACATGGCTCTCTTTCCGAAAGTCGTTTTCCGTAGAGCGAACGCCGGAAAAGGCCGTGGCCCGCATTGCCGCCGACAGCAAATATTGGTTGTGGATCAACGGCCATCTTTGCGTTTTCGAAGGAGGATTGAAACGGGGGCCGAATCCTTCGGACAGTTACGTCGATGAAGTGGACATCGCGCCTTTTCTGAAGAAGGGGACGAATACGGTTGCCGTATTGCTTTGGTATTTCGGGAAAGAGGGCTTTTCCCATAAAGACAGCGGAAAAGCCGGACTGTTTTTCGATTGTCGCTGGTCCGGCGGAGGTCTTGGAAGCGACAAGTCCTGGAAGTGTGCGGAAAACGGAGCGTTCGGCAGTTGTCCCGATCCCCAGCCCAATTTCCGGTTGTCCGAGTCGAGCATCTCTTACGATGCCCGCAAAGCGATGGACGGGTGGACGGATCCGGAGTATGACGACAGCCGGATGCCTCAGGCGGAAGAGCTCGGAAATGAAGGGGATGCGCCTTGGGGCCGTTTGATCCCCCGTCCCATTCCTTTGTGGAAGAATTACGGACTGAAAAAGTTTGCCGATTACCGAACGAGCGGCGATACCTTGATTTGCCGGTTGCCTTATAACGCCCAGTTTACCCCTTATATCAAAGTGCGGTCGGCGGCCGGCCGGACGATTCAGCTGCAAACCGATAATTATGTGCTGTATAACGGCGGAGATACCGGGCTTCGGGCCGAATATGTTACCCGGGACGGTGTGCAGGAATACGAAAGTCCGGGGTGGCTGAACGGGCACTGTTTTTATTTGATCGCCCCGAAAGAGGTGGAAGTGCTCGACGTCCGTTTTCGTGAAACGGGGTATGACGCCGAATTTGCCGGAAAGTTCGATTCTTCGGACCCTTTTCTCAACGATATTTGGACCAAAGCGGTAAGAACGTTATATATTACCATGCGCGATACCTATATGGATTGCCCGGACCGGGAACGGGCGCAATGGACCGGCGATGCCGTGAACGAGGCGCATGAAGCTTACTACGCGCTTTCTCCCGAAAGCCATGCCCTGACGAGGAAATGGCTGTACGAGCTGATCGGCTGGCAAAGGGCCGACGGTTCGATATTCGCTCCCGTCCCTGCCGGGAATTGGGACAAGGAGCTGCCGGCGCAGAGTCTCGCTTCCATCGGGCGGACGGGACTTTGGACTTATTATTTATATACCGGGGACAAGCGGATTCTCGAAGACCTTTATCCTGCCATACGGCGTTATCTGGCTTTGTACGAACCCGACGGTTCCGGCAATGTGAAATTGCGTCACGGCGGATGGAGCTGGGGCGACTGGGGCGATAATTGGGACATGTTGCTGATTTGCAATTTCTGGTATTATATGGCCATCGATGCCATGCACGACATGGCCGTCGAATTGGGAAAAGAAGAGGACGCCCGGATGTACGAACGGCAGTGCGCCGAGTTTAAACAGGCTCTCAACGACCGTTTCTGGAACGGTTCGGCGTATCGCGATCCGGCCTATGCCGGACGTACCGACGATCGCGTACAGGCATTGGCGGTCATTTCCGGCGTAGCTTCTCCGGATAAATATCCGGCTTTGATGGAGCAGTTTCGGAACGAGTGGCATGCCAGTCCGTATATGGAGAAATACATTTACGAGGCCATGATGATTATGGGCTATGAAAAGGAGGCGCTCGAACGGAATAAGAAACGGTTTTCCAAAATGGTCTATTATCCCGGCAACTTTACGACCTTGTTCGAAGGATGGGGAATCGGCAATGAAGGTTTCGGCGGCGGAACGGTCAATCACGCATGGAGCGGCGGCACGCTTACGGTAGCTGCGCAGTACCTGTGCGGCGTGGCCCCCGTCGCTCCGGGCTTCCGTCTCTTTTCCGTGCTTCCGCAGCCGGGAGAAGTCGCCCGCGCCTCCCTCTCTTTCCCGACGGTCAGCGGTACGATCGAAGCCGCTTACGAGAACAAACCTGCGCTCTTTTCGCAAAAAGTGACTATTCCGGAAGGAACGTCGGCAGTGGTAGGCGTTCCTTATCCTCAGGCGAAGGAGATTGCGATCAATGGCAAAACGGTTTGGAAAAACGGCCGTTACTTGGCCTCCGGAACGGTAAAGCCGGCGGAGAATTACAAATCGTCCCATATTTGCTTTGAGTTACCGGCCGGCCGTTATGTATTGAAAACAGTCAAATGATTTGATGATGAAGAAAACCGTTTCTTTTGCTGTCTTATGCTTTACGCTCTCCCTGTCGTTCGCTCGTGCGGAGGAGAACGGTACGGTCTGTGTCGTCGATCCGTCCGTCCGCCATCAAACGGTGGAAGGGTGGGGGGCCTCCCTTTGCTGGTGGGCGCACATGTGCGGACGCTGGGAGGAAGAGAAAGTGGATGATTTGATCGACTGGATTACTTCTCCGGATAAACTGAACATGAATATCTTCAGGTATAATATCGGGGGAGGCGACGATCCGGCCCATCTTGACGGACATATGACGGCAGGAAAGGGAAAACGGGCCGAAATGGAGGGATTCCGTCCTGCTCCCGATTCGTCCTATGACTGGACGGCCGACGCCGGACAGAGACGGATCATGCTTAAAATCAAGGAAAAGCGTCCGGATGCCGTGTTCGAGGCTTTTTCCAATTCTCCGCCCTACTGGATGACGGTCAGCGGATGTTCCGGCGGACATTACCGGGCCGATACGGACAATCTCGCTCCGGAAAATTATGCGGCTTTCTGCGATTATCTGATCGACGTTTGCAAACATTACCGCGACCGTTACGGAATCGAATTCAAGACGCTGGAACCTTTCAATGAACCGACCTCTTCCTACTGGTATTACCAGGGGAGCCAGGAGGGATGCCATTTCGAGCCGGCCTCCCAGGTCGAGCTACTCCGTGTCCTTTCCGAGAAGTTGCGGGATTCCGGTCTGAATACCGTTCTTTCCGCTTCGGACGAAACGAACGTGGAGGCTTTTGTCCGGGTCTTGAAACATTACGCAAAGGCCGGAGATGTTTTTCCTTTGCTCGGACAGTTGAACACCCATACCTATTCGGCGACCCGTGCGGAACGTCAGGAAGCCCGCCGGTTGGTGGATGCAGCGGGGCTTCCCTGCTGGCAGTCGGAGACGGGACCGTCCGGAGGGACGGGAAGCGGGTTGGAAAACAATCTGAATTTGGCTCAAAAACTGTTCGACGACATGCGTTATCTGAAACCTTCCGCTTGGCTGGACTGGCAATTGGTCGAAGAACATGGCGGAGAGTGGTGCCAGATCCGGGGAAATTTTGCCACTCAAGAGTACGAAGTCGTGAAAAATCTGTATGTCCGGATGCAGGTAACCCGATTTGTCAAACAGGGATATGTCATGATCGGAACCGACCGCGACAATTTGCTGGCGGCTTTGTCTCCGGACGGCCGGGAATTGGTCGTCGTGCTGTTGAACCGCACTTCCGGCGCATTAAAATCCGAAATCGATTTGAGCCGTTTTTCCAGAGCGGGAAAACGGGTAAAATTATTCCGGACCAGTGCGGAAGAGAATTGTCTTGAGGTGTCCGGCGCACCGTCGGTTGTCGGGAAAAAAATAAATTACGAAGCTCCGCCTTTCAGCATTTCCACGTTTCTTTTGTCCGTGCGTTAGGAACAAGGGACGATCCTTTTGCTTTTCGGATCGTCCCTTTTCGTGTTTGTTCAAAAAGTAAGGTTTTTCATCCGAAAAGGCGGAGGAGCTACACTCAATCATATGAACGACAGACGGAGAAGGGAGATGTGTCTTCTTTGCACGCCGTTCGTACCTTCGCTCCCGGCATTGACGGAGAAATTGCAGTTCGTGCGACACGTTCGGACATGTCCTTGATAGCGAATCGCACGGTTCGACTCGCCGGTCGGGAAACCGTAGAAAGGAAACGGGAAGCGTCAGTTTTCGACGCTCCCCGTTTTCCCTTATGATGAGTTGTCCGGCCGGACGCTTATACCAAACGTTTAATCAAATCCTCGCGGTTTCCGTACAACAGGTCGATCATGGGAATTTCGATCAACGTATAGGCTCCGGGAGCCTGTTTCATGGAGGCGCGCGCCGTAGAAACCAGCACTTGCGCGGTTACGGCGGGATTGTTGATGCTCATGTTGAATTCGAAACGTTGGTTTTGGGTTTTTCCCGAAACGCCTTTCCGAACCAAATTGACGCCATGTCCCATATCTAACAGGTTGTCTACCGATTCCACCTGCATCACGTGGGTTTCGTCATGGGCGAAATAGTCGTCGTTTTTGATGTTTTGGGCGACTTCTTTGAAATCGTATCCTTCTTTCAATTCGATATAGACCATCCGGCGATGAATGCCCGTTCCGGTCGGGATCGTCATGGAAAGGGCCGCTTTGACCCCTTCGATCGCCTTTACCGCTACCGTGTGCCCCATGCTCATCCCCGGACCGAAATTGGTGTAGGTAATGCCTTTGGGGGCACATGCTTCCAATAAGGCGCGTACAACGGAATCGCTGCCCGGGTCCCAGCCGGCCGAAATGATCGATACGGCGTTGTGTTTTTTCGCTACCGCATCCAACCGGCCGCGCAAATCGACGATACCGGTGTGAATGTCGAAACTATCCACCGTGTTGATGCCCGCAGCCAGAATCTTGACCGCGTTTTCTTCGACGCTGCGGGTCGGGGTACACAGAATGGCTACGTCCACGTTTTCCAGTTGTTCTACGGAAGATACGACCCGATAAGCCGATAATTCGGCGGGAACGTTGTCGGCATTGCGGCGGACGATGCCGGCGATTTCGAAATCGGGAGCGGCTTCAAGCGCTTCGACCACATATTTGCCGATATTGCCGTAACCTACTACGGCGGCTCTCAGTTTTTTCATGGTATCTGATATTGTATGATTGAATTATTTTTTTCTCTCGCAAAAATAAAATTTTTCTTTAAAACCGAATGCGAGTCTTTTTTATTTTCCCGTTTTTTTCCCGGTTTTGTTCCTGCGAAGAGATATTTCGGGGATTGCTCCCCCGGTACTTGTACGCTCATTTGAACGTCAGCAGGAATATGGTTTCCCGTTCGTTCGAATGCTTCAATTTGATGCTGCCGTCGTGCATCCGCATAATCCGCCGGGAAATGCTCAATCCTATTCCGGACCCGTCGGTTTTGGTCGTGAAGAACGGGATGAACATCTGTTCGGCTATCGGAGCAGGGATCGGTTCGCCGTTATTGCCGATCTCTATCAGGATATTCTCCGCTTCGTCGCAGTAGGCCCGGAACCATATTCGTCCCGCTTCCCGTTCTCCGATAGCCGCGATGCCGTTTTTGAGCAGATTGACCAATACCTGTGAAATTTGGTTTTCGTCCGCATGCAAGATCAGGTCGTCCGGCGACAGCTCGATCCGGGACGATATGCCTTTGTTCTCCAGTTCCCGGGAAAAAAGCAGCAGAATCTTTTCTAAAAAGGGCCGGAGGTAGAATAACGTTCGGCAGGGAGCGGCGATATGGGTAAATTTCCGGTAGGAAGAGACGAAGGAGGTCAGGCTTTTCGTCGTGCCGTGGATCGTTTCCAAACCGCGTCCCAAGTCGTCTTCCCGGCTTCCGTGGATGTGCAGCAGGGTGTCGCTCAGGGAGGTAATGGGGGTAATCGAATTCATGATTTCATGGGTCAGGACCCGCGTCAGGTTGATCCACGATTCTATTTCGTTTTCGTCGATTTCGTGTTCGATGTCGTTGATGGCGATAATCCGGAATTTCTTGTCGTGCAATGTCATTTCCGAAGCCTGAAACGATAGGTAGATATCCCCGTCGTTCGTGTTGATGCGTATGCTTCGGCTTTCTCCGGTTTCCAGGGCGGCAAACAGATCGGGCAATCGGTCCGAGGTTCGTTGCAATTGATTGACGTGCGTCAGGACGGACAAACGCAACAATTCCAACGCCCGCTTATTGACTTGGTATATGTTGCCTTTTTCGTTCAGCACGACGATTCCCGTGTCCACATGGTTCAGTATCCTTTCATAATACCGTTCCTTTTCCATGACTTCGTCCCGGGCTTTGACCAACAGTTCCTTGATGTAGTTCAACATCAGATTGAAACGGTCCTTCGGGTCGGAACTCGTGAACCGGAACGAGTAATCCCCGTTTTCGATGGCGTTGAACAAAAAGGAAATTTTACGGGTTCCGGAACGGAACAATCGGACGATGCTGCCGACCAGTACGATTGCGGCGAGCATGCACAGGATGGCATAGAAGACGTGTCCTTGCAGGAAACACCACATTCCTGCCGTTGCTGCCGCGATGATTCCCGCCAGCAAAACGATCAATTTGAGCGTGGTTATTCGGAACATGTCGTCGCGTTCGGATTATAAACCGTATTTTTTGATTTTATTGTATAGCGTTTGCCGGGTAATGCCCAAATGGGAAGCCACTAACGAAAGGTTCCCCTGGTATTTGTCCATGGCGTTCTTTATCATGAGCTGTTCCATGTCCTTTAACGTGGAACAGTCGGACTCCCGCGCAGCCGGAGCGCTGCCGTTCGTCAGAACGAAATCTTTTTCCGTCAGTTGTTCCCCTTCGCTCAGGATGACGGCTTTTTCGATGGCGTGTTCCAGCTCGCGGATATTGCCGTACCAGGGATGTTGCTCCAGTTTGGCATATCCGCTTTCCGCAATGCTTCGAACCGGTTTGTCGTATTGCGCCGCATATCTTTCCAAGAACAGGCTCGCCAGCGTTTTCAGATCCTCCAACCGCTCCCTCAGCGGCGGAATTTCCACGTGTATGGTGTTGATGCGGTACAACAGGTCTTCCCGGAATTGCTGCATGGCTACCATGCCGTTCAAATCTTTGTTCGTGGCGCAGATCAGCCGGATGTCCACGGGAATCGGCGTATTGCTGCCCACCCGCACGATTTCCCGGTTCTGCAAAGCGGCCAGCAGTTTGGCTTGCAGGGAATAAGGCAAATTGCCTATCTCGTCCAGAAACAAAGTCCCTTTCGAGGCCGCTTCGAATTTTCCCGTACGGTCGTTTCGGGCATCCGTGAAAGCTCCTTTGACATGTCCGAACAGTTCGCTCTCGAACAGCGTTTCCGATACCGATCCCATGTCGATGCTGACGATCGGCCGGTTTTTCCGTCGGGAAAGCCTGTGGATTTCCCGGGCCAGCATCTCTTTTCCCGTTCCGTTCTCTCCGGTAATCAGGATATTGACATCGGTAACAGCCACTTTGGTTATCAATTCCCGCAAGGCGGTCATGGCAGGCGTGACACCCCAGAACATGCCGCCCTGCGCAACGGGTTCCGACGGTTCCGTATTTTTTGTCCGGTTCCGTTTCTGTCCGCATACGGAAGTCAGGGTGGCGATCAGTTCGTTGTTGTTCCATGGTTTGACGATAAAGTCCGCCGCACCGCTTTTGATACCTCGCACGGCCAATGAAATATCGGCGTAAGCCGTGATTAACACGACGGGAATTTCCGGTTTGGCCTTTTTTATTTCCGTCAGCCAGAACAAACCTTCGTTGCCGTTGTTGATGCCGGCCGAAAAATTCATGTCCAACAAAACAATGTCCGTGGGCTCTTCCCGTAACGTGTGGAGCAGGGCATTGGGAGAAGGAAGCGTGATGACGCGGTTGAAATAGCCGCTCAGCAATATTCGCAATGCGGTAAGAATATTTTTGTTGTCATCGACGATGAGCAGAGTTCCGAATTTGTCCATTTTTCTGAAAAAAACGCTGGTTTCCGGAACAAAGATATCTGTTTTTCGAGAAAAACAGATGTCCGGCCGGGAAAACCGACCGAATCCGGATTTCGGGTTTTATGTATTATCTTTGCGCCTGAAACCGATTAAAACTAACTGCGACTATGAACTGCAAAACATTTTTTTTGGCAATGGCCGTTTGCGCTTTTACCGCGACGGATCTGAATGCGCAAATTACGGAACGTCCGCGTCCGGCCGAATGGGACGGTCTGGTGCGCGGGGGGCGTTTCATCGATCGTTTTCTGCCGATGCCCAAAGAAAAATCGAGTGACCGGACATGGGGAGGAAACAACGTGTTGCCGCGTTATGTGGACAACGGTATCGAAGATAGCGAACGTTCGTATTGGGGTGGAAATATTCTGAAAGGGGACGACGGTCTGTATCACTTTTTCGTTTGCGGATGGCCGGAAAACTCTCCCAAAGGACATCATACATGGCCCGAATCTACCGTATATCACGCTGTTTGCAAAAATTCCGTCGGTCCGTTCGCGATTCGCGACACGATCGGTCCGGGGCATAACCCCGAAGCGTTTCGGGCGAAGAACGGACAATATGTCGTTTATGTCATCGACGGGTATTATCTGGCAGACGGGATAAACGGTCCGTGGAGTTACCGCAAGTTCGATTTCGATCCGCGCGACCGCCGTATTATCGAAGGGTTGTCGAACCTCACGTTCGCACGCCGGGAAGACAGTTCTCTGCTGATGGTTTGCCGCGGCGGAGGCGTTTGGATCAGCCGGACGGGCCTGTCCGTTTATAACCAGATCAGCGACCGGCGCATTTATCCGGACGTGGAAGGGGCGTTCGAGGATCCGGTCGTATGGCGCGACCATGTGCAATACCATTTAATTGTCAATGACTGGTTCGGACGTATCGCCTATTACCTCCGTTCGAAAGACGGGGTAAACTGGGTAACCGATCCGGGAGAGGCTTATTTACCGGGCGTCGTGTCGGTGCATGAAGACGGAAAGATGGAAAACTGGTTCAAATACGAACGGCCTAAGGTATTTCAGGATGAATACGGGCGTGCCGTGCAGATGAATTTTGCGGTTATCGATACCTTGAAAGACGAAGACCGTCCGAACGACCGGCACAGTTCCAAAAATATCGGTATACCGCTGAATCCCGGGTTATTAATGACCCTGCTCGATACCGAACCCATCGATTCCCGGACCGAGACGATCCGGATCAAGATCGCCGGAGAAAAGAATTTCAATCCGGCGAAAGAGCTCGATATCGCCTCCCTGCGTTTCGGGGCTTCGAGCGAAGTGAATTTCGGAAGAGGATGCCGGGCGGTCGCTACGGAACGGGACGGGGCGGATTTGATTGTCACGTTCGATGCCGCCGGCAACGGAATCACGCCGGAGGAGTTCGCGCCGAAGTTGATCGGCCAGACGAAAAAAGGAAAAATGGTGTACGGATACGTCCGGTTGCCCTGGATAGACTACAATCCCCCGATTTTATCGGCGAGAAAGCCGGTATTCGAGACCTCGGACCGGAAAACGGCATTGTCCGTGACGGTGGAAAATTTCGGACAGAAGGCTTCCGACGATACGGCTGTATTGGATATCGTATGCCTTTGCGAAGGGAAACGGATACCGGTTACGAACACTACCGTTCCGGCTTTGCAGCCGTATGGAAAAACGGTGGTGGAGGCGCCGTCGGCAATTCGCTTCGAAGCGGGAAAAGAATACGATTTCGTTTTGACTTTGACGGCCGGGAAAGAAAAATCGACATTCGCTTTCCGAACCGTACCGGTGTCTTCCTCCGAACGGTAATATCCGAAAGAGAAGGTGTTGTTTGAAAGGGCTGCCCGAAAAGCGAACGGGCGGCCTTGTTTCGTATAGTTTGTAAGGCGGTTTGAAAAAAGGGGCATCGATCAGGTTTCTTTTCAAAGATGAATGCTTTTTGAATGGTTTCTTCCCGATGTCTATTTTTTTGACAGCCAGTGTCTATTTTTTTGACATTTGCCGAATGGTTGGTAAATTATATCCTATTGATATATAATACATTATCTTCGATGGCTTGATTTTGGCACGTTGTTTCGGCAAATGCAATACACGATGATCGGAAAAATCAATATTTTATTTTGTATCGTACTCGTTCTTTGCCGTCCCTGGGTGGCGGAAGCGCAGGTGTGGAGCATGGAGGATTGCATGCGTTATGCCGTAGAGCATTCTCCGCAAAAGAACATTCAGGATATCCAGAACGCCAATGCCGCTTTGTCCCAACGTGATGCCGTGCTCGCTTTTTTGCCTTCCGTGAACGCAAGTGTAGGGGCCAGCACGAATTTCGGCCGTTCCATTAATCCGGAAACCAATATTTATACGACAGTGGCCAATTTCAACAACAGCTATTCCGTTTCCGGTTCCATGTCCGTTTTCAACGGCTTTTCTACGGTAAACAATTTGAAGATGGCCCGTATTTCCCGATTGATGGGGTACGAACAGGCGGAACAGATTCGGGACGCCATTCTGTTGCAAACCATGCAGGCCTATTTCAACGTGATTTATTATGTACGGATACTTTCGTTGGCCGAAGAACAACTGGAACAGGACCGGCGCAGCCTTCATCAGGCGAAAGTGCAGGAGGAACTGGGATTGAAAGGGCATGCCGACGTCATGCAGGCCGAAGCGCAGCAGGCAAGCGGAGACCTGCGCCGCCAGCGGGCCGAAAATCAGCTGCGGACAGCGTTGCTTACTTTGAAGCAGGCTATGTATTACCCGTTGGAAGATTCCTTACAGATCGATACTTCCTTCACGCGCTGGTCCGTCGATTTGTCTTCCCGAAAGGAGGCGCTCGAATCCGTCAAGGAAACGGCTTTTTCCTTTTTGCCCGAAGTGAAAATATCCGAGTACAACATTCGCACCGCTTTGCTGAGCTTGCGGACAGCCCGCGGCGACCTGTTCCCGTCCCTATCCGTATCGGGCGGATATTCCACCGGATATTCCACAGGGATCGGGGACAACCGGGGATACAATACGGCGGCTTTTCCCGAACAGTTCCGGAATCGGGCCGGGCAGTATGTGTCGCTCGGCATGTCCGTCCCTATTTTCAACCGTTTGTCCGGATACAGCCGCATCCGGCGCAGTAAAAATGACCTGAATATCGCCCGCATGCGTCATGAACAGACTTTGCGGGAACTCGAGGGAGAGATAGAGAATGCTGTGCAGGATATGGAAGGAGCCATCAAAGAATATATTCAGGCGGAAAAACAGGTCGGTGCTGAGGAAATCGCCTATTCCGCCAATGAAAGGCGGTATGCGGAAGGCTTGATCAGTATTTTGGATTTGCAAACCAGTTCCAACCGCCTTCTGGAGGCCAAAACCGAACGGTTGAACACTTTGTTCCAATACCTGCTCAAGCGAAAAATCGTCAATTATTATAAAGGAATATCCTACCTCGATAACGAATAATAACCCATTATTACCGATGATGACTATGGAAATTATGGACAACATGGATCGGAAAATCGAACGGAAAAAAGGTCTTCGTAAAAAACATATCCCCTATGTATTGGGAGGCGGGTTTGTCGTGGCCGTCGTTTGCTGGCTGCTTTTCGGCGACCATCGTTCCACGCTGAAAGTGGATGCCTCTACGCTGACCGTCGTTACGGTCGGGAAGGATCTGTTTAACGATTATGTCAGCATCAACGGACAGGTATCGCCCATAACTTCGATGCAGATCAGTGTACTGGAAGGCGGAGTAGTGGAAGAAATCGTGGCGGAGGAGGGGGCTTTGCTCCGTCGGGGCGACCCGATCATCCGCTTGCAGAACGCCCAGTTGAATCTGCAAATTATGGATAGTGAAGCTTCGTTGGCCGAGAAAGAAAATTTTTTGCGGAACACGCTGGTCCAGATGGAACAGCAAAAATTGACGTTGCAACAGGATATGTTGCAGCTCGATCTGGACGAGGCCCGCAAAAAACGCCATTATTTGCAAAATGAACGGCTTTATCGGGAAAAATTGATCGCCAAAGAGGATTATCTGCAATCGAAAGAGGAGTACGAACTGAGCGTAAAAAAACGAGAGTTGGTTATGGAACGGCAAAAACAGGATTCCATTTACCGTTCCATTCAAATCGAGAATCTGGAAGAGAGCCTGAACAACATGCGCAGGAATATCATGCTGGTCCGCCAGCGGGTAGAGAATCTGCTCGTCAAGTCTCCCATCGACGGGCAGTTGGGTTCCTTGGATGTTTCCCTGGGGCAGTCCGTGGGGCAGGGGGCCGCTATCGGACAGATCAACGACTTGTCCGACTACAAAATCGAGACATCGATCGACGAACATTATATCGATCGGGTCCGTACGGGGTTGGACGCTTCTTTCGAACGGGGCGGGAACCGGTACGATTTGCGGATTCGGAAAGTGTATCCCGACGTAAAGGGCGGACAATTCAAGGCGGATCTGACCTTTGTCGGCCAGCGGCCCGACAACATCCGTTCGGGGCAGACGTATCACATCAATCTGGAATTGGGAATGCCGACCGAAGCCGTACTCGTTCCCCGCGGTGCCTTTTTCTATGCTACCGGCGGGTCGTGGATTTACGTGGTATCCGCGGACGGAACTTCCGCCGTTAAGCGTCCGATCCGGATCGGACGTCAAAACCCGCAATATTACGAGGTAATCGAAGGACTGGAACCCGGCGAGAAGGTCATCGTTTCGGGATACGAAACTTTCCATGAAAGCGAAATACTGGTGTTGAAATGATCATTTTACAGGATATGATGTTTTTTAAGCTGTTCAGCCAGTCTTGGCGCATGATTCGAAGTTACAAGCTGTATTCCGCGGTCAATGTGTTGGGATTGTCTTTTTCGCTGCTCTGCGTCATCGTGCTTTCCAAATATATCTGGCGCGAGTGCAATACGGACGCTTTCCATCCGGAAATCGACCGACTCTATTTCACGGCGGCCCGCGGCGAGCGCGACCGGGTCGAATATCTTCAGTTTTTCGAGGATCGCAATCATTGCATCGACATCGATATCAATGCCGTTCCCGAAGTGGAGCGATTTACGCAATTGATCGGAATGAATGAGGACGTGACGGTAGGGGAGCGAAAAGTCAAGGTAGATCTGATCGTGACCGATTCCAACTATTTCCGGATTTTCGGGTTTCCGCTTTCGGTCGGCGATCCGGCTGCCGTGCTGGCGTCTCCCGATCGGGTAGTCGTTTCCGAACCGTTTGCCCGCAAACTGTTCGGCGATGAAAATCCGCTGGGCAAATCCTTGCGGGTATTCGACAAGGAATATACGGTCGGGGGCATTACGGAGAAAGTGCCGTACAATACCTCTTTCGAGGCGGATTTGTTGGTACCGGTCCATTCGCGGGAAGAGTGGATGTATATGTCTGTCGGCGTTTTTCGGCTTTATCCCGGCAGCGATGTCGAGGCGTTGAACGACCGGATCGGCATCCCGTTGAAACTTTCTCCCTACGATGATTACGGAACGATTTTTCAGTTCCGTCCGTTCAAAGGATATTATCTGAACGGGGTTCGCAGTTACGGCGAGATGATTAAGCAGGGCAAGCCGTTCAATCTTTATCTGTTGGGAGCCATTGCTTCGATTATTCTGTTGATCGGCGTTTTCAATTTCGTCAATATTTACACCATAACCCTGTTGCGCCGTGGAAAAGAACTGGGCGTGAAAAAGGTATTCGGCGTAAAGGGGAGCACCATGGTCGCACAATTTCTGGCGGAGAATCTGATATTGGTTTTCGGCGCTGTCGTTTCCGCATTGTTCCTGTTTTTTCTGTTGCGCGGTTATATCGGCGAGAAGCTGGATATCGATATGGTCTGGAATCCGGAATTCGATATTCCCTTGATTTCGGGGATCGTGTTTTTATTGCCTTTTTGCACGTCATTTTATCCTTTTTTGAAATATCGCTACACCCCGGTCGTTTCTTTGCAGCATCTTCGCGGATCGGGACGATATGCGGGGCGGTCGGCGTTTCTCGTGGCGCAGTATGTCATGACGATCGCCGTCGTCATCATTTCCCTGGTTTTTATGCGGCAATTGCATTTTATGCTGGATGCCGATCTGGGATTCGAGAAAGACCATATCGTAAAAGCCGTTTTTTTAAAACGCCCTTCTTACACACGGATTTACCGTACGGACGAAGAGTGGCAGAAGCATATTGACGATTTGAATTATCGGAATGCCTTGCTTGCCAGCGAATTGAGCCGTAATCCGTATGTCATTACCTGGTCCTGTTCCGACTCTCCCAATTTGTTGCATGTTTCTGAAAATCAGACGATGCGCTCGAAAGAAAGCGGAAACGAGATAAAATTTGCCATACTGGAATGCGACGACGCTACGTTCGGCATGTACGGGTTTCGACTGAAAGAGGGGCGCATGTTTAATGATTCGTTGGATCATTTTACGTCCAATACTTTGATTGTCAATGAAACGGCGCGGCGAATGTTGGGAATAGAAAAGATGGGGGCCGTTTTGGAATCGTCCCATCCGCTGTGGTGGTCTCACGGCAAGGCCGATCCTAAAACCTATACGGTGGTCGGTGTTATCGAAGATTTCCGTTTCGCGCACCTCGCCCGTTCCGTCGATCCGGTATTGTTGAATTACGGCGGGGACCGCGGTTATCTGGAAGACCGGGAAATATCCGTGAAAATTGTGCCGGGAAAAGAGGCCGAAGCCCTGGAAATGCTGGAAGAGCTCTACCGCAGGATCAACGACGGAGGAGAATTCGCCTATTCCTTCGTCAGCGACGAAATAGAAGCTGCTTACCGGGAGGACCGGAGAGTGACGCGGGTGTACGGTTTGTTTGCCGTTATCGCCGTGCTGATCTCTTCCATGGGACTTTTCAGCCTGTCCGTTTACGACGTGCAGCAGCGTTACCGCGAAATAGCCATCCGAAAAGTGAACGGAGCTACGGTGGCGGAAGTCGTGCGTCTTTTGTCCCTGCGTTATTACCGGTTGTTGGCTTTGGCTTATGCGATAGCCGTTCCGCTCGCCGTTTGGGCGGCTTCGGATTATTTGGCCGGGTTTGCCGTCCGGGCTCCGTTGTCCTGGTGGATTTTCGGGGCGGCGGCATTGATTACCGCCTTGGTCTCTTTGGTTACGTTATGGGGGCAAACGTGGCGTGCGGCTACCGAGAATCCGGCGAAAGCCATGAAAACGGAGTAATAAATTAATTGAATCAATAATCGATAGAAATGAAAATAGGAAAAATAATCGTCCAATCTTTCCGGATGCTGTGCGTTTACCGGTCATATACATCGATCAACGTGTGCGGACTGGCTTTGGGGCTGGCTTGCGTTATGGCGTTGTCGCAGTACGTTTATCGGGAATGCACGACCGATCGGGGACATCGTCTGCCCGTTGCCTGTGTGGTGGAAACAGAGCGGAACGGCGGGTTAGCGAAGATCGGCAGCCTGTCCGCCACCCGAACGGCCGATCTGGCTTTTATCCAGGAGAAAACGGAGAACGTGATGTATGTGGAAGGGATGGGAATTACGGCGAACGGAAAGGATTTATATGCCGATCTGATCGTCAGCGATTCCAACTTTTACAAGGTTTTCGACTTCCCTTTTCTGGCGGGAGATCCCCGGCAGGCATTGCGAAATCCTGCGGATGCCATTGTTTCGGCCGAATTCGCGGAAAAGGTGTTCGGGAAAGAGAATCCCGTAGGCAAGCGCATCCGCCTTTTGAAAAACAAGGAAGTGACGGTAACGGGTGTGGTGGATCTTCAGGCGGCGAATACGGCCTGGCGATTCGATATGCAGGTCGCTCAGGGATTGACCCGGTTTTGGGGCAGGATGGGGGCGGATTTTTATGCCGTGACCGATCCTGCCATGCTCGCCGTTTTCAATGCCGAATCGCAGTTCGAGAAATTCGATTGGGGAGAATACCGTTACGAATTGCATCCGTTCGCCGATACGTATTGGGACCGGGGAATCGGGAAAACGATTTGCAATTTCCGGAGCGGCAACCGGACGAACGTTTATGTATTGGGTATCGTAGCGTTGTTGATTTTGTTGGTTTCCCTGTTCAACTATGCGAACGTTTATAGGGTCGTTTTACAGAAACGAAGCCGTGAAATCGGTGTGAAACGGGTTTTCGGAGCCGGCGACGGTACGATGTTGTTTCAGTTTTTCATGGAAAATATCTGGGTAACGACGGCGGCGATGGCTTTGGGCTGGGGATTGATCGTCCTCTGTGCCGATTTTTTCCGAACCGGTCTGGGAATGGACATTACGGGAGAGTTCCGTTTTAATATGCTGCTGACCTTCCTGTTATGGATAGGTCTTCCGGCATTGCTTACTCTGTATCCGTACGGACGTTACGTGCGCAGGATGCCAGTACGTACGGTTCGTTTCCGTACCTGCGGAAACGGGCGCGCTCTGCTTTCGAAATACCTCTTTCTGGTCATGCAATATACAATAACGATTTTCGTCATTATTCTTTCGCTTGGCTTCATGAAACAGTTGCGCCACATGCTCCGGGCCGATTTGGGGTATCGGCCGGAACGAATCGTCAATGTATCTACGATCGGTTATTCGGAGTGGCTCGCGTTATCGACCGAAGAACAGATCGACATGTTCCGGAATGAAACGTCCATAGCCGACCGGTTGGACCGGATTCCCGGCATAGAGGCATTTTGTTACGGAGACCCTCCTAACCGGTGGTCTTCGACATGGACGGATACCTATGCCTTTCAGGGAAAGAAATATACGCTGGTATGCGGGTACGCTCCGAAAGGATATTTCGACGTTTACGGTATTCCCGTGCGCATGCAGCTTCCGCAGGCCGATTCGTTGCAGGCTTCGGACGGTTACTGTTATTTGAACGAATCCGCTTGGCGTCTGCTGGGGCAGGCCGATTTGGACAGCCTGGTGTTGGAGGCTGAAGACCAAACGTACCGCGTGCTCGGAGTGGTAGGCGATTACTATTTCGATCATCTTTCCAAACAGGCCAGTCCTATGATATTCTGGGCGGAAATGGGAAACGGCGATTTGAGGGAAGGAATTCATGTCCGTTTCCGGGAGGATAACCGCGAAGCCGTTTTGAAAGCGTTGAAAGAGATACATGCCGAATATTTCCCCGGGAAAATATTCGAATATGCATTTTTGCAGGACGAGGTGGCCGAAATGTATCGGGAGGACCGGAGAATAGCCGTTATCTACGGTTGTTTCGCGCTGATCGCCGTATTCATTTCGTCGTTGGGATTGTTCAGCCTTTCGTTGTTCGACGTGCAACAGCGTTATCGCGAAATAGCCATCCGTAAAGTTAATGGAGCGTCAATAGGGGAGCTGATGAGGTTGTTGACAGGACGTTATTATCTGTTGTTGGCTGCGGCTTTCGTACTTGCCGCCCCGTCGGCGGCTTATGCCCTGACCGTTTATTTGCAGGGCTTTGCCGTTAAAACGCCGCTGTCGTGGTGGATATTCGCGGTTGCAGGAGGCTTGACGGCCCTGGTGTCTCTGCTGACGCTGTGGTGGCATATGTGGCATGCAGCTACCGAAAATCCGGCCCAAGCCATAAAATTTGAATAAAAACGATTATTAAAACCATACAGTTATGCTGAAAATTGAGAATTTATCCAAATGTTTCCGCACGGAAGAAATAGAAACCGTCGCGTTGAATTCCGTATCGCTTGAGGTAAAAGAGGGCGAATTCGTCGCGGTTATGGGACCCTCCGGATGCGGAAAATCCACCTTGCTGAACATTATCGGCTTGTTGGACAATCCCACCGAGGGCAAATATTATCTGGACGGCAGGGAAGTGGGAACGCTTCGGGAAAAAGACCGGACCCGGGTTCGCAAAGGCCGGATCGGATTCGTTTTCCAGAGTTTTAATTTGATCGACGAGCTGAACGTGTATGAAAACGTGGAATTGCCGTTGATTTATCTGAAGGTCAAAGCCCGTCAACGGAAAGAGATGGTCAACGGCATACTCAAACGGATGAATATCAGCCATCGGGCCGGACATTTTCCCCAGCAGTTATCTGGCGGACAGCAGCAGCGCGTAGCCATTGCCAGGGCCGTGGTCTTCGGGCCGAAATTGATTTTGGCCGATGAACCTACCGGAAATCTGGATTCGAAAAACGGGAAAGAGGTCATGGAATTGCTGACGGAACTGAACAAGGAAGGAACGACGATCGTCATGGTTACCCACTCCCAACACGACGCGCAATTCGCCCATCGTATCGTGAATCTGTTCGACGGGCAGATCGTGACCGATGTGAGAAATCGTTTGTAACGGAACGATAAAGCTGTTCCGCAAAGTTGAACTGGCCGATCTATTTTATAATTTCCAACAGATGTTCCCCAAATACTTCACATAACGTTTTCGGATGCTCAAGAATGAAGAAGCGTGAAACGCATGACCATCCTTGGCAGATGGAAGTATTTGGAAGAATATCTGTTGGTCACAATGTCTTTTCCATTTGGGCGAAAAATGCCGAGTCCGCCACCAACGGTTTCTGTGCCTGCATGACGATATGTTTATGAGAATCGATCAACATGTAGGCAGGGTAAGAATGAACATCGTGATTTTTATACAGGTCCGAAAACAGAGCCAGAGAAGTGCGTATATGACATCCCTGCAAATCCAGATATTTGATAAGGTCGCCCCATGGGGTATTCTTGTCGGGATCTATAGCGACGTACAATATCTTGATCCCTTTTTCTTTTAAAAAATTTTCCAATTCGGTTTTATCCGCTATTTCCGACTTTCGGGGCGCTTTGTTCGGGAACCAGAAAATGACGAACAGCGGATTTTCCGGAAAAAGATTCAGCAGTTTTTCAAACGATTCGATCAAATCCCCGTTTCCGATAAAAGAGATGCCTGCCGAAAAATTTTGTTCGGACGTTCGTCTGAAAGCGTTTATCTCGTCGATGCAATAGTTGAAAAAAGGACGGTATTCGCTTTTCGGATAGGTATTTTCAAATTGGTCGAACAGATCAATCAGGGTCGTATCGTAACGGTTGTCTTTCTCTATGGCCCGATATAATTGATCGGCCAGCACGTATTCCTGTACTTCTTCCGGCAAATAACGTTCGCAAAGATAATAGGTATGCTGCATCGGCGAAAGTTTCGCAGCGGAAGAATCTTTGGTCAGTTGCAACATCTTCAAATATAAATCGGTATATGCCGAGAACCACCTGCAGGCTTGCAGTTCTTTTGTCGGAGGATACGCCTTACTGATTTCTTCCCAAGTTTCCGAATATCCCGCATACATGGGGACACCTTGATGTATCTCCCGGATGCGGTTGTTTTTAATCACGCTTCCCATGGAATACAACTGATAATACAACAGGTTTTCAGCAGCTTGTTCAAAAAAAGAATAAGATATTTTTTCGGATTTCAGCAATATTTTGAATTGTCGGATTTCAGTTTCGGCCAGATTCATGAATTGTCGTCGCATTCGCACTGCAGAAGTGTCTGCAGGCGGGAGGGTATAGTCGCGTATTCCCCGGTATTTTCCAAGGTTTTGGTCGCGATAGATTTCTCCGTACAATTTTTGTCCGGCACTGTTGTCTCCACTGATGAAAGGCTGGTCGAGCCGGGCATTATATTCGATGAAAATTTCATTACCGGCTTGCAATAACAAAGGGATTTCCGTTTGTCGGATATGCAACGATATTTGGGCGTATTTTTCGATTTCTATCGGAATTTTATACGTCCGGTTAGGATATATCATAAACGTATCCCGGTTGAGCGGAAACCATGTATCGTGTACGGGTTTGTCGATGATAACTGTTTCGGGGCCACTGCCGTGAAACAAAAAAGATATTTCGGCTGTGGTCCATTTTTTCTGACATCCGAATAACAGCAATCCCCCTAAAATTATCCATATTTTTAGTGTATTCATAAGTATTCGGGGAATATTAAGATTGTTCGGCTTCCATATCGGCTCTCGATTTACTTTGCGTAACGATATAAACTCCGGAAAAAACCAGAATGACCGCAATGATTTTTACCGGACCGAAACTGTCCATCCCCCATAGAACGGCCAGAACCGAAGCAACGAGAGGTTGTACGTAGTTGTACATACAAGCCACCGTAGGACGCAGTAACCGCTGTCCTATCGGAATCAGCAAATAAGGAATGAAGGTGGCACCCAATACGACGAACCCGATTCCCCAGAAAACCGAAACGGGTAACAAGGTAAACTCGATAGCCGTTATTTGATGATAGGAAAAAGGAATACAACATACCGATGCGTACATGAACATCCATTTCATGATTGTAATCGGCGAGTATCTGGATATCAGGTCTTTGAACAGGACGAAATAAACGGAAAACGAAATTTGAGCCAGCAGACATAACAGGTCGCCCGCGATACTGTTGCCGTTGCTGCTCGAGGTTTGTCCGCTGCTCAGTATCAACAATAAGGCCCCCAACGCGCCAATGAACACTCCGGTTATTTTTTTCCCGGTTACCGGTTCTTTCAAATAAAACGCGGCGATAATCATGGTAATGATGGGCGTGGTCGTTGTCACGATGGAAGCGTCGATGGGGGAAGTTAAGGAAACACCTATGATGAACGAGCCCTGATTGAATACGATACCGAACAGAGCGGCGAAAAATAACAGAGCCAGATCTTTTGGGGGAACATTCTCTTTGGGACCGAACAGGGAAGCAACCCAGAACGCTACGGCAGCGCCTAACATTCGAAAAGTAGTCAGTGCAAAGGGATTGATTCCGGATTGCAATACGGCTTTCGATACAGGAGCCATACATCCCCACATGACGTTGGCACTCAGCATGGCTATGTGTCCTCGATAACTCTTTTTTTCCATCTTTTCCTCAAGTTATGCTGCAAAAGTAATGGTTTCTGAAGAATAACGTATTTAGAGCCTGTTTAAATTTTAATTGCTGTTTTTATTATGGCTGTTTTCAAGCTGTTTTTTTCTTCTTTTGAGGAAGTATGGAGAGACGATACGACCGGAAAAAATTGTAAAAAGGATAAGAAAATAGAAACAACCACTTATATGTCAGATAAAACTCGTGATCAACGGTATGTGCTGAAAAAGTCTGCTCCCTTCACGAATGAAAAACACGACACATGATTCGCTGCTGTCGGAAATCGATTCGTATTTCGTATGGATCCGGAGAGCTTCATGACAACAATCAGAGATGAACGGATTTGATCTTGGCAGAATTCGTTCATCCGGAAATAGACGTCATTTTTTTAGCTGTTAGCGTTTCGTAAGTTTTTTCGGCATATTGCCGACCTATGGGAATCGTCATTTCACATCCGGTCAGTTGGATTTCTCGTTTAGTAAACCGTTCCACTTTGTTCACGGATACGATATAGGAACGGTGTACCCGGATAAACCCGCTAGCAGGCAATATGTCCCGCATGGTTTTCAGACTGGTCCGGGAAAGGATGGGAGAACCCGATGTCCGGAAAATCCGGGTGTAGTTTTCCATCGCTTTTATATAGAGAATATGACTGATCGGAAGAGTTATATTGTTGTATTCCTGTTTAATGACGATACTTTTCGGTGTTTTCTCATGACGGACTTTAATACGTCGAAGTCCTTTTTCTACCGCTTGAACGAAACGGTCGTAAGAGAACGGTTTGTGCAGGAAATCCACGGCATCGAGATTAAATCCTTCGAGGGCGTACTGCGCATGAGCCGTAGTAAATATGAAACAACTCTCCTTCGGTAACGTGTGGGCGATTTCCAATCCGCTAATGCTGTTCATTTCGATATCCAAAAATACCAGATCGGGCTTTCGTCTGGCGATTTCCTGCAAGCCGAGGCGAGGTTCGCTGAAAGTCGTCAGGCTCATGTTTCCCATCCGTTCGCAGAATCGGCTGATAATAAGCAGAGCCAACGGTTCGTCGTCGATAGCGATACAGGTAATTTTTTTCATTGCAGATGAATGGTTAAGCGGGTTTTAAAACGTCTGTTTTCATGACGAACAGACAACGTAAATCTGTTAGGATATTGCAGTTCCAACCGTTTGCGGCAATTTTCGATGCCTATGGCTGAGTCGTCCGTCGGTTTTTCTTTCATGATATCGTTTTCAGTTTCAAATTGCAACACGCCTTCTTTTACGATAATGCGGATGAATATTTCACAATCCTCGTCGGATGAAGTGCCGTATTTGAAAGCGTTTTCCACGAAAGTGATGAGTATCATGGGAGGAATTTGTATCTGTCCGTTATCCGTATGGTGTTCGAAGGTAACGCGTGTATGTCGGTTGAGCCGGAGGAGCTGCAGATCGATGTATTGTCGTATGTAATCGATTTCGTTGCTTATGGCGATCGTTTCGGCCGTGGTTTGCGAATACATGTATTTTAGGATATTTGCGAATTTGATAAACGCGGATTCCGTCCGATCCGACTGGGTCAGAATCAGTCCGTACAGCGTATTCAACGTATTAAACAAAAAATGAGGATTGATTTGCGCTTTGTACAGGGCCAGTTCGGCTTTATCTTTTTCCGTTTCGAGTTCCTGTTTCGAGAAAATCTGGCGGAAAAGCTCGAAAGACAGAGAGATGGATAAACTGAATCCGGTAACGATGAGAAAAAAGAACCAAACGGTTTGAGCACGTAAGTGCCTGCGAAAATTGATGGTTAAGGAAGAGTCCGAATTTTCGGGCAAAGGGTATACGCTGATAAGTTCGGTTATGCCTAATAAAATGCCCAATAGCAACAAAATACGTCCGAACTTCCGCTGAATGAAAAGCGATGGAATATTGATTTTGCGATAAGTAAAATAGAGTGCGTAAAGATATAGGATCAATATCAAGGTAAAGTTGGGATGATGCACAATCCATCGATCTACCGGAACCAGCATGATGATGAGCGGCAGAATGATGATACAGAAAAACAGGTCGATATAAACGGCGATTTTCGCGTATTTCATTTCTATTTCTTTAGCTGTACGGGCGGGGGGGAGAAGCGTTATACATATACAAAGGTAAGAGTTTCCTGTTAATCCACCAATCGTCTTTGTCGTTTGTCATCACATTCTTGCCGTTTGTCATCACTTTTTCCGGCTTCGAGTAATTATGTTTAATTTTATCCGTTTCCTAAAAAAAGGATGCAAAATAAAGTGTAATTAAATAACCCATATTAAAAGAATAAAAATAAAATGAAGCATTTTGTGATTATCGCAATCTGTTTGTCGTTGTTCGTTTCCTGTAAAAATCAGCAGCAGCAGGAAGAGACGGCAGCGACATACAAGACTTTAACCGTGGCGTTGAGCGACCGAATGATGAAATCCGGCTATTCGGCGAAAATCCGGGGACGTCAGTACGTCGAAATTCGTCCGCAGGTAAGCGGTATTATTACAGAAATTCGTATGAATGAAGGCGATGTCGTCCGTAAAGGACAAACGCTTTTTATTATCGATCAGGTTCCTTATAAAGCCGCCCTTGAAACGGCAATGGCTAACGTGAAAAGCGCCGAAGCCAAATTGGCTACTGCGCATTTGACCGCCGAAAGCAAGGAAGCGCTTTTCAAAGAAAATGTAGTGTCTGAATTTGATCTCCAAACGGCTCGTAACGATCTGGCTGAAGCCAAAGCCGCGTTGGCGCAAGCGAAGGCACAGGAAACGAATGCTCGCAACGATCTTTCTTATACGGAAGTAAAAAGTCCGGTGGACGGTGTGGCCAGTATGATTCCTTACCGTGTAGGGGCTTTGGTCAGCAGCAACATTGAAGAACCGTTGGTTACGGTAGCGGACGACAAAGAAATTTATGCATATTTTTCTCTGGACGAAAATCAGATTCTCGATTTGATGCAGCAGTACGGTTCATTACAGCAGGCCATGGAGCAAATGCCTGAGGTGGAACTGATGCTGAGCAACGGCAAAACGTATGCCCATACGGGCCGCATAGATGCAATTAGCGGTACGATCAATGAGAGTACCGGAGTGGCGAGCCTGCGGGCTGTTTTCTCCAATCCGGAGCAGTTGCTTCGTAACGGAGGAAGTGGCACCGTGGTTATCCCGACCGTGCGCAAATCATGTATCGTAATTCCTCAAGCGGCTACTTACGAGCTGCAAAACCGCGTTTTCGTTTACAAAGTCGTGGACGGCAAGGCACAGTCGGCTCCGATAACGGTATTCAAACTGAATAACGGTACGGAATATATCGTGGAATCGGGACTTGAACCGGGCGACGTTATTATTGCCGAAGGCGCAGGCCTAGTGCGTGAAGGAACGGTAATCAAAACTCAAGAATAAACGACGGCCATGAAAATCAGAACATTTATCGACCGCCCCATATTGGCAGGGGTTATTTCCGTCATTATTCTTATTGTCGGATTGATCGGGCTTTCGCAACTGCCGGTCGAACAGTTTCCTGAAATCGCTCCGCCTACCGTCAGCGTATCCGCTTCTTATACGGGCGCCAATGCCGAAACGGTGCTGAAAAGCGTAGTCGTTCCGATAGAAGAGGCGCTTAACGGCGTGGAAAACATGATGTACATGACTTCCACAGCCACCAATACCGGGTCGGCAAGGATTACCGTTTATTTCCGACAGGGGACCGATCCGGATATGGCGACGGTAAACGTGCAGAACCGTATTGCTTCGGCTCAGGGATTGTTGCCGGCCGAAGTGACCCGCAGCGGCGTTAATGTCCGCAAACGGCAAACCAGTAACATTAAGGCGTTGGCGCTTTACAGTCCGGACGATTCATTCGATGAAAGTTTCCTAAACAACTATCTGAAAATCAATATCGAACCTCGTTTGGCCCGAATCGCCGGAGTAGGAGAAGTCAATGTCATGGGATCCGACTATTCGTTGCGCATCTGGCTCGATCCGGGGAAAATGGCTAAATACGGGCTTGTTCCTTCCGACATTACGACAGTTCTTGACGAACAGAATGTGGAATCGCCTACGGGAACGTTGGGGGCGGAATCGAAAAATACCTTCCAATATGTATTGAAATATCGCGGGCGTTATGAAGAGGAAAGGGACTATGGCAATATGGTTATCCGTTCGTTGCCCAATGGCGAGGTGTTGCGATTGAAAGACGTGGCAAACATCGAACTGGGTTCCCGGACTTATACCTATATCGGGGAAGTGAGCGGACATCCCGGCTCCAACTGCATGATCGCCCAGACTTCAGGTTCGAATGCCAACGAGATTATCGAAGAGATCGACAAAGTAGTGGCGGAAATTTCGAAGACACTTCCCAAAGGCATGGAACTGGTGGACCTGATGAGTTCGAAGGATTTTCTCGACGCGTCTATTAAAAACGTGATTAAAACGTTGGTGGAAGCCATCATTCTGGTTATTCTGGTTGTGTACGTGTTCCTGCAAAGTTTCCGGTCCACCTTCATTCCGGCAGTGTCAATCATCGTTTCCCTGATCGGGACTTTCGCTTTTTTGTATGCCGCCGGATTCAGTCTGAATATGTTGACGCTGTTCGCTCTGGTATTGGTCATCGGTACGGTGGTAGACGACGCTATAGTGGTTGTCGAAGCGGTTCAGGCCAAGTTCGACGAAGGGTACAAATCGTCTTACTTGGCGACTATCGATGCGATGGGGGGAATTACCTCCGCTTTGGTCACTACCACTTTCGTGTTTATGGCCGTATTCATTCCCGTTAGTTTCATGGGGGGCACTACCGGTACATTCTACACCCAATTTGGACTTACGATGGCTGTAGCGGTAGGTATTTCGCTGATCAACGCCATGACGCTGAGTCCTGCGCTTTGCGCCTTGATTATGACGCCTCATGCCAATGTCGCCCAAGGAGAAAAAATGAGTTTTTCCTCTCGTTTTCATATCGCTTTCGATACGGCTTTCCATCGTATGGTGGCGAAATACAAAACAGGCGTGTTGTTCATGTTGAAACGCAGATGGCTGACCGGGATATTACTGGTAGTGGCTTTGTGCGGTCTGTTTTTCCTAATGAAGACCACTAAGACCGGTTTGGTTCCTCAGGAAGATATGGGAACCATTTTCGTGGATGTGAGGACTTCGCCCGGCAGTAATTTGGAAGAAACAAAAATCGTAATGGACGAAATAGACCGGCGGATCAAGACCATTCCCCAAATTCGGATCTTTTCCAAAGTAACAGGGAACGGTATGATTAGCGGTCAAGGTGCTGCCAACGGGATGTTTATTATTCGGTTAAAAAACTGGGATGAACGCCCGGAAAAGCAAGATGGAATAAATGCCGTTATCGATGAAATATACCGGCTTACGGCAGATATTTCCTCGGCAGATATTATGGCTTTCGCGCAACCGATGATTCCCGGCTATGGTGTGAGTAGCGGTTTTGAAATTTATGTTCAGGACCAAAAGGGCGGTTCTATCGAGGATCTGCTGAAATATACGCGTCAGATGATCGACAAATTGAACGCCCGACCTGAAATTGCCCGGGCTACCACTTCTTTCGATACGAAATTTCCTCAGTATTTGGTAGAGGTGGATGCGGCCCGGTGCAAGCGTAACGGGGTATCGCCGACCGACGTGTTGAACGTATTGTCGGGATATATCGGCGGGAATTATGCTTCGAACATGAACCGCTTTTCAAAACTTTACCGGGTTATGGTACAGGCTTCTCCTGAATATCGGTTAGATACGGAAGCGTTGAATAATATGTTCGTACGCAATTCTGACGGAGAAATGTCGCCTGTCAACCAATATTTGACATTGACTCGCGTATATGGGGCCGAAACACTGACTCGTTTTAACCTTTTCTCCGCTATTTCCGTAAACGGAATGCCTGCCAACGGCTACAGCTCAGGACAAGCGATACAGGCCGTACGTGAAGTGGCGGCCGAAACTTTGCCTGCGGGATACGGTTTCGAGTTCGGGGGAATGTCACGAGAAGAAGCGGGAACAGGAAGTTCCACTACGATTATTTTTATCATCTGCGTGGTGTTCATTTATCTGATTTTGTGTGCGCTTTACGAAAGTCTGTTCGTTCCTATCGCAGTCATTTTGTCGGTTCCCTTCGGTCTGGCCGGGAGTTTCCTCTTTGCTAAGATGTTCGGACTCGAAAATAATATTTACCTGCAGATCGGATTGCTCATGTTGATCGGATTGTTGGCCAAAACGGCCATTTTGCTTACGGAATATGCTTCCGAACGGCGTAAACAGGGAATGTCTATTCCGCAGGCGGCCATATCTGCCGCCCAGGTACGTCTGCGTCCTATTCTGATGACCTCTTTGACGATGATTTTCGGGATGTTGCCTCTGATGGTCGCTACGGGTGTCGGAGCCAACGGAAATATTTCCATCGGGGTAGGAACGGTAGGAGGCATGTTGATCGGAACCATAGCGTTGTTATTTATCGTTCCGGTCCTGTTTATCGTTTTCCAGACTTTGCAGGAAAAATTAATGCCGGAACGGGATCTGACGATACCGGAGGAAGAAGGGAAAAATCGTTAATGTTATGTTTATGAATCGAATGAAAAAGATAGTTATCTGTTTGTTTTTGTCGGTAGGATTGGTGGGTTGCCGGATATACCGGGTTTACGAACGCCCCGATATGCCGGTAACGGACAGCCTTTATCAGCGTATAGAGTCTTCGGGCGATACGAGTTCGCTGGCGGCTCTTTCATGGAAAGAGTTGTTTACCGATCCGTATTTGCAGCAACTCATCGAAGAGGGCATCCGCAACAATACCGATTTGAATATCGCCCGGCTGAAAGTGCAGGAAGCCGAAGCGTTGTTGAAAGCCTCCAAACTGGCTTATGTGCCGTCTTTCTCGTTTTCGCCCCAGGGAACGGTAACCAGCGTAGACGGTAATAAGGCTTCCAAAAGTTATAATTTGGCGGTTTCCGCGGAATGGGAACTGGACATTTTCGGTAAATTGACCAATGCCAAAAGAGGGGCTCAAGCGGCATTGGAACAGAGCGAAGCATATCGTCAGGCCGTGCAAACCCAATTGGTAGCCACGATTGCCAACAGTTATTATACATTGTTGATGCTGGACAAGCAGGTGGATATTAGTACCCGTACAGCGGAGAACTGGGAGGAAAACCTGCGGACCATGAAAGCCTTGAAAAAAGCGGGACAGGCAACGGAAATGGCCGTTGCCCAAACCGAAGCGAGCAAATTGTCGGTGGACGCTTCTCTTTCTTCGCTCCAACAACAGGTTGTCGAAATGGAAAATACGCTTTCCGCCTTGTTGGGAACGGCTTCGCGGAGTATTCCCCGTTCTACGCTGGATGGACAGGTTTTCCCCGAAACGCTTTCTGCCGGCGTTCCTTTGCAACTGTTGCAGCGGCGTCCCGATATCCGTCAGAGCGAAGCTGCTTTGGCCGAGGCTTATTATATAACCAACCAAGCTCGGGCAGCTTTTTATCCTTCGATTACCCTGAGCGGATCGGCCGGATGGACCAACGCAGCGGGGGGAGCTATTGTCAACCCCGGACAATGGTTGTTGTCGGCGGTGGGATCATTGGTTCAACCGTTATTCAACCGGGGACAGAATACAGCCAATCTGAAAATCGCGAAAGCGCAACAGGAAGAGGCTTTGTTGTCTTTCCGGCAAAGTTTGCTCGATGCAGGTACGGAGGTAAACAATGCATTGGCCCAATGGCAGGGGGCACGTCAGCGATTGATGTTGGACGAACAGCAGGTCGTTGCTCTGGAATCGGCCGTCCGCAGTTCCGAATTGTTGATGCGTTATACTTCGCAAAACTATCTGGAAGTCTTGACCGCTCGCCAGACCTTATTGCAAGCCGAGCTGTCCGCAGCATCCGACAGATTCGATGAAATACAGGGGATCATTAACCTTTACCATGCTTTGGGCGGTGGATATTGAAAGAAATCGGTAACACGATTTTAAAGAATAATTGGATATTTAATGCGGAAGTGGTCCGGTAATCATCGGACCACTTTTTCGTTTGTTTGAAAAAGTGGTTATATTTGAACAAATAAAAAATAATAGGAATGAAAATTTTCTATGTTGCGATCGTGTGTGTCTTATTTGGAATAGGATGTAATACGGATTTTGAAACGGTTGAAAATATAACGGTTAAAAGCGGAAACGTTTGTTACAGGATGAAAGGGTTAGATAAACCGTTTAAAGTCATGTTTTTATCCGATACTCATTTTACTGTCGAAGATGAACGGGGAAAAGAGTTCTACTCTTATACCAAACGAATGGGAGGGGCTGCTGTGGAACCTGTAAATTATGGGATAAGCAATGGGAGAGAAAAAGCTTTGCTCGCTTCTTTGAAAAAGGCACGGGAAGAACAGGTAGAGCTGGTTGTTCTGGGCGGTGATATACTTAATTTTCCGTCCTTGGCTTCTGTAGAGACATTAGAGCGAATTATGAAAGAATCCGGATTAAAATGGGCTTATATTGCAGGAAATCATGATTGGCATTATGAAGGAGAAAACGGTGTTGCAGCAGATTTGCGAGATAAGTGGGAGCAACGGAATTTGAAACCGTTGTATCAGGGGAATCATCCATTGTTTCATTCGGAAATCTTACATGGGATTAATTTCGTACTGATCGATAATTCTACTCATGAAATTACTGAAGATCAACTGGATTTTTTTAAGAAGCAGATCAATAAAGGTCTTCCCGTCGTTTTAATGATGCATATACCTCTTTACTCAAACGGACATAACATAGATTACGGTTGTGGACATCCCGATTGGAACGAAGCTCATGATATTTATTATAAAATAGAGCGGAGAAATCCTTGGCCGAAAAACGGACATACGAAAACTACATTCGATTTTTGCAAATTAGTTTGGAATTCGCCATGTATTATTGGAGTTTATGCAGGGCATACGCATGAAGAGGCCGTGGATTTTTGCAAAGGCAAGTTGCAATATGTTTCAGGTGCGAATAATAATAACGAAGAAGTATTGATTCATTTTATGCCTGCTTCGGAATAATTTTAGAGCTCTGTTTCTGTTGCTTTTTCGAAAAATGTTTTTATAACAATGATATGCCACAGAAACACAAAACCCTAATAATTGTCTTATTAGGGTTTTGTGTTTCTGTGGTGCCACCAGGAATCGAACCGGGGACACAAGGATTTTCAGTCCTTTGCTCTACCAACTGAGCTATGGCACCTTTGCGGCGTCAAAGATAAATAAAAAATCGAAACGAACAAAATGCCGTTATTCGAGAAAGGGAGGT
>CASDZK010000060.1 GCA_949286165.1 uncultured Alistipes sp.
GACACCGCCAGGCGATATTTTCGCTTTTTCTTCACAAGAGGCCCAACAGGAATACCTACGAATACTCGGCATGAATTCCAGCATGCAAGTAGGTTATAGTTTTTGCATAATATCTCCCGATCAAAGCGAATACGGATACGAATATCTCCCCTAATCCCTCGAGACATGGATTTTTTGTTGCTGTTGCTCTATTGCTGCCTCTCCCAAACCGTTCCGGACTTTCCGATCGATCGGCCGGACGTGCCGCCTGTAACCACGACCCGGACCATCGATTTAGACCAGGCCCGGGAACATCCGGAAAACCTGACGACGGATGCCATCGCCCGATCTTTCGAATATGTCGCTTTGGAAACCACGGACGATTGCCTCGTTTCCGGGTGGGCAGCTCCCTATGTGTTTGCAAAACATATCGTCATGGAATCGCCTTTAGACGCTCCGATGCTGTTCGACCGGCAAGGGAAATTCCTGACCCGTATCGGGCACAGAGGACATGGTCCCGGAGAATTTACAGAACCGATCCATTCCGTTTTCGTCGATGCAGAAGCCGACAGAATTACCTTGTTCTTTATGCGAAAAGCCATGCATTTCGACTTGCGAGGAAAATTCATTCAGGAAGAAAAATTATGGCTCAACCCATTATTAAACGCAGCCGGTTTGACACAGGAAAACCGGCAAACGGACGATATGTATATCACATGGGGTGGAAACAACCGGCAGGTCGCCGTGTTGCTCGGTTTTCCGGACTCTTGCCTCATACTGACCGCCTCGGCCGCAAACCGACCGTTTACTAAAGTGAAAGGAGAATATAAGATGCGCCGTTTTTATCACCGATTTTCGGATCGGGGCTACGGTATTCTATATTTTTTTAAGACGAATTTTTCTCATCCGGATTATTTCGAATATTATGACGGTACTGCCGACTTCTACCGTATTTATTACAACGGTACCGTCGAACATCCTTTCCATATCCGTAATTCCGCTGTCTCGCAACTCGGAGAACCGGTAACTATAGAGTTTTTTATCGAAGCAAACGATTATCTATTCCTGGGCACTTCATTAGCCCGATCTTCCGCATTAAGCAAGCCGGAAATACCATACTATGTTTATCTGCCGATACAAGACCGGGCAGTCAATCTTTCCGAGGAAAAATTGAATCCGGGAACCGCATACGGAATCGCATTCTGGCCTTTCAAAAGAATACCGGCAGAACGGGCCGTATTCGAAAAAGTGGAAGCCATAGATTTCAAACGGCGGGCCGAAGCCTCCAACGACGAACAGGCCAAAGCATTAGGAAGGAAACTAAAAGACGACGACAATCCGGTCATCGTCATCGCCCGGTTAAAATAGATTCATCTTCATATAAAAAATTACGGAGCGTCTTTCCCGACACTCCGTAATCTTTATTTTTCATTCCCCCTTAATCCTGCCGCGAATAGTTGGGAGCTTCCCGCGTAATGGTCACATCGTGCGGATGGCTTTCCAAAATTCCGGCACCGGTAATCCGGATAAACTGAGCTTTCTTCAAATCCTCGATCGTCGCCGCACCGCAATACCCCATACCGGAGCGCAAACCGCCGACGATCTGGTAAACCACTTCGGCCAATACGCCCTTGTAAGGAACACGTGCCGCAATACCTTCGGGAACCAGTTTTTTCACGTCGTTCTCGCCTTCCTGGAAATACCGGTCTTTCGACCCTTTCTGCATGGCTTCCAACGATCCCATGCCGCGGTACGTCTTGAATTTACGGCCGTTGTAGATAATGGTTTCTCCGGGAGACTCTTCCACACCGGCAAACATGGATCCGCACATGACGGAATCGGCTCCGGCCGCGATGGCCTTCACGATATCGCCCGTATAACGCAATCCCCCGTCGGCGATCACGGGAACGCCCGTTCCTCTCAACGCGCTCGACACGTCGTAAATCGCACTCAACTGGGGCACTCCCACTCCGGCGATAACCCGGGTGGTGCAGATAGAACCCGGACCGATACCCACCTTCACGGCATCGGCGCCCGCTTCGACCAGCATCAGGGCCGCTTCGGCCGTAGCCACGTTACCTACCACCACGTCCAACGCGGGATAAGCCGCCTTGACTTTTTTCAACATATCGACCACGTATTTGGAATGACCGTGCGCCGTATCGATGATGATGGCGTCGGCCTGCGCTTCATGCAACGCCGCCACCCGTTCCATCGTGTCATGGGTAACCCCCACCCCGGCAGCCACCATCAAACGCCCCTTGTCATCCTTGCTGGCGGAAGGATTGTCCTTAATTTTGGTAATATCGCGGTAGGTAATCAAACCGATCAACTCCCCTTTGTCATTGACCACTGGCAATTTTTCGATCTTGTTTTCGAGCAGCAGGCGGGCCGCCTTGGAAACGTCGGCATTTTTCGTCGTGATCAGATTGTCCCGGGTCATGACCTCTTCGATACGGCGCGACATATCGGTCTGAAAACGAAGGTCGCGATTGGTTACGATACCGATCAGCTTTTTGTTTCCGACCACGGGGATACCGCCGATTTTATTTTCTTTCATCAAAGCCAGCGCGTCTCCCACCGTATTGTCTTTCAATATGGTAATAGGATCGTAGATCATGCCGTTTTCCGCCCGTTTTACCTTGCGGACCTGCATGGCCTGTTCTTCGATGCTCATGTTTTTATGAATAACGCCTATACCGCCTTCACGGGCTATGGCAATGGCCATTTCGTATTCGGTAACGGTATCCATCGCGGCGGAAACGACCGGCGTGTTTATCTTTACGTTACGCGAGAAACGGGATGAAATGTCAACGCTGCGAGGCAACACTTCGGAATAAGCGGGAACCAACAATACATCGTCAAAAGTAATTCCTTCCGTTCGGATTTTTTCGTCTAAGAATGCCATAGTCAAAACGTTTTACATTAAGGGATTGATAAATTTTGGCAAAAGTAATAAAAAATCCGATACGGAAGCTCTTTTTCAAAAGAATATTTTTTCCAAAAAAGAGATCCGCGGGGCGGGAAATGACGAAAGTTCCTGATTTTCCGGCGACTCGATCCGGATACGGCCGTCCGCCACTTCTGCAACGGCGGGAAAACGGAGGCGCGGAGCCGAATAATCGTCTTCCACCCGGACGCGGTAACGTCCCGGCGGGGGAATCAGTTTCATTTCGTCCGTCACGGTCAGATAACCGGCCCCGTCCACCGGAGCGAAAAAGAAATAGGGTTCCAGCAGATAACGGGCCGCCGTACGCATATCCCCTTCGGCCAGGGCGTTTCGGATTACCGTGGAACTGATTTTTTCATGCGCGATGTCGTGTTCCGGAATTTCGGAAACGCCGAACCCGCATTCGCCGCCGAGCCGCCGCAACTGGGCGAGTCCGCCTTCCCGGTTATGTCCGAAATGATGGTTGTATCCGATCACGACATGTTTCACGTCTATCCGGGCGCACAGGAAATTCCGGACGAACGTTTCGGAATCCATCCGGCTGAACTCCGGCGTGAACTCGACTTCCAGCAAGTGATCCACGCCGCATTGCGACAACAGGTACTCTTTTTCGGGCAACGTATTGAGCAAACGGAAATGTTCCGTATCCAGTCCCAACACTTTCCGGGGGTGGGGATGGAACGTGATGAGCACGCTTTCGCCGCCGCAGGCCGCCGCCCGTTCGCGCAACGAACGGAGAATAGTCCGGTGTCCCGCATGCACCCCGTCGAAAGAGCCTACCGTAACCACCGCATTCCGGATATTGCGGTAACCGGAACCGTCGCGATGTATGATCATAGCTTCTCCTTCGTATAATAAGCGACCTTTTCCAACAGGGTAATGATATCGTAATCTTCGACGTAAATGTTGGAATCGTCGGAAAATTTGATCGGCGTGGACGTGAAATTCAGCACCCCTTTGATCGGGCTTTTCTCCAATACGGGCACCAACGCGAGCACGTTGCGGGTAGGAAGCGTCAGAATGACAATGGCGATCTCGTCGTCGATGCAACGCCGGCTGAAGTCGGTAATATGATAACAGGGCACGCCGGCGATAACGGTCCCCACCTTGGCCGGATCGACATCGAAAGCGGCCACGATACGCATTTTGGACCGCTTGCCGTTGAAATAAGCGGTAATGGCGCTTCCCAGATTTCCCATGCCGATTACCGCGATATTCAACGGCTCGGGCGTATCCAGAATATTGCCGATAAAATCGATCAGCTCCCGGACATTATACCCTTTCTTATTGTCGCAGGAAAAGCCGATCAGCATCAGGTCGCGCCGCACCTGCACCGCAGTAATGCCGTGTATCGAAGCCAGGCTGTGGGAATAAATATGCGTCAGCCCCATATTGAGGCTGTTGAGCAGGGTACGGCGGTATTCGCTCAACCGCTCGACGGTACGTTCGGGCAACTGTTCTTTCTTCATCGTATCGGTAACTGAGAGGGTTCAACCAACATAACAAACTCCACGTCCATAAAAAATTATTCGGAAAAATAGTGATAAAACCAGGCGATCGTTTCGATTCCCCGATAAAAATTTTCCAAAGGATAATTTTCGTTGGGCGCATGGATGGCGTCGCTGCCCAAGCCGAATCCCAACAAAATGCTTTTCACGCCCAACACCTCTTCGAACGTACTGATGACAGGGATGCTCCCGCCGCTGTAAAAAGGCAGGGGCTTTTTCCCGAACGTACGTTCCACGGCCTTCGCCGCCGCCCGGTAAGCCTTGAGGTCCGTCGGCGAGACGTACGGGGCTCCGCCGTGCAGAAATTCCACCGACACGCGAACGCCGGGAGAAGCGACGGAACGGAAATACTCCTCGAACAACCGGGCGATTTCCCGATAGTCCTGATCCGGAACCAACCGCATGGATATTTTCGCGAACGCCCTGGCGGGAATGATCGTCTTGGTTCCTTCGCCCGTATGACCTCCCCAAATGCCATTGACGTCGAGCGCAGGCCGGATACCGGTACGCTCGGGCGTAACATATCCCGCTTCGCCCGCCGTGTCGGGTACGCCAATGCTCCGTTTATACGCTTCGGGATCGAACGGAGCGGCCCGCAATTCGCTCCTTTCCGCCTCGGAATATACCCGCACTTTATCGTAAAAGTGCGGAACGGCGACGCGACCGTCGGCATCGGTCAGCCGGGCGATCATCCGGCACAACTCGTTCACGGGATTGGCTACCGCTCCCCCGTACAGGCCGGAATGCAGGTCGTGGGAAGGGCCGGAGACCTCCACCTGCATATAGGCGATGCCCCGCAGACCGCAGGTAATGGAAGGCGTGTCCCAACCGATCATGCCGGTATCCGACACTAAAATCACGTCCGCTTTCAACAGGTCGCGGTTTTCCCGGCACCAGAGGCTCAGGGCGGCCGAACCGATCTCTTCCTCCCCTTCCAGCATAAATTTCACGTTGCAAGGCAATTCGCCGGAAGCCGCCATCGCCTCGAAAGCCTTCACGTGCATAAAACCCTGCCCCTTGTCGTCGTCGGCGCCCCGGCCGTAAATACGTCCGTCACGCACCTGCGGCTCGAAAGGCGGCGTATGCCACTCCTCCAACGGCTCGACCGGCATCACGTCGTAATGGGCGTAAACCAGCACGGTAGGCAATTCGGGAGCGACGATTTTTTCGGCATACACCACGGGATTGCCGGTCGTGGGCATCACGTCGGCCCGATCGGCCCCGGCCTCCCGAAGCAACCGGGCCAGTTCCTCCGCGCACCGCCGCATGTCGGGCTTGCGGTCGCTTTCGGCGCTGATGGAGGGAATGCGCAATAAACCGAACAGTTCGGACAAGAACCGTTCTTTGTTTTTCTCGATATAGGCTATGGTATTTTTCATGGACTGTTATATTTTTTCGGGGTTATCGGTTGGAAGAGCTGGTGCAGCGGCGAAGGATTTCGGGTAGGCCCGTCCTCCAGTACTCCCAGTTATGGCCGCCGTCGCGCATCCGGTATTCGCTCCGGATGCCGGCATCGCGCAACGCGGTATGCATGGCGTCGTTGCCTTTATACAGAAAATCGTCGTCGCCGCAATCGACATAGATATCCACCTTGCGTTTATCGGCTTCAGGCAGGTTGCGGGCCAGATCGATGGCACTGTAACGGCGGTAATGGTCCCAATCGACCGGATCGCCGAACAACCGTTTGAACAGATCGGAGAACAGGGCCCGCTGTTCCATTTCCGCATCGGTAAGCACGGCGGGACTGAGCGCCCCGCATACGCCGAAACGGTCGGGATGCCGCAGCACGTACATCAAAGAGGCGTTTCCGCCCATGGAAAGTCCTGCGATAAAAGTATTCTTCTGTTCCCGGCGAACCCGGTAGGTATTTTCCACATACGGCATGAACTCTTCGAAAAACATGTCTTCGTACCGGCATTTTCCGGCATAATCGTTCACATACCAGGAATCCCACGCATCGGGAGTGACGATGACCATCGGAACGATTTCTCCCGAACGGATCAGACTGTCGGCCAAAGTCAACAAAGCCCCCTTCGCGACCCATGCCGTATGGTCGTCCCCCAAACCGTGCAGCAGATAAAGCACGGGATAATCGGCCGTGCCGGAACCGTAACCGTCGGGCAAATATACCGTGTACCGCACCGACCTGCCCAGAATATCGCTTTTCACGGAACGGTCGGTAACAATTTCTCCCGCCCACGCGGCCGCAGACAGCAAAAGAGCGGACAGACACCCAAACCATTTTTTCATATCTTCGTCATTTTTCGTATTTTCCGTTATTTACGACCGAATATGACCCAACGGATCAGTAAAAACAGAATCAAAATCGACGATAAATATAATATAAAATATCCGAAACGCTGGCTATTGTCCCAAACAATTAGTATGGCGGCCCCGATAAACAGCCCGATCAACAGCAAAACATAGGCGATGCGCAACGTCATTTGCCGAACGGTCACGGTAAAGATATGCTCGTCGTTGAGCTTGATGTCGTGTTTGATCTTTCCTTCCTTCAACTTATAAAGGATTTCGCCTATCTGGTTCGGAAGATTCCGCATCAGCGACATGTAATTGATCGCCGTTTCGTAAATTTCATGGGCGATGCGCCGGGGAGCGTAACGGGCCTTGACGCATTCGCGGGCATAGGGCAGTACGATTCCGCCCAGATCGAGGTCGGGCGCGATGTCCTGCGCGAACTTTTCCAGCGTGGCCAACGCTTTAATCAACATGAAAATACCGGAAGGAATCTGAAGGTCGTACTTGATGAGTATCTCGATGGAACTTTGCATGACCCGGGAGAAATTGCGCATATCGACCACTTTGGAGGTAAAGTTTTGCATCAGCATACGGTGGATGTCGAACGCCAATTCCTCCTCGTAAACGAAAAACTGTTGCGAACAAAGCTCCAACAGGGATTTGGTAATAACAATGCTGTCCTTTCCGGCGAACCCGATCGTAAAATCGGCCAGAAAATTGATGTCCTTCGGACGCAAAACGCCCACCATACCGAAATCGATGAACGCCACGGCATTGTCGCCCAGCACGAACAGGTTGCCCGGATGCGGGTCGGCATGAAAGAACCCGTTTTTCAACACCATGGTAAAAATGGCCCGGGCCCCGTTGGTTACCACCGCCTCGCAGTCGAACCCGTGCTCTTCTAACCGCTGCCGGCCGTCGGGCGTAATGCCGTCGATAAACTCGGTCACGATCAGCCGGCGGGTCACGTATTTCATATACACTTTGGGTATCTTGACGGTTTCCTCTCCGGCGAACATGCTTTCGAAAACCTTGATATTGTTCGCTTCCAAACGGTAGTCCAATTCCTGCAGAATATTCTCGGAAAACTCGTCCACCAATCCCACGATATTGATAGCCGCCATTTCCGGATAAGCCCTGGCCGTTTTCTTGGCCAGATACTTCATCAGGTAAATATCGAGCTTCATCTTGTTCTCGATAAACGGCCGCTGTATCTTGACGACCACTTTGTCTCCCGTCCGGAGAACGCCCCGATACACCTGCCCTACGGAAGCCGCCGCCAACGGAACCGGATCGAAACGTTCGAACACCGAAGCGATGGGCTGTCCCAGCTCCTTTTCAATCAGGGCGAAGGCCGTCTCATTGTCGAAAGGTTCCGCTTTCGACTGCAACTTTTTAAGCTCCACCCGGAATTTCTCGGACACCATGTCGGGCCGGTCGGCCATGATCTGGCCGAACTTCACGTAGGTAGGCCCCAACTCCTCGATCGTCTGGCGCAACCGTTGCGGCGTAGTGTAAACGCGGTAGCGGACGCCGGGCCGTTTCCGGGAAAAACGGCGCCGCCAATGATCGCGCATCTCGATAAAAAGATGTTTGATGAGGATTCCCGTAATCTGAAACGCCCGACCGATATTCAACAGAGCGATATAAAAACTGACGATCCGCATGACTCACACCTTTCGATCGAGTAAACGAATCAATTCGTCTATTTTGGCGGTCAGGGCATCGATGCTGTTCCGCAACCGCCCTTCCGCTTCCGCCGTTTCTTCGGAAGCGGCGCTCCCCTTCTCTTCCCGCAACAGAATATCGCACACCTCGTCGGGAGAAAGCCGGTGGCAACGGGCCGACCGTTCGATATGTTCGGTCATTTTATCGATAAACTCCTCTTTGTCATTAATGACTCCGGAGACGATCATCCGGATCATTTTATCGTACATCGTTCTCATAAATTTCTCGTTTTGATGAAAAAACCTCACGGTCTTCCGGCAATTTTCCTGCCTGCCCGGCATTTCGGGAAACGAAATATTCCGTCCGATCGAAAAAAACAATCCCTGCAATCGAAACCGGCCGCCCGCCGACCCGGCGGAACAATGCGGCGGGCAATTTCCGGAACCTCCCGCCCCGGTTCTCTCGCGCAGGGAAGTACAGGGCGACGGAGGAAGGCGAAAAATAACCTTGAAACTTAACGTTTAATTAACAAACATTTTATTTCTTTGTTGCGAATTACAGGCCCCGAAGAACAACGGAGGCGGCAACCAAGATGATTATGACCTATAAAATTCTGATTGCGGACGACGAACCGGACATTATCGAGTTCCTCCGATACAACCTGCAAAAGGAGGGATTCGAAGTTTACTGCGCCACGAACGGGCGGGAGGCGGTGGAACTGGCCGGCAAAGTCCATCCCCACCTGATTATTCTGGACGTGATGATGCCTGAAATGGACGGCATAGAAGCCTGCGAGCATATCCGGGAAAATCCGGAGTTGAACCGGTGCATCGTCACTTTCCTGACCGCCCGGGCGGAAGACTATTCGCAAATCGCAGGATTCGAGGCGGGCGGAGACGATTACATCGCCAAACCGGTCCGGCCCAAAGTGTTAATCAGCCGCATCAAAGCCTTATTGAAGCGGGTGGAACCGGACGGGCCGGAAACGGGAAGGACGGGAAGCGTGTCGATAGACCGTGACCGTTACCTCGTTCTGACGGCAGACGGAGGAGAGATGACATTGCCGCGCAAGGAATTCGAGTTGCTTGCCCTGTTGCTGTCGAAACCGGGCAAGGTCTTTTCCCGCGAAGAGATACTCTCCCATATCTGGGGAGACGACGTGATCGTAGGCGACCGCACTATCGACGTGCATATCCGGAAACTGCGCGAGAAACTCGGCGACGACCTGATCAGCACGGTCAAGGGAGTCGGCTACAAGTACAACGGATAATCCGCAACCGGTCAGAAAAAGCGGGTAGCTCCGAAACATTCGTTTACCACTTTATTTTTTATAATAAAGAAGAAGGGACGCCCGAAAACAACCGGGTGTCCCTTCTTCTTTCCGTACAAATACGGCCTCAACGCCGTTTACGCCGAAATTCGGTATCGGCCGCCTTGCGCGGGACCCGGCGTCCGGCTCTGTCTTTCGACCGCGACGTCTTGCCTTTCCTGCCGTCTTTCCTGCGCGGTGCGGCACGGCGTACCGACTTTTCATTCCGGGCGATTTCGGCAATCGGATGCTTGCTCCCCTTATTCAGACAGCGGGTCACATGTTCCGCCTCTTCGAACGGAATGGTCACGAACGAAAATTCGTCCATGATCTTCACGTCATTGATATGGGCATCGGGCAGCCCGCTTTCCCGCTGGAGCATTTCCACAATGCGCCGGGGCGTGAAGCCGTCGCGGCGGCCTACGGCGATGAAAATGCGGGCCGTTCCCTTTCGGTCCACGGAGAACGTGCGGATTTCGGGATAACTGCTGGCATCCAGGTCGTTTTTGAAGGACATTTTCAACAAAGCGGCCAAAGCGGTTTCCGGGGTATGGGAAGCGAGAATCGTTTCCGCCATCCCGGCATATTCGTCGAACATCTGCGTTTCGATCGTCTCTTCCAGTTCGCTCAAGATATGTTGCTTTTTCAACGCGATAACGTCGTGCACCGTCGGAATCTCCTCCTTGCGGATATCCGCTTTTACCTCCTTGCGCATGGCTAAAAACTGGCGGTATTCCGAATGGGATATAAAGGTAATGGCCGTTCCCTGATTGCCGGCGCGGCCGGTACGGCCGATCCGATGCACATACGACTCGGAATCCTGCGGAAGGGAATAGTTGATGACATGGGTCAGATTATTGACGTCGATGCCGCGGGCCGCCACATCGGTAGCGACCAGGATATTGGAAAATCTGCGCTTGAATTTCCGCAATATCTTCTCGCGCTGCGCCTGCGACACGTCGCCGTGCAACCCGTCGGCCAGATACCCCCTTTCGAGCAGACGGTTTACCAACTCGTCCACCGCCACCTTGGTCCGGCAGAAAACAATGGCGTAAAACTCCGGTTCCACGTCGATAATGCGCGTCAGGGCATCGAATTTATCGCTTTCGCGCACCTCGAAATAAATCTGGTCGGTCAAATCGGTCGTCAGGTGCGTGGCCTCCACTTTCAACACCTGCACGTCACGCATATATTTCTGCGCAAGATCGGAAATCCGGCGGGGCATGGTAGCGGAAAAAAGCAGCAAGCGCCGTTCTTCCGGCGTATAACTCAAAATTTCGTCCACATCGTCGATAAACCCCATGTTCAACATCTCGTCGGCTTCGTCGAGCACCAGCCATTTCAGCGCGGACAAATCGAGCGTGCCGCGGTGCAGATGGTCGAGAATACGACCGGGCGTGCCGACCACGATATCGATTCCCTTTTTCAGCCGGCGCAGCTGTTCGTCGTACGAGGCGCCGCCGTAAATGGCGGACACGGTTATTTTTCCGGTCCGCAACGAAAGCAATTCGTCGGTAACCTGCAAGGCCAATTCGCGGGTAGGGACCAAAATCAAGGCTTGCACCTTTCCCGAAGCGGGAAGCGCCTGTTCCAAAATGGGCAGGCCGAAAGCGGCCGTTTTGCCGGTTCCTGTCTGTGCCTGTCCGATAATATCGTTTTGATTCGCAAGAAGTACGGGAATAGTCAGTCGTTGAATGGGCGAAGGTATTTCGAATCCTTTCGCGCGGATTGCTTCGAGCGTCGTTTCCGACAAACCCAAAGACTCAAAAGTTTCCAATGCTGTCATCTAAAAAGTATAAATTTCGGCAAAGGTAGCACAAATTATTGAAAATCAAAAATTTTCATACTACCAATACGCGACTTCCTCCAACAGGGCCGCCGCCATCGCCGAACCTTCCCGTTCCTTTTGCCGTAAAAAACGGACGATTCGTTCCCGGTTTTCTCCGTTTTTCCGGACCAACCGTTCGAACAGGTTTCCGATCCCCTCCGCCACCGTCGTCCGGTCGGGGAAAAAACGGTTTGCCGACACCCGCAACAATTCGTCGCAAGAGCGGACGTCGGCAGCTATCCGGTCATTGGCCACACCACGGGCAAGCATGATAAAAGCCGCCCGAACGGTTACGGGATCGGGGTCGGCCTCCAACCAGCGTACCGCCGTAGCGTATGCGTCGGGAGATTGCCAAAAAAGTGCGGAAGCGCAATTGACGGCTATTTCGAAAGTGACGAAAGCCGACTTCCACGCCTCCATCCGGCCGGCGGTCATGCCCGGACCGTCAGCCAGATAAACGGCCGCCAGTTTCAACTCCCGAATATCGGTATGAAAAAGATAATCGGCGAAATCGTTATCGGCGGGATAACTGCGCACGATGGTTTTCAGCGTCGGCAGGGAAACGCCGTAACTGAACAGCCGCTTGCCGCCTTCCAGGGCTTCCATGGCATCGACCACCGCCCCGTTTTTCTGTCGGACCAGGCGGGCCAGCAACTGCCGGCGGCGCATTTCGTATGAAGGATGCTCCATGTTGATTTTCGTTATTTTTCGCAAAAGTAATATCTTTGACGTGTCAAATCAACAACGCAATGATAAGAAACGGTTCCGCCCCCCGTCCGGGTTCTCCGGTTTCCCTTCCCGAAAACGAAAGGGACTCCTTCTCGTCTCCCCGAAAAGAGAACGGGCGGATCAAAGTATCGGTCGTCATTCTGAACTGGAACGGCCGGGCGTTGCTGGACACCTTCCTCCCCTCCGTGGTACGCCACACGCCGCAGGAATATGCGGAAATCATAGTGGCGGACAACGGTTCGACGGACGATTCCGCCGATTTCGTCCGGACCCGTTTCCCGGAAGTGAAATGGCTTCCTCTCGGCCGGAATTACGGTTTTGCAGGCGGATACAACCGGGCGTTGGCGCAACTGGACTCCCCCTGTTTCCTGCTATTGAATTCCGACGCGGAAGTTTCGGAAAACTGGCTGCCGCCCCTGCTGGCCATGCTGGGAAACGACGAGAAAACGGCGGCCGTGATGCCCAAGATACGTTCTTACCGTCAGCGGACCCGTTTCGAATACGCCGGAGCGGCCGGAGGACTAATGGACCGTTACGGCTTTCCCTACTGCCGGGGACGGATTCTGAACGATACGGAAGAAGACCGGGGACAATGGGACGAACCGGCGGAGATATTCTGGGCCTCGGGAGCCGCCCTGCTTGTCCGGAGCGACCTGTACCGGATCGCGGGAGGACTGGACGAAGATTATTTCGCCCACATGGAAGAAATAGACCTTTGCTGGCGGTTGAAAAACCTCGGCTATAAAATCATGGTGCAGCCCGCCTCGACGGTTTACCATTTGGGCGGAGGCACGTTGGGCAACGAATCGCCCCGCAAACTGTTCCTGAATTTCCGAAACAGTCTTTATACCTTATATAAGAACCTGCCGGAAGACCGGTTATTCTCCACCCTGTTCCTGCGGATGTGCATGGACGGAGCAATAGCCGTACTGTATCTGTTGCAGGGGCATCCCGCCCGTTTCGCGGCCGTAGTCAAGGCCCATCGGGCTTTTTACCGCCATCTGGCCGCCTTGCGAGACAAACGGAGACAAACGCCTAAAGGAGAAACGTTTCCGCCCGCGGGCATGCTGGACGGTTCGCTGTTGTGGAAACGATTGAGAAAACAGTTATAACCATCTCGAAACCAAATTGAATGGAAATCCTATTCATTCTTTTCTAACGATAAAAAAAGGGAAACCCAACACTACGAAGCAATTCCAAAAATCAAGACAAACGATAAATTTTCCTCTAATCCGCACCCAATGACAACGGTAAAAATTTAACCACTGCATAAATATTCGCTAAATTTGCAGGGAATCATTCGTAACGAAAAATACAATTTGAAATGGTCCGAAAACAAGTCACGGTACAAAACGGCGAATACTCTTGCGATATCGATGTTACAGTAGAAGAATGGAAAACTATCTTAACAGATAAGAAATTGATGTCCCCTACACGAAAAAACATATTGATCCGTATCTATACCGAACCGGGACACAAATCGACCTGTAAAGCATTAAGCGAAAAATACGGCAAGTCTCCGCAACATTTCAATAGCAATATCATGCATTTTGCCAAAGACGTGCAAAAGAAACTAAATCGCTTTGAAGTTTTCGGAACAGACGGGAAATTGACTTATTGGATTATACCGATGCAGGGAAAGTTTATAGGAAAATATTTCGAATGGACCTTGCGTCCAGAACTGACACAAGCCATGAAAGAATTGAAAATGACAAAACCTGCAAAGTGATTTTCGGCAAAATACGATTGCAAGAAATATTTTATACGATTTTGAAAAGCAATGAGGGAAACAAAAAACATCTCGAAACATGCATAAAGATCAAAATAAAATACAACGGCCGCTATGCCATAAAGTCACTCGACATTATGGCAACAACACAATTCACTCCGAATCTAAATCTTCTGGATAAAATATTTATTTTTGTCGGTTAAACCAAATCCACAATATGAAAAACAGCGTTATATTTGATATGGAC
>CASDZK010000061.1 GCA_949286165.1 uncultured Alistipes sp.
GATTCCGTAAAAAAACATTTATGTTATCCGAGTATCCTTCGCATTCATTTACAATGACGACTCGGTTCCGGGCCGACATTTCCATACAAAACAACCCGGAAAATACTATGACCAACCAGAAATTTAAACAAGCCTTCGTTCCCATAAGCATATTGTATAAATATTCGTAATAATGACTGATTGCTGTCGTTATTCTAAATCCAGGACTTTCTCATTACCTGATACGGTACGTCGCTCCTGCCGATTTCCGTTTCGGTAACACCCGTGAAATGTGTTTATCGGATATTTTCAAACGAAAACTCTACTCTCCGAAACTTCTTTCTAACGGAGAAACAATTATTACTATTCCCCTGACGATTTTGTTACCTGTTCCATTTGAAAGACAGGTTTTTCCGCATTTTTGCTCATTTCCGCTTGCTTCAAACTATCACAAACAGAGAGATCGGGTTCGAAATATATTGATAAGTTAAAAATTAACACTCTGTTAATCAAGAATTTAGTATTCATATCTGTAAAATTTCAAGGGTTTATGGTTCTGTAAAAATAAAAAATATCTGTTATTTTCAAAATTTATTTATCAAAAAAAACATATAATTGCCTTTTTTTGTTTCGTCATCATTCGAATTTTCAATTTCTCACATTATAAACCGTAAAATCAATACCTCATATTCTTACCGATTGTACATATTATTTATTATATAAATAGCGACAGATCGACAGATCCGTTTTAGTACTTTCCGAAATAAACAAAACGAAAAATAAGAAAGAAAAACAAAAAAACCGCCGGTTCCTGTCGGGAACCGGCGGCACGAAAAGCCCGGCCTACTTCACTTCGATCGTTTTATGGCACGCGCAAGGCGTCTGTTTCGGCACTTTGGGCAGATCGACGGATAACACACCGTGTTCGACGTGAGCCGCGATCTTGTCCTTATCGACATCGTCGGGCAGGATCATGGTCTGCTGGAATTTGGAATAAGAAAATTCGCGACGCAAGTAATGTTCGTTCTTCTTCTCATCCTTCTTTTCCGTCTTGCGTTCCATGGCAATTACCAAATTGCCCTCTTCGTCCAAATGAACGTTGAAGTCGTCTTTCGTCATGCCCGGAGCGGCCAGTTCCACGCGATAATCGTTTTCGGTTTCCACCACGTTGATCGCAGGAGCCGTAGCGTTCGTTTTTTCCATCCATTCGTTATCGAAAAAATCGTTGAAAATGCTCGGTAACCAATTCTGACTTCTTCTCATGGGTAACATAATCGTAATCTCCTATTTTTAGTTATTATACATGCTGTTTTCGGATCCCGGTTTTCATTTCCGGAATTCGATAGACAAACTCGCAAAGCGCGTACCAAACCGCAGGAACAGACAAAGCGTCAGCCGGAAAAGACAAATTGTCCCCGAATGTCCTGCCGCTGCCATTCAGTCGCTGTTATTTCGTCAGCTATACTGTCATTTCCAACGACTTGCGCTTTCACGCTCCCGTCGGTATCACAAAAGAACGCAGCCTTCGATCCCTCCTTCTCAGATGGATCAGGCATCTTTTTTGGTATTCCTTAAACAGGATTGAAAGACTTTAATGCTTACTTTTGTCCGTATAAAAAATCATCCCATGCACATAGAACACGATTTGCAAACCGGCACGTTTCGGGCGGAAACGGAACAAGGAACGGCCGAACTCCATTACCGCATAAGCTGCGGCACGTTGGACATCCGCCGGACATTCGTCCCGCCCGCCCTGCGAGGACAAGGCATAGCCTCCCGACTGGTACGCGCCGCTTACGACTACGCGAAAGACAACGGATGGAAACCGGTAGCTACCTGTTCCTATGCCGTTCTCTGGCTGCAAAGGCATCCGGAATACGAGGGCGAAACCGGAAAAGATTATAACGGTCCGGGAAACTGTGCTTTATAAGACCGTCCGGTCCGAACGATACGTTTACAGAAAAACGATTGATATACCGCTACAGGATTCATCATCGACAAAATCCGGATACAACCGAAACCTACCGGGATACAACCGCAGAAAACGAAGTAACTTACGCGACAACCAACGAGCAATAAATAATTTTACCTCTTCCGAAAAAGGTAAAAAAACACAGAACAGGGTTGCCCGTTTTATTTTCGGACAACCCTGTCGTTTTTCATCACTCCTCCTTCCGTCACTCCGTTCCGGAAATATCGGCCAATTCGTCGGTAATGGCCTGCTGGCGACGTTTATTATAAATCAACGACAACTCATCCAACAGCTCCTTGCCATTGTCCGTAGCGGCCTGCATGGCGATCATGCGCGCCGCGTGTTCGGCCGTGGAGCTGTCGAGCAATACCTTATACAGTTTAATACGAAGCGAATAAGGCAACAATTCCGTCAAAAGCCTTGCCGGTCCGGGTTCGTAAAGATAATCGGCAGAAAGATCGGCAGAGGCATTCGCCGCAGGAGAGGAAAAAACCGTCGGTAAAAATATCTCGAACGTAGGTTCCTGCCGGCTCATGGAATGGAAATGGTTGTAAACCAAACAAACCCGGTCCGTTTCGCCTTCGGCGTACAGCTTCATCAGCCGTTCGGCCAGCTCGGTCGTCTGCCCGTAATCCGGAGCGCCCGCCATGCCCCGGAAATCGTCGCAAACATCGTACTCGTATTTATGCGCGGCCTGAGCGATCTTTTCGCCTACCGGATAAACCGTAACGGCGGCGAATCCTTCCGCGCGCAACCGTCTGACCCGCTCGTCCAACGCCCGGATCACATTGGCATTGAAACCGCCGCAAAGCGAACCGTCCGACGAAAAGGCCACGACGATCGCCCGCCGAAACGTCTTGTGCGGTACAGACAACGGAGAAATTACCGCATCCGCACCGCAGGAAAGAGCGGCGGAAATCTGCGAAAGCCGATTCTCGTATTCGGCAAGCGCTTCGGCTTTCGACTGCACGCGATGCAACTTGGCCGACGCGACCATTTTCATCGCCGACGTAATTTTCAGCGTACTATTGACCGACGCAATACGCGATTTTATCTCTTTCAGAAAAGCCATAGTTCAATTGCTTTATGCTTTGAGCGAAAAGACGGCACGGGCCGCCGCTTCTTCGATTTTGGTGCTCACGGCCTCGTCGATGATGCCTCGGCGCAAAGTCGATAAGACGTCCGACGTTTCGAGCAGCCGAATCAGCATCTTTTCAAAGTCCGCCACCTTTTCGACCGGCAAATCCCGCATCAAACCGTGCGTGCCGCAATAAAGCACGGCAATCTGTTCTTCGACCGGCATGGGAGCATACTGCGGCTGAACGAGCAGACGCGTATTTTTACGTCCCTTGTCCAAAACCTGCACGGTCACGGGATCCATATCGCCGCTGAATTTGGAGAAAGCCTCCAGTTCGCGGTACTGCGCCTGTTCGATTTTCAAGGTTCCGGCCACTTTTTTCATCGCTTTGATCTGGGCGTTTCCCCCGACACGCGATACGGAAATACCGACATTGATGGCCGGTCGGTTTCCCTGGTTGAACAGGTTGGTATCGAGGAAAATCTGGCCGTCGGTAATTGAAATCACATTGGTCGGGATATAGGCCGAAACGTCGCCCGCCTGCGTCTCGATGATGGGAAGCGCCGTCAGCGAACCGCCGCCCCGCACCTTTCCGCGTAGCGATTCGGGCAAATCGTTCATCTGTTCGGCCACCTCCTGTTGAGCGATGATCTTGGCCGCCCGTTCCAACAGGCGGGAATGCAGATAGAAAATATCCCCCGGATAGGCTTCGCGTCCCGACGGACGGCGCAGAATCAGCGACACTTCGCGGTAAGCCACGGCCTGTTTGGAAAGGTCGTCGTAAACGACCAGCGCATGACGGCCCGTATCGCGGAAATATTCGCCGATGGCCGCCCCGGCGAAGGGAGCGAAATATTGCATGGCGGCTGAATCGGCAGCCGTAGCTACCACGACAATCGTGTAATCCATGGCTCCGTGCTCGCGCAACGTGGCTACCAGCGATGCCACCGTAGAGGCTTTCTGTCCCACGGCGACATAGATGCAATAGATAGGATCGCCCGCCTCGAAATTCCGCCGCTGGTTGAGAATCGTATCCACGGCAATCGCCGTTTTGCCCGTCTGGCGGTCGCCGATAATCAATTCGCGCTGCCCGCGCCCGATCGGAATCATGGCATCCACGGCCTTGAGTCCCGTCTGCAACGGTTCATTCACGGGCTGGCGGAAAATGACGCCGGGTGCTTTGCGCTCCAACGGCATCTCCAGCGTCTCGCCTTCGATAGGACCTTTTCCGTCGAGCGGTTCCCCCAACGGATTGATTACACGCCCCAACAACGCCTCGCTGACCCGGATCGATGCCGTATGGCCCGTACGACGGACGATATCGCCCTCCTTGATCATATCCGTAGGACCGAGCAGGATGGCCCCCACGTTATCCTCTTCCAGATTCATGACCACGGCTTTCATTCCGTTTTCAAATTCGAGCAACTCATTGGCTTCGGCATTTCCGAGTCCGTAAATACGGACCACGCCGTCGCTGACCTGCAAGACGGTCCCCACTTCGGCGAACTTCGCCATCAGATCGACGCCCTGCAATTCAGCGAGCAAAGCCTCGGAAACTTCCGAAGGTTTGATATTGTCTGTTTTCATACTTCTTTACACAATTCTATTAGGTTTTCCGCAGAATTTTTGTTTCAACCGGTCGAACTGGCTCGAAAGGCTCGCATCGACCCGCAAATCGTCCATCTGGAAAATGAATCCGCCGATCAGTTCCGGACGTACTTCGCAGCGCAAGTTTACCTCACTCCGTTTATCGGTCCGAGCGATCCGACGGAACCGTTCCACCGTTCCCTCATCTACCGGCGCAGCCGTAATCAGCTCCGCATCCCGTATGTTGTGCCGTTTCTTGTACAATGCAGCAAAAGAGTTGAACATAAAAAAGACATAATGCTCCCGATGACGGCGAATGACCAAACGGAGAAAACCTTCGAGCGAAGCGCACATCGGACCGTCGAGCATCCGTTGCAGCAAATCGATCTTCTCCTGTTCCGGCAGTACCGGAGAGAAGAATAAAGCCCGCAGATCGAAATCGGCCTGGTAATAGGCCATCAAACGCAACACCTCCTCGTACGTGCGGCGTTCTTCTCCGTTGGCAGACGCAAATTCGTCCAAAGCGGTCGCATAACGCGTAGCTATTAATCCGACATACATGACTCTACTGTTTTTCCGTTTGTTCCACTTCGTCCAACAACCGTTCCGCCAGCAAAGTCTGGGAAGTTTCATCGGCCAGTTTCTGACGCAACATCTTTTCAGAGACAGCTACGGCAAGCACAGCCACTTGATGCCGGGCATCCTGCAGAATCGCGTCCCGTTCGGCCGAAGCCTGTTCCTGGGCCGCAGCGATGATTCGCTGCCCCTCCGATTCCGCCTTCCGCCGGGCTTCGCGGATGATCTGCTCCCGCGTTTCGGAAGCTTCGCGAAGAATCTCCCGCTGCCGCTGCTCCGCCTCGTCCAACAACTTCCGGCCGTCGGAACGGATGTTCTCCAGTTTCCGTTCCGCCTCCCGGGCGGCTTCGAGAGAAGCATCGATATACTCTTTCCGAGAATCAATCGCCCGGAGAATAACCGGGAAACCGTACTTGGCCAGCAGAATGAAGACGATGACGAACGAAAGGAGCATCCAAAATACAAGTCCCGATTCGGGTTGTAAGAGTCCCATAGTTCGCTGTTTTTATTCGATTAAAGTGCCAGGAAGCAAATTACGACGGCGAAAAGCGCAACCCCTTCGACCAGCGCAGCGATAATAATCATATTCGTACGGATCTTATCCGTAGCTTCGGGCTGACGTCCGATAGCTTCCATTGCCGATGCACCGATTCTTCCGATACCGATACCTGCACCGATAGCGGCCAGTCCTGCGCCGATGGCGGCGCCGATCACTCCTAAATCCATAATCAATTATTTTTTAAAGGTTTGACATAATCATTTTATATTTCAGGCTTTTTCCGGAGCCTTGTGTTCCTGAGCCAGACCGATAAATACAGCCGAAAGCAGAGTAAACACATAGGCCTGCAAAAAAGCGACCAGCAATTCGAGACAATTCATAAAGACCGAGAAAAGCACCGATACGACAGTCATCGAAGAATTAATCGCCATTCCCATTTCCACGGTAACGAAAATCACACAAGTCAAACTCAGAATGACCGCATGCCCCGCCATCATGTTGGCGAAAAGACGGATCATCAGGGCGAAAGGCTTGGTCAAAACCCCCACGAACTCGATCAGCGGAATCAGTGGTACAGGGACTTTAAGCCACGCAGGAACATCGGGCCAGAACACCTCTTTCCAATAAGCCCGGCTGCCGAACAGATTGATCGCCAGAAAAGAGGCGAAAGCCAACACCAACGCTACCGCGATATTTCCCGTCACGTTCGCTCCACCGGGAAAAATCGGGATCAGTCCCATCAGATTATTCAACAGAATAAAACAGAAAACCGTCAGCAGATAAGGCACGAAACGACGGTAATTTTCGCCGATACAAGGTTTTATCAATCCGTCCACAAGCGATGAGACCAGTATCTCCATCAACCCCACGAATCCGCGGGGAGCGGGAGAATCAACCTTGCGTTTTTTATACCACCGGGCTGTACCCAATACCAAGACAAGCAATAAGAGGGAATTGATGAACAAACCCATGACCGTTTTGGTAATCGACAAATCCAACGGACGCAAATCGCTCCCGTCAGCCTGCCGCTCCACAATCTTTCCCTTATGTTCGCCTTCGGCGGCAACGCGCAGACCCTCATACTCGCCTCCTTCACGCAAATGTTCTGAAGAAAAACAGTGCCAGCCGCTTGCCGGGCTGTGAACGATGACGGGCAAAGAGACATGCAGGTCATGTCCGCCGAACGAAGCGATGTGCCATTCATAGGAATCGCCGATATGTCCCAACACCGTCTCCTTGGCATCGAACGCTTTCGTCGGTTCCTGCGCGCCAGCCAAACAGGGGCACAACAACAACAGCAACCAAACGCTTATTTTTCCGAGCCGTTCCATCCTGTCTCCTTTTCGTTTTTCGGACCGGATATCTCCACACACACGTCGATCTGGTCCTGGTGTACCCGAACGAAACCGCTTTCGATATCGATCCGCGTCTCTTTTTCTCCTTCGGCATAGTCGATCGTCCCGGCTTTCAAATGGGCGATCAACGATGCATGCCCGGGCAAAACGGTAAACAGCCCTTCCTCGCCGGGCAAAGTGATTTTTTCGATCGTCGTCCGGCAAAGCAATCCGGACGGAGCCACAATAACAAGTTGCATAATCCCCGATATTTTCAGATTCTACGACTCGACGGTAGCGTGCAGCATCTCTTCTCCCTTGCGGATCGCATCGTCGATGGTTCCCACGTTCAGGAACGCCTGTTCGGGCAGGTAATCCACCTCTCCGTCGAGAATCATCTGGAACCCCCGGATGGTCTCTTCGATGGGAATGATCTGCCCCTTGACACCCGTGAACTGTTCGGCCACAGCGAAAGGCTGCGACAGAAAACGCTGGACACGGCGGGCTCGATTGACGGTAATGCGGTCTTCGTCGGACAGTTCGTCCATCCCCAAAATGGCGATGATGTCCTGCAACTCCTTGTTACGCTGGAGAATCTGTTTTACCCGCTGCGCCGTTTGATAATGTTCCTCGCCCACGATCAACGGGTCGAGAATGCGGGAAGTAGATTCCAGCGGGTCCACGGCCGGATAGATACCCAACTCCGTAATTTTACGGCTCAGGACCGTCGTGGCGTCAAGGTGCGTAAACGTGGTGGCCGGAGCAGGGTCGGTCAGGTCGTCCGCCGGCACATACACGGCCTGTACGGAGGTAATGGACCCCTGTTTGGTGGAGGTAATGCGCTCCTGCATCTGCCCCATTTCCGTCGCCAACGTCGGCTGGTATCCCACCGCCGAAGGCATACGCCCCAGCAAAGCGGACACTTCCGAACCGGCTTGCGTAAACCGGAAAATATTGTCAATGAAGAAAAGAATATCTTTCGAGGCTCCCTCCTCGCCGCTGTCGCGGAACGATTCGGCCACGGTCAAACCCGAAAGGGCTACGGAAAGCCGCGCTCCGGGAGGTTCGTTCATCTGGCCGAAAACCAACGTGGCCTGCGACTTGCCCACTTCGTCGTAATCGACCTTGGAAAGGTCCCAATGCCCTTTCTCCATGCTTTCCCGAAAGGCATCCCCGTAACGGATGACTCCCGACGAAATCATTTCACGCAACAGGTCGTTCCCTTCGCGCGTCCGCTCGCCCACTCCGGCGAAAACGGAGAAACCGTTATGCTTTTTGGCAATATTGTTAATCAACTCCATGATAAGCACCGTCTTACCGACGCCCGCACCGCCGAACAGACCGATTTTCCCCCCCTTGACATAAGGTTCCAGCAAATCGATGACCTTGATGCCCGTATAAAGGACCTCCTGCGTGGTGGCCAACTCGTCGAACTTAGGCGGCTCGCGATGGATAGACGCCGTGCGGCTTCTGTCGAGCGGATGCATGCCGTCGATCTCACGGCCTACGACATTCATCAGACGGCCCTTGATCTGATCGCCGACAGGCATCGAAATGGAAGTTCCCAAGGCTACCACCTTCATATGACGCTGCAACCCGTCCGTAGAATCCATCGCAATAGTGCGGACCGTACTCTCCCCGATATGCTGCTGCACTTCGACAAGCAGTTCGGTATTGTTCTCACGGCGAATGCTCAACGCTTCATGAATATTCGGAAGCAGATGTTCCGGCCCCAATTCGGGGAAACGAATATCGATGACCGGTCCGATAATCTGGGATATATACCCTTCTATCTGTGCCATAAAACCATTTAATATTTAAATTTCGATGTTTTGTCTCCAACAAAAATTTCTATCGATTCTCTCAAACTTTCTTCTTCCACAAATTTCCCTCCCTTTACCACCGATATGTACCCCGTGATCAGATGATTCAAAGATATTAAATAACAATCAATAACACATTAATATCCAGAACATAAACCAACATACCATTCAAAAATCACGTTCTACAAATATCGATTTTTTTACTCGGAACATCTTCCGAAAATTATCTTTTTCTTAATTTTATTCCTTGTTCGCAACTTTAAAACCGAACCGTCCAGAAAAAATTCGTTTTTCCTCTCCGAAACGGAACGGCCTTTATCGTCCCGAACCGCGTTTCCTCATGTTTACGTTCCATACGAAATTTTAAACCCGACCTCTTCTATTCTCGATCGGCTTCTTTCGCTAAGTAAAAATACGACAAGAGTATCTCTTATCTTTCAACAAATTTCCCGAAACGTTTTTTTAAGGCATTGAAACGAACGTATGACGGATTGAATCGAAAATCGTACGACGCGATCGATTCACTTCGGGAATATATCGTTTCATCGGAATAAAATTGCATTTCGTACATTTCCCTTCTTCCTCCCCAGCCAAAATAAATTACTTTTGTATATGACAACGGCGAAATGCCGCGGAATTTTTCGTACGATGCGATCGCACCGACGGACAAACGACGTTTTTATCGGCAAACCGCCCCCCTTTTACTGGACAAACCATGCAAGTTCACATGAAAAAAAGGTATCGGGACATGCGAAAAAAAAACAATTTGCTGATGGCCGGAGTATTTTCTGCCTTAGGGGGATTGTACTACCTGATGCTGACCGATTATACGGAAATCATGGACCGAGCGGGCGATACGATTCTCTCCGTCGAAATCGTATTGATCATGATCGCCGCTTTCAATATCATAGGATTTACCATGGTAAGCATAAACGCCTACCTGAGCAGATATGCCGCACGCCTATTCGGATACAAAAACCAACTGTGGGGGAACTCCCTGCTACTTACGGTCATTTTGTTAATTGTTAATTACAGCATTCTCGTAATGATAAAATGGTTGTTCGGAATGGACGACATTTTCATTATCCGAAAGAACGGAATGAAACTGATTTTGGCGGCATGGAGCGTGGAGACACTGATCGTGGGACTAATGTTATTGATTCACTCCTCCCGCTACACACTGCAACTTTACAAAGAAAAGGAACAACTGAAAGAGATGTTGGACAAAGCCCAATACCGTGCCTTGCAAAACCAGCTTAATCCTCACTTCCTGTTCAACAGTCTTAATACGCTGATGTCTGAAATACAGTATGATCCGGCCAACGCTTTGCGATTCACGCAACACCTTTCTGACGTTTATCGCTACGTGTTGCAGCAGGCGGACCGGCAAATGGTTACCTTGCGGGAAGAGCTGGAATTTTTAGACTCGTTCATTTTTCTACACCGGGTACGGTTAGGCGAATGCCTCTTTATAGAAAAACAACTTTCGACCGACACGCTCGATGCCAAAATACCGTCGCTAACCTTGCAACTGCTGGCGGAAAATGTAGTCAAGCACAACTACATCGACGAAAAAAACCCAATGGTCATCCGGCTTACCATCACGGACGACGGGAAAATGCTCTCCATCTCCAACCGGTTGCGGCCCAAACAAGGACTGCAAACTTCCGGTAAAGGGCTCCGCAACCTGTCGGAACGTTATTGGTTGCTCTGCACCAAACAAATAGAAATAAAAAAAACGGAAACCGCTTTCAGCGTCCTAATACCTTTGATCTATGAATAGCTCCAAAAATATTCGCGCCGCCATTATCGAAGATGAAAAACCTGCAGCCCGTCTGATGCATGGACTGCTCGCGTCCCTGCGTCCGGACTGGGAAATCATCATGTTGCCGGGCAATATCGCCGATGCCGTAAAATGGTTCGCAACGCACGAACATCCCGACATTATTTTCCTGGACATTCATCTTTCGGACGGCAATTCATTCCTCTTCCTCGAACAGGCCGACCCGAAAAGCATGATTATTTTCACGACGGCTTACGATGAATACGCCATACGGGCTTTCACGGTAAACAGCATCGACTACCTGTTGAAACCGATACACCGGGAACGGCTGGAAGAATCGATTTTAAAATACGAAAAGCTGGCTTCGGTTTCAAAAGCGCATAACGAACAGGACGAGATCTTGGAAGTACTCCGATCTCTGGCCAATCCCGGGAAAAGATACCGTTCTCGTTTTCTAATTAACGGGTTGGATAAATCCTACACTCTCCAAGTAGCGGACATCGCTTTCTTTTACGTGGAACGCGGCATTACGTTCGCCATGTCATACACCGGCGAAGAACACGTTTTGGATTTTACGCTCGACAAACTTTCGGAACAACTGGATCCCGACCAATTCTTCCGCACGAACCGACAGACCATCGTAAACATCAAAGCCGTCGTCCGGATAGAACCGTATTTCCAAAATCGGATCGTCGTACACACCCGTCCGGAATTCAAAGAAAAAATCATCGTCAGCCGAGAAAAAGCGAGCGCGTTCAAGCTATGGCTGAACTATTGAATATTTCGCCCCGGCTCGATACGATTAATTAATTCGACCGTCATTCGACATCATCGGTTTTTCGATAATCGTCGAGAAACAGACCGTTTTTTCTGCAATCCTCCGAATCATTACCGTTTCTACGAATCGTTTCGGTCGTTTTCAAACGCTCCGACAATATATTTAACCAAGTTATGCCGGATAATATCGCAATTATCCATCCGAACGACCGCAATGCCTTCGATAGGCTCTAACATATCGACAGTTTTTAACAGTCCCGAGTCTTCTTTCCGCGCCAAATCTATCTGAGTGGCGTCTCCCGTAACGATAAATTTGGCATTGCTTCCCATACGTGTCAAAAACATCTTCATCTGCGAAAGCGTAGCATTCTGCGCCTCGTCCAGAATAACAAAGGCATGATCCAATGTACGCCCGCGCATATAGGCCAGCGGCGCAATCTGGATTACCCCCGTATCCATATACTCCTCCAGCTTGGTCGGTGCGACCATATCTCGCAAAGCATCGTAAAGCGGTTGCAGGTAAGGGTCCAGCTTCTCCCGCATATCCCCCGGAAGAAATCCCAACTTTTCGCCGGCTTCCACAGCCGGTCGCGTTAAAATGATTTTTTTGACTTCCCGGTTTTTCAAAGCCCGAACGGCCAAAGCGATGGCCGTATAGGTCTTGCCGCTTCCCGCAGGCCCCGTAGCAAACAACAAATCGTTCTTCCGGTAAGCCTCTACCAGTTTCCGTTGATTGGGAGTCCTCGCACGAATGATATTTCCTCCATTACCGTACAGAATAATATCTTCATCGGTCCCTCCCGCCGCCTCGTCCTTTTTTCCCGGAACCGCGGGGCGGGCGGATAAAGGGCGGGAATCAAACACCTGGTCAACCACTTCGGGAGAAACATGTCCGTAACGATTGGCATATTCGATCAGCTCCTCCAGTTTCGTTTCAAACTCCTCCATCTGACGGGGATCCCCCGACAAACGGATACGGTTGCCGCGATTGGCAATCTTCAGCAACGGAAACTTGCTCTTGATCCGGTTAATATTCGCATTGCGCACTCCGTACAAATCGCGGGTATCGATATCCTCGACCGTAATGATTTTGTCGATGATCAGTTCATCCATCCGTTTACTTGATTTTAAGCACCTGGCCGACACGCAGTTTTCGGGGATCGGTAATGCCGTTACGCTGCATCAACTGTTTGACCGTGACCTTATAGCGGTTGGCGATAGCCCCCAAATTATCGCCGCTCTTTACCTTGTAAGTAACCGTTGCCGCCCCGGAACCGGTTCTGCTGGAACCGCTCTCGGAAACAATTTTGGCCGCACTCAACTGATCGCTCTGCAACTGCTTCAAATACAGAGTATCCTTGCCGTATATTTCCTCCTCGTGATCGATAAAGGCGGCCACATCTGTCATGGGAAGCACCAGCGAATAACTCTTTTCCTTTGCCGGAATGATATCTATCTTATATTGGGGATTCAGGGCTCGGATTACCTCCTTAGGAATGCCTATGGTGGACGAAATCTGATCGAAGTGCATCATTTTATTTATCATCAGTGTATCGGTCGCCAAAGGATGCGGAGGAGTAGCCGGTTCTATGCCGTGTGCCTTATGAAAGGTATAGGCATAGGTCATGGCAATAAACGAAGGGATATACCCCCGGGTTTCTCTCGGCAGGTATTCGTAAATGTCCCAATAGGTTTTCGCGTTCGGCGCCCGTTTGATCGCTTTCATGACATTGCCGGCGCCGCAGTTGTAAGCGGCGATGACCAATGTCCAGTCCTGAAACAGGTCGTAATAGTCCTTCAGAAATTTGCAGGCGGCCTTGGTGGATTTGACCGGATCGAAGCGTTCATCAACGAAACTGTTGGTTTCCAGCCCGTAAGCCTTACTCGTCCGGAGCATGAACTGCCACAGTCCTCCGGCTCCCGCGCGCGACATGATGGTTGGATTCAGAGTGGACTCGATGATCGGCAGAATTTTCAATTCCAGCGGCAATCCGTTCAAATCCAGCTCCTGCTCGAAAATAGGCATGTAATATTGCGCCACGCCCAGAATGCGGTTCATCATGGAACGGTACTTGATGGTATAGCGCAGGATATATTGTTTGACTACCGGATTATAGGGCAGTTGAATGACGGTAGCCAGCATGTTCAACCGCGCCTCGTACACGGAATCGGGCAGAGCCTCTGCCGGATTGTAATTTTCATCCACGTCGATATCGATAAAATCGCTGACGAATTCGTCGTAGGATTCAAGCATGTTCTCCTTGTACCATACGGCGATCAGACTATCGTATTTTTCGCCATGGTCCACGATATTCAGGGTTCCCTTTTCCTCCTCGTCGTAAGCGGCCGTTCCCGTTGCCGGGCGTATGAACCCGATAGAGAACAAAAGCGGAACGAAGAAGAGTATGAATCGATTTGTTTTCATCCGTTGTCTATGTGTGTCGTAATTATTGTTTTTATATTCGGTATCCGATTGTTCATTCCCTTTAAAAATTCAGTTTCATGGACATTCCCATCATCTGGCCTCCGCCCGATCCCCGGCTCAACACGGGAGCCTGTTGCAAGGTAGGTTCCACTTTCAATGCCAGATCGTCCGAAATGTCGTACCGTTTCAGGTAAGCATCGACATGGGCGTCCACGATATTCAGAATATAAATACCCGCCATGATGATAATGCTCAGGTCGCGGTAGCGCCGGTACGAATCGCGCGTATTCTGGAGCACCGTCTCGGAATAGCGTCCGTTGAACTCGTCCACGGTATTGTCGTCGCCGTCCGTCATGAGGTTATAAGCCCGTTTGAAACGCTGGTACCCCCGGTTATTGAAACTGATGGCATACCCGCAGGCCGCGATGCCTCCGTAAAGGATAGGCAGCTTCCAATAGCTTTTATTGTACACTTGTCCCGCACCGGGAAAAACGGCGGACAACATCGTAGCCCGTTGCGGCGGCTTGACGGTTCCCTTGTAATTCATGACGGCATCTCCCACGAAATAAAGGTAGGTAGCCGCCGCCCCGGCCAGATAAACGGTGCGTTGCCTGCGGTAATTATCCATTTTATGCTGCATGGAAAGCACCTGCGGGTCGCTCGCATTGCCTCCGGCCGCCGTCAGCGCGGCATCGTACCGGTTCGAATAGGTCTTGTAGCGTTTGTTGGCATATACCGTCATGCCGGTAAATGCGCCCACGCCGCCGTAAAGGATCGGTATTTTCCAGTACTGCCGGTTGTACAACTGTCCGAAACCGGGAACGAAAAACGAGATGGCGGACATTTTGGAAAACTCCAGCGTATCGCGGAACAACGGAGAACGTTGCTGCGCCAGCAGGGAATAAGGCCCCACCCCTTTCTCCTTTTTCTTTTTGACAGCCGCAGTATCCGTTTTATGCAACAAAGCCCGTTCCAATTCCACCTCCTCGATCACGGGCAGAATACCGCCTTTGACTTGCAGTGTATCGGCCACATACCGGGAGAAAGGGACGATGCTGTCCGCCGCCAGCGTGTCGGCCAGACCGCCGGAAACCTGGGAACGTTCCGTCGTGTCCGGTTTCATCCGGCAATCGCCGCCGAAGGTTTCGTCCGCGGCATATCCCCGCCCCGCGGTCATGCCGCAGAACAACAGAAGCGGCCACAATACCGTATGAAACCGCACTTTCATTCGTCTTTTCAAAACCCGTTCTTCGTGAGTTGTTCCAATTTCCGCAATAAATTTTCAATATCGTCGTCGCCGTTGAAACCGATCACGATCTTGCCTTTACCCTTCGCATTCCGTCGAATGCTGATATCCTGTCCGAGCACCCGTTCCAACTGTTCCACCAAACGGCCGTAACTTTCCGGATACTCCGTCTCTTCCGGTTCGGTCCGCGGCTTTTCCTGCCCCAACCGCTGGATCAGCTCTTCCGTCTGGCGGACGGAAAGTCCTCCGTCCACGATACGGGACAACAATTGCAACGCCGTCTCTTTCGATTCCACGGTAATCAACGCCCGGGCATGGCCCATGGATATCAGGTCTTGTTTGAGAGCGTATTGGATTTCCGCCGGCAATTTCAGCAACCGGATATAGTTGGAAACGGTAGAGCGTTTCTTGCCGACCCGGTCGGCCAGCGACTCCTGGGTAATCCGGCACTCCTCGATCAGTCGTTGCAACGAAATGGCGATTTCCATGGCGTTCAGGTCCTGCCGCTGGATGTTTTCCACCAACGCCATTTCCAGCATGGCGGCATCGTCCGCCTCCCGCACATAAACGGGCAACTTGTCGAGTCCGGCCAGTTTGGCGGCGCGGTAACGGCGTTCTCCCGATATGATGGTATAATCTCCGGTTTCGTTTTTCCGGACGGTCACGGGCTGGATCAATCCCAGAGTTTTGACGGATTCCGCCAGTTCCTGCAAGGCTTCTTCGTCGAATTGTTTTCTGGGTTGATCCGCATTCGGAACAATCCGTTCGATATCGATTTCGTAAATCCCCGCTTCCGGCCGGCTTCCCCCCATAACATGTTCCCTGACTTCAGCGGCATCGCCTCCGAGGTCGAAAATGGCATTCAGCCCGCGTCCCAATCCTTTCGGCTTATTTTTTACACTCATTTTATATTTCGTATATTCACAGGCACGGCTTACGCGCCGTCGTTACACTCTATTTCTTCGTTTCTCCGCAACGAACGACCGGATTTATCCGTTTTTCTCCAGCAACTCCTTCGCCAGATTCAGGTAAGCCGTACTGCCGATGGACGAAGCATCGTACAGCAAAGCCGGCTGTCCGTAACTGGGCGCTTCGCTGAGACGGATATTGCGGTTGATGATGGTTTTGAACACCAGCGGGCCGAAATGTCCGCGGACCTCTTCCACCACCTGGTTCGACAACCTCAGCCGCGAATCGTACATAGTCATCAGGAACCCTTCGATTTCCAACGACGGATTCATCCGTTTTTTGATCCGGGTCACGGTATTGAACAGCTTTCCGATGCCTTCGAGCGCGAAATATTCGCATTGCACGGGAATGATAACGCTGTCGGCCGCATTCAGGGCATTGATCGTGATAATACCCAGCGAGGGAGAGCAGTCGATCAAAATATAATCGTACCCATCGGCAACCTCTTTCAATACCTCCCTCATGCGTTGCGAACCGTTCTCCATGTTCAGCATTTCGGCTTCCGCTCCAGCCAAATCGATGCTGGAAGGCAAAACATACAAATTAGACAGGTCGGGACTCTGCCGAACGGTTTCGGACGCAGAAACGGTTCCGACCAATGCCTCGTAAATGCCTTTATCGTTGATATCGAATCCCAATCCGGAGGTGGCGTTGGCCTGGGGATCGGCATCAACCAGCAACACCTTTCGCTCCAAAACGGCCAAACTGGCCGCTAAATTGATAGCGGTCGTCGTCTTTCCCACACCTCCTTTTTGATTCGCTAATGCGATGATTTTTCCCATAGAGAAACATTTATTTGAATTTGCAATATTAATCATTTCTTTTCAAAAAAAGGCATTCGTTCCAGGATTAATTTCCCGTTCCGCGACCGCACCCGACCGATAAAAACTCAAATCATCCCCGCCGGAGCAGGTATTCCCGCAAATTATTTCCGGCAGTTCCGTTCTCCACTGAAAAACATTATCTTTGTTTTCGAAAACCATCAGAAAATACCGACATGTCCGTATCCGACACCACCATAGCCGCCGTCTCCACGGGTCGGGGCGGCGCCATCGCTTTGATCCGCCTCAGTGGGCCTTCCGCCGTCTCCGTAACCGATACCGTATTCAGGAGTGTTTCCGGCCGGCCGTTATCCGCCGCAGCTCCGTCCGTTCTGTCATTCGGTCGTATTTCAAACGAAGCGGGAGAAACCGTGGACGAGGTCTTAGCGGTCCGTTTTCAGGCCCCGCATTCCTATACGGGCGAAGACATGGTGGAAATTTCGTGCCACGGTTCTTCCTACATTCAGCAAACGATTCTTTCTCTGTTGCTGGCGGCAGGTGCAAAAACAGCCGCTCCCGGCGAATTTACCCAACGGGCTTACCTGAACGGGAAGCTCGATCTGGTCCAGGCAGAAGCGGTAGCCGACCTGATCGCCTCGGACTCCCGCGCATCCCACCGGTTAGCCATGAACCAGATGCGAGGAGGCTATTCCAAAGAATTTTCCAACCTGCGCGCACAGTTGTTGGAACTGGCTTCCCTGTTGGAGCTGGAATTGGATTTCAGCGAAGAAGACGTGGAGTTCGCCGACCGGTCTCGCCTGCACGGAACGCTTTCGTCGATTCTCAATCACATTGATACATTGGCCGGCAGTTTCCGGCAAGGCAACGCATTGAAGAATGGAATTCCCGTGGCGATCGTCGGCCGTCCCAATGCCGGAAAATCCACATTATTGAATGCACTATTGAAAGAAGATCGAGCCATCGTGTCGGACATTGCCGGCACTACCCGCGACGTTATCGAAGAGGCGATCGACCTCAACGGCACGGTATTCCGGTTCATCGACACGGCCGGCATACGGCATACGGAAGATACCCTCGAAACGCTGGGAATCAACCGGACATTCGACCGACTACGGAAAGCGACACTGGTATTGTTAGTCACGGAATGTCCAACCCCGACGGACGAGATCATCCAAGAAGCCCATGACCTAAATCTTACGGAGGGACAGGTACTGATTATCCTTCTGAACAAAGCCGACCAATCTTCCGAAGCGGAATCGTCAGCAAAAAAAACGTACATAACATCAGCTTTAAATGTTCCGGTATTCATTCTGTCGGCCAAGGAATCGGGCAGTACGGATGCACTGGAACATTATTTAGGCAATTATTACACAGATACACTCACATCCGAAACAGTTCTAATCAGCAACACCCGTCATTACGGGATCCTGACGGAAGCCCACCGGACAGCCTCCGCAGCCTTGAAAGCCCTGACGGACGGCCTGCCAACCGACCTGGTAGCGCAAGATGTACGGGAAACCGTTTCTCTGATCGGCGAACTGACCGGGGAAATAAATAGCGAGGATATTTTAAGAACTATCTTCGGGGAATTCTGCATCGGCAAATGACGGCTTGTAAACAGCCATAACCAACCATAACCATTTAGAATAAAGTCGCTGTATATCAACGATTTTTGTTTTTATGTACTTTCCAGACCGTATTTGGAAGTAACGGTTTTTATCCATATTTTTCATACGTATTTCTACCGTGACAGAAATTCACGGTTT
>CASDZK010000062.1 GCA_949286165.1 uncultured Alistipes sp.
GTCATCAGCCATGCAATATTTTCGATTCCCGCCGTTCGGGGAATCGAGTTCGGCGAAGGGTTCGAAGCGGCCCGCCGGCGGGGCAGCGAACATAACGATCCGATTTTGAATGAACGGGGGACGACCCGGACCAATCATGCCGGAGGAATCAACGGGGGAATTACCAACGGAAACGATATCGTTTTTCGGGTAGCGGTAAAACCGACTTCCAGTATCGCTTCGCCCCAGCAGACTTATAATTATGAGACGAAACGGGTGGACGAGCTGAAAATCAAGGGCCGTCATGATGCGTGTATTGCTTTGCGGGTGCCGGTGGTTGTTGAGGCGATGACAGCCGTTTCTCTCGTCGATCTGTTGTTCATGAGCCGTCGGTAAGGAAGGAAAAAGGCCGCCTGAAATTTGAACTGCACCCCAAAAGTTTTGTGTCTAACTTTTGGGGTGTTTTTTATGAAGTACAGTTACGAACAAAGGACATCATCGTAAGCTGAACTTCTATATGCCGAGACTTTTGAATCGGGCGAAGCCTTTATAAAGGCTTTGGATGACTATATCGAATATTATAACAATAAAAGAATCAAAGCCAGATTAAATAGAAAGAGTCCAGTACAATACCGAACTCTTTCTATGACGGGCTAATGTTTAACATGTCCAACTTTTGGGGGGCGCTTCAATTTATGGGCGGCCTTTTCATTTATCGTTTCCGGGGTTCGTAAACCCGAACATAATCGATAATCATTTGTACGGGAAGTTGTTCCGGATCGGCTTTGCCTACCCAGTTGCCTTCCAGCTGCTGGCTGAGAAGGATGTAAAACTTGTTGTCGAAAGGCCATTGTTCTTTCGGACCCGATGCCAGCTTGGGATAGGTAAATGTAACCCGGTCGTTGATCAGGAAATCGATTCGGTCCGGGTAAATCTCCACGCTGAAAATGTTGTATTGCAGGGGATCCAACGAAGCTGTTCCGCCCTGCGGCGGGTTCTTCGTGTTTCCGTTCAGGGTATAGGGCGAATGTACGGTCTGGTAAAAAATGGAGTCGTGGTTCAAATGTTCCATGATGTCTATTTCTCCTCCGTCCGGCCAGGGAAGTCCTTCTCCTAACAGCCAGAGCGCGGGCCAGGCGCCTTGGGCGCATTCCAATTTGGCCCGTATTTCGATTTTTCCGTGGCGGAAAGCGAATTTTCCCTCGGAAATCAATCCTCCGGTCAGATAGGGGGCCGGGTCTGCGGATTTATCGTCGTTTACGATGCCCCGCAAATACAGGTTACCGTCTTGTACATAGGTACACCGGGGGTCCTCCGACTGATACTGGCACCAGTCGGGATGGGATCGTCCCGGATGTTTCCATTTGCTTGTATCGACGATGTTTTTGTTGAATTCGTCGCTCCAGATCAGTTTCCATTTTTTGCGGGAAGCATCGGGAGACGCAGCATTAGCGAATAGAACGAAACAGAACAGGCTTGCCCATGTAAAAAGTAATGGTTTCATAAATTTGCGTTTTTGTCGATTAGGGGATGATTCCCATTTCCATAAATCGGGCAGCGGCATTCAGAAAATGGGCAGTTACCCAAAATACGGTCCAATGTTCGGCATAACCGCCTCTGAAATTATCCAAATCGCGGCGGCTCCCGTCTTGGGCGTAGTTGGTTTGCTGCAACTGTTCGCCATGGGAACCGAAAGGATCGATCATTTGCCCGCAGGTACGGTACATCAGTATCGCCAGCTTTTTGAAATCTTCCCGATTCAGATAAGTGCCCAGTTTGTAAATTTCGGGAGCGTACAGCACTCCGTATACGTCTAAATGCTGGTTTTGCGGGGAAACGACCGTCCAACCCCGGCTTTTGAAATAGTGGTCGCCCATGCGCGATGCGGGCATGGGAATATCCCATACCACGGTATAGCTCAACGTGACGTAAGCGGCGTGTTCGGCGTATTGCAGGTACTTCTTGTCTTTCGTCATTTCATATAAAGTCAGGAATCCCTGGAATGCGGCCCAGGCTCCTTCCTTGTCCTCGCCGGAAGCGTCCAACGTGCCGCCCCAGTACGGTTCCTGCATGGAAAGATGCCGTTCCGCATAGTGTTCGGTGGCTTTGACGGCCGCTTCCAGATAGGTCTTGTTCTTGAAAAGCTTGGAAGCTATGGCCAGGGGAGCAATGTAAAATCCTTCGTTGGTCGAAACGGGGTTCCAAGAGTCGTCCAATATGCGGCGAGCGTGCAGATCACAAGCTCTTTGCAGGAACTCTTCCCATTTTTGCGTATCGACACGTTTGTTTTTTCTGCCGGCTTCCACGGCTTTGGCGAAGTTGTACATGGCTTGTCCCTGCGATACGTTGTCCTGACGTTCCCATTTATTGTCGCGGGCGATGTAATTCAGCAGAAAACCGTTTTCGTTGAACGGGGATTCCGCCAACAGGTCCAGCGACTTTTGCACTTTGACCGGGATGGTGCTGTCTTGTAGGAGAGGCTGCAACCGTTGCAGCGCGTATCCTAAGGATGCTCCCTGTCCGCACCAGCCCATGACGAATTGCGGTCCCCAGTCTTTGGGAAACATGCAGAATCCGGCAATGTCTCCCTCTTCGTGCCATCGCGACAGAGCGAAATCGTACTTGGTTTTTACGATTTTTTCAAAAGCGGGCATGTCGTCGGCATAGAACGGTCGGAATAGGTCGAGACTCGTATTGATCGGGGTCATGAATCCCGTTCCCGGACGATCTATCGGATAGGTTTCCAGGTAAAAGGTTTTTTCGATGACGGCGCCCGGCTTTACGTTCATGTAGGTATCCCCGTACGGCAGCGGTTGCGTTTGCAACGCTTTTACGGCGCTTCTGTGTTTGTTCCATGCTACGGGACCCGATAACAACGTGATTTCCGTTGTGTTGTCGCGGGCCGTCGCTCCCAATGACCACCATTGGTCTTTTCGGTTACCATAGGGAACTTGTGTAGGCAGGGTATGCAGGGCAACGCCGAATAGTCGGCCGTTTGTCTCCACTTCCGCAGAGACGAACGGCATGGAAAAACGATGTTCTTCGAAAATCGCTTCCGGAGCCTCTTCTTTTCCGAAAGTCGGCATGTTGTTCCGCCCGTTCCGGTAACCGGACGGATTGCCGTAGTATAGAATTCCCGGCATGAGAATGCGGTCCGTGTAAGCGGGCAGTTCCCATCGGGCGGACAAGGTAACGTAAGGAAGTGTTTCTGTCCCGTGCCATTCGAACCGGCGGACGCATTTGACTCGAGTCCCTTCTTTTCGGTAGGCATCGCGGGTTTTCCACTCGCCGGCAGGCAGGGAAATCGTTCCGTACAATAAGGTCCATTCCCCGCTGGTAGCGATGCTGTCGGCCGAGGCGTGCGCCCAGTCGGTGCACCAATCCTCTTTCCACCAAGTCGAGACGGACCATAACCCTTCGTTCGGCGGGGCCAATAATACCGTTCCGTTTTCGACGATCGTCGGGACATAATGCCCGTTTTTCGTTTGAACGGTCAGATCGGTGGCGAATGCGTGAGACAAGAATATTGTCCAAAAGAAAACAAAGAATGCGTTTTTTTTCATTTATTGGTCGGTTAAGGTTTCTATGATTTTTTTATTGATGTCTTTCAACATCTGTTCGTTCATCTTTACGATTTTCCTGTCGTATGTCATGATACCGTTTACCTCTCCTTCCACATCCGTAGTCTGGGTATAGACGGAACCGGCGAATCCTTTTTTGATGAGGTCGATCAATATTTCTGCATATTTGATGTATTCCCGCGTTACTTCGTCGCCGTTTTTGAAACTGATGTAGCCCCAGTTTCCGTCGTCTTTCCATAAATGGCCTTTGACGGGGAAGCCGATGCCGCCGTATTCGCCCATGACGTTAACTCGTTCGGGATCGAACAGGAACATGGAGGGGGCGGGATAGGCATGCAGGTCGAGGATGTCGCCGCAATTCCGGTGGTTGCCTCCGCTGGCGGAATTGACCAGTCGGCTGCTGTCGTATTTCTTTGTCCAATCGGCTGCCTGTTCCGTATCGAACTGTCCCCAGGCTTCGTTGAAAGGAACCCATACGACTACGGACGGCGAAGAGTAGAGCATATCGATAATGTCTCGCCATTCTTGATAATAATTTTCTTTCGACTGGGCCGTACGGCTGGCGTCGCGACCGTCGTTCATGTTCTGGGGTTTCCATTCGGAACGGTTGGCGGTATGAATCTCTCCGCTGGGCATGTCCTGCCATACCAGCATGCCGGCTTTGTCACAGTGGTAATACCAACGGGCGGGTTCTACTTTTATGTGTTTGCGAATCATATTGAATCCCCAGGCTTTGGTCTTTTCGATATCGTATCGCAAGGCTTCGTCGGAAGGGGCCGTATATAGGCCGTCCGGCCACCATCCCTGATCCAGCGTACCCAGATGGAACAGCGGTTTGTTGTTCAGATACATCCGGTAAAGCCCGTTCGCGTCTTTTTGCATCGATATTTTCCGGAATGCCGTGTAGGATTTCACTTCGTCGATTTTTTTCTTGCCGTCGAAAAGTTCAACCTGCATATCGTACAAGTAGGGATTGTCCGTGTCCCAAAGAATCGGATCGGTTACGGCTACGACGGTTTCTTTCCCCGTCTCTCCGGTGCCGGTCGCAATGACTTGTCCGGTCGTGTCTTTCAGCGTGATTTTAGCCGTGAGCGGAGTTTCCCGGTCGGACGACAGAACGGTAACGTGCAGTTGGGAACGATCGATATCGCTCAGGCTTTTGATTTCGCAGATGTGGGTTTCGGGAACGGTTTCCAACCATACGGTTTGCCAAATGCCCGTTACCGGCGTGTACCAAATGCCTTCCGGCTGCATTTTTTGTTTTCCGATCGGCTGGTAGCCCAAATCGGTAGGGTCCCATACGCGGACGGTCAGCCGGTCGGTTCCGTCGTATTTCAGATAGGGGGTAATATTGAAAGAGAAAGGCGTAAAGCCTCCTTCATGCGTACCTACTTCCGTTCCGTTGACATATACCGTACTTCTCCAGTCCACGGCTCCGAAATGCAGCAGCGTGTTTTCGCCTTTTTTATTTTTGGGGACTTGCAAAGTCTTGAAATACCACAGTTCTTCTTGGTCCGTGATGTTTTTCTGTACGCCGGATAACCGCGATTCTATGGCAAAAGGAACTCTGATTTCTCCGTCGGGACGTTCGGGCATGCCGGCTTCTTTGGGGGTTATCGCATATTCCCAGATTCCGTTCAGATTGGTCCAGTTTTCCCGGACCATTTGGGGACGGGGATATTCCGTCCAGGGAATTTCGTCGCGGTTTTGTTCCAGATTTTCTCCCCAGGGGGTCATGATGTCTTTTTGCGTTCCTGCCGTCTGTCCGTTTCCCTGGAGGCAGCATAACATGGCGGTAGCCAGAATTAGTAGTCTTTTCATAAGCATATAATTTAAATTTATAGAAATTAAGGGTAATCCGTTCGAAGCATGCGACGAACGGATTTACCGCAGTTTGAAGTCTTTTCCGAGATAGACTTTCCGGACCATTTCGTCGTTGGCCAAATCTTCCGCGCTTCCGGTTTTCAGAATGCGTCCTTCGAACAACAGATAGGTCCGGTCGGTAATGCTCAACGTTTCGTGGACGTTGTGGTCGGTAATGATGACGCCGATGTTTTTGTCCTTTAACGTGCGTACGATGCTTTGGATGTCTTCTACCGCAATAGGGTCCACTCCGGCGAACGGTTCGTCGAGCAGAATGAATTTGGGGTTGATGGAAACGGCGCGGGCGATTTCCGTGCGTCTTCGCTCGCCCCCCGATAACTGAATCCCGTAACTTTTACGCACCTTTTGCAACCGGAATTCGTTGATCAGGCTCTCCAGCCGTTCTTTTTGATACTCTTTGGAAAAATCGGTCATTTCCAATACGGCTTTGATGTTTTCTTCTACCGTAAGCCGGCGGAAGACGGAGGCCTCTTGCGCCAGATAACCCACTCCCAGCTGGGCCCGCCGGAATACCGGTTCATGGGTAATTTCCGTATCGTCCAGAAATATCTGTCCCTCGTTGGGCTTGATCAACCCTACCGTCATATAAAACGTCGTGGTTTTTCCGGCTCCGTTAGGACCTAATAATCCGACGATTTCCCCTTGGTTTACTTCGATGGAGACTTTATCCACCACCGTTCGGGTCTTGTATTTTTTTACCAGATCTTTCGTATGCAGTTTCATGGCTTGTTGGCTTTGTCGAAATGAAAACGGAAGAAGCGTTTAAACCACTCCTTCGCGGAGAATGTCGTGCAGGTGGATAATGCCGCAATATTCGCCTGCATGGGAACATACGACCAACTGAGTGATTTTATTTTCCTCCATGATGGAGAATGCTTTGACGGCCAGTTCGTCGGGTGCGATGGTTTTGGGATTCGGAGACATGATGTCGGCCGCTTTCAGACGGTGTATCTCTTTTTTGCTTTGCAGCATGCGACGCAGGTCTCCGTCGGTAATGATTCCTTTCAGTTGTCCGTCCGTGGCGATGACGGCCGTGGCTCCCAGCATTTTCGATGATATTTCGATAATGACCTGTTCGATGGAGGCCGAAGGCGAAACTTGGGGAACATGGTCTTTTGACATGATGTCTTCCACCCGGATATACAGTCTTTTTCCCAAAGCTCCGCCGGGATGTACGCGGGCGAAATCGCTGGCGGAAAACCCGCGGAGTTTCAGCAGCGTCATGGCCAGAGCGTCTCCCATGACCAGTTGCGCGGTAGTGCTGGAAGTCGGAGCCAGATTGTTGGGACAGGCTTCCTTGCTGACGTACGTGTTGATGACGTAATCGCAGGAAGTGCCCAGGTAGGAATCCGTGTTGCCGACCATGCCGATAATGACGTTTTGTTTGCCTACGTTTCGGATCAGCGGAATCAATACCTTGATTTCCGGCGTGTTGCCGCTTTTGGAAATGCAAATGATGGTGTCGCCGTTCTGGATCATGCCCAGATCGCCGTGTATGGCGTCGGCTGCATGCATGAAAACGGCCGGGGTCCCCGTGGAGTTCAGGGTCGCTACGATTTTGTTGCCGATGATGGCGCTTTTCCCGATGCCGGTAACGACTACCCGGCCTTTCCCGGAAACGATGAGTTTCGCGATACGGGCAAAGTCGTCATTGACGAACCCTAACAAGTTTTCTATGGCTTTGCATTCCGTAGATATGATGCTTTTGGCGAAAGCTTTTATTTCCTCGTTGCTTTTTTCCACGATATTCGGTTTGTTTTGTAATTAAAGCCCGTAAAGACGGATGGGGTTTTGGAAGGAAAAATATGAACAAAGATAGCTTTGTTTTTTTTAATTTTATTATCTTTAGATAATGCAAAAAAACGATTGCGAGGTTTAATCGTTTTGTAATCATATAGTTAGCGTAATGGCAAAGAACGTTTCTTTATCGCAACATCTGAAAAAATATTTCGGTTTCTCCGGCTTTAAGGGAAATCAGGAGCAGATTATCGAAAATTTAATGGCCGGCCACGATACTTTCGTGTTGATGCCGACGGGAGGGGGAAAGTCGCTGTGCTACCAGTTGCCGGCTTTGCTTATGGACGGTGTGGCTATCGTGATATCGCCGTTGATCGCTTTGATGAAAAATCAGGTGGATGCCATGCGGGCTTTCAGCACGGAGGAAGGAATCGCTCATTTTCTGAATTCGTCGCTGAACAAGGCCGCTATCAATAAGGTAAAAGACGATGTACTGTCCGGCAAGACGAAGTTGCTTTATTTCGCTCCGGAATCTTTGACCAAGGAGGAGAATATCGCTTTCCTGAAAAATGTGAAAATTTCGTTTTATGCGATTGACGAGGCCCACTGTATTTCGGAATGGGGACACGATTTCCGTCCGGAATACAGGCGGATCAAACCGATTATTTTGGACATTTGTCCCGCTCCTATTATCGCTCTTACCGCTACGGCTACCCCGAAAGTGCAGATGGATATCCAGAAAAATCTGGGAATGACGGATGCCAAAGTTTTCCGTTCTTCGTTCAATCGTCCGAATCTGTATTATGAAATACGCCCCAAAATAAACGCGACCAAAGAGATCGTAAAATATATCAAACAGCATCCGGGAAAATCGGGAATCATTTATTGTCTGAGCCGGAAAAAAGTGGAGGAGATTACCGATTTGCTGAAAGTGAACGGTATCAACGCATTGCCCTACCATGCCGGCATGGATGCCGCCACGCGGGCGGAAAATCAGGACCGTTTCCTGATGGAGGATGTGGACGTGATCGTCGCTACGATCGCTTTCGGTATGGGAATCGACAAGCCCGACGTGCGGTACGTGATTCATTACGATATACCCAAAAGCCTCGAAGGCTATTATCAGGAAACCGGGCGGGCGGGCCGCGACGGGGGAGAAGGGCAGTGCATTACGTTTTATAGCGAGAAAGATATCCAAAAGCTCGAAAAATTCATGCAGGGCAAACCGGTGGCCGAACAGGAAATCGGGAAATTGCTGTTGCAGGAAACGGTGTCTTACGCCGAATCGGCCGTTTGTCGGAGAAAGTCGTTGTTGCACTATTTCGGAGAGGACTACGAGCCGGACAATTGCGGTAATTGCGATAACTGCCTCCATCCGAAGCCGCATTTCGAGGGGAAAGACGATATCGTGTATGTCCTGAAACTGGTAAAATCTATCGGGGATCGTTTCAAGACCGATTACCTGGTCAATGTGTTGGTCGGGAAAAAAACGGTTATGATCCGTTCATACAACCATCATAAAATCGAGCAGTTCGGCTACGGGGCCGAACAGGGCGAGCTGTATTGGCATGCTATCGTACATAACGCGTTGATTCATAATTTTCTGAATAAGGATATCGAGAATTACGGTCAGTTGTCCCTGACGGAAAAGGGAGCGGCTTATATTGAGGCTCCTTATTCCATTCTCGTCAGCAAGGATATCGAATATCCGGAAGACGACGGCGACGACAGTATTTCCGCTGTTCCGGCGCGCAGCGGGGCGGCTGACGAAGAGCTGTTCGGCATGTTGAAGGATTTGCGGAAAAAAGTGGCGAAAAAAGCGGGACTTCCTCCGTTCGTCATATTCCAGGATCCTTCGTTGGAAGATATGGCTACCCAGTATCCGATAACCATGGACGAGATGAAAAACATTTCGGGCGTAGGATCGGGAAAAGCGGCAAAGTTCGGAAAGGAATTCATCGATTTGATCCGGCGTTACGTAGAGGAAAAGGAGATCGACCGTCCTCAGGACATGGTGGTCAAAAGCGTGGTAAACAAGAGCGGAAACAAGGTGTTCATTATTCAGAGCATCGACCGGAAGATGGAGTTTGAGGACATTGCCGACACTAAGGGAATGACGATGGACGAGTTGCTGACCGAAGTGGAAGCCATCGTGAATTCGGGAACCAAATTGAATATCGGTTACTATGTTAATATGATCGTGGATGAAGATCATCAGGAGGATATTTACGAATATTTCAAGGAAGAGGCGCAAAGCGATTCTCTCGAAGAGGCATTGAACGAATTGGGACCGGACTATACGGAGGATGAGGTGCGTTTGATGCGGATTAAGTTTATCAGCGAGATGGGAAATTAGGAAAGGTATCCGGATAGAGGCGGAAAATGCAGATGGAAGTAAGACCGAAAAAACAGTTGGGACAACATTTCCTGACGGATATGAACATTGCGGCGCGGATCGCCGGCAGTCTGACGGCCGGAAAGACCGTGACGACGCTGGAAGTGGGGCCGGGAACAGGAATGCTTACCCGGTTTTTGCTTCAGCGGGACGATTTGGACCTTTATGCCGCCGAAGTGGATGCGGAAAGCGTGGATTATCTGAAAATGCATTATCCGGAGTTGGGTACACGCCTGTTGTTCGAGGACTTCTTGCGTATGGATTTGCGCGGAATGTTCCCGAAAGGAGTCAATATTATCGGAAATTTCCCGTACAACATTTCTTCCCAAATCTATTTCAAAATCATAGAAAACAGAGATTGGGTGCCGGAAAGCGTGGGCATGGTGCAGCGAGAAGTGGCGGTACGGATCGCCGAGCCTCCCGGAAAGAAAGAGTATGGAATATTGAGCGTGTTTTTACAGGCTTTTTACGATATCGAGTACCTGTTTACCGTACATGAGCAGGTGTTCAATCCTCCTCCCAAAGTGAAAAGTGCCGTAATTCGTTTGACCCGTAACGGTCGTGAAAAATTGGATTGCGACGAGAAACTGTTTTTCAAGGTGGTAAAGGGGACGTTCAACCAGCGGCGCAAGACGATTCGCAATTCGTTGAGGGCGGCGTTTCCGTTGTTGGATCCCGCGGCGACGCATGCCTTTTTCGAGTTGCGTCCGGAGCGGTTGAGTGTGGATGATTTTGTGGAACTTACCGGTTTCGTGGAAAAAAATCTTAAAGAAGAATAATGAAGATGATGCGTTATGCGTGGGTAGTGGCATTGTTGTTTTTTTGCAGTGTCGGAGTATGCCGGGAGTCGGAAAAAGAGGAAAAATGTGTCCGGTTCGAAAATGATAAAAAGACGGCGGATTTGGGGACTTTGGAATTGAAGGAAAAACGGACGGCCGTATTTCGTTTTGTCAATGAAACGGGAGGTCCGTTGGTCATAACGGCGGGAGAGACTTCCTGCGGATGTACGCGGGTTTCTTACAATAAAAAACCGGTAAAGCCGCAGGCGAAAGACAGTATCGTCGTGACATACGACGCCAAGGAAACAGGCGCTTTCTATAAAAAGGTCACGATTAAAAGCAATGCTCCGGAAGGCGATATCGTATTGTCGGTCAAAGGAACGGTAAAATAACGGCGGTTATGAGGATAGGTTTCGACGCAAAACGTATTTTCAGAAATACGAGCGGTTTGGGAAATTACAGCCGCAGTACGGTAGAATTGCTGGCCAAGTATTTCCCCGACAATCATTATTTCCTTTATTCGGGATTCGACCGGAATCGTACGGGATTTCAGATCCCCGAAAAGGTGGAACTGGTAACGCCTTCCTCATGGATCGGCGATATTTGTCCGTCGTTGTGGCGGAGCGGCTGCATGGCTTCGGATATTCGGAAACACCGGCTGGATATTTATCACGGCCTCAGCAACGAATTGCCTTTCGATATTCGGGAGGGAGGGGCGAAGAGCGTTGTGACCATGCATGACCTGATTTTTATCCGTTATCCGAATTTGTACAAGAAAATCGACCGTTATCTGTACGAGAAAAAGTACAGACGCAGTTGCCGTTATGCCGATCATATCATTGCGATCAGCCGGCAGACGAAGAACGATATTATTGATTTCTGGAATATCCCCGAAGAACTTATATCCGTGGTTTATCAAGGGTGCAATCCCCAGTTTTATCAGGTTGTCGATCAGGAGACGAAAAAACGGGTCAAGGAAAAATACGCTTTGCCTGACCAGTACATTCTGAGCGTGGGCACGTTGGAAGAACGAAAAAACCTGATGCTTACCTTACAGGCCATGGTCGCGGGGCATATCGACGTGCCGTTGGTGGCCTGCGGACGTTATACCGAATATGTGAAAGCTTTGCAGGCTTATGCGTATGCGAACGGATTGGAAGATCGGGTAAAATTCTTGTATAACGTCGATTTTTCCGATTTGCCGGCTGTTTACCAAATGGCTTCCGTAGCCGTATATGTTTCGTTGTTCGAAGGGTTCGGAATTCCTATTTTGGAAGCATTGAACAGCGGGGTGCCCATGATTACCTCCAAAGGAGGGGTGTTCGGTGAAACGGGGGGCGATGCCTGTCTGTATGTCGGGCAGTATGATCGGGAGGATATGGCGGAGGCGTTGAAAACGGCTTTGAACGATACGCAGCGGAGAAATGAAATGATAGAGCGGGGTTACAAGTATGCATTGAATTTCCGTGACGATGTCGTGGCCCGTAATCTTTACGCCGTTTATAAAAAATTGCTATAATTCGGGAAATACGATCGCATGTTAAACGATCCGGACATAATCGGATTATTTTTTTGAAAAGCGTGTTGTTTTCAAATATAAATGGTAATTTTGTAAGTCGCCTGGAGCGCCTTTTGTTATTGAGCTTTAATTATTTAAAAATATACGGATTATGAATATTTCACACATCGAACACATCGGCATTGCAGTAAAGAGTCTGGAGAATGCTATCCCTTATTATGAAAAAGTATTGGGATTGAAATGTTATAGCATAGAGGAAGTGGCCGATCAGAAAGTGAAAACGGCTTTTTTTATGGTAGGACAAACCAAGATCGAACTGTTGGAAACAACCGATCCGAACGGTTCCATCGGGAAATTCATCGAGAAGAAAGGCGAAGGCATCCATCATATCGCTTTTGCCGTTCAGGATATCGAAAATTCTTTGAAAGAGTGTGAAGAGGCGGGGGTTCAATTGATCGACAAAACTCCTCGTGCGGGAGCGGAGGGATTGACCATCGGATTTTTGCATCCGAAAAGCACGATGGGGGTGTTGACCGAACTCTGCGAAGATAAAAATGTAAAGTAAATTCTTTCAAAAATAATGTATTATGAGCGTTAATTCAGATAAAATCAGAGAACTTTGCCAGCTGCGGGAAAAGGCGAAAATGGGAGGGGGCGAAAAACGTATCGATTCCCAGCATAAGAAAGGAAAATATACGGCTCGCGAACGTATCGCCATGCTGCTTGACGAAGGTAGTTTCGAAGAATTCGATATGTTCGTCAAGCATCGTTGCACGAATTTCGGAATCGAAAAGGAAGCTTATTACGGCGATGGCGTGGTAACCGGATACGGGACCATAGACGGTCGTCTCGTTTATGTTTTCGCCCAGGATTTTACGGTATTCGGCGGGTCCTTGTCCGAAACGTTCGCCGCGAAAATCTGCAAAGTGATGGATATGGCCATGAAGATGGGAGCTCCCGTTATCGGCATAAACGATTCCGGCGGAGCGCGTATTCAGGAAGGGGTAAACAGTTTGTCGGGATATACCGAAATTTTCCAACGGAATATTTTGGCGTCCGGAGTCATTCCCCAGATATCGGCGATTTTCGGGCCTTGCGCCGGCGGAGCCGTTTACTCTCCGGCTTTGACCGATTTTATCATTATGAGCAAGGGGATCAGTTATATGTTCGTGACCGGTCCCAAAGTAGTAAAGACGGTAACCGGCGAGACGGTTACGCAGGAACAGTTGGGAGGAGCTTCCATCCATGCCTCCAAATCGGGCGTGGCCCATTTCGTGGTCGATAGCGAAGAAGAGGGAATGGGGCTTATCCGAAAATTACTGAGCTATATACCCCAGAATAATCTGGAAGAAACGCCGTTGGTGGCTACGACCGATTCGGTGGATCGGCTCGAAGACGTACTGAATGAAATCATTCCGGATAATCCCAATAAGCCTTACGATGTGCTTGAAGTGATTCGGGCGATCGTAGATGAAGGAGAGTTTTTGGAATCGCAAAAACTGTTCGCTCCCAATATCGTGACCGGTTTTGCGCGTTTTAATGGACAGTCTGTCGGAATCATTGCCAATCAGCCCAAATATCTCGCCGGAGTACTCGATATCAATGCTTCGCGTAAAGCGGCTCGTTTTATACGGTTCTGCGACGCTTTCAATATTCCTATCGTGACATTGGTGGATGTGCCGGGATTTCTGCCGGGAACGGGACAGGAATACGGCGGCATCATCATCCACGGGGCTAAACTGATGTTCGCTTACGGGGAAGCTACCGTTCCCAAAGTTACCGTTATTTTACGCAAGTCTTACGGCGGGGCTTATTGCGTGATGAGTTCCAAACATTTGCGCGGCGACGTCAATTACGCATGGCCTACGGCGGAAATTGCCGTGATGGGACCGAGCGGGGCTATCGAAGTGCTGTTCGCCAAGGATATTGCAGCCATTGAGGATGAAGCGGAAAAACAGAAATTCATTGCGGAAAAAGAAAAAGAGTATCGGGATGCTTTCGCGAATCCTTACAATGCCGCTAAATACGGTTATATCGACGATGTGATAGAACCGCGCAATTCCCGTTTCCGAATTATTCGGGCATTGCAGTCGTTGGCGACCAAAAAATTGACCAATCCGGCGAAAAAACATTCCAATATACCCTTGTAAATCGATGATTATGGGACGATTGATAATAAGAAAAACGCTGGTCTGGTTAGTTTGCCTTTGTCCTGCGGTTCTTTGGGCCCAAGGCATGAAGGATATTCGGATCAATGAAATATTGGTAAAAAACGTCGATAGTTACGAAGACGATTACGGACATCGGGTCGGTTGGGTGGAACTGTTCAATTCCGGCTATTCCAACGTGAACGTGGCAGGCAGTTATCTGAGTATCGATTTCGGGAATAAGTCGATGACTTACAAGATTCCCAAAAACGATCCCCGGACGATTATTCCGCCTCAGGGATATGTGGTCTTTTTTGCCGACGGAATTGGATCCAAGGGTACTTTTTATACGAATTTTACGCTTGATCAGACCGGCAGGTTGTATTTGATTGATGCGAACGGGAGAACGGTTGTCGATTCGGTTCGTTACGATCTTTCTGCAATGAAAGAAGATCAGTCTATTGGCTGGAAAGTAGAAGCTGCAGGGGTGGATCCTGTGTGGACGGAATTGGATGCAACCACTCCGGGAGCCGTGAATGATGTGGTAGAATTTGAATCGAAGGCAGAGTTGTTTCGGCAACACGACCCGAAGGGATTCATCATGTCTATCACGGCTATGTCGGTTGTTTTTTTGGCATTGATTCTTTTGTATCTGGTATTTAAGCAGGTAGGAAAATCGCATGTAAAACGAGCCAAGAACAAAGCTGCCGCAAGCGCGGCGGTTGCTGCGACCGGTTCTTCCGGAGATGCGCCCAACGGCGAGATCATTGCAGCGATAGCCATAGCCTTGAAAAAGTACGAGGAAGATCTTCACGATATAGAATCGACGGTGCTGACCATTAATCGGGTAGCCAAGGCTTATTCGCCGTGGAGTTCCAAAATCTATTCCATGGTACAGGCGCCTGAGCGCAAGTCTCGGAGATAGTTTCGGGAGTTTATTAATTTGAAAACAGTTTGAAATTTATGAAAGAGTATAAAATCAAAGTAAACGGTACGGATTATGCGGTAACTATTGATGGTTTGGAAGAGAATAAAGCTACCGTATCCGTTAACGGCCAAGCTTATCATGTGGAAGTGGAAGGCATGACGACGAAACCCCGGACTCCGAAGGTAATCCAGAAGGCCGTGCCGACATCGGCTGCCGTGCCTGCGACGCCCCGGACGGCTGCTCCTGTAGCGGCGGGAGAGGGAGCTCCGCTCAAATCCCCGTTACCCGGAGTGGTGTTGGATGTCTTGGTACGGGAAGGAGATTCGGTTAAGGTCGGCCAAAAGCTGATGATTTTGGAAGCCATGAAGATGGAGAATAATATTGAGAGCGATCGGGACGGAACCGTAAAATCCATCGTTGCCCGGAAAGGGGATTCGGTATTGGAAGGCGATGTACTAATCACAATAGCTTAGGGTGTATGGAAACGGGATTTTTTTCATTCTTAGGCGGAAATTTGGCGGAATTTATCGGGTTTACCGGATTTGCGAACGTTACATGGGGACATCTTATCATGATTGTGGTAGGGTTGTTTTTCATTGCATTGGCTATTGTTAAACGTTTTGAACCGATGTTGTTGATTCCTATCGGATTCGGTATTCTTGTGGGAAATATTCCGTTTTTTCCAGGATTACAGATTGGAATATATGAAGACGGATCAGTGCTGAACTATCTTTATTTCGGCGTATTGAAGGGGCTTTATCCTCCGCTTATCTTTTTGGGAATCGGAGCGATGACTGATTTTTCCGCATTGATTTCGAATCCGAAACTGATGTTGATCGGAGCTGCAGCGCAATTCGGTATTTTCGGTGCTTATATGATCGCTTTGGCACTGGGATTTTCAGCGTCGGAGGCTGGAGCTATTGGGATCATCGGTGGAGCGGACGGGCCGACCGCTATTTTCCTGTCGTCGAAGCTGGCTCCGGATTTGATGGGAGCTATTGCGGTGTCTGCCTATTCTTATATGGCTCTGGTACCGGTTATTCAGCCTCCCATTATGAGATTGCTGACTACACCGAAAGAACGGTTGATCCGTATGCGCCCTCCTCGGGTAGTTTCTCAGACGGAAAAGGTTTTATTCCCGATTATCGGTTTATTGCTTACCTGTTTTCTGGTTCCGTCGGGGTTGCCTTTGTTAGGAATGTTGTTCTTTGGTAATTTGCTGAAAGAGAGTGGGGTAACTAAACGTTTGGCGAATACTGCCAGTGGCCCGATGATTGATATCGTGACTATTTTGATCGGTCTGACCGTAGGAGCTTCTACGCAGGCGACTACTTTCCTTACTGTGAAATCGGTCGGCATTTTTATGTTGGGAGCTATTTCCTTCGTCATTGCGACGGCGGCGGGCGTTTTGTTCGTGAAAATTTTGAATTTGTTCCTGAAAGAGGGAAATAAGATCAATCCGTTGATCGGAAATGCGGGAGTTTCCGCCGTTCCTGATTCTGCGCGGGTATCTCAGGAAATAGGGTTGCGATACGATAGAACCAATTATTTGTTGATGCATGCCATGGGACCCAATGTGGCCGGTGTGATCGGCAGTGCCGTAGCGGCAGGGGTTTTATTGGGATTCCTTGGATAAGCCAGAACGGGTTCATATGCGAAAGGCGTTGTCGGTTTGTTTCCGGCAGCGTCTTTCGTATTTTTAACAGCCTTTTTATTCTTCCGGCCCTATGATTCCGTCGTGTAACAGTTCCTGCCGTTGTTTTTCCAGCAGTTCCGCATCTGTAAGCGGGGGCGGACATCCTTCGGCGGTTTTGTGGGGCTGGCACTCGATCGAAGGGGAGTTGCGGAGAACCTCTTTGACTCGCATGCGAATTTCGTCGTCCTGTTCCAAATCCGTACAAAACCAGGTAATGTATTCGAACGTGCTGTTGTCGAACCCTCCGAAATTTACCCTTAATCCGTGTCGGCTGTGGGTTATGGTAATTACGTTGGCGCCGCTTTTCAGAGTTGCCGCTGTGGTTTTTCCGCGATAGCTCATTTCCAGACCCAGGGGACGGTAACTGTCTGGCCGGATCAGTTTTTCTTTCAACGCGAAATATTTTCGTTTCCTCCATGCGGCGGTTCGTTCGTCGAGTCGGGGAACTGAAGGGCTGGAACGGACGATATCCTTAACCCGGACGGTAATTTCCATGCCGGGAAGAATTTCCGACGAATATTGGTTGGTATGCTGACCGGTTTTACTGTTCAGTCCTCCTATGTGCAGTTGGAAGATGTTGTTCACACCGGAGAGGATAACGGTGGATACGCCTTCTTCCACGCCTGTGAAATAGGTTTTCCCGTTTACCGTAACCTCGAATCCTATCATTAAGTGGAAGAATTATGATTAATAGGACAAACATAGGTAATTTACTGAAAAGGTCCAAATGATTTCAGACGGTTCCGTTAAAAATGTTAAAGGCGTGTTAAGGGAATATCAAGGAGAAATTGTTGCCGTTTGTCGAATAGCGGATGGAAAAAATGTGGCTTCGAAAACTTTTGTATAAATGGTTCATTCGTAATTTTTATTGTATTCTGTCTTTGTTCCCGGTTTTTTATTACCTTTGAAGATAGAAAATTTAAAGTAAGGAATGAATGGGATTGTTTAATTTCAACAAGAAAAACGGCGGATTGATGGATGTAATCCGTTGTGATCAGAAAGAGTATCTGATGTGGAAGTGGAGTCCTAACGGGATGGAAAATACCACGGAAAAGGAAAATGCCATTCGTTACGGCAGCAGTCTGCGCGTAAAAGACGGGGAGGTGGCCGTGTTTTTCTATAATCAGAATAACGGAGACGAGCAGGATTTTATCGTCGGCCCGTACGACAAGACCATTGAAACGGCCAATTTCCCGGTTTTGGCCAATTTGGTCGGAAGCGCGTTCGGAGGGGCCTCCCCGTTTCAGGCGGAGATTTATTTCATAAATCTGGCCAGTATCGTACAGATCAATTTTGGCGTGCCTTGGTTCGATGTTTTCGATCCCCGTTTTCTGGATTTTGCCGTTCCGTTCGCCGTGAGGGGAACGATTACGTTCAATATTACCGATTATAAAGCTTTTATCAAACTGCACCGGTTGATTACGTTCAATCTGGATGATTTCAAACGTCAGGTCAGTGCGGCCGTATCGAAATACGTGAAGGCTGCGATCATGAACGCTCCGTCTGAACATCAGATTCCGGTATTGCAAATCAATAAACGTATTTTGGAAATCAATCAATGGGTGGAACAGGCTTTGAGAACGCGCTTCTCGAGTGATTTTGGCGTTAATCTGACGGCTTTGGATATTTCCGATATCGATGTCGATAAAAGCAGTCGGGGGTATGCCGAATTATATAAGATTACCGCTGCCCAACAGTCTCGTACGATTGAGGCGCAAACGGATGCCAATATTCAGAACCTGAGTGATTTGCAGCGTATCAATGCGAAAAATATGGAAGAAACCATGCGGATTCAGCGCGAAGAGATGCAGAAAGCGCAGCGTTTGCAAACGGAGACGAATTTTATGGGAGCGCATGCTTTGGATCAGCAAACGGAAGTTTTGAAGACAGCTGCGCAAAATCTCGGGAGTATGGGAACGATGGGATCGGATGCCGGAGGCATGAATCCTGCGGGCATGATGACCGGAATGCTTATGGGAGGCGCTATGGGAAGTCAAATGGCTGGCATGATGAATCAGATGGGAAATACCATGTCGCAAAGCATCAATACGCCGCCTCCGGTCCCTGTCGTTCAATATATGCTGGCCGTAAACGGCCAGCAGAGCGGCCCGTTCAATATGCAGCAGTTGCAGCAGTTGGTGCAGAACGGGCAATTGACGTCCGCAACTTATGTGTGGAAACAGGGAATGGCGAATTGGGAACCGGCTGGCCAAGTGGCCGAGTTGTCCGGTCTGTTCGTGCAAACGACACCTCCGCCTATTCCTCCCGTACCGTCTAATCAATAAACAGAAATAATCATGAGTAACGATTTCAGTTCTTTGGATAGATTGATGGAGTTGGGGCTTTCGATGGCCGTGGCTCAACAGATGATGAATACCATGAATCATGCGTTGAACACGATGCAGACGCCCGGTTGCGATCGTCCGGTCATGCGGGATGAAATAAAATATTATGCGGTTGTAGAAGGAAAACAGGCGGGACCGTTTTCGGAGGCGGAAATGGAAACGCTGGTAAAAAACGGCCGTTTGCAAAACGATACGTTGATTTGGAAATCCGGAATGAGCGGATGGAAATACGCCGGGGAAGTGTGTGAGATCAATAAATATTTTTTGCTTTACCCGTCCGATAAAAAATAACGAACATGAAACTGAAACCGATAGGAATTATTTTGGCCGTGTGTATAACGGCTTTAGCCGCTTATATTTTTTATGTCTGCGGCAGACCGGATACTTCGGCAGCCGGTTTGATCGTCGGCAGCATATGTGTATTGATTGCGTCGTTTATGAGTTTGGGGATAACGGCGCCCCAAGCCCGCACATCCGTATTGAGTGCGGTCGTGTCGGCGGTGGCATTGGTGCTTTTCCTGGGTGTGAACATCGGATTTTCGTTGGCAGCCGCGTCTGTTTCTGTCTTCATAATCATAAACGGCATTATTTTATTGTTGTATGTTTTGGCCGTTTACGGCATTTGGAGGAGCAGGCAATGACCGGTTCGGCAGCAGAAAGATAAAAAGAGGGTAAACAGGGAGGGGAATTTTCCTCCCTGTTTTTTATGATCTGTCCATATTCCGAATGGCAGTTTCCCAATAGTTTCGGTTACAAATCCGTCCTATCTGTTTATGTTTGGAGTAAAAAGCCCGTATCCAATCGATGTCGTAATCGTGTCTTTTTATGCGTCGTATTATCATGAAGATTATACAGACAAAGGGGAAACTGAGCGCTAATATGGCTGTGATTATCGCGTAAATGACCGTTCCTATGGGGTGCGTTTCCCAGAAAAAGGTCAGCGAATGGTTTGTAAAAAAGAGATATAGATATAATGGGAGCAACATGCAGAAATATCCGCCGTATGCGATGAATATGCCCATTTTGAATATTTCCGCCTGATTTTTGATTACGGCTTTTTCTTTTTTCCGTTGCAAAGGAGACCGCAGCGTGATGTTGAAGCCGCAAAAAGGACAGATCGCCTGTTCTCCTGAAATGTCTTTTTCTTCGAACGTATGGTTGCAGGACGGACAGTACGTCCCTATGATGTATTCTTTCTTTATCATTTTCTCAATCCTTTAACAAGTTCTGCTTTGAATTTGTAGAATTCGGGCAACATGATCGGCGCCCGGTTCCGAATCATCAGTTCCAGTTCGGTCAAGTCGTATACGCCTTTTCTATACATGCCGTATAATTGGATAAAGGCCATGTTCGACTGGATGCTCGATACGAGCGAAACACAAGCCATGAACCAGATAATGGCCCATACGGAACAGTAAAAATCGGGTATGCCTAAAACGGCCATTAAAATCAGACAGAAACCGGCGATTCCGCCCCAAACGTACAACATCTTTTTGGAAAGTTTTCGGCCGAATGACCTCATGGAAAACAATAAAAAATCTTTTACTTGTTGTTGTACCTGTGACCGGACCGCTTTGTCCACCCACTGTATTTCCGTGGAGCAATGCGGACAAACGACCGAGTTGGCATTCAATTCCTGTGACGTATAAATGTGGTTGCATCCCGGACAACGGCTGGGGGGAACGATGTAAACGAACGGTTCGTCCTGAGTTTCCGCTGCAATCCCTTTCCGCTCGGAAGTCGAGTACGTTTCTTGTACGGTAGCTTTGGAAAGCAGGTAGTTTACCAGATTTTCCACGATACGCAGCATATCCTGTTGGCTGCTGCCTCGGTAAATTCCGCTGACTTGTTTGCGTATCAGTACATAATCTATCAGTTTGTTCAGATAAATGGCCATATCGCTTGCATCCGCATTATTTAAAACTTTCCATAGGATTAATAAACGAATGAGAAATTTGGGATAACCGGCTTGCATGTAAGCTATGGCTGCTTGAGTGTATTCGTCATCGTCATCGTCGTCGGATGAAGCTTTTGCTTCCAAAGCAGCTATTTCCGTTGACATGGAAACGATTGAATAGTTGTGTTTTTCAGCTAATTTCCGGAAAGCTTTGTATTCCGCTTTTCCTTTTAAAACGGTTGTGCTGTATATCCAAAATGAAAGGACCGCACCGAGAATGGTAAATAAAATAAGATACCAACGGATAGGATCGCCGAAAATAATATGATGGAATACCCATAAGAGAGGAAGCAGGGAGATGAGCATCAGGCCGATGTTCATTTTCGAAGGATAATTGATTCCTATCCGTTCGTTCAGTTCTTCTCGATCGTTCAGAATATCCAGTACGATTTTTCTGTCGTTACCGATCTGAACGAGTTTGGAATCGTCCGCTTCCTGTCCGCAATGGGGACAATGCGGAGCATTTTCCGAATTTTCATGTATTTCGAACAACGCTTTGCAATTCGAACATCGATATGTTTTTTCGTGTGCGTCTTTTTCGGCTTTCGATGCTTCTCGTGCTGTTTCGACGTTTTTTTCCCAGCCTCTAAGTACGGCTATTTCGGAAGAAAGTGATACTAACGAATAATTGTGGGTAACGATGAGGTTTTTCAGCATTTTATAGTAATCCCGGCTTTCTTTCCAGCCGACATACATTCCTATGAACAGGAAGGCGCTGATCCCCATTAACAGGTACATATACCAGCGTACGGGTTCTCCACTGATAATATCGTACAAGGTGTATAGGAAAGGAGTGCAACATAAGGCGACCAGAATAAAATTCAGTTTCCCGGAAGGAACGCCGGCCCCTGCGTCTAACTCTTCCCGATTGTTTAAAATGTCGGTCAGCAGTTGCTTGTCGTCGTTGATTTCGATCGTTTCTTCCGTTCCTACTTCGTTGCCGCACCATCGACATACGGCCCCATGCTCTCCATAATCGGATGCCTCGAACAGTGCGTTGCAGCGCGGGCACCGGTAAATCAATTTCGTACTCATGCAAAAAACGTTTTTTACTGTTGCAAAATTAGTGTTTTTACGTTTTTTTTACTCATAAAAAGATGTAAAGCAGGCGAGAAAAAAGAAAACAACTTTTCCGTTTTCTGTATTTCTTTGTTGCTCAATTCTGAAGAAGAGGGTGCGTTGAGGAAAATGAGGAAAACATATTCCGTAGCGCGAATGAAAATAATGATGTCTTCCGTATGTTTCGGTTCGTTCTTTTATCGTTGAAAACTCGACAATCGCCATTGTTTTGGAATCTATTACACCTCGAAGTCCGGACGGATTTAAAAAGGAATGCCGTGAACATGCTTTATTTCATCCATGACGAATGTGCTGGTCAGTGCATCCAGACTTTCTATCTGTCCTAAAACATTCAGAATGAAAGTTTGGTAATATTTCATGTCGGGAGCCAGAATTTTGAGCAGATAATCGTATTCTCCAGATATGTTGTAACATTCGGTAACTTCGGGAATTTCCCGAATGATCCGGGTAAATTCAACGGCGACTTCCCGGTTGATCCGCCTCAACTTTACGCTGCAAAATACGGTAAATCCCCGATTCAGCTTTTCCGCATCCAGTATCGCAATATATTTTTTTATGTAACCGCCTGTTTCCAGCCGTTTAAGCCGTTCGAAGACCGGGGTGGTGGATAAATTTACTTGTGCGGCGATTTCTTTAGTCGTTAATCGGGCATTATCCTGCAAAATTCGGAGAATTTGCAAATCCGTTTTGTCTAAAATATCCATAGTTTGAAATTTCGTTGAGGAATCTTGATTTCAGTCGTTTATCCTTTTTTTAGATATAAATATAGTACTTTTTTATAAAAATAATATTGTCTTTAGAAGATTCAATGATTCGAAGATGTACGGAATAATCCGGCGGTAATGCATTGAAAGGAATGCTATTTATCCGTATGCGATAAAAAATAGACGGGTTTTGCCTGAAAATTGCAGGAGACCAAGATGGACGGGATAAAAGTAAAACGATTCCGAAAGAATAAGAAAGATGCATATATGAGAAAAATCAGTTTCTTGTCGATTTTTTTGTGTTGCGGTTATGGGGCCGGATACGCTCAGACCTCCGATCCCGGAGTATTGACGTTCGAACAGGCGTTGGAGATGACGTATGCAAACAATCGGCAAATGGATGTCGCTAATTATCAATTGGAAATACGGGAAAAGCAAAAGAAGGCCGCGGCTTCCCTCCGATCGCCGAAATTCGATCTGGCAGCCAATTATATATACATGTCCAAAGATATTGATTTGGATATGAACGGATATAAGCCGACGGTAGGGGGATTGCTCGAACAGAGCCAATTGCCCATCCCGCCCGATATCGCTGCGAAACTGATGGGGGCGGATTGGAGGTATTCCATTCAGAACCGCAGCTTTGCCGTGATCGGAGCTACGGTTACGATTCCGGTTTTTATGGGAGGAAAAATTAACGTGGCCAATCGTGTGGCGGACCTGGAAGTGCAAACGGCGGTTCGGCAGGAAAGCGAGCAGCAGGCGGAATTATTTTCTCAATTGGCCGAGCGCTATTTCGGATTGTCTTTGGCTTTGCAGGTGGTGCAGGTCAGAAAAGATGTATTGGCCGGAATGAAAATTCATTTGGCCGACGCGTTGAAGTTGGAACAGAACGGGGTTATACCGATGGTGGAACGGCTTTATGTTGAGATGAAGGTTTCCGAAGCCGAAAGCGAGTTGGAAAAAGCGCAGGCCGATGTCCGCACTATTCTTACTGCCTTGAACAATACGTTGGGACGGGAATCGGGAAATGTGAATCCCGTTTCCAGTATGTTCGTCATTGCCAATCCGGGCGACGTGGATTATTATAAGCGTTTGGCTCGGGAAAATAATGCGCAGTTGCGGCAGGTCGCTTTGAAAGAACGTATGGCGCGCGAGGCGGTCAAGGCGGAAAGATCCGCTTATATGCCGGAGGTGGTGGCTTTGGGCGGTATCGATATTTATAATTATCAACTGACTCATTTCGCGCCCCGTTGGATAGTAGGAGCGGGATTGAAATTCAATATTTTCGACGGTTTGAATCGGGAATTCCGGGTAGGGGCGGCTCGAAAACAGGTCAAACAGGTGGAAGCCTTTTCCGATAAGGCGGCTTCGGATATCGCGACGCTGGTGGAGAAAACGTATAACCGTATGGTTTCGTATGCCAGCCGGATTGCTTCTTACGAAGCGACTTTACGGTTCAACACGGAATATCTGCGCATTAAAAGCGTGGCTTTCAAGGAGGGAACCGTACCTTCTTCCGATCTGGTGGATGCTTCGCTGGAACTGGCCCGTACGCGGATCGAACGTTTGCAAAACGTATATGAGTTCGACGTGGCTTTGGCCAAGCTGATGGAGGTTTGCGGCATGGTCCCCGATTTCAGCGGGTTTGCCGCTATGCCGGGGTATCGGCCCGTTTATTACGATGCCGGGGCGACGGTAGGGTACAATGAATAAATTAATAACTGCTTTATGAAAAAGAGAAATGTATTTCTGGCGATCGTGTTGATTTTCGTGGCCATATTGCTTCTGGCTTTCATTATATGGTATTTGTCGCGTCCGCAACCTTTGATGTTGCAGGGCGAGGCTGTTGCCCGGTCGTATAAAGTGTCGTCGAAATTGACGGGACGCGTCGATTCGCTGACGGTCGAGGTAGGCGATGTTTTGAAAAAGGGGGATTTCGTGTTCGCCATGTCCACGCCGGAAGTGGATGCAAAGCTGGTGCAGGCCGAAGCCATGCTTTCCGCTGCCGACGCCCGGGACCGTATGGTCAATCGCGGTTTGCGTCCGCAGGAGATCGAGGCGGCGTTTAATCTGTGGCAAAAGGCGGAAGCCGGACTGAAGCTGGCGGAAGTTACTTACCGAAGAATTAAGAATCTGTACGACGAAGGAGTCGTGCCTTCCCAGAATCTGGATGAGGCGCAGGCGAATCTGACGGCTATGCAAAATACGGCGTTAGCGGCTAAAGCTCAGTATATTATGGCGAAGGACGGTGCCCGGTACGAGGATAAACGGGCGGCGGCCGCTCTGGTCGAGCAAGCTGCCGGCGGAGTGGAAGAGGTAAAATCTTTTTTGAGCGACGCCTGGCAATATGCTCCGGTCAATGGCGAAGTGTCGTCCGTTATCGCCGAAGCGGGAGAATTGGTCGGGGCCGGATATCCGGTAGTGACTATGATCGATACGGACGATATTTGGCTGTCTTTCAATATCAAGGAGACGCTTTTGCCTAAAATTAGGAAGGATATGGTATTGAAAGTATATGTGCCTGCGCTTGACAGATCGTTGGACGTGAAAGTGACCTATATTTCGGTTCAGGCCGATTATGCTACTTGGAGCGCTACCCGTTCGTCGGGAGATTTCGACATTCGTACGTTCGAGGTGCGGATGTATCCGCTGACCCGGGAAGAGGGGTTGCGTCCCGGCATGACGGCTTTGTTGAATTGGAGCGAATTGCCTGAGTAAAGGGGTAATTATGGTAAAAAGAGGGTTTATATTCACGTTGAAAAGAGAGCTTTTCAGGATGAGACGTTACAGGACTTTTTCGTTTTGTATCGTCATGATTCCCGTATTGACCTTCCTTTTTCTGTCGATCGTGTTTTATAACGGGGTTCCCACGCATTTGCCCGTAGCGATACTCGATCAGGACCGAACGCCGCTTTCCAGGCAATGTGCGCGAATGATCGACGCGGGGGAGCATACGTCGGTCCGTTATCAGATAACATCGCTTGAAGAGGGACGCCGTATGATTAAAAATGGCGAAGTCAGTGCGGTTGTCGTGTTTCCCCTGTATTTCGAACGGGATATTTATGCGAACCGTTCCGTGGAAGTTCCTGTTTTCGTGAATGGAACCAACCTGTTGGTCAGTTCTTTGTTGCAGAAGGATATAAAAACGGCGGTATTGACGTTTTCGGCCGGTATAGAAATCAATAAACTGACGGCAACCGGAAAATCCGAATCCGAGGCGTACCAATTGTCTATGCCCGTCGCTTTGAAACAACATATTTTATTCAACCCTTATATCAGTTACGCTTATTATCTGTTGCCCGGATTTATGCCTATGATGTTGCTTTTCTTCGTGATTCTTTCGTCGGTTTTTGCCATCGGCATCGAATTGAAGAAAGGAACGGCCCGTTACTGGCTTTCTTCGTCGGGATGGCGGATATTTACGGCGGTAACGGCTAAACTTCTGCCTTATACGTTGTTGTTTCTGGCCCTTGCTTTATTGATGAATGTCGTGATGTTCCGCTTTTTCGGAGTCCCGTTGCAGGGCAGCGTTCCTGTTTTGGCGGCGGCCAATGTTTTGTTCGTACTGGCTTATCAGTGGATGGGCGTCCTTTTCATCCTGTTGTTCGACAATTTGCGGTTGGCTCTTTCCATTGCTGCCGGTTATTCCGTGCTGGCATTTACTTTTTCCGGTCTGACTTTCCCGTTTATCGCGATGAATCCGGAAGTAGCTTTGCTGGGTAATTTGTTCCCGATGACTTTTTATATGAATACGTTTATGGATCAGGCCATGCGCGGCGCTCCGGTCGCTCATTCCGTTCCGTATTTGCTGACGCTTTGTTTGTTCATCTTTGTTCCGATGCTTTTTCTGAAACGATTGGGAAAATTGTGCCGGTATGAAAAATATTGGGGGAAAGCATGATGAAAAAATGGGGTAAGGCATGCGGTTGTTTTTTCGATGTCGTAAAGAACGAATCGATTTTTATTCTGAAAGACGAGGGCGTGATGCTGATTCTTTTCGGGGCTATTTTCATCTATTCCACCCTTTACTCTATGGCTTACCATAATCAAGTGGTACGTAACGAGCCTATTGCGGTGGTCGATTTGGACCGGACTCCCGCTTCCCGGGCTTTGATTCGGGCGGTGGATGCTACGCCACAGGTCCGGGTACGGTATGAAGTGCCCAGTCTGCACGAAGCCGAACGACTCTTTTTCGATAGGAAAATATACGGGTGCTTGTTGGTTCCGTATGATTATGAAAAGGATATCTTGTCGGGTCGTCAGGCTTTCGTAAGTATGTATGCCGATGCCGGATATTTTCTTATGTACAAACAGATGTTGGCGGCGGCCAGCGATGTAGTCGAAGCGGAAAATGTCCGAATCGAGACGGCTGATTTCGTTTCTGCAGGGATGTCGGACGAAATGGCGGAGGCTTTGGCCGAACCGGTAGTTCCGGTGCCTGTCGTGCTGTACAATACGATAGAGGGATATGCTACTTTTGTTATGCCGGCCATTATGATTTTGATTTTGCAACAAGCCTTGCTGCTCAGTATCGGGATGATCGGAGGAACGTTCAGGGAACGTAAACTGTATTGTCGTCTGGTCGATGTCGATGGCAAACCCTATTCCGTATTTAACGTGGTTGTGGGTAAGGCTTTAGCCTATTTCCTGTTTTGTTTGTTGATTTGTATCGTGGTTTTCGGCATTTATTACAAACTTTTCCATTATCCCGACCGTGGCGCTTTTGTCGAAGTGGCTTTGTTTTTTATACCTTATTTGTTATCGGTCATATTCCTTGCTTTGACTGTTTCCGCTTTGTTCCGTTATAGGGAAACCGCCGTGTTGGTATGGGTCGCCTGGTCCATTCCTTTTCTGTTGTTCAGCGGGGTTTCTTTCCCCAAAGAAGGAATGCCCGAATGGTTCTATACTTTTGGGAAACTCATTCCCAGCAGCAATGCCATCGACGGCTTTATCCGTATGGAAGTCATGGGGGCTACTTTGGAAGAGGTATTTGAACAATATCGGATGCTTTGGATATTGACGGGTGTTTATTTTCTTTCGGCGATGATTGCTTTACAAATACGCCTTCGTCGGGAAATACCGGCCTGTTTCGGGGAAAAGTCGTAAAAAACGAATTTGGAACTTAGATGGTATGAGTGTATATTGTATTGATTATCATTATAATAAATGTTTGTCTTTTGTTTGGTAATGAAAAAGTAGTATAACCTGAACTGTGTCAGGTTTGTTTACTGCCAACAAATCTGTTTGTAAATTCTTAGACAATCTATTTGTGAAAAATATATAAAAAACGATTCCGGCTTTATATATTTTTCAGTAAATCTATACCTTTGCAGGCAATGTTAGAGATTTCTCAGAATGTTGTAGTGCACAACAGCATTAAATCGCATTAAAATATGAAAAAAATTCAAAAAAAGCATATAACCGTTTTGTGTATGGTTTTGGTCTGCGCCGTAGCCTTGATCTTATTATTGTTTCCCCAATCGGCAAAAAACGGCGATGGTAACATGTCATTGACCGATGTCTTGACCGATAGCATCTTCCGGATCGTCTCAACCTGTCCGGGCGAAATCGGAGTGGCTGTCATTATCAATAGTACTGATACCGTTACCGTCAATAATAAGAGCGTTTATCCAATGATGAGTGTGTTCAAGGTTCATCAGGCATTGGCTATTTGCAACAAGTTTGACCAAGACGGACTTTCTCTTGATACCTTATTGACTATCCAAAGGGAACAACTTGCCCCTATGACATGGAGTCCCATGATGAAAGAGCATTTGGAACCATCGATTACTTTGCCAATCAGAGATTTATTGCGTTATACGCTTATTCAAAGCGACAACAATGCGAGCAATATCATGTTTGAGCGATTGGTTAATATTGCTGAAACAGATAGTTTCATAGCCACGCTTATTCCTCGTTCGAGTTTTCAGATAGCTTATACAGAATCAGAAATGGCTTCCGACCATGTTAAAGCCTATTCCAATTACACTTCCCCACTTGGAGCGGCAATTTTGATGGACAGGCTGTTTACCGATACCCTTGTAAGTCGGGAGAAACAAGACTTTATCATGAAATCTTTGGGCGAATGTACTACCGGCAAAGACCGTATAGCAGCGCCGCTCCTTGGAAAGGAAGGGGTATTCATTGCCCACAAGACAGGTTCCGGTTATACCGATAACGGAGTTCTTGCAGCCCATAATGATGTTGCCTACATCTGTCTGCCCAACGGCGTACGTTACACATTGGCTGTATTTGTCAAAGATTTTAAAGGCAATGAATCACGAGCCTCACAAGTTGTAGCACATATATCTGCTACTGTGTATTCGTTATTAACATAAACCTTGGAACGTTCCTAAAGGATAATTCGTCGCTTCTGTTGGAAGTAAACGGAGTGTCCCCAAGGGGGGAATCCTGTTGGCCCATTGGGACTATGTTTTTTGTACCCCCAAAGCCTGTGGTGGTGTCGGCGTCTGTCTGTTGCCTTTCCCTTTCCCTTTTCGTTGACACTGCATACTTTTTCTTGTCGGTTGGCAGGCAGGTCGGACATCCGACCTGCCTGCATATCCGATTTAAAAATTTTCCAGAAGATAAAATTACTTTTTAGTCAGTCTCTTTCGTGTAAAAACAGCTAATCTTGTTTATTCGCCGTTTATCAAAAAATGTACGATTCGGCAGGCGTTACCTTCGCTTTTATCATTCTTTTCGGCAACGGTACGGATGGTCAGCGTATGTTTTTTGTCTTTCAGATTGCTGCCCAAGACCAGATACCAAGGCAAATGCAACATTTGGCTCCATTGTGTGAACAGGTCTATTTTTTGAAAAGGAGCGCCGTCTATACTGTATTCGATAATTCCGGCGTCTTTCCCGGAAGTTACGCAGATTCCTATGGCGTTGCCTTTGAATGCGTATTTCAGAAATTGACCGGGCTTCTCCGCAGTCAGCATCGGTACGTTCACGAATCCGTCGCGCGATCCCTGACCGTTGTCCGGCGAAAATTTTTCATGGTAAGTAAAGGTGCCTGTAGCGTCTTTGATGTCTCCGTACCGGCCGTTATCGAAACAGGCTTCGTCTATTTTCTTCGGCATAACGAACGGTGCGGGAGAAACAGCAGTTGTCCGGTTCCAAAGCGTATCCAATAATGTTTTTATGGAGCTGAAATAGATCTCCTGACCGTAAGGAGCCGGATGTAGATCTACGAAATCTTCGTTCCAGCGGAATTCCCCGTTTTTGATTCGATCGTACACTTCCCGTGCCAGATTGACGGTAGGAATGCCGTAATGGTCGGCCACCCGTTGGTGGTTTTCTATTTCCTGCGGTTTTTCTCCCCGGTCGTAATCCCCGTTTTTATCGGGATCGGCGAAATACATGATAATAATATCCATGTTCGGATTGATCGTTTTGGCCCGACGGACGATACCTTCCATCGCCCGGATCTGATCGGCTTGGGCGTATCCGTTCGTCCGGTCGTTCACTGCGGCTTCCAGAAACAGCAGGTCGGGCGTTTGCCGTTCTAAAATGTCGGTGTAGAAACGAAAGGCATGAGGAACGCTTCCTAAAGAAGGAATGCCTGCATTGACGAACGTCAGTTCCGCCTCCGGAAAGCGGGCTTGTATGTAGTCGCTTACCCGATTTCTCCAACCGTCCATGTGCGTAATGGAACCTCCGAAAAATACGACATTTCCTTTCTTCGTCCGTTCGAAAACGTTCTGGCAGTTCAACGGGCGGCTGTTTTCCGTATTATGGTAGTCTGAAGATCGGCAGGTCTTTTTTACGGGATAACTGTTGCGGTACATGAATTCGGCGATCTCTTCCACGCGGTCCAGATGATAGTGGTGTCCTTTCATGTTTTCGACGTTGAAACACCGTTTCATGGGAATAACGGTCATCGGACCGCCCTGGGCGATGTATCTTTCGGCCAGTACCATCGTGTTTTCGGCGGGCGGGACGATCCGGTCCGTATTGGATATGGCGTGAAGGATGGGAACGCCTATCGCGGCCAGCCCCTGCAAATGGTCGATCGGGTTGTCGGAGTAATCCATGGCTTCTTCGTCGCTTCTGAAACCGTATTCCTTTTTCAACCCTTCCCATTCCGTGTCATAGCCCTCTTTCGGCCATGTGCGAAGATCGCAAACCGGCGATTCCGCATAGAGGCAGGCTACCCGGGTCGGATTCCTTTTCGCCCAGTTATGGACATACAGGCCGCCCCGGCTGACCCCCTCCAACACGACTTTGGAGGCTAAGTGCCGTTCATTGACCAGATAACTGTAAAAGCGATCCCAGATGTTCATGGCCCGCGGACTGCCGTACATGTCGTTGGTATTGATATAGGCTACATGGTATCCTTTCGCGACCAATATGGAATCCATGGAGGTATGCCAGTCGGGAAAGTGGGCCCGCCATATCCACGGATTACCGTCTAACGGCCGGTCGGGGACGATCAGAAAAGCTTCTCTTCCTTCGAATGTAAAGGTTTGCTTGCGGGAACGGTACCACGGCGTATCGGCGGCATAAACCGTCGCTACGGAGAATAAAAACAGAAAAACGCAAAGTCTTTTGAGCATGAGTTTGGATTTTTATAAATATAGCAAAATGAAGAGATCGTCAGGCGTTTCCCGACTGTATTTTCGGCTTAGTTCGGCATAGCGTTCCGAAGGTTCGTATCGGGCGGCTCTGCGGAGTACCCGTGTGAGGGCTTGTTGTTCCGTTTCCCAGTTTTTGATTTGCTGAAAGGGAAATTCTTCGACGCTTTTTCCTAAATAGGGAGTCAGGTAGTCGATGGCTGCGGCAATAGATCGTCCGTCGCTGCTGGTCGTACCGTACAGATCGAATTTCCGGTGGCGGGCGAAATCGCACATGTCCAGCATGTGGGTAATGTTGAATACGGAATAGCCGAATCCGGTGGTTCGGGCCAGTTCGAGCGGTTGGCTGCCGTCCGGTTCGATTTGTCGGAACAACCGTTTCTCTGCGAAATTTCGTAACACGGAATCGGCCAATGTGTCGTTTCCTGCAAAAGCGGCGAATACGGCCAGTTGAACGTCGTATGCCAATCCGTGATTGTTTTTGGCGGCTCGTTCCGCTTGGCCGATTTCGCTTTGCACCATCCATCGGGAATAAGCGTCGAACCATTCTTGCAAAGCCTGCATGCGGGATTTGGAAAATTCCCCTTCCCGATCCAGCAACAGCACTGCATCGACGACGGGAATCAGCGAGTAGGTGTCGATGATGCCTTCCGCCCGGCCTTTCCCCTCGTTGTGTCCGGGAATGGTCTGTCCGTAATTCAGGTTCGGGTTCATGCGGGTTTCCGGATTCAAGAACCACACGTCCAGCATCTCTTCCGCTTTTCGTGCGTATTGCGCGTTTCCCGTAAAGTAATAGGCCAGTGCCAGCCGGGAGATGCTGCTGCCCAGTCCTCCTAATTTTCCCCGGTCGAATTTATGGAGTTCCGGGTTGGAGTGTCCGTCTTTCCGGATATAGGGCAGTCCGTCGGGCGTGTCCGGATTCGGCCACCAATAGCGCCCTAAGCTCATATAATCGTGTTTGTCGCCGCTGGGGGGCATCATGGGTTTGTCGATGACCGTCGCCGGTTTTTTTTGCAGCTCTTTTTCCGCGGCATCCGTCAATTGCCGCAAAGCCGTTGTATAGGTGGCATCGCCTTGCCTAATCGCTTTTTTCACGGCTTTCAGATGTTGCAGGTCCCATATCAGCGGTTGGGCGCGAAGTGCCGTCGCAAAGAAAAATGCCGATAGCAATAACAGTAATTTTCCGATTTTCATGAAGATTGGGATTAGTAAATGATATTCCAAATATAGTTAATTTCTTCCGGTTTGTAAAATCCGGCCCGTTTCTTTACCTTTGTTAGTCCCGAATGGGAAAGAACGGTATTAAAACGGAACGAAGCATGGCCAGGACAGCATTGATTACGGGCATAACGGGGCAAGACGGAGCTTATCTTGCGGAATATTTGGTAAAGCAGGGGTATGTCGTGCATGGCATTAAACGGCGCAGCTCGTCGTTCAATACCGACCGCATCGACCATCTTTATCAGGATCCTCATACGGAAAACCGGAATCTCATCCTGCATTACGGGGATATGACCGACAGTCTGAATCTGACGAGGATTATCGCGGATGTCCGGCCGGATGAAATATACAATTTGGCGGCTCAGAGTCATGTGAAGGTCAGTTTCGATACGCCGGAATATACGGCCAATGTGGACGGTTTGGGGGCGTTGCGTATTCTGGAGGCGGTGCGGATGTTGGGTAGGGTATCGAAAACGCGCGTCTATCAGGCTTCCACTTCCGAGTTGTACGGATTGGTGCAGGAAGTCCCCCAAAATGAAAAAACGCCGTTTTATCCCCGCAGTCCGTATGCCGTGGCGAAATTGTACGCCTATTGGATTGCGGTAAATTACCGGGAGGCGTACGGCATGCACGTCAGTAACGGCATTTTGTTCAATCATGAATCCCCTGTGCGCGGAGAAACTTTCGTGACCCGGAAAATTACGAGGGCCGTCAGCAAAATCGTTTTGTCCAATCAGCGCGAGCTTTATTTGGGCAATTTGTCCGCGAAACGGGATTGGGGGCATGCCAAGGATTATGTCCGGGCCATGCATTTGATATTGCAACAGGATAAACCTTCCGATTACGTGATCGCTACCGGCGTAACGACGTCGGTTCGCGAATTCGTGCGGTTGGCTTTTGCTGCCGTGGGGGTCGAAGTTTCGTTTCGCGGCGAGGGGCTAGAAGAGGAAGCCGTTGTTACGGCTGTGGATAAAGAGGTATTTTGCCGGAAAGTTTCTTCGGAAGCCTATGACAAATTCGTAAAGCGCGTAGGAGAAAAAGTGGTGGGCGTGGACTCGAACTATTTCCGGCCTACCGAAGTGGATCTGCTGATCGGCGACCCGGCTAAGTCGCAGACCGTGTTGGGTTGGAAACCGGAATACGACCTGCATGCTTTGGTGGAAGATATGATGTCCGGCGATATCAAGTTGATGAAGAAGGAGGATTACCTGCTGAAAGGGGGACATCGGGTGCTGAATTATTTCGAATGATGGAAAAAGAGGCGAAGATATATGTTGCCGGGCATAACGGCATGGTGGGATCGGCCATTTGCCGAAACCTGAAAAAAAGGGGGTTCGAAAACCTGCTGCTTCGGTCCCATGCCGAATTGGACCTGACCCGGCAGGCGGAAACGGAACGTTTTTTCGACCGGAACCGTCCCGATTATGTTTTTCTGGCGGCCGCCAAAGTAGGCGGTATCGGGGCCAATTCCCGCTATCGAGGGGAGTTTATTTATGAAAATCTGGCGTTGCAGACGCATGTGATCGATGCGGCGTACCGGTACGGCGTTCGCAAACTGGTGTTTCTGGGGTCGTCCTGCATTTATCCGCGGATGGCTCCGCAGCCTATTCCGGAAGAGGCTTTGTTGACAGGACCGCTGGAAGAGACCAACGAACCGTACGCCGTGGCCAAAATCGCCGGGATGAAAATGTGCGAGGCTTACCGGGCGCAATACGGTTGTAATTTCGTTTCGGTCATGCCGACCAATCTGTACGGTCCGAACGATAATTACGATTTGGAAACCAGCCATGTATTGCCTGCCTTGATCCGTAAGATGCATTTGGGAAAGTTGCTGGCGGCGCGTGACGAAGCCGGACTGCGGAAGGACTTGAACGCACGGCCCGTGCGGGGGATAACGGGAGAACATTCCTATTCCGAAATAACGGAGACGTTGGCGGGGTTCGGCATTCTGCCGGGACAGGTCACGCTTTGGGGAACGGGGGCTCCGCTGCGGGAATTTCTGCATGCCGACGATATGGCCGATGCGACGGTATTTGTCATGCAGTATTACGATGCTCCGGAAGGAACCAATACGCATGTCAATATAGGCAGCGGGCAGGAACTTTCCATTCGGGAACTGGCCCGTATCGTCCAGGAAAGCGTCTCGTATGCGGGCCGGGTCGTTTGGGACGGTTCCAAACCGGACGGCACGCCGCGCAAATGGATGGATAACGCCCGGTTGACGGCTATGGGATGGAAGCCTTCCATCGCGTTGGCGGACGGTATCGCCGCCGTGTACGCCCGTTATGCGGCGATGTTGTAACTTTGATTATGAACCGAGGAGGTCCGGGAAAGCCGGACTACTGTATAACCGATTGAAACGTGTCTGAATTTTTATCGCAGTTGAGCGATGTGCAGCGTGCCGCTGCCGAAAATTATGACGGCCCTACGCTGATCGTGGCCGGAGCCGGATCGGGCAAGACGAGGGTGCTTACGGCCCGTATCGCGTATATGATAAGCCGGGGCGTCCCGCCCTATACCGTTTTGGCGCTTACCTTTACCAATAAGGCAGCGGGAGAGATGCGCGAACGTATTTCCAAAGTCGTGGGACCCGAACTGGCCCGAAAGATCTGGATGGGAACTTTCCATTCCGTTTTCTCCCGTTTTTTGCGGGCCGAGGCCGAAAAACTCGGTTTTACGGGGAATTTTACCATTTACGAAACTTCCGATTCCCGAAATTTGGTAAAAACTATTATCAAGGAGATGAATCTGAATGACGACCGGTATAAACCGAAGGATATTTTCTCCCGGATTTCATTCCAGAAAAATAATTTGGTAACGCCGCAGATGTATCTCTCCTCCGCTACACTGTTGGCGGAAGACCGGGAAGCGGGGAGGGACCGGTTCGGGGATGTTTATCGGGAATATATGGTGCGTTGCCGTAGAAACAATGCCATGGATTTCGACGATCTGTTGTTGTACACCAATATTTTGTTGAGGGATTTTCCGGAGGCGGTGGAAAAATACCAACATCAGTTTCGGTATATTTTAGTGGACGAGTACCAGGATACGAACCGGTCGCAATACCTGATCGTTAAGAAATTGGCCGAAGTCCACCAGAATATTTGTGTAGTGGGGGACGACGCCCAAAGCATTTATTCGTTCCGCGGGGCTAAGATCGAGAATATTCTGCGGTTCCAGACCGATTATCCTTCGGCGCGGGTTTATCCGCTGGAGCAAAATTACCGTTCTACCCAAACCATTGTCAATGCCGCCAATTCCGTAATTGACCGGAATGAAAACAGAATTCGTAAAAAATCGTTTTCCCGGAACGAACTCGGCGATAAGATACAGTTGATCCGGGCATATACGGAGCGCGAAGAGGCGATCGCGGTGGTATCGGGAATTAAACGGACATTGCAGGAAGACACTGCTTGCTCTTTCGGGGATGTCGCCGTGTTGTACCGTACCAATTCGCAGTCCCGCGTGTTGGAAGACGTTTTGAAAAGCCGCCAGATACCGTACCGTATTTACGGAGGCATCTCTTTTTATCAGCGGGCCGAAATCAAACACGTGCTGGCCTATGCCCGGTTGTTGGTCAATTCGGATGACGATGAGGCACTTATGCGCATTATCAATGTCCCTGCCCGGGGAATCGGGGATACTACGGTCGGGAAGATAGCCGCTTATGCTGCCGGCCATTCGGCCAGCATGTGGCGTTCTATGGAGGATGGCGTCAAACAGGACATGCAACTTCGCGGAGGAGCCGTCGTGAACAAATTGACCGCTTTTATCCGGTTGATCCGGACCTTGAAGGAGTATAGCGCGCAGCATAACGTGTATGAGACGCTTTATGAGATCGTAACGGCTTCCGGTTTGTTGGGATCTTATAAAAATGCCCGGACGCCGGAGGCGGAATCTGCCTGCCAGAATATAGAGGAGTTGTTGAATTCTACCAAACAGGTTATCGACGACCGTATGCGGGCCGGAGAGCCTTTGCCCGTATTGGAGGAGTGGTTGCAGGAGATAACCCTGCTGACCGACGAACAGGAAGAAGGTGGCGGAACCGAAAAAAGCGAGGTCTCTTTAATGACGGTGCATTCGGCTAAGGGATTGGAATATAAATACATCTATATCGTCGGGATGGAAGAGGGGGTTTTCCCCGGACAGCGGACCGCGGAAACGCAGGAAGCGCTTGAAGAGGAACGCCGCCTTTTTTATGTGGCCATTACCCGGGCCATATCCCGCCTCAGCATCTCTTTTTGTTTGAGCCGCTACCGTTGGGGAACTACCGTGAACAGTATGCCCAGCCGATTTTTGAAAGAGGTGGATAAGCAGTATCTTTCGGATCCGGAACTGTTGGAGTCCGGTCGGACCGTTGCGGATGAACCGGAAGAGGAATCCCGCGGGCGGCATGTCTCTTCCCGGCCGGTCGAGACGCCGATGTGGAGAAAACGTCCTTTTCCTGCCGAGAAGGAAACCTCGGTCGCGGGGAACCGCTTTTCTTCCGCAAATCCTGGGTTGGAACGGCGAATCGCCTCTTTGCGGAAACTGCCTCCCGTTTCCCGGGGAGGAGGAAAACCGGGATCGGGGAACGATACTCTTGTGTCGGCCGATCGCATTCGTACGGGCAGCGTCGTGGAACACGATACTTTCGGACGGGGCGTCGTAACGGCGGTCGATCGTACGGTTGCCGATGTGAAATTGGAAGTTTGTTTCGACGGGGCGGGGCCTAAAAAGCTGTTACTCCGTTTCGCCCGTCTTCGAATCTTGGAAGAGTGAGCATAACGTTTCGTAATCCGGGAATTCCGCCAGCCTGTCGTACCGGACGAAATCCCGGGTCCGCAGGCAGTAGTTGTTGACGGAATTGCTGACGGCGATGTAAGGGGCCCGGATATGACCGTTGTAACGGGCGATCTGACGGAAAGTCTCGTCCGTTATCTTTATATGCGCCGCCTTGCATTCGACGATCATGAGCGGGCGGGCGTTCCGGTCGAACACCACGATATCGGCGCGCTGTTTTTTTCCGTTTTCGAAAACGAAAGGATATTCTACGGCGATATGGGCCGCGGAGTACCCTTTCCGGACCGTCAGAAACGACAGAAACAGTTGCCGGACGTGTTCTTCGGGCGTGTAGGCCACCCATTTTCTTCTCACGGGATCGAATACTTCCCGGTCTCCTGCGTGGTTTTTGCGGATTTTCAACATGCCGTGAATGATCGGGGTTCGTCAGATAATGCCCAATATCCGGCTGCGGGTAAGCATGCAGGCTCCGATAATGCCGGCCCTGCGTCCTAAAGCCGATATTTTGATTTCCGTGTCGCTATTGACCAGATTCAGGGAGTTTTTCTTGATGGCCGTTGTCAGCGGCAGCGACAAATATTGTCCGGCCAAGGAGACGCATCCTCCCAGAACCAACAGTTCCGGATTGAATATATTGATGAGCCCGGCGGTGTAGCGCCCCAGGTCGTTCGCCATTTTTTCCAGCAATTCGATGGCCAGCATATCTTCCTTTAGTACGGTGTCGATGATATCCGAGAGTTGCACTTCGCCTTTGTCCAATTTGGCTTTCAGAGAGGTATTGGCGCCTTGCTTGTAACTTTCGATGAGTTTGCTTAATAAAGCGTGTCCCGATATTTCCGTTTCCAGGCATCCCCGTTTCCCGCAATAACATATTTTTTCATTGTTGAAAGTCAGGTGGTGTCCAATCTCTCCCGACAGACCGGATTTTCCGTAATACAGTTTCCCGTCGATGACGATTCCCAGTCCGATTCCCCAGTCGAAGTTGATATACAGCATATTTCGGGCGTTTTTCGCTTCGCCGTGGATTTGTTCGGCGTAGGTCATGGCCTTGGTGTCATTGTCTATGGTGGCGGGATAACCCGTTTTTTCCTCGATGATTTTGGCCAGCGGTTTTCCCAGAAAATCGAAATAGGTAAAACTTTCGCCGGTTACGTGATTGACTCTTCCCGGAAGGTTCAATCCTACGCTGATGATTTTTTCTTTGGCGATGGGCTGTTCGGCGATGAAACGGGTGGTTTCCCGGCAGACGAAATCGATCATTTCTTTCGAGTTTTCCAACGGTTGGTCGAGATGGCGGATTTCTTCGGGGACTTTTCCGTTGAAATCGATGAAGGCGATGTCGGTCCCGTCGTGCCGGATATCTACGCCGACAAAATATCCCGCTTCGGGATTCAATCCGAATGCGTTGGGTTTTCGTCCTCCGTTGGTGTTTTGTTTTCCGAAGTCGATGACGAACCCTTCTTCCATGAGTTCCGAGATGAATTTGGTGGTGGTCGGAACGCTGAGATTCAAATTGTTCCCCAATTCAGAAATCGTGCTGCATCCATTATTGATCAAATGTCTGATTAATTGTTTTTTAATGGATGTGTTTTTGGAATTCGATTCCGAGGCGTTGTTTAAAAAGTTTTGTTTTATGTTTGCCATGTTTGTTAAAATAAGGTCCGGTATGTCAATTCGGAAATATGTTTATTTCATTTGATTGATATTTTGTACAAATATATAAAATTAATGTGATATGATATTAATTTATTTAGAAAAATTAAATATATTGTGAAATATATTGAAATAGAACGGGATAAAACCGAGGAAATGGATTTGGCAAATCGGTAAAAGTTGGTTATCTTGCTTGGCGGAATCCGGTTTCATGCAACGGCAATGAAACAACGGCTTTTGCAACATGGTTTGCAAAAAAAACAGTCAATATAAAAAGCAATGAAAATGACGAAGAGAGAAGAATTTGAAGAAGAGGTATTGGAGTATCATCGAAATCCTTCCGGGAAGTTGAAAGTGGAACCGTCCAAACCGTACAATTCCCAGTATTATCTGTCTTTGGCTTATACGCCGGGAGTGGCTGTCCCCTGCCTGAAAATAGCGGAACGGCCCGAAGACGTTTACCGATATACGACGAAAGGAAATCTGGTGGCGGTCGTATCGAACGGTACGGCCGTGTTGGGATTGGGAAATATAGGGCCTTTGGCTTCGAAGCCGGTAATGGAGGGCAAGGCCATGTTGTTTAAAGTATTGGCGGGTGTCGATGCGTTCGATATCGAGGTCGATGCGACGGATCCGGACCGGTTCGTGGAAGCGGTAAAAGCCATCGCCCCTACCTTCGGAGGCATTAATTTGGAGGATATCAAAGCGCCGGAATGTTTTGAAATCGAACGGCGGCTGAAAGAGGAGCTGCAGATTCCGATCATGCACGACGACCAGCACGGGACGGCGATTATTACTTCCGCCGCCTTGCTGAACGCGTTGGAACTGGCCGGCAAGCGGATCGAGGATATCCGGGTGGTTATCAACGGGGCCGGAGCCGCGGCTACGGCTTGCGCCAATTTGTATCTTGAACTGGGGGTGCGGAAAGAACATCTGGTCATGTGCGACAGCAAGGGCGTCATTTATGCGTCGCGTCCGGGCCTGACGCCTGAAAAACGCCGGTTCGCTTCGGATACGGAAGCGCGTACTTTGGCGGAAGCATTGGTCGGGGCCGATATGTTTTTAGGGGTTTCCAAAGCCGATGTCCTGAAACCCGACATGATTCGTTCCATGGCGGCGGATCCGATCGTTTTCGCCTTGGCGAATCCGAATCCGGAAATCACTTACGAGGCGGCCATGGATTCCCGTCCGGATATTATTTTGGCTACGGGGCGCAGCGATTATCCCAACCAGGTCAATAATGTTGCAGGTTTTCCGTATATTTTCCGCGGTGCGTTGGACGTATGGGCCACGACCATTAACGAGGAGATGAAACTGGCGGCGGCTTATGAAATCGCGGCTTTGGCGAAAGAGCCGGTAACGGATGAAGTCCGTCGGGCCTACAATGTCGAGGAGCTTTCGTTTTCCCGGCAATATATTATACCGAAACCGCTGGACGGACGTTTGATGACGCGGGTTTCCGCAGCGGTCGCCCGTGCCGCCATGGAGAGCGGAGTGGCCCGCAAGCCGATAGAGGATTGGGAAAGTTACGCGAACCGGTTGCAAACGATCCGGGGAAAATAAATCGCCGCCGCCGTTTCGTCAGGCCGGCGCGGCGGAGTTCGTTGCGACGATTGCGGCGGGAAACGTCCGAAGAAATTCTGGCGTTTCCTTCCTCCGTAAATTGTCGTATATTTGCAGACTGAAATATTGATTGAAATGAAAATCAAATGGCTCGTCCCGTTTTTGTTTCTCGGCTGTTTCGGAACGGCCGAAGGGCAGGAACCGGCTTCTTATGTCAATCCGTTTATCGGGACTTCCAATTACGGAACTACCCAGCCCGGCCCCGTACTGCCGATGGGGATGGTATCCATGTCTCCCTATAACGCTATCGATATGCCGGGACACCGTATCCATACGGATGCCGGCTGGTGTTCCACCCCTTATATTTATGAAAATAAGTTCGTCGCGGGATTTACGAACGTGAATCTCAGCGGTGTGGGTTGTCCCGATTTGGGTTCGTTGCTGGTCATGCCCACGACGGGGGAACTGAAGGTGGATGTGAAAGAATACAGTTCTCCTGTCAGGGAGCAGAAAGCCGAGGCGGGATATTATGCGGCCTTTCTGGAAAAATACGGCGTTCGTGCGGAGATGACGGTCACTGCGCGTACTTCTTTGTCGCGGTTTACCTATCCTGCGGGAAATTCGCACGTATTGTTCAATATCGGCGTGGGACTGACCAACGAGACCGGCGGTTACGCCCGGATCGTTTCGGACCGCGAGATCGAGGGATATAAATTGATGGGGACGTTTTGTTATAACGAGCCTCAGTCCGTCATGCCGGTCTATTTTGTCGTTCGGCTCAGCAAACCGGCCACGATACGGTATTGGAAAAAACAGGACCAACTGAAAGGAACGCGCCATGAATGGGATCCTTTCAGCGGTAAATACAAGGTTTACACCCGTTATGCGAGGGAAATGGCCGGCGATGAGATCGGCGTGGCGTTCAGTTTCGATACGCATGAAGCGGAAGAGATACTGGTACAGGTCGGCATTTCGTATGTCAGCATAGCCAATGCCCGGGAAAATCTGGAAGCCGAACAGCGGGAGCCGGAATTCGACCGGCTCCGGCAGGAGGCTTTCGGCCGTTGGAACGACATGCTTTCCAACGTACGGGTGGAAGGCGGACAGGAAAAAGACAAGACGGTTTTTTACACGGCGTTGTACCATACGTTGATTCATCCGAATATTTTGCAGGATGTGAACGGGGAATATCCGGCCATGTCGTCCGGCCGGACGATGCGGACGGACGGCGGAGATCGCCTGACCATGTTTTCCGGATGGGATGTTTACCGGATCAATCCGCAATTGATGTCGCTGCTTTATCCGCAGCGGCAGCGGAATATGGTGGCGTCGTTGATGCAGATGTACCGGGAATCGGGAAATTTGCCCAAATTCGAAATCAATTCGGACGAATACAATGTCATGCAGGGCGATCCTGCGATTCCCTATATCGTGGCCAGTTATTTCTGCGGTGTATTGGACGGGATGGACGCGGAGGCGCTTTATACGGCAATGCGGAAAAATGCGTTTACGGCGGGAGCGGAAAACAAGATCAGACCGGACAACGATTTTTACGCGTCGAACGGGTATGTGCCGTTTTTGACGCCTTACGACAATTCCGTGTCCCAAGCCCTCGAATATTATGTGGCGGACTGGTCGTTGGCCCAGATGGCGAAGGCGTTGGGAAAACAGGGGGATTACGAAGCGTTGATGAAACGGGTAAGCGGTTACAAGATTTATTTCGATCCGGAATATAATTTGTTGCGGCCGGTGTTGCCGGACGGTACTTTTATGGAGGGATTCGATCCGGAACAGGGAAAAAACTTCGCTCCGGTGCATGGATTCCACGAGGGAACGTCCTGGAACTATTCGTTTTATCTGCCTTTTGATATAAAAGGCATGATCGCGTTGCACGGAGGGCCGAAAAATTTCAGCGCTCATTTGGAAAAGACGTTTCTGGACGGGTTGTTCGATATGGCGAACGAGCCCGATATGGGATATCCCTATTATTTTTCTTATGTGAAGGGGGAAGCGTGGAAGACTCAGAAATACGTTCGGGAATTGTTGGCCCGGTATTTTAAGGATACGCCGGGCGGACTTCCCGGAAACGACGATACGGGAACCATGTCGGCATGGTGCGTGTTCGCCATGCTGGGACTTTATCCGGCGATTCCGGGCGAAGCGTCTTACGTGATTACCGCTCCGGTTTTCGACCGGGCAGTCATTGCTTTGGATCCGCATTTTTACGGCCACGACCGGTTAGTCATAGAAGGGGTCGATGCGTCCGAAAAGAACGTGTATGTCCGGAAAGTAGAAATAGACGGCGTACCTTTGCGGGGAAACACGATTACGCACGAACAACTGACTAAGGCCGAAAATCTGAAAATTTACTGTTCGGATAAACCCGGCCGTTGATAAGGTTTCGTTTCGAAGACGATGGATGAAAATGATAAGAGCAAACAAAATTATAAAGAACGATGAATAAAGTACTTTTGATGATTCTGGATGGTTGGGGAAAAGGCGACCATTCCAAAAGCGATGCGATTTTCAATGCGCATGCCGATTACATGACTTCTCTGCAGCAACAATATCCCACGGCCCAACTGCTGACGTGCGGCGAAAACGTAGGGTTGCCCGACGGACAGATGGGAAATTCCGAAGTCGGGCACCTGAATTTGGGAGCGGGACGTATCGTATATCAGGATCTGGTAAAGATCAACCGGGCCTGCGCCGACGGTTCCATCGCTTCCAATCCGGCGATCCGCGACGCTTTCACGTATGCGCGGGAAAACGGCAAATCCGTTCATTTCATCGGGTTGGTATCCGACGGCGGGGTACACTCTTTGGACAAGCACTTGTATAAATTGTGCGACGTGACTAAAGAGTACGGCATCGACGGAAACCGGGTGTTCGTACACGCGTTCATGGACGGCCGCGACACCGATCCCAAAAGCGGAAAGGGGTATATCGAGGCGTTGGAAAATCATTTGAAAACGTCCAATGGCCGGATCGCTTCCATCGTCGGCCGTTTTTACGCGATGGACCGCGATAAGCGTTGGGAACGGATCAAGGAAGCGTACGATTTGATGGTTAAGGGGATCGGTACGCCTGCGGTCGATCCCGTAGCGGCGGTTCAACGTTCTTATGACGAAGGGGTAACCGACGAGTTCATCAAACCGATCGTGTGCGTGGACGGCAATGACCGGCCTCTGGGAGTTATCCGGGAAGGGGACGTCGTGTTCTCCTTTAACTACCGTTCCGACCGCGGCCGTGAAATAACCATCGCCCTGACCGAGCAGGATTTGCCGGAAGCGGGCATGCAGATCGTTCCCGACCTGCATTATTTGACCATGACGCCTTATGACGAAGGGTTCAAGCATGTGACCGTAGTGTATGGAAAGGAAAATATTGCGGACACTTTGGGCGAGGTCATTTCCAAACGGGGATTGAAACAGCTGCATATCGCCGAAACGGAAAAGTACGCGCATGTGACGTTCTTTTTCAACGGCGGTCGGGAAGAACCGTATGAAGGGGAGAAACGTATTCTGATTCCTTCGCCTAAAGTGGCCACGTACGACCTGAAACCGGAAATGAGCGTCTATGAAGTCAAAGACGCGTTGGTCGCCGAACTGAAAAAAGGGGAGGCCGATTTCGTGTGCTTGAATTTCGCCAACGGCGACATGGTCGGACATACGGGAGTTTACGATGCGATCGTCAAGGCAGTGCAGGCCGTCGATAAATCGGTAAAAGAGGTAGTGGAAGCCGCGCGGGCGAACGGATATACCGTTTTGATTACGGCCGATCACGGGAATGCCGATTATGCCGTGAATCCCGACGGTTCGCCCAATACGGCCCACTCGTTGAATCCGGTGCCGTTTATCGTCGTGTCCGATACGATCCGGCATGTGGAAAGCGGAATCTTGGCCGACGTGGCTCCTACCGTTTTGAAAATCATGGGAATTCCTCAGCCGGAACTGATGACCGGACATGCTTTGGTATAGGAATATTGAGATTTAATGAAGGAAGAGAAGGGAATGAAGTATCGTTTTGTTCCCTTCTCCCGTTTTATAAAGTTGGTTGATATGAAAAAAATTTTGATCGTCTGGATCGTATGGATATCGGTTCTTCCGGTATGGGGACAATTCGACGCCCGTTTTCTGGATAAAACGCTTCGGTTCGATTATATACACGGAGGCGACAGGCAGCATGAATATTTTCTTTTTACGGAATTGGTGGAAGAACCCTATTGGGGAGGGTCGAAGGTATCGTTGATCGACGATAACGGATACGGCAATTTGCAGTTCAAACTGTTCGATGCGGAAACGGGGGAGTTGATTTACTCCCGCGGTTATTGCACGTTGTTTACCGAATGGCAACGTGAGGATGAGGCGACAAGGATTTCCCGGGGATATCCCGAATCTTTGGTGTTTCCTTTTCCGAAAAATAAAGTCCGGCTGGAGATTTATTCCCGCGGTCGGGACGGCAAGATGAATAAAAAATATGAACAGGCCATCGATCCTGCCGATTATGCCATTCGGAAAAACAGGTCTGTTTATCCCATGTTCGAAGTGCATTATACCGGTCGGTCCGATCAACGGGTGGATATCGTGCTGTTGTCGGAAGGGTACAGCGAGGGACAACGGGCTAAATTCGAAAAGGATTGCGCTTATTTTGCCGATGAGTTGTTCCGCTACTCCCCGTTTAAGGAGAATAAGCACCGGTTCAATATCCGGGGCGTATGGGTTCCTTCGGAAGACGAGGGAATTACGTTGCCGGGAGAGCATGTCTGGAGAAATACGGCTTTGGGAGCCAAATTTTATACGTTCGGCAGCGAGCGGTATCAGATGATCGATAATTTTCAGCGGGTACGCGATGTTGCCGCTTCGGCTCCTTACGATTATATTTATGTTTTGTCCAATACGCAGAAATATGGAGGCGGGGGAATTTATAACTTTTACGGGATCGGCGCTACCGACCATCCCGACCGCACCGGAAAGGTTCATGTGCATGAATTCGGGCATGTGTTGTTAGGGTTGGGCGACGAATATGTCGGAGGTGTCGAGAGCGATGAATTTTATCCGTTGGATGTGGAGCCGTGGGAGGCCAATTTGACTACGTTGAAAGATTTCGAGCGGAAAGCATGGAGTAAAATGGTAGAATCCGGTCTGCCCGTGCCTACGCCGGCGATTCGGGAAAACAAGAAGAAAGTCGGCGTGTACGAAGGGGGCGGCTATGTTTCTAAAGGCGTTTATCGTCCGTGGATGAATTGCATGATGAACAACCTTCATACGATCGATGAGTTTTGTCCGGTTTGTAAAAAAGCGATATCCGACATGATCGATTTTCATTGCCGGTAAGGTTATTGCATGAATGTTTTGGCGGCTGGATCGATAGAAATACACCTGTTTCGTCAGTCTTTATGCCAAAAATATGGAAAATATTTGGTTTTGAAAAAAATAACCATTATTTTTATAAGCGAATAACCAAAAACATTAACTCTTATGGAAGTAATCACATTTAATGAATTGCGGCGCATCAAGGACAGTCTGCCCAGCGGCAGTACACAGCGCATAGCAGAGGAACTGAACATAAGTGTAGATACTGTCAGAAACTATTTCGGGGCCAGTCATTACAAGGAAGGAGAACCTACCGGACTCCATATTGAGAAAGGACCGGATGGAGGCTTGGTTACCCTCGATGATACGACTATTTTGGAATGTGCCAAAAGGATCATCGAGAGTAATAATGCATAGGTGGATATAACGAATTTGGCCGGAATTGTTCTGTCTGGAGAAAACGGTCGAATAGTGAAAGAAACTTTTGTAATCTGAGTTTTTTAATAATGGAGAACCGGTTCGATGAATTTTATTCGGAGAATCGGTTTTCTTTTCTTAAAAATCGTCGGAAAAGGAAAAATATTCCGGTTGGCCGTACGTTTTACGAAAAAACGCCGGTGTTTTATGCACGTATGGGAGAGTTTGTACGGAGAACCTGCCGGTAAGGTTAAATGTGAATAAAAAGAGTTTGGCAATGAGAACGAAAATGCGTTGGCTGATTTGCTGTTCGTGTTGTTTTTGTTGGTTGGTTTTCAGCGGATATGCCCAGGATCGGAAAACCTTGCGGCAACAAAGGAAAGCGCTGAAAACGGAGCAGGAAATGCAAAAAAAGAAAAGATTGGTCGATATGATAGAGAACCGTCAGTTCTCGTTTATTGCGAACGAAATTACTTCTACAGGAACGGCGGCTATATCTAAGATACGTTTGAACGGATTGTACGGTATTTATATCCGTCCCGAATCGTTTAAGTGTTACTTGCCTATTTATGGAGCCAGTTCGTTCAATCCGCGGCCGTCTTTATTGAATACGCTCGATTTTCTCGAACGGGAATATACGATCGAATCGACGGACCGCAAAGGAGGGATCCGGGTGGAAATGTCTGCAACGGATTCCCGGACGATAACCAAATATCTGTTTGTTTTGTTGGTCCCTGCTTCCGGTCGTAATGCCGTTCTGACGGTTAGCACCAATTTCGATTCGCCTGTGTCTTTTACCGGAGATATTCGCTAAAATACGGGTTTCCCGCTTTAGTTAAAAGGGAGTTATGCGCGAAAAAAGGAGGGAATTTTTATTTTTGCAGCGTGAATCTTTTTGAGAATATAAGATTGAATGTCATGCATAAATCGGGCTTTGTAAATATTATCGGAAATCCGAACGTCGGAAAATCCACGTTGATGAACGATTTGGTAGGGGAGCGTATATCCATTATAACGTCGAAAGCTCAGACGACCCGCCACCGGATTATGGGAATCGTCAACGGAGAAGATTTTCAAATCGTTTATTCCGATACGCCGGGAGTGCTGAAACCCAATTACCGGTTGCAGGAGTCCATGTTGCGTTTTTCGACGGGAGCTTTGACCGATGCGGATGTATTGTTGTATGTGACCGATACGGTGGAACAGTACGACAAACATCTGGATTTTATCGAGAAAGTAAAACGAACGCCGGTTCCGGTCGTTCTCGTCATCAATAAAATAGACCTTTCCACGCCTGAGCAGTTGGAACGGTTGGTGGAACAGTGGAAAGGAGTGTTGCCGGAAGCCGATATCGTGCCGGTGTCCGCATTGAATCATTTTAATGTGGAAAATCTTTTTCGTCTGATTTTGGAAAAATTGCCGGAGGGCGAACCTTATTATCCGAAAGATACGCTGACCGATAAGCCCTTGCGTTTTTTCGCTTCGGAAATCATCCGGGAAAAAATATTTCTGACGTACGATAAGGAGATTCCGTACAGTGTGGAAGTGGTAATCGAGGAATACAAGGAAACGCCTTCCATCGATCGTATTCGGGCCGTAATTTACGTGGCTCGGGATTCCCAGAAAGGAATTTTGATCGGGCATAAGGGAACTCGGTTGAAACGGGTAGGAATGGCGGCCCGGGAAGATTTGGAGGATTTTCTGCAGAAAAAGGTTTTTCTGGAGCTTTTCGTGAAAGTGAACGACGAATGGCGCGATAACGAAAAATTGCTGCGCAAGTTCGGATATGAAAACTGACGGACGGGTCCGTTTGCTTGCGGCTGTTCGAAAAATAAATCGGCCGTTCCATATCGTATTTTGAGCATTATCGCTATTCGGCCAGCCATTTTTGTTTTTTGTACAATAAAACGATCATGCCTGCGCTGAGGAATGCATTGACGATGAACGGATAGATGACCGAACCTGAAGGAAAAACGGTTCCGATGATTTTCATGACGAACGGATATAGGATGATGGCTAAATAATTCATGCTCATAACCAGCGATAAGGCGAATGTGCCTTCTCCGTGGGAGGCTTTGACGGAGGTCTTGTCGTAAATCAGCGGTTGCAGGATGCCGTATGCGCCTCCGGCAATTAATGTTATTAATGTCAGTACGGTAATATGGCGCGAAAAAGAGAAAACGGCGATGGAAAGCGTGATGGCAGCGAATGAGAAGAAGAAAATTTTGTCGCCCCATTTGTCTGATATCTGTTTGATGAATAATCCCGGAAGCATGACGGAAAGGAAAAAGAGGGAAATGAGGGTTCCCGAATAATCGGACGAACCGATGCCGTATTTCGATATCAATAGGGAGAGGTTGAACGGAACGGGCAATACGATGAAAGTGGCGGCCAAGTAAAGAATCATCATGGGCATAGTCTCCCGGAATGTCTTTCTTTGCATTTTTGCCGTAGGTTCCTGAGGTTTGGGAGGCGGCGGGACGTCTATGCCTTTTCGGATGAAAAACGAGAGGATGAGGGAGACGATGGATATGCAATAGACGCCGAAGGCGTATCGCCAGGAGATGCCCGCTAAAAAGCCGGCCAGCAAGGTGGCCAGGACTAAGGAAAGATTGGATACGGCGGATACGATCCCCAACTGCCGTATCCGTTGATCGCCTTTGAAGAAATCGGCGATCAGACCTGTCGAAAAAGGAATGACTATGCCGGCGCCTATTCCCAACAATACGCTGTAAGTCAGAAGCATGTTCATGCTTTTGGCCGTAAAGTAAAGCAGGCTGCTGATAACGAACAAACCCAACCCTGCGATCAAAATTTCGTATTTATGATGGCTGACGGATAATTTCCCGGACAGCAGAATGAACGGGATGATGATGAAAGAAGGCAGCGACTCGAGCAGTTGCAGTTTCATGTCGCTGGCGTCCTTGAAAGCATGTTGTAAATCGCCCAATATCGGAGAAATGGCCAGTCCGGGCAGAGAGGTCACGACGGACAGCGAATAAATGGCGACGAGCGACAACAGGGTAATGCTCCCTAAACCGGTGTTGAGTTTCATGATCTTGTCAAGGTAATGGTGTGGATATATTGTTTGACCTGTTGAAGCATTTCCGTCCGTTGTTCGGCCGTCGAGCGGGGAACATTTCCGAGAATCAGGTGGCCGATGATTTCGATGCCGCAGAAGTTGAATATGCCGGCGGCAAACTGTTTTTGAATCATATCCAGCATGCCGGACCGTTTGTATTCGTTGTAGCGGCTTCCCAGAGTATTGATGAGAATGGCCTGTTTATCCGTCAGTAGCGGGACGACACCTTCGGAGGTGGAACGGTAAGCGAATCCGGGGGCGAATACCCGGTCGATATAACCTTTCAGCAAGGCCGGCATGGAGACCCACCAGATGGGGAATATGAAAACCAGCCTGTCGGCGTCGGCAATGCGTTGCTGATGACCGGATATGTCGGGCGGCGTGCCGCCCGTTTGCATCTGTTGCAGTTCGGTCCGGTTTAAAACGGGGTCGAAACCGCAGAGGTAAAGATTGCAAATGTCTATGACTTCTCCCGTGGAATAGAGCTCTTCCGTTACTTGCTGCAAAACGGCTCTGTTGAAACTTTTGTCGTTCGGATGACAGTAAATGATCAGGTAATTCATGGCATAACGCGTTGTGGTTATGTTCCTCCGGGTTCAATAATAGTGCCACCGAAACGGTCGGGGAGAAGGATGAGGAATCAACGGAGGGAGTCGGAAGAAGATTCCATGATGAATACGTCTTCCAATGGCCGTTTCATGAAAAAGTGTTCGCGGGCGTATCTTTCCAGATAATTGTCGTCGGTTTCGATCCTCCGGATGATTGTGCTGTCCGAAGCGATCTGGGCGGCCAGGCTGTCGCGTTGCCGGATGGCTTGTTCCAGTTTCCGGTCGAGTTCGCGTTTGTCTTGCAGGCTACTGTTGTCCAAAAAAATGAACAGTACGGCGAATACTGCGGTTGCGGCGATGATGATCTGCGTGTTGGTAAACAGTCGGATGCGTTTGTTTTTCGGCGCTTTTTTGTCGTTCATTGTCCGGAAATTTTGCGAAGGTTGTAAAAATGGTCGATCGGCCCGTGTCCCGCGCCGTACCGTATGCCGCAGCCTTGTTCGAGAGCTTCGTGCAAAAAATGTTCGCCCCGCTCCACGGCTTCGGCCAACGGATAGCCTTGAGCCAGATAAGCCGTAATGGCAGCGCTTAAAGAACAGCCTGTCCCGTGAGAATTGGCCGTGTCGATGCGAGGGAAGGAAAAACGACGGGTTTGTTCGGAAACGTAGTCGAACAAATAGTCGGTCAGCGTGTTTCCCTGTAAATGCCCGGCTTTCAGCAACAGGGCTTGAGGTCCCAGCGCGGCGATTTTTTCGGCCGCTTCGGGAAATTGCGTTTCCGAAACGATGCGTATGCCCGTAATCAACGCGGTTTCCGGAACATTCGGAGTGACCAGTTCCGCTAACGGGAAAAGTTTCTCGATGACGTCCCGTGCCGTGTCCGGTTCGATCAAGGCGTCGCCGGAGGTGGATGCCATGACCGGGTCCAGCACGTAATGTCGTATCCGGTATTCCTCCAATATCCGGGCTACTCTGTTCACGACAGCGCGGGAGTAGAGCATGCCGCTTTTCACGGCGCGGACGGGCATGTCGTCTAATACGGCCCGCATTTGCCGTTCCACCATGTCGGGCGATACCGCTTCGATCGCTTTGACCCCGCATGTGTTTTGAGCGGTCAGGGCCGTTATGGCGACGGTGCCGTAAGCTCCGCAGGCTGCCGCGCTTTTCAGGTCGGCCTCTATGCCGGCGCCGGCGCCGCTGTCGGAACCGGCGATCGATAGTATGATATGGGGGATAGATCCGTTCATTTTTGCTGGTGCGTGTATCCGTAAAAGTTCCTGTTCAGGGGACGCCCTTCGCCGTCCAACCATCGCAGAATTTCGTTGCGGGGGGTAATGCGTCCGATACGGTAGGGCAAATATCCGAATTTTTTATGGAATAATTGTGCGAACGTGTCGGCGAAACCGTTTTCTACGGTTAATAAAAGGGAATAGTCTTCTCCTCCGCAGAGGGCCAGTTGCAAAGTGTCGTATCCCCGTTCTTCCGACAAAGCCCGCAAAGCGGGGGAAATGGGGATGGTGGCGGTGTTTATGTCGGCTCCGACGCCGGAGGCTTTGAGAATATGCCGGAGGTCTTTGGCGATGCCGTCCGACAGGTCCATCATGGCATGGACCTGAGGCAGGGCGGCCAGCCATTGGGCTTCCCGAATGAAAAGGGGAGGACGGTAATGCCGGAGGACGAGCGTTTCTTGATCGGCATTGCTCCGGCGGGCGGACGATTGTATGATTTTCAGCCCGCCTGCACTGTCTCCCAGGTAATCCAACACGAAAATCGCGTCGCCCGCTTTCGCGTCGCTTCTGCGTTTGATACGCCGGTTGTCGGCTTTTCCGATTACGGTAACGTTCAGTGCGATGCCTTTCCGGGAAGATACGGTGTCGCCTCCCAATAACGGCATGCCGCACGCTTTCGAGACTTCGTCGTACCCGGCAGAGAACTCTTCCATCCAGTTCCGGTCGATTTTCCGATTGACGGCGATAGACAGAAATGAACCTACGGGGGAAGCGCCCATAGCCGCAATATCGCTGATGTTTACGGCTAATGTTTTATATCCCAGTTGTTTAGGAGATATTTTGTCAAATAAAAAATGGGTGTTTTCCGTCAGCATGTCGGAAGAGACGACCCATGATTCGGAATCCGAAACGGGCAGTATGGCGCAATCGTCGCCGATGCCTTCCGTTCCTCGGGGCGATTCCGAAAAGACACGCGCTGACAAAATACGTATGATCTCAATTTCGTCGAGAGATTCGTTCATGTTATTTTTATGTTATTTATCCTGATCGGAATTATCGCCGGTTTGTCGTTAAAGGTTTTTTTGCATTTAGCCCAAGGACGGAAATATGATTCCCGCAAGGTTTTACCCTCATTTCTCCATAAAACAAAGATATAAAAAATTACTATCTTTGTATAGTTAAAAGAATCAGCTATGAAGATATTGATCGTCAATGGCCCCAATTTGAATTTGTTGGGGAAGCGTGAGCCGGGGATTTACGGAAACCGGACTTTCGAGGATTATTTGGCCGGTTTGCGTAACGAGTTTCCGAATGTCGTCATCGATTATTTCCAATCGAACATCGAAGGGGAGATCGTCAATGCTCTGCAGGCGGCCGACGACGGTTCTTATGCGGGAGTCGTATTGAATGCGGGAGCTTATACGCATACGTCCATTGCCATAGCCGATGCGATCGGCGGCATTTCGGTTCCCGTGGTGGAAGTGCATATTTCTTGCATATTGTCGAGAGAACCGTTCCGTCATGTGTCGCTTATCGCGCCCAAGTGTGCCGGATCTGTCATGGGATTCGGTTTGCAATCTTACAAATTGGGGGTATTGAGTATTGTCAGCAAATGAAGTTATGGAAAGAAAAACGAAAATAGTGGCTACGATATCGGATATGCGGTGCGATGTCGGATTCATAGAAAAATTGTTTCGTGCCGGGATGAACGTCGTGCGGATCAATTCGGCGCATGCCGATATCGAAGGTGCTACCCGCATTGTGAATAATGTGCGGGCCGTATCCGAAAAAATCGCCATTTTGATCGATACCAAAGGTCCTGAAATACGGACGACCAAGACCGATCCCAAAGAAGGGTTCGCCGTTCAGCCGGGGGACGAGATTGCCATCCGGGGCGGAAAGGAGACGAGTTCCAGAGATTGCATTTACGTGACGGATGCCAATATTTACGAGGACGTGCCGGTAGGGGCATCCCTGTTGATCGATGACGGCGACATCGCTTTGGAGATTGTCGATAAGAAAGAGGACAGGTTGGTGGCGCGCGTGAAAAACCGGGGTGTAATAAAAAGTTCCAAAAGTGTCAATGTGCCGAATGTCTCCATTTCGTTGCCTTCCATTACCGAACGCGATGAAAAGTTCATTCGCTGGGCTATCGACATGAACTTGGATTTTATCGCCCACTCTTTTGTCCGGACAAAAGAAGACGTGTTGGCCGTGCAGAGAATTATCGACGAATATAACAGTCCGATCAAGATAATTTCCAAGATAGAAAATCAGGAAGGGGTCAATAACATCGACGAGATACTTGAACATACTTACGGTGTGATGGTGGCCCGGGGCGATTTGGGGGTGGAGATTCCCGAAGAGCAGATTCCCATCATACAACGCACGTTAGTCAAAAAATGCGTGGAATATAAAAAGCCGGTCATTATCGCAACCCAGATGTTACAAAGCATGATTTCCAATCCCCGGCCTACGCGGGCGGAGATCAGTGATATAGCTAACGCTATTTATCAACGTACCGATGCCATTATGCTCAGCGGGGAGACGGCTAATGGAGATTATCCCGTAGAAGCGGTGGAAACGATGGACCGGGTGGCTTCCGAGATTGAAAAGGATACGAAACCGATCGAGGATATCAATATGGTGCGTATCAATAACGAGATTACGGCCCAACTTTCCCGTTCCACGGTGCGCGCCTGCATGAACCTGCCGATCAAGGCGGTAGTTATCGATACGCTTTCGGGACGCACCGGACGTTATTTGTCCGCTTTTCGCGGAGCCAAACCGGTGTACGCCGTTTGTTATCGGAAACATGTCATGCGGGAACTGGCGCTTTCCTATGGAATTTTCCCGGAATATCAGGAGCCGTCGTTTACGCATCGCAATTTTTTATTCAATATTCTTACGAAACTCGAGAATAACCGGATATTGACAAAAGAAGACCTTATCGTGGTGGTGGGAGGCGATTTCGGCGCGGCGAAAGGGGCTTCTTTCATGGAGATCAGCAATGTGCTGAGCCTTCAGCATAAATATTTAGGGTAGCTTATGAAAAGGACCATCAACCATTCCGAACTGCTTTTGAACGAAGACGGTTCCGTATTCCATTTGCATTTGAAACCCGGCGATGTGGGCGATTATGTCGTTTTGGTCGGCGACCCCTCCCGGGTAAATCTGGTGGCTTCTTTTTTTTCGGAAACGGAAAAAAACGTGCGAAACAGGGAATTCGTGTCTTCCGTCGGCCGTTATGGAGATAAGCGGATTACCGTGGTTTCTACGGGAATCGGGCAGGATAATATCGATATCGTGCTGAACGAGCTGGACGCGTTGGTCAATGTGGATTTTGCCACGATGCAGGAGCGCGAACGAATCGTGCCTTTGAATCTGGTCCGCTTGGGAACTTCCGGTGCGGTACGGCCGGATTTGCGGGAAGGGGACTGCGTTTTAAGCGGAATATCCGTGGGAATCGATTCTTTGCTGCGGTTTTATGCCGGAGGGGACTCCGTTTGTCTGACGGAATTCGAAGAGGCGTTTCTGGAACAGATGGCGTGGAGCCCCCAGCTGTCGCGGCCGTATGCCGTTGCCGCGAACCCGGAATTGGCCGCGCGATTTGCGGATATGACCGTAGAGGGGATTACCTTGTCGGCTCCCGGTTTTTATGCGCCGCAAGGACGTTGGTTGCGGCTGCGCCCTTTGTTCCCGGATTTGGTGGAACGGTTGGAACGGTTCGAGTTTCGGGGAAAACGGTTCGCCAATATCGAAATGGAAAGTTCGGCTCTGTTTGCGCTGGCCGCTTTGATGGGACATAAAGCCGTTACGATTTGCCTGGTTATCGCTCAACGGGTGCGGGGAAGCGGCAATGCCGGTTATCAGGACGGAATGAAAACGCTGGTGGAAAAGGTGTTGAACCGTTTGTGACGCAGCGAGCGGCCGGCAAGAAAAAAGCGTATGGACCGGTCGGTATTTGAGCTTCTTGTTTTGTATTTCAGAAGACGATAACGGACGGAGTGACCGTGTTGGACGCGATGATTCGTAAAGGAGGGCGGGGACGTTTGAAAATCTGATAAAGAAATGCACAGGCCCGTTTCCATAGGATTTGTGAAGGACCGGAACCGCCCTGCGAATCAATCGAGGGATTTGTCCCGTCGTTTCCATCCTCACATATGGGCCTGTGCATTGTCGTCGGTTGGCCGTATGGTTCCGTATTTATTCGTTTCCGCCTCCTAAGGCATGGTATAAGTTGATTACTCCCTGGATTTTGTCGAACTGGTCGTTGGCTTCGGTCAGTTCGGCTTGCAGCAGGTTTTGCCGGGCGGTCAATACTTCCAGATAAGAGGCATTGTTGCTGTGTTCCATAAGTTGTTCGGTGCTTTTTACGGTTTCTTGAAGCGTTCTTATCTGTTCCTGGACGATTTCCAGCCGGGAACGGGCTGTTTGCCATTGGGTCAGGGCATCATTGACTTCGTTGCCCGCTTTCAGCAAACTTTGGCGGAAAGAGAGCATAGCTTCTTCCTGTTGCGCTTTTGCGATGCGTAAGTTGGCCATGTTCGTTCCTCGGTTGAAAAGCGGCTGGGCCAAAGAACCGATTGCATTCAACAGCCAATTGCCCGGGTTGACGATGCCTATTCCGGAATTGTTTGTCCATCCGGCGGACCCGCCCAATGTGATGCTCGGATAAAAGGCGGAACGCGCTATCTGCGTAGCGTAAAAGGTTTGGGCCAAAGCATACTCCGCCTGCCGGATATCCGGTCGCCTGTGTAAAAGTTGCAAAGGAATTCCTACGGCGAGTCGATCCGGAAATTGCTGTTCTTTCAACGTGGTCCGTTCGATGTGCTGGGGCATCGATCCCAGCAAGGCGGAAAGGGAGTTTTCTTGTGCCCGTATTTGTTTTTGCAGGGTCAGTATGGAGGCTTCTACCGATAACTTGTTCGCTTTGGCCTGCGTTACTGCGGCGGTCGTGGCTTCTCCCACATTTTTTTTGGCTTCGTAAGTGCGGAGGTTTTCCTTCCAGGTTTCGGCTGTCCGTTGGCTGATTTCCAATTGTACGTCCAACATTAAAAGGTTGTAATAACTGTTGGCGATAGTGGCTATCAATTGGGTTTGTACCGCTTGACGGTAGGCCCGGCTTTGTTCCAATGCGGCTTTTGCCTTTCTTTTGGCGTTGGTCAGTTTGCCGAAAATGTCGATTTCCCATTCCGCAGAAACGGCAAGCGAATAGGTTTTAGCGGTTGAATTCCCGTCGAAACTGCTTAACTGCCCTTGAGGGGCCAACGATACGGAAGGCAGATAGGCCAGACGCGAAGAAAGCAATGTGGCTTTGGCTTCTTCTACCCGGAGACGGGCGATGTTCAGGTCGGTGTTGTTCGTCAGTCCTTGACGTATCAGATTTTGCAGTTTCGGATCGGTAAAGAGTTCGGTCCAGGACAGGGATGCGATGGAGGTCGTGTCGTCTTCCCGGATATCCGGGCCGAACAGACCTTCGGTTTCCATATCGGGTCGGGAATAAGGTTTGTATATGGAACAGCCGGTCAAAAGCAATAGGACGACCGTGCTGTACAAAACAATCGTTCGTTTCATTTTCCGTTCAGTTTTTTCTTTTCTTGTATCTCTTCTATTTCAGCTTGAATCTCCCATCCGGGATGGGATGAAAATTCTATGGGGTTTGTCTTTTCCTGCAGGTATTGGAATATGACGAAGAAGACCGGAACGAGAAATAATATGGCTAAGGTTCCGAACAGCATTCCGCCGATTACTCCCGTTCCCAATGAGCTGTTTCCGTTCGCTCCGGCTCCCGAAGCGAACATTAACGGCAACAATCCGAAGATCATGGCTAAAATGGTCATCAGTATGGGGCGCAGGCGAACTTTGGCGGCGGCGATGGCGGCCTGTGTAAGCGACATTCCCGCCCGACGGCGTTCCGAGGCGTATTCCGTTAGCAATATGGCCGTTTTCGACAGCAATCCGATCAACATGATGAGTCCGGTCTGCAAATAGATGTTGTTTTCCAATCCCATGATTTTGGCAAAGAGAAAACTCCCCATCAAACCGAAAGGTACGGACAGGATAACGGCGAACGGAACGAAAAAACTTTCGTATAATCCGCAGAGAATCAGGTAAACGAATACCGTACAAATCAAAAATATGATGACGGTGTTGTTCGTCGTTTGGCTCTCTTCGCGGGAAATGCCTGCGAATTCGAATCCGTACCCTCTCGGGAGAACTTCTGCCGCTACTTCCCGAATGGCTTTGATGGCGTCGCCGGAACTGTATCCCAACGCGGATTCTCCGTTGATGCCCATGGCGTTGTACAGGTTGAATCGACCGAGCGATTCTGGACCGTAGGTTTTTTGCAAGGTAACGAACTGGCTTAGCGGGGCCATTTTGTTATCGGCTACGCGGGTAAACGTTTTGTCGAGCGATTCGGGTGTGATGCGGTATTCCGGAGAGGATTGTATCATGACCCGGTAAAGTTTGGAGAAACGGTTGAAATTGGACACGTACTGGCCGCTGTAATATCCGGCCAATGTGGAGAGTACTGCATCCGCAGTGGTTCCTGCGCGTTGGCATTTGGCCGCATCTACTTCCACCAGGTATTGAGGGAAATTGACGTTGAATGTCGAATACGCCGATGCTATTTCCGGGCGTTTTAGTAAGGCTTCGATGAATTTGGTCCCTACGTTGTAAAGGTCGTCGATGTCTCCTTCTGCCTGATCCTGTATATAGATTTCGAAACCGTTTGCTACGCCGTAACCGTCGATCAATGGCGGAGCCATGGCGAATATCTGCACGTCGGGAATTTTCCGGGCGAGGTCGTTGATCCGGGCGAGTACCGCTTTCAGACTGTTTTCGTCGTTTTGCCGTTCCGACCAGTCTTTTAATCTGGCGATGACCATGCCGCTTGACGGACCGGCACCGCCGATCAAGCCGTAGCCGGCTGTTTCCGTGTAACGTTCTATTTCCGGAATGCTGTCGAGGTGTTTTTCGATTCTTTCCATGATTTCCGAGGTTCTGGCCAGAGAGCTTCCCGGAGGGGCTGTCACGTTAATCATTACGGTTCCCATATCTTCTTCCGGAATGAGGCCCGTTTGGGTCGTATTGATGAGAAAGACTAGCAGGGCGACGGAACAGATCAGGAGTCCCCATGCTGTCCAGCGTTTGCGGATGAAAAAGAGAACTCCGTTTATGTAACGCTTGGATATGGCTCCGAATGCCGTATTGAAGGCCGTCCGGAAACGGGCGGCGAAATTTTTCTTCATCTGTCCGTTTTCTTCCAGATAAGGTTTTAGCATTAAGGCGCATAAAGCCGGAGAAAGCGTTAGTGCGTTGATGGCGGAGATGCCTACGGCGGCGGCCATTGTGATCCCGAATTGGGTATAGAACGTCCCGGAAGTTCCTCCCATCATGGAAACGGGAATGAATACCGCCATGAAAACCAGGGTTGTGGTAATGATGGCGGAAGTGATGCTGCCCATGGCATCGAATGTCGCCATGTAGGAGGATTTGTAGCCTGTGTCGAACCGTGCTTGTACCGCCTCTACGACGATGATCGCGTCATCTACGACAATGCCGATGGCGAGCACCAGGGCGAACAAGGTCAGCAGGTTGATGCTGAATCCGGCCAGCGCCATGAACGTAAAGGTCCCGATGAGCGAGACCAGAATGGATATCGTGGGGATTATCATCGAACGTACATCTTGTAAAAAGATGTAAACGATGATGACTACGAGGATGAACGCTTCGAACAAGGTTTTTAGCACCTGTTTCATGGATGCGTCCAGGAAGTTTTTGGTAGAAAACAGTTCTCCGAATACCACGCCTTCGGGAAGGTTTTGGGACATTTCTTCCAATTGGGCGTCTATCTGGTTAATGACTTCCGTAGCGTTGGAACCTGCCGTTTGGTATACCATGAACATAGCCCCCGGATGTCCGTTGGTCATGCTGCGATAGTTGTAGGCTTCGTCGCCCAATTGCACGTTGGCTATTTCTTTGAGACGGAGCAAAGCGCCGTCGGGCAACGATTTGATGATGATATTGCCGAATTCTTCCGGTGTGATCAGGCGTCCCTTGTATTTCATGGTGTATTGAAATACGCTTTCGTAATTTTCCCCGAAAGATCCGGTAGCGGATTCTATATTTTGCGCGGCAAGGGCGGATATGACGTCGGAAGGGACTACGCCGTATTGGGCCATCATATCGGGTTTCAGCCAGATACGCATGCTGTAATTGGAACTCAGCAATGTTACTTCGCCGACTCCCGTGATTCGTTTCAAGCGGGGAATGACGTTAATGGCCAGGTAATTGTTCAGAAATTGCAGGTCGTAAGAGTCGTCCGGGCTGTAAAGCGTTACGGCTTTCAGCATGGACTTTTGTTGTTTGTTGGTAATTACGCCGATTTTGGTTACGTCGGAAGGAAGTTGCCCTTGGGCTTTCGACACGCGATTTTGTACATTGACGGCGGCCATGTCGGGGTCCGTGCCTTGTTTGAAATAAATGGTAATGTAAACATCTCCGGCATTGGAAGCGGTGGAATATATGTACGTCATGTTCTCTACGCCGTTGATGGCCTCTTCCAAAGGGACGATCACGCTTTTCTGTACCGTTTCGGCATTTGCTCCCGGATAACTGGTCATGACTTCCACGGTAGGCGGAGCGATGTCGGGAAACTGCTCGATAGGCAGCGTGCTCAGCGAAATAGCGCCTAAAAGAACGATGGCTACCGATATGACGATGGAAAGTACCGGACGTTCGATGAATATTTTCAGTTTCATGGTCTATTGCTTTTTTATGGTAACGGGAGTGTCGTCCTGCAAAAGTCCGACTCCTTCGACAATAATGGTTTCTCCTGCATTCAACCCGGAATGGACGATATAGGATTTCTGTTCGTTGAGCGGGGTGACGGTAATTCGGGTAGCTTGGGTTACGCCGTCTATGACACGGTAAACGAATATTTTGTCCTGCAGTTCGTAGGTGGCGGACTGGGGAATGATAAGGATGTTTTCTTCCTGTTGGGGAATGATTATGTTACCGGCTCCTCCGCTATGCAGCAATCCGGTGGGGTTGGGAAAAGCCGCCCGAAAAGAGACGCTGCCTGTTTGCGGGTCGATTACGCCGCTGATGCTCTCTACTCGGCCTTGCCGGTCGTACAACGTTTCGTCGTTCAACCGGAGCGATACGGCAGGCATTTGTCTCAATGTGTTTTCTACGGTTCCGTATTGCCGGATGAGGGATAACATGCGGTTTTCCGGCATGGAGAAGTAAACGTACATTTCGGAGTTGTCTGAAACGGTGGTCAGGGGAGAGGAAGAGGAGGGACTTACCAGCGCTCCGACGCGATAGGGGAGAGTGCCCACGACGCCGTCGGCCGGGCTGGATACGATCGTATAGGAAAGGTTGTTCCGGGCGTTCACTTCCTGAGCTTCCGCCTGGGCTTGTTGGGCCTGGGCCGTGAGCAAGGCGTTTTCGGCCGTACTCAATTCGAATTGCGAAATGACCCGGTCATTGAAAAGTTCTTGTTTCCCGTCGTAGGTCAGCTGGGCGGTTGCGGTATTCGCCTGAGCTGCTTTTACGTTGGCTATCGCGGTTTGGAGAGCGGCTTCGTAAGGAACCTGGTCGATGATGAAAAGCGTTTGCCCCCGACGGACCCGTTCGCCTTCCGTAACGGCTACCTGTACGATTTTTCCCGATATTTGGGGGTAGATTTCGATATCTTGCCGGCCGCGGATGGTTGCGGGGTAATCGTTGGCGATTTTTGCAGAAGACGGGGTTACGGTAATGGCCGGGTATTCTTGTACCGTTTCGTCGATTTGTTCGTTCCGGCAAGCGGCAAATGCGATTATGCCGGTTGTCAGAAAGATGGTCAGGATGTTTTTTCTCATAATAATATTGATCTGATTTTATGATGCTGTGTCGAAACAAGCGGTGTAAAGTAGGGCGGAATCTTATTGCGGGAAAAGGGGAATCGGACCGAATCGTAAAACTTCGGGTCCGAAACGTGGGAAGTCGGGTGCTTGGAAGCAATGTTTTTTCGGCGGATTTTCAGGAAACGGAAACTTGTCGATGGATTCGGATCTGGAAATCGAGGGGAAAACGAGAATGTGGATATGGAATGTTCCGATGAGGCGGTGGAATGGTCGCAAATGGAGACGGACGGTCGGAAAAATAAAAAAAGTATTCGACAGAAAACAAGTCGAATACTTTTGGAAGTCGCTCCTATGACGGAGGCGGTATTGTCGAAAACTCGCTCAATGGATGGACGGAGACAGTTTTGCCCGCAATTTTCGTTGGTTGATTTTCAGATACCAGACGCAAATCAGCAGTGATACCGTGGTAGAGAGCGGAGGAGCGAATCCCATGATAAACAGAGAGGACGGGTCTATTCGGCTGAACAGGTACGATAGCGGAATGCGGAACAGGAATGTCGCGATTAGGCTGTGAATCATCGGAAACCATGAATTTCCCTGTCCGCTGAAATAGGAGTTGATGCAAAATACGAAACTGACGATAATACAGTCGATGCTGTATCCTTTTAAATAATCCGCAGCCGCGGCGGCGACGGCCGAATCGTTCGTGAAAATTCCGGTCAGTGTCTCGGGCAGGAATTGGGCGTATGTACACATGGATATCCCGAAAACCAACGCCATGCCGATTCCGGCATACAGGCATCGGTTCATGCGTTGCAATTGCCCCGCTCCGAAATTCTGCGCCGTCATGGCGGCGACGGCCGACGAGATGGCCATCGGCGGCAACATGGCGAACACGATGATTTTTTCCACTACGCCCAGGCCGGCGGATGCGATTACTCCCATTCGGTTTACGATAACCGTTATCAACAGAAAGGAGATATTGACCAATGCGTCCTGCAAGGCAATGGGACCTCCCAAGGTTACAATCCGTTTTGAAAGATGCGGATTGAACCGTATGTTTTTTCGGGTAAATCTGAACCGGAATCCGCGTCGGTATAAAAAACAGAGAGCTGTGGAAAAGCTGATTCCTTGCGACAATACGGTAGCAATAGCGGCTCCGGCCGCCCTCATGCCGCAGTATCCTACCAAAATGAAATCGAGAACGATATTGATGACACAGGCTAATGTCACAAAATAGAGCGGGGTCTTGGAATCGCCCAAGCCCCGCAGAATGCCGCAAACGACGTTGTATCCCATGATGAACGGGATTCCTACGGAACAGATCAGAAGGTAATGTTTCGTATCGTTCATGGCTTCCTCCGGCGTATGCATGGCCGCGGCTATTGACTCGTGAAAAACGGTCATGGCCAGAGTAAGAAGTGTACCGATGGCGGTAAAAAAGCAGATGGAGGTGCCGATTGTAGCGGCTGCTTCCCGGTCGTTTTTCGCTCCCGTGGCAATAGCGATCAGTACGGTCGTTCCGGTCGTCAGTCCGAGAATAATGCCCGTAACGGTTTGCATTACTTGGCTGCCGATGGCTACGCCCGCTACGCTGGCGGCATCGTCGTATTGCCCTACAACGAACAGGTCGGCTCCGCCGTACAGGGCTTGAAGTATGTTGGCGATTAAAAAAGGTCCTGCAAATAGGAGCAGAACGCGCGGTACGCTGCCTTGCGTCAAATCCAGTTCTTTCATATGCATTCGTCGATTAGTCGGATTGAAGCGATGATGATTTCTGCCGATTTTTCTATCCCGAAGGAACTGTCGATTGTTAGATGATAATTGGAAGCGCGTCCCCAGCCGCCTTGGGCATAATGATCATGATAATTCGCCCTTTGCCTGTCGATCAGGCGTATCCGTTTCCGGGCTTCGTGTTCCGTACATTGTTCGTACAGCATGATTCGCCGTATTCTGTTCGTTATGGAGGCGTGGATAAACAAGTGCATGGCCTGGGGATTGTCCCGCAGGACGTAATCGGAACAGCGTCCCACGATGACGCACGGGCCTCGGCTTGCCATTTCCCGAATAACGTCGCTTTGGGCAAAAAATACCTTGTCGGCGATAGGATCCGGGCGGAATTGCAGGTAATGCCGGTACTCCAGGCCTGACGGCACTTGGTCTTCCGCCTGTTTTACGACGGTTTCCGACAATCCGGACTGTATGGCCGATAATGTCGTTACGTTTTTGTCGTAAAACGGAATCCCGAACTTTTCAGCAAGCATCTTCCCGATTTCTCTTCCGCCGGAACCGTATTCGCGGCTGATCGTGATGATTTTTTTCATACTTTTTTCCTTTATTGACAGGTTATCGAATGAAAAAATGCCGGACAAGAGAATGATTTACACCATTTCATCTTATCCAGCATTATAACTGATTCCATTATAATACCCTCCGATGAGGATTTCCTTATGTCCGTTGCGGGGGCAAATATGGGTCTAATTTCAATACGTACCAAATTTTCCCGGTTTGTTTCTGTATTTTTTGTTATTTCGGAAACGATTTATTCCGGTTCGGTTGTTTTTACAATCGCGTATCGGTAAAATGTCTTTTCTTTGTATCGTAATCAAATGCGATCGGCTATGAAATTATGGTTTGATTCGATCAAAAGCAGGTTGTTATTGACCTTGATCACGTATGTCTTTTATATGTTGCTCTATTTGCTCACGGATGAGACAATGCGGGCATTTTATATGGACAAACATCCTTTATGGGTATATATTCTCGATATTTCCGTTACATTGCTCGGTTGTTTCTTGTTCGTGCAGCTGTCGGTTTTTTATAGCCAATTCATTTTTCGACGGTTCATGTCATTCGACAAACCTTATCGAAATTTGCTCGTTTATGCTGTTTTACTGTTCATTATGAATAATTTGACGGCTTATTTTCTTTCGTTGTTTACAGGGATGTTGTTCGATGTCGAAAATCTTTCTTTCCTTCAGTTGCAACATCTTTATGTGTACAGCATTCTTACCACATTTATTTCGGGTATTTATACCAATGCGTACTATTTGAGTTCGTATATGGAGGCGGAAACGGAGAAAAAAAGGTTGGAAATGGTCGCCATGCAGGCGCAACTGGGAGCGCTGAAACGACAAATAGACCCGCATTTCATGTTCAATAATTTCAGCATCCTCAGCGAATTGATCGTGGAAGATAGTCTGTTGGCCGGAAAATTCCTGGATAAGCTTTCGAAAGTGTACCGGTATGTGATTCAGAATTTCGATAAGAATTTGATTGCCGTGCGGGAAGAACTGTCATTTTTGGAATCTTATCTTTATTTGATGGAAATACGTTATGAAGGAGCGGTTATTGTCGAGATCGCCCCGCAACTTCGGGAAATCGAAGGGAATATTCCTCCGGTCAGTTTGCAGCTGTTGGTGGAAAATGCATTGAAACATAACCGCTTTTCGGAGAAATCGCCTTTGAAAATCGAGATTTTGCCGGAAAACGGCTGTATTGCGGTAAAAAACACGTTTCAACCGCTTGTTGTCGGTTCGGAATCGACGGGAATCGGCCAGCGCAATATCAGGGAACGGTATGCCCTTTTGTCCGACAAGGAGCCGCAAATACGTTGCGAGGGAGGTGTTTACTCGGTTTATTTGCCTGTAATATAAATGATTATGGACGTATTGATTATCGAAGATGAAAAACGGAATTACAATCGATTGAAACGATTGTTGGAAGAAATAGATTACGCTTTCCGCATTATCGGGCCCGTGACAAGCGTCGCGGAAATCGTCGATTATTTTGCCCATAACGAGATGCCCGATCTTATTCTCGCGGACATTCGTTTGACGGACGGGTTGAGTTTCGATGCGTTTAGCCGGGTGGCCGTGCATGCCCCCGTTATTTTTACCACGGCTTATGACGAATATGCCGTTCGGGCGTTTAAATATAACGGAATCGATTATCTGTTGAAACCCATCGATGCGGAAGAGCTTGCGGCAGCGGTAACGAAGGCTCGCAAGCGAAAGTCGGAAGCGACTAATGATAATCTTTCCCGGCTTCTGGAACAAATGTTACGTCATGACAATCGTTATCGAGAACGATTTTTGTTGCCTTATCGCGATGGTTACAAAACGGTTCTCGTAGGCGATGTGAACCATATTTATTCGGAAAATAAGAATACCTGCCTGTATTTGAATGACGGAACGTCCGGCATCGTTTCTTTATCCTTGGAAACTTTGGAGACGCAGCTGAATCCCGATAAATTTTTTCGGGCCAATCGTCAATACATCCTTCATATCGACAGCGTGGAATATATCGGCAATTATTTCAATTCCAAACTGATCGTTCATTTGAAACATTATCCTCGGGCGAAAGTGGTCGTGAGCCGGGATAAGGCGACAGCATTTAAAAACTGGATGAATCGGTAGCGGTTGCCGGTGTGCGGCGGAAAGAAATGCGGGCCTGTACGCATGAACTTTAATCCATGCTGAAATCCGGATGTCTTTTTGCGGATATGAGGCGGGCAATGCCGGTCGGGGGCTGGATAAACGTTCCGGGGCATCCGGTTGCCGGAGTGTCTGTGGCCGGCTCTGTGGGAAAATCCGCTGAAGACCGAAACGCGAAGTTTTTATCGACGCTTTTCAAGAGAGGGGCATAACGTTGCGCCGGACTTTACGGTTACTCGCGTGCGGATCGTATTGCGATTTTTGCGTGATTGGAAAATAGAAGCTCATGCTGCCGATGCAACAATTAATTTTAGCTCGTACATGCGATTTTATGGCTTGTATTTTTTAATGAATCGGCTTTTTTTTTCATTTTGACAGTTGCTGTAAATGATTGTGGAAAAAATTTGTATCTTTGGAAGAATTAAAAGTTCGATAGAAACCTTGTTATGAGTGATAATTTATTGCTATTTAAGATGTTGTGTAAAATAAGTGAGGATTTGTAGATTGTCTGCACGTAATTGCGACAGTTGAAATCGCTTTGTTTTTATCATGGAAAGAGAGGAATAACGTATAAATCAGAAAAAATGGCTAAATTTTCAAAATTGGAAGTTTTGAGCGTGATAAAGGAAACGGGTATGGTTCCCGTATTTTATCACAAAGATGTAGAAGTGGCAAAACAGGTATTGAAGGCTTGTTACGAAGGCGGCGTGCGTGCGTTCGAGTTTACCAATAGGGGCGATTTCGCACAGGAGGTATTTGCCGATTTGGTCAAATTTGCGGAGAAAGAATGCCCTGAAATGATTTTGGGAGTCGGTTCCGTGGTCGATCCGGCTACGGCCGCCCTGTATATCCAGTTGGGCGCGAATTTCGTCGTAGGGCCGTTGTTGAATCCGGAAATCGCGAAGGTTTGCAATCGTCGTTTGATTCCTTATACTCCGGGATGCGGGTCCGTGTCCGAAATAGGATTCGCCCAAGAAGCGGGTTGCGATCTGTGCAAGGTGTTTCCTGCCGGCAATGTGGGAGGGCCTTCTTTTGTCAAGAATGTCAAGGCACCGATGCCGTGGTCTATGCTGATGGTAACCGGGGGTGTCGAACCGACGGAAGAAAATCTGACTGCATGGGTAAAGGCGGGAGTTACCTGCGTCGGCATGGGGTCTAACCTTTTCCCGAAAGAAGTGGTTGCCGCAGGCGAATGGGAAAAGATCAGTGAAATGAGTAAAAACGCATTGGCGATCATTAAAAAGGCGAGAGGATAGACTATGGCGGCAAATACAGAAAAGGGCAAAATGACGAACTGGCGCTGGTGGATATGCTGGATGCTGTTCGCAGCAACTACCGTGAATTATTTGGACCGTCAGGTGTTGTCGCTGACGTGGGACGAATTTATAAAACCGGAATTTCATTGGGACGAGTCGAATTACGGTACGATTACTTCCGTTTTTTCCATTGTATATGCGATTTGCATGTTGTTCGCCGGACGGTTTATCGACTGGATGGGAACCAAAAAGGGGTATTTGTGGTCGATCGGCGTATGGTCGGCCGGAGCCTGTGCACATGCGTTGTGCGGAATCATTACGGAATCTTATCTGGGATTGGGTAATGCGGCCGAAATGATATCCGCGACGGGAGCTACAGTAACGGTAATCGCTACGGTAAGCATGTGGTGCTTTATCGTGGCGCGTTGCGTTCTGGCTTTGGGGGAAGCCGGAAACTTCCCTGCCGCAATTAAGGTAACGGCCGAATATTTCCCGAAAAAGGACCGGGCTTATGCGACGAGCATTTTCAATGCCGGCGCATCTATCGGAGCTTTGATCGCCCCTTTGACCATTCCTTTGTTGGCGAAATATTTCCAGAATATCGGCGTCGGCAACGGTTGGGAAATGGCCTTTATCATTATTGGTGCGTTGGGATTCGTTTGGATGGGATTTTGGGTATTCATGTATGATAATCCCCATAAAAGCAAACATGTAAACGCGCAGGAGCTGGAATATATCGAACAGGATAAAAACGAGCATGTGCAGGAAGAGGGGCAACCGGAAAAGCAGATGTCTTTCCTGCAGGCATTCACGTATAAACAGACATGGGCTTTCGCTTTCGGCAAATTCATGACCGACGGGGTCTGGTGGTTTTTCTTGTTCTGGATACCTTCCTATCTGAATACCCAGTTCGGAATCAAGACGTCCGACGGCTTGGGGGTCGCCTTGATCTTTGTCATGTATGCGATTACGATGCTGTCGATTTACGGAGGAAAGCTTCCGACCATTTTTATCAATAAATTGGGGTTGAATCCTTACGCTGCGCGTATGCGCGCCATGCTGATCTTCGCCTTTTTCCCGTTATTGGTATTGCTGGCACAGCCGTTGGGAACCATTTCTCCCTGGTTTCCGGTTATTCTGATCGGTATTGGCGGAGCGGCCCATCAATCGTGGTCGGCCAATATTTTTTCCACTGTGGGGGATATGTTCCCCAAATCGGCCATTGCGACCATTACCGGCATAGGCGGTATGGCAGGAGGCGTCGGTTCCATGATTTTGCAGAAAGTGGCCGGAAATTTGTTCGTATATGCCGGAGAGACCGATATGACTTTCTTGGGCTTTTCGGGTAAACCTGCCGGGTATTTCATAATTTTCTGCGTGTGTGCCGTGGCTTATCTGATCGGTTGGGTAGTAATGAAGGCGTTGGTGCCGAAGTACAAGCCGATTGTCGTAAAATAACCGAGAAATGAAAATGGAATGAACAGAGCATGGCGAAATGTCGTTATGCTCTGTTTTTCTTTTTTTATATTTTTGAGTCTAAAATAATATTGTAAAGGAAGGGAACCGTGTTAAAAAGAAAACCGGTTTCCATGTTTTGTGTCAGTCGATAATTTTGTTGTTTGATTTTGGAATATGAAAAAATTTAATCTTTTATTGTTGAGTATGTTATGCGTACTTTCCGTACAAGCTCAAAAACAATTTACGTTGGTTTCGCCCGATAAGCGTTTGCAATCGACGATTACGGTAGGCGATCGGTTGACTTACGATATCGTTTGCAATGGCCGGCAGATCTTGTCTCCTTCTCCATTGGCCATGACTTTGGAGGACGGAACGGTTTGGGGCAAGGAACCCCGGTTGGCCGGTATCTCCGAAAACAGCGTAGAACGGACGATTGAATCGCCGTTTTACCGGGCGAGCGAGTTGAAAGAGGTTTATAATGAGCTGACCTTGCGTTTTAAAGGCGGCTGGAGCGTGGAGTTCCGGGCTTATGACGACGGTATCGCCTATCGTTTCGTTAGCCAAAAAAAGGAACCTTTCCGAGTCATGGATGAGACCGTGGATTACCGTTTCGCTTCGGATGCTGTCGCTACGGTACCTTATGTGAGAAGCGGCGAGGACGGGAATTATGAAAGCCAATATTTCAATTCGTTTGAGAACATTTATACGACGGCTAAATTGTCCGAATTGAATAAACGGCGGCTGATGTTTCTGCCGATTGTCGTAGATGCGGGAGAAGGGATAAAAGTAGGTATTACGGAATCCGATCTGGAAAGTTATCCGGGATTGTTCCTTTCCGTTTCCGAGAACGGGGACCGTTTGACGGGGAAATTCGCTCCCTATCCGAAACATGCGGTTCAAGGGGGACACAATCGGCTTCAGATGGTCGTGGACGAACGTGAAGTTTATATCGCCGAAGTAGAGGCGCCCAGAAGTTTCCCTTGGCGCATCGCCATTGTCGCTGCCGAGGATAAAGAGCTGGCATCGAGCAATCTCGTCTATCTGTTGGCCGCTCCTTCACGGATAGACGATATTTCATGGATTAAACCGGGAAAAGTGGCCTGGGACTGGTGGAACGACTGGAATTTGGATGGCGTGGATTTCAAGACGGGAGTGAATAACGACACGTACAAGGCTTATATCGATTTCGCTTCGTCGAAGGGCATCGAATACGTGATACTCGACGAAGGTTGGGCCGTAAACTTGCAGGCCGATTTGATGCAGGTCGTAGAAGATATCGATTTGCAGGAATTGGTCGATTACGCGGCATCTAAAAATGTCGGTATTATTCTTTGGGCAGGGTATTATGCGTTTGACCGCGATCTGGAGAAGGTCTGCCGTCATTATGCCGAAATGGGGGTAAAAGGGTTCAAGGTCGATTTTATGGATCGCGACGATCAGGAAATGATCGATTTCGAATATCGTGCTGCCGAAACGTGCGCCAGATATAAGTTGTTGCTCGATTTGCACGGAATCCACAAACCGGCCGGTTTGAACCGTACTTATCCGAATGTTTTGAATTTCGAAGGGGTAAACGGTCTGGAACAGATGAAATGGAGCCCGGATACGCTTAATCAGGTGCAGTACGACGTGACGATTCCGTTCATCCGTCAAATAGCCGGTCCGATGGACTATACCCAGGGGGCGATGCGCAACGCCGCGTGGGGCAATTATCATCCTTGCAATTCGGAGCCGATGAGCCAGGGAACGCGTTGTCATCAATTGGCGTTGTACACGGTGCTTGAATCGCCGATCAACATGTTGTGCGATACGCCGAGCAATTACATGCGGGAACCCGAGTGTACCGATTTTATTGCCGGTATCCCGACGGTATGGGATGAAAGCGTCGTGCTCGACGGCAAGATGGGGGAATATATCGTGACGGCACGTCGGAAAGGCGATACCTGGTATGTCGGAGGAATAACGAACTGGACGGCCCGTGATGTCGAAATCGACTGTTCTTTTCTGAAGGCCGGAACGCATGATGCGACGCTGTTTAAGGACGGGGCGAATGCTCATCGTATCGGACGGGATTATAAAAGCGAATCGTTTAGAATCGCGAACGATTCTAAACTTAAGGTGCATCTGGCTCCCGGCGGCGGTTTCGCGCTTCGGATAGATTGAGTCGTTTTTACGAAACGGACTGCCGGTAAGTTTAGCGGGTGGAATGTTTCGTATGGGAAAAGAGGGTGTCTGAATAACCTTTTCTTTATACTTTACTGGCAAGTCGAAAAGGCGAACGGATGATTGTAAAAATTCGAAACCGGCTGGGGAAACGTCTGTTCGCGATGGGGTTGTGAAAATCGTTTTTGAGCAAATCCGAATAAAAGGGAATGGCGGTTGAGAATACGGGTTTGAGGAGTTTCATGAAACCCGATGGCGTGAAAGACTGAAGAGGTGGCATAGACGATATGTTTTTTGGAAATCGGCTTGTTTGAAAAAGGGTAAAGCCGCTTCGAAAACAAAAACGAAGCGGCTTTACATGACTATTTCGACGGGGTTTGCCGGAATGTATTCGCAATTTTTTTTGCGAAGAATTTTCCAGAAGGTTTTTGTTTCAATTCCCTGAGTATCGGGGCGTCGTAAAGCAAAAACAGAGGTCAGGCATAAATGGTCTAGCCGTAAACTTGTTGGATGTTGACTTCCAATATCCGAGAGGTAAAATTTTTCATGTACGGGTCGAGCAGGAGTAAGTGGAATGCGCGTGTTATTCGATTTTGCTGTAATTCATGTTGGTCTGGTCGTACTTGATTTGAAGAACCATGTTCTGACTGGCGGCTTGCGTGCCGTAGTTGATGGTAAAGGGAACGGGGCGTTCGTGCATGAGTAATATGCCCGTGTCATGGTAAATGCGTCCCCACCGGCCTTTCAGCGTATCGTTTTCGAGCATCAGCTCGTAACGGTAGTCGGGGTAGAGGTGCAGCGTGTTTTTTTTGTCGTAAGTCGTGTAATCGCCAGCCAGTTGTACGGGCATGCAATCGAGCGTGGGGCGAAAACCGAAAAAGCGGTGGACGACCAAGGTCGACGAATCGTCCAATCGTCCTTCCAAACTGCAATAGACGGTTTTTCCCGGGACGGTTTGCCGCAAGTATTGCGTCCGGATCGAAGACAGGCTGTCTTTGACTGTGAAAGTGCGCCCTGTGGCGCAATCTGAGAAAGAGGGGATACCGGTTGGCGAAACCAGCATGTAATTGCCTGAAAAGAATAAGTGTTCCGGCCATGAATCGACCGGGCGGTTGCCGGAAGATGTACATCCCCAAAACAATAACAAGAACAAACAAACTTTTTGCATGATCGGTGTTTTCCGAGCATGTTCAAAAAACGTACAAATAAACGTTGAATTGTCCTCAACTATTTCTCGCCTCAGTCATTTGAAACAAGTTTCATGGCATTCGGCTTAACGAAATAGTTCAATATTTTATTTTCCGGTATTTCGGCTTGAAAAAGCCGAAAGCGAATTTCAAGTGATTCCACAAAGTCAGCAATTTACCATAATGCAGCGTCATGATTCGGTAACGTTCTTTCAGGCTTTCTCTCCGGTTTTGGGCGGATACGCCCCCTTCTTGGAACATGGAGAGGATCAGATGGGTATTCCGGATGGAGACGGCTTTTTTCAACGCTTCTATGACCCATTCGATGTCGGCCGCATATCGGTACCGGGTGTCGTATAACGGTGCGATGGAACGCTTGACGAGAATGGATTGATGGCATACGACCATGCCTTTGCGCAGGCTGTACCACGACAGCTTGCGGGGCGGCCGTTTTTTCCGCAACCCCAACCGTTCGCCCGTATCGGACAGGATCAGCGTGTCTCCGTAATAAATGTCGGCTTCGTCTTCCTGCCCGAAAAATATGTTGTCGAGCGTGTACTCGTCATATGCCCGGTCGCCGGCGTTGATAAACCATACATAGTCTCCCGTAGCCATTTTCAACCCTTTGTTCATGGCGTCGTACAATCCGTCGTCCGGTTCGCTGATCCATTTGTGGATATGAAAGGAGTAGGCTTCGATTACGGTTTTCGTCCCGTCCGTGGAATTTCCGTCGATAACGATAATTTCTTTGTTTTCGTATTTTAACGACGCGAGGTTTTCCAAGGTCGTCCGCAATTCCTCTCGGGCGTTGTAAACTACGGTAATAATTGAGACTTTCGGTTTTATCATTATTTGAAAAAAAATATATACCTTTAAACTTCTTTCGGCGGAATGAAAAGGCCGTTGCCGGTTCCGTTTCAAAATCGATGCCTTTTCCGAAAGGAAGTGTAAATAACAAAAATAGTCATAATCTATGGAATATAAGAATAAAAAACTGATAATTTTTTTGCCGTTGATCGTTGTCGTTGCCGTTGTTGTCGGCTTTGTTCTGGGGTTGAATTTGACAAAAAGCCATTACCAACGCCAATCTTCTGCTGATGCTCTGTCCGGACGCATGCAGCCCGCTTCTTCCAAATTGGGAACGATTTTGAACTTGATCGATACTTATTATGTTGATACGGTGGACGTCGATACGCTTACGGAAGAATTGATCCCGAAATTGCTGGAAAAGTTGGATCCTCATTCCACGTACATTCCGGCGAAAGATGTCGAAGCCGCCAATGAGAATTTGGAAGGCGAATTCGAAGGTATCGGTATCATGTTCAATATGATAACCGATACGGTAATCGTGCAAAGCGTGATTCCCGGCGGTCCTTCGGAGCAGGCGGGGATTATCGGAGGGGACCGTATCATTACTGTCGGGGATTCGTTGATCGCCGGCCAGAAACGGGATCAGAACGAGGTTATGAAAATGTTGCGGGGCAAAGGTGGAACGACCGTGAAACTCGGCATCGAACGTCAGGGAGCCGCAGAGTTGATTCCAATCGAAGTGGTTCGAGGAAAGATTCCTATCAAAAGCATCGAATCGGCTTTTATGATTAAGCCCGGAATCGGATTCGTGAAATTGCTTCAGTTTTCCCGGACATCACATGAAGAGTTGGTGGCTGCCGTGGAACGGTTGAAAGGCGAAGGGATGAAGACGTTGATATTGGATTTGACGGGGAATACGGGGGGATTCCTGGATCAGGCGATCCTGATCGCTCAGGAGTTTCTGCCGAAAGACCGTTTGATCGTTTATACCGAAGGAAAAGGAGCGCGTCCCGTGAGGCAGTATGCGGACGGTTCCGGCCGGTTTATACAGGACAGCGTGATTCTGATGATCGACGAGGGGTCGGCTTCTTCCAGTGAAATCGTGGCGGGAGCTTTGCAGGACAATGACCGGGGGACGATCGTGGGTCGTCGCTCTTTCGGAAAAGGATTGGTGCAGCAACAGATTCCGTTTTACGACGGCTCGGTCGTCAATTTTACGATCGCCCGTTATCATACGCCTACCGGACGTTGCATACAACGTCCTTACGACAATGGAATCGAAGCATATCATAATGATATCGTAAACCGAATGCTGCATAAGGAATTCGTGTGGAAAGACAGTATCAAACTTTCCGATTCTTTGAAATATACGACGCCGAAAGGGCGGGTCGTTTACGGCGGGGGCGGTATCATGCCTGACGTTTTTGTTCCGATAGATACGACAGCTTTGGATTCTTTTACGCACCGGGTATTGGCCAACAATGTGCTGTTCCGTTATATTTTATCCTATACCGACCGGCATCGGAACGAGTTGTCCTCCATTCGGACGATGGAAGAGGCGGAGATCTATTTCGCAGACCATATGCCGGAAATTTACGAGGGGATGATCGCTTTTGCCCGCGGGCAAAAAATCGATACGGCCGGAGCCAAAAGCGCTGTCGCCCGAAAGTTCATCGAACCTTACCTGAAGGCGTACATAGCCCGCAGTACTCCGTTGGACGAAAACGGTTTTTATGCTTTCATTTATCCGATCAATACCATTACCGTCGAGTCGCTCCGGATTGCCGAAAGACAACAACATCCGTAATGCAGCGCCTCTCTTTTTGAATGATAATATAGAGAAAATGAAAATAAGCGGATTTACAATTATAAGAAATGCCATTCTTTATGACTTCCAGATCGTAGAGAGTATTCGGTCCGTTCTGGATTTGGTCGATGAATTCGTCGTCGTGGCGGGAGACAGTATCGACGAAACCGACTTGTTGCTGGCCCAGATCGATTCCCCGAAACTGAAAATCATCAAAACTTCGTGGGATATCGCCAAATACAGTTCGGGAGGAATGATTTACGCCAATCAGACGGATATCGCGTTGAAAGCCTGTTCGGGGGATTGGTGCGTTTATCTGCAATCGGACGAAGTGATGCATCACGATTCGTTGGAAACCGTTCGCAGAGCTTGCGAAAAATACTTGAACAATCCGAAAGTGGAGGGGTTTGTGCTTAAATACGTGCATGTGTACGGGGATTACAATCATTATATCGATGCCCTGCATCTGGCTTATCCCCGGGAAGTGCGTATCGTGCGGAATCTGCCGGACATTCATTCGTGGCGCGATGCCCAGTCGTTCCGTTTTATCAAGGATTTCGATTATAAGGATTACTGGCAGAAAGAGCATACCCGAAAATTGCGTTGCGTGTTGCTGGATGCCTATATCTTTCATTACGGTTGGTCGCGTGACCCGCGCTGCATGGTCGGAAAAGTGCGGGAACAGGTGTCGATGCATGAACCGGGCGGTCGCGATTGGCCCGATACGGATTATTTCGATTATGGAAACTTGAATTATATGCCGGTATTGAAACGTTCGCATCCCCGGGCGATGGAGGAACGTATCGCCCGTTTCAACTGGCATAATTTCGTCCGCTATGAGGGGAAACGGCCCGATATGCCCAAAAAATTCAAATGGAAATATCGGATATTGAATTTGATAGAGTCCCGATTGTTGGGGGGCCGTACTATCGGAGGATTTAAAAATTATAAATTGGTAAAATGATTTAAGTGACCAGCCCTCCCCGAAAGTTATTCAAAAAGTCTTTAGGTGCCAGGTTTTGCTTTTCAAAGATGGGGGAGCGTACCGACGTATGTAACCGAATCTTTGGAAAGCAGTAACGCAGCAGATGAAGATTTTTTTTATAATATGTCCCGCCTTCCGGAGCAACCCGATTGTCTTTGTCAAACGGTCGTAAATGACCGAACTTATGAGCAAGTTTTAAGCTATCGGTATTGCGGGTTCGGAAAGCGGGAGATTTTATTCGGGAATTTCAACTATTTCGTTAAGCCGAACGCCATGAAACTCGTTTCAATGGCTGAGGCCAGAAATAGTCGAAGGAATTTCAACGGTTTTGTCTTCCCGTACCGTATAATAAATCTCACATCTTACATGGCGGAGCTGCGGCAGCAAGTTGTCGGCGAGATAACGGAATTGGGGCAGGCGTTTTAACAGGATGTTTTTCCGGTTGCCGCTTTCGGTTCCGGTAATGATCGTTAATAAAGCCGTTTTGTTTCCCACATTCGATGCTTTTACCAGTTTCGCTAAGCTTTCCCAATCTTCCGCTACGTATTTCGTTTTGATCAGGCCGCCCGGTATATGCAGTTGAGTAATCAGCATATTTCGGACCATTTCGGCCCGTTCCCGGGCTAATATTTCATTTTGCGCATATATCCCGTCCGGAGAAGCGTATCCGGTAACGATAATCTGTCTGATTGCCACCTGGTCGTCGTCCGATACGGTACGGACCAGAGCTGCGATCGAATCCATCGATTGTTTGTTGTTCCGCAGGGCCATGTCTAAGTCATAACTGTCGATGGCAAAGAAGACGCGGGCCTCGATTTCTTTTTTGTATATCACGGATTCCGTGATTTCCCGGGTAATGACCGGACCGGGCGCATCGGGAACGTATCCGACTCCGTTGGCCATGACCTGACGGTCGATCAGGGCGGCTCGGCCGCAAGCTTCGGCAGTGGTATAGGCGATGAGGGGCGCTTGTGCCATCCACGGTTCGAAAGAAACCCTGTCTTTGATATTTAAAGAAGAGGTTTTTCTGTCTATGACATAAGTCATCTGGCCCGGTATTTCGGGCGATACCCCTTCCAGCCAGGCAGCCCGCCGGGCGGCCCGCCAACTGTTTTTGCCGTATAAAACGACGGGAGACAGTTCTTGCACATGATCGAGATGATGAAAGCGGGGGGAAAGGACCACCCGTGCTTTTCTATGGGCGTATCCCCGTGGAAAATGCAGCGTATAATGAACGTCCACCGTTCCGTTCTTTTCCATCAGGTTCATATCGACGGGCGTAATGACGATTTGAGGCCCTTTTTGCAGCCGCTTGACTCCGCCGCAGGAACAGAATAACCATGCAGAGGTTAGCAAGAACGGCAATATTGCGTATGCGCGCTTGCGTTTCATAACTCGTTACTTGATAAAGTAAATAAAGGTAATGGCCGCTTTGGTCGGGCCGATGTAATTCCGCGTTTGGCCGATCGGTTTTTCCCGGGTCAAATGCTGTATCCGTTTGTATTTGTCGTAATTCATGTAAGCATACCCTACTCCGATTTCCGTTTCGAGGTTCCAGCGTTTTCCGATCAGCCAGCTGTAACCGTAGGAGAACCCTCCGCCGACCAGCCAACCGTCGTAGCGGTAGGTTTTCAATCCGCCGTTATAATCCGCATAATGGGCATGCAATCCGAAAAAATGTCCGTTGTAACGCCGGCAGGTCCATATCCGGAATTCGGGTTGTACCGCCCATCCTTTCATTTGTTTGTTGTTTTTGAATTTGAACGGATTGTAAAGCCCTGCGATTTCCAGGGACGTTTTTTGTCCCAGTCCGATGTCCAGTCCGATATTGGGAGTGGTCAATGCCCAATAGGCGAGGTTGGTGCTGATGCCGAATTTTTGAGAGAAAAGCGGGCATGCGCACAACAGGCAGAAAATGACGGGCAGGAATGTTTTTTTCATGAAAATACGGAGGTTAGAAAACCGGTTTTTGTTCGAAAAAGAGGATAACAAGAATTGTGCATCTTTTTCGATTATATATGTGTTTTTCTTTTTGTAGGTTAAAAAACGAATTGTCTATAGGAAATAAGGCGAATGATTGTTGCAGATATTCGTGTTTAGGTTTTTATTCGTTTGTTCGGTGTCTTGAGAAACATATATACTCCATAAATTTTTTTTTATATTTGCGCCGGTTTGGTGTCGTTTCTTTCGCGTTGGTTGAAGAGACGATGAAAAGGGAATCGGGTGGAAGTCCCGGACAGTCCCGCTGCTGTGAACCTCCGTAACATTTCGAGAACGGCTTCTTGGACCACTGGTTTCGAGAGAAATCGGGAAGGTAATTCGGAATGGGAGATAGTCAGAAGACCTGCCAGACCGGTTTACGTTTTTACGCTTCGTGGATTGGGCGTTCAAATGCGTGCGATTGAAGTCATGATATTTATACCATGCCATTCGTTTTCCGCTGTCGGCAGAACCGCGGAAAAGGGTTGAATGCATAAAATTTAGAAAGGAAACGTATGATAAAGAAAATATTGATCGCCAATCGGGGAGAGATTGCCATGCGGGTCATGCGTTCGTGTCGCGAGATGAATATCGCTACGGTAGCGGTATTTTCGGAAGCGGACAGAACCTCTAAGCATGTGTTTTATGCCGATGAGGCTTATTGCATAGGCGGTGCGGCGTCTCAGGACAGCTATTTGAATATCGACCGTATTCTGGAAGTGGCGGCAGCCTGCGGGGCCGACGCCGTTCATCCCGGATACGGTTTTTTGTCCGAAAACGCCGGGTTCGCCCGGAAATGCGGGGAAGCAGGAATCATTTTTATCGGTCCGCACGCAGATACGATCGAAACGATGGGCGATAAAATCGCCGCCCGGAAAAAGATGATAGAGGCGGGCGTGCCTGTGGTTCCCGGAACGCAAAATAATCTGCATTCGGCGGAAGAGGCGGTCGAGGTGTGCAGAAAGATAGGTTTTCCTGTGATGTTGAAAGCTTCTCAGGGAGGCGGAGGCAAAGGGATGCGCCTGATACGTACCGAAGCCGAGGTAGCCGAGGCTTATTTGGCGGCGAAATCGGAAGCGATGTCTTCTTTCGGAGACGATACGGTATATATCGAACGGTTCGTGGAAAATCCGCACCATATCGAATTTCAGATTTTGGGCGATACGTCCGGCAATGTCATTCATTTGTGCGAACGGGAGTGTTCGGTACAGCGGAGACACCAGAAAATCGTGGAAGAGAGCCCTTCGCCTTTCGTAACGCCCGAACTGCGCGAACGGATGGGAAAAGACGCTGTTGCCGCTGCGCGGGCAGTCGGTTACGTGGGAGCGGGAACGATCGAGTTTTTGGTGGATGCCGACAGAAACTACTATTTTCTGGAGATGAATACCCGTTTGCAGGTGGAACATCCGATTACGGAAGAAGTGCTGGGAATCGATTTGGTCAAGGAACAGATTTTCGTGGCTTCCGGCCGACCGTTGCATTTGAGGCAGTCGGATATCGTGCAGAGAGGGCACGCCATCGAATGCCGTATCTGTGCGGAAGATGCCGATGCCAATTTCATGCCTTCTCCCGGATTGATCCGTCAGCTGACGGAACCCAACGGCATCGGGGTACGGATAGACAGTTACGTTTCCGAAGGGTATGAGATTCCCGTGCATTACGACCCGATGATCGGGAAACTGATTGTATGGGCCACTACCCGGAAATTCGCCATCGAGCGCATGCGCCGTTGTCTGGACGAATACAAAATTACGGGAATCAAGACCAATATCGCTTATTTGAATGCCATTATGCATGTGTCTGATTTCGAAAGGGGAGATTATAATACTTCGTTTCTGGAGAAGAATGCGGACAGCTTGTCGCAAAACAGGCGGGAATCGGACCCCGAGGTGGAAAACATGGCTGTCATTGCGGCTTTTATCGATTATATGGTAAATCAGGAAGAGGCCGGTGTCGGAACCGTTGCTTCGGACGATGTTGTCCGCGGAACCATCAGTCGTTGGCGTGAATTCGGCAAACGCAAGGGCGTGATGGGCATCTGAACGAATAACGGATAAAATCATGGAAGTACAGATAAAAGACAGAGTGGCCGAAGTGGAGCTGCTCGAAAAAAACGAGAACAGCGTGCGGTTGTCCTTGGACGGAAAGCCGTACGAGGTGGATATGGTCATGACCGATAACGGGGTATGTTCCATTTTATATAACGGCCGGTCGTATAATATGGAGGTCGTGAGAGAAAAGAACGGGAAAACCTATAAGGTAAACCGTCGTTTCGAAAGTTACGAGGTCGAGATTATCGATGCGCAGGCCAGGTACCTTCGTGCCCGTAAAAAGGACGATGTCCGGCAGGAAAACGATTTGACGGCGCCTATGCCGGGAAAGGTCGTCCAACTGATGGTGGAAGTCGGTACGGAACTGAAGGGCGGGGACACCGTGGTTGTGTTCGAAGCGATGAAAATGCAGAGCAGTCTGAAAGTGACGGCGGATTGCGTGGTTCGGGAAATTTTTGTCCAGGAAGGCGATTCGGTCGCCAGCGGCCAGTTGCTGGTCCGGTTGGATGTAGTGGAAACGAATAAGGAAGAAAACGATGAAAAGTAACGAACAGATATATCAGGATTTTTTGGAACGCAGCCGGTCGGCTGAGCAGGGCGGCGGTGCGGACAAATTGCAAAAACAGCATGAAGCGGGCAAATTGACCGCTCGGGAACGTATCGAGCTGTTGCTGGACAAAGGTACTTTTGTCGAACTCGACAAGTTCGTGACGCACCGTTGCACGAATTACGGCATGGACAAACACAAGATTCCCGGAGACGGGGTGGTGTCCGGTTACGGGAAGATAGACGGTCGGCAGGTGTTCGTATATGCCTATGACTTTACCGTGCTGGGCGGTTCGTTGAGTGCGACCAATGCGAACAAAATCGTGAAAGTTCAGACGATGGCGTTGAAAAACGGGGCGCCGGTCATCGCTTTGAACGATTCCGGCGGCGCCCGTATTCAGGAAGGGGTGGAAAGTCTGACCGGTTATGCCAATATTTTTTTCCAGAACACGATCGCTTCGGGAGTGATTCCCCAGATTTCGGCCATTCTGGGACCTTGCGCCGGCGGCGCGTGTTATTCTCCGGCACTGACCGACTTTATCTTTATGGTCAATGAGAAGAGTCATATGTTCGTGACGGGGCCGGATGTCGTGAAAGCTGTTACGCACGAAGAAGTCGATAAGGAGGAACTGGGAGGGGCGTATGCCCACAACAGCAAAAGCGGTGTGGCCCATTTTATGGGAAACAGCGAAGAGGAGGTGTTGATGGGGATTCGCGAGTTGTTCAGTTTTCTGCCTTCCAATAATATGGAAGATGCACCGGTCGTTGCCACCGCCGACGATATTCGCCGGGAGGACGAACGGTTGCAGACGGTTATTCCGGACGATCCCAATATGCCGTACGACGTGAAAGAGATTATCGAATCCGTGGTGGACGACCATTATTTCTTTGAAATCATGCCCCATTTCGCAAAGAATGTCGTGATCGGTTTCGCCCGTTTGGGAGGCCGTTCTGTCGGCATCGTGGCCAATCAACCCGCCTTTTTGGCCGGAGTGCTCGACATAGACGCGTCCGATAAGGCTGCCCGCTTCATCCGTTTCTGCGATTGCTTCAATATTCCCATCATTACCTTGGAGGATGTTCCCGGCTTTTTGCCCGGCTGTACGCAGGAACATAACGGGATTATCCGCCACGGGGCCAAGATCGTTTATGCGTATGTGGAGGCTACGGTACCCAAAATTACCTTGATTCTCCGAAAGGCTTACGGCGGCGCTTATATCGTTATGTCGAGCAAACAGACCGGTTCCGACGTCAATTTGGCTTATCCGATGGCCGAAATCGCCGTTATGGGGGCGCAGGGGGCCGTGAATATCCTGTATCGGAATGCGGATGAAGAGACGCGGAAGAAAGCCGTGGAGGAATATACGGAAAATTTCGCCAATCCGTATAAGGCGGCGGAATTGGGGTATATCGATGAAATCATCTTGCCGAAACAGACCCGTTTCAAACTGATTCAGGCTTTGGATATGGCCCATAACAAGATACGTTCCAATCCTCCGAAAAAACATGGCAATATGCCGTTGTAATATTCAGGAAGGTACGGGTAAATGTTCAAAAAGGTTTCAGGTGTAAGGCTTTGATTTTCAAAGATGAGGGAGCGTACTGACGTACGTGACCGAATCTTTGAAAAGCAGTAACGCAGCAAATGAAGCCTTTTTGAACATTTACATTTGCATCTATTGCGTATCTTTGAAAAGAAGAGTTGCAGTGGACTAATTTTTGGACCACTTGCCGGTAAAGTATGAAGGGGTGGCTGTTTAAACATCCTCATTTCGTATCGGGACGGAAAGGATACGGAAAACGAGGGGGCGGAATTAAGGTTGCCGGTATCTGAACCTGGGTATAATTTCGAGGAATAATCCGAAATTTCTGCCGGCCATGGGACGGGACAATACCGATTCGTATTCTTCGTTGAACAGATTATTGACGTTGATTTTGGCGGAAAAATCGGCCCAGGGGAACGAAAACCGTTTTTCAAGCGAAATATCGTTCATGTAATAGGCGGGCAGTACCCCTATTTTGGTGGCCGTTTCATTACTGGAGGTGGTAAACCGTTCGCTGTAATAATTCCATTTCCACCCGAACAGCCACGATTTCCAGCGCAGTTTCCCGCTGACGGCGGCGGAATATACGGGGATGTAAACCAATTGTTTCCCGATGGATTCGTCGGCCCAGTTGATCGGATCGCCGTGATTGACGGAGTGCGTGATCGCGAAGTTGCCGTCCAGCATCAAATGCCACGCATCGGAGAAATCCGCCGCATACCTTCCTTTTATCTCCAAACCGTAACTGTGTACTTTTTTTACGTTGACGGGGGACCAGAATCCTTTAAAAGTCGGCAGCCAGACGATCCAGTCCCGAATGTGGGAATCGTAAGCGCTGATTTCTCCGCGAAATGTCATCCGGTCGTTTTTCAGGGTAAATTCCACGCCGCCGTCGTATGTGTATCCTTTTTCCGTGCGGAGCGTGTCGTTTCCGCCCGGCATGAAATAGAGATCGTTGAGGGTGGGGTAGCGGTAGTTCCGGGCGATGGAGGCTTTTAAAACGACGTTTCCCTTTTCGGAAACTAAATAGTCGATGAAGCCTCCCGGAATCACGGGCGTCATCCGGTTTCCGTACAATTCCTCCCGGAGGTTGAGGGCGATTCCCAGCCGTTCGGTCGGACGGTATTTTACGGAGGCGAATCCCGACATTTCCAGGCGCGCTTTGTCGTAACCGATGATCGACTTGTCTCCGATAACGGTCTGTACGGCCCGGTCCATGCTTTTCACGAAATGTTGGTTCGCAGAGATATTGACGATGAACAGCCATTTTTTGTTCAGGTAATATTCCGTGTCGAAACGGGCGAAAGCCGTGTGGACGTAGCTTTGCGAATGAATCATTTCGATAGGTTGATGGTCGCCCGCGTCGCCGGAATAAATATAGCGCATGTCCGTATAGGTGTAGCCGGCTTTGCCGGCCAGCTTCAATTTCTCCGACAGGCGGTCCCAAGTGGCGACGGCCCGTAACGTCCGTTCTTTTTGCTCGTTTTTGCTTTGGTCCTCGTCTTTGTAATTGACGTTGAGCATGGGAACGCCCCGGGTGGAATTCAGATACCAGACCGAAAGTCCCCAACGGTTGCCGTTTCCGGTTTGCCCGTAAATTTCCTGCAGTACGTGCAGATCTTTGTAGGCTCCGTTTTTGTTGCGTTCTGTGGGGTAACTGCTGCCGGTTATTTTTCCGTTTTCGTCCGTTTCGAATATCTTTTTGCGGTAATTGGTGTATTTGAAGTCGTTGTCGGAGGAGGCGTAATACAACCGGGTGGAACTTTGCCATTTGCGCCCGCCGTAAGTGAGGCGCAGGAATTCGTCGAACGTGCTGTAACTGCTGATGCCCTGTATATACCGCAATCCGAACCCGTTATCCTGTATCGCTTGCGTTCCCAGAGTCACGGCTCCGCCTAACCCGCCTCCGGTAACGCCTGTCGAGCTGGCGCCGTGATACAGGTTGGCATTATCGATGAAGTAGGAGGGGATCATCGAAAAATCGACCATGCCCAGCATGGGCGAGTTCAGTTTCATGCCGTTCCACGTTACTTGAGTGTGTGAAGGGGCCGTTCCTCGGAACGAGGCGGTAGCCATGGTCGCGCGTCCGTATGATTTGATGAAAATGGAACTGTTTTGCGAAAGGACGTCAGCCAGACTGTTGGTTACGTTTTCCCGTAGCGAAAACGTATCCAACGATGTCTTTTGTACGCCGATATCTTTCAATAACCGCTGTGATTTTACCATTACTTCGCCGGCATCGAGTGTCCGAAGCACTGAGTCCTGCTGCGCCGAGGCGGCGGATGAAAGACAAATGAGCGGGAGCAGGAGGAGCTTTTTTTTCATTTCCGGTCGGCTTTTACTTAAAACAGAAAGTTCCGGGAGTGATGCCGGTTCGCAAAGTGTCCAACGGCCGGGCTTCCGGCGTAAAGCGGTAAACGACGCCCGGTTGTACATAATCGATGGCATCGGCTACATATACTTCCGATGAGAACGGATCGACGGCGAGGCCATAGTACAATGTCCCGTTGTATTGTAAAAAAGGCGTTTGCGGAAGCTGACGGTCGGTTACATCCATGCGCCAGACGGATTTGTTGATGAAGTAGAGCGTATCTTTTTTCCCGTTCAAAGCGAGTTCGGAAGGAGCATCGCCCAGATTGAACGTAAACTCCTGTTCTATTTTCCGGGAGGCCGCATCGATACGGTACAGGGAAGGTGCGGTATAACCTGCCGGATTTCCCGAGTAACCGCCTCCGTCGGTCAGTACCCATAACTTATCGTATTTGTCGATGGCGATGGATACGGGTTGTATGCCGACTTCGATGGAATCGATCAGTTGGTCCTTCTCGGCATCTATGACCAATATTTTATTGTCGTACGCCCAGCAGTTGGTAAAAACGTATTGGTCGAATTGTACCATCTGTTCGGTCGATCGATGTCCTTCGGTCGGAATGTGCCCTGTAATTTCCAGCGTTCGGGGGTTGAATACGGTTATTCGCGAAGCGTACAGGTCGGTAATATAGGCTTTGCTGTCGTTTATGAAATGGATGTAGCGTGGAGAAAGCAATCCCGAAACGTACCCTTCGATTTTGAAGGTATTGACATCTATTACGAAAACGATTCCTGAATTATTGACTACGATGTAGCCCGATCCGTCCCGGATGTTCATGGATTGCGCCACGTCGCCCAGACTGATGCCGTTGGCCCGGGAGAACACTTCGTTTTCTATTTCTTTCTGGTCGGGAATGTAATAGGATAACGATGCGTTTCCGTACATGAAATTGCCTTCGTTGGTAATGAATACTCCGTGCGGGTCGTTGCTGAAATCGAAGGGGATTTCTTCTTCAGGACCGTATTTCATGCAGGCATGACAGGTTGCGGCAATCCATAAACCGGCCAGCAATATGTGAACGTATCGCTTCATGGAAGGTAGATGAGTTTTTTCTTATTGTCGCTTTTTCCGTTCTCCGCGGGAAAAGGCCGGAATGCCGACGGCAGGTCTTCTGACTCGTTCCCGGTTCAGCGCCTTCCCGACCGTCCGGTCAGTGGCAAAAGAAAGCTGAACCGATAGATAGGCCCGGAGGCCGGAACTTACAGCAGCGGGAACTGTTGCCGGTTCGCACGGCATTCCCTTTTCATCCTTTTCTCCGGGATGTGGAGGAAAGGAGACCGTCGCGTCGCAAAGATAGGTAATTTTGCAAAATTATTTGTTATTTGCCGGAAGTTTGGTTTATCGGGGGTGTTCGAAGGCATGTGCCGATTCCTGTTCGGACCGGGAGTCGTGAAGAAAACGCAGGTCTGGTTCTTTGTACAAAGGAGATTTCATGACTTTTCCGTCCGCTCTGTAAATCGGTTTTCCGTCGGCATCCAGCTTGCTCATGTTGCTTTCATGCACGGCATCGAAGATTTTCTCGAATTCGTTTTGCAAACCGTGAGAAACGATCGTGCCGAAAAGCGTATAAGCCATATCCGCCAGCTCTTTGGCGACGGCTTGTAACCGTTCGTCCGGTAACCCGGCCTGTTGCATTTCCCGGGTGTATTCGTCCAATTCTTCTCGCATGATACGCAACCGCAGTTGAAATACGGAAGCGGGAATTTCTTTTATAGGGAGGCTATTCCGGTAAATGTTGAAGGCTTTATGGAACTCTTCCACCTGTTTTAATTGTTTGAACATTGTTGCGATTTTTTGACATTGTGCAAATATACTGGATTTCGTGCTTGTTCGAAAGAAACGGCCGATTCGGATATCGTTTAAAACAGTGGAGGAAATACCTGTTTTTATTACATTTGCCGATTATTATTTTAAAGATTGAGAATCAATGAAGATTTTTTATGTATTGGTGTTGTTGTCGGCATGTTTCATCGTTCCCGGAATGTCGTACGCCCAGTTGAATCTGGGAAAGACCATAAGTGCGGGAGTGAAGGCGGTAAAAGCGGTTACCGTCAGCGATGCGGAAATAGAAGCTTATGTCAAGGAATATGTGATTTGGTTGGACACTCATAATCCCGTGTGCGAGGGGGACGATCCCTATGCCGTGAGGCTGGCGGCGATAACAGACAAGATAAAGAATGCCGAAGGGTTGAATATAAAGGCTTATCGGGTTACGGACGTGAATGCGTTCGCCTGTGCCGACGGCAGTATCCGTGTATTCGCCGGATTGATGGATATCATGACGGACGAAGAGATACTGGGGGTAATCGGGCATGAAATCGGGCATGTGAAAAACAAGGACAGCAAAGAGGCTTTTCGGCTCGCCTTGTTGTCTTCCGCTTTGCGTGACGGAGCGGCTTCGGCCGGCGGAAAAGCTGCGGCATTGTCCGATTCTCAGTTGGGCGATTTGGGCGAGGCCGTGGCGAAATCTTCTTTTTCGAAGAAACAGGAGTATGCGGCCGACGAATATGGTTATGAGTTTTTGAAAGCGCATGGCGAAAATCCTTGGGCTATGGCTTTGTCGTTCGAGAAATTGAAAAAGATGCAGGACGAAATGGGGGGAGATGCGACGAATAAAGTACAGCAGCTGTTCGCGACTCATCCGGATATCGAAAACCGTACGGCAAGGATGATCGAAAAAGCCGAAGCGGACGGGTTCGAGCGTCCGAAAACGGCAGAAGAGACCGGAGAGTAGCCTTGGTCTGGTTGTTCTTTCGAGCGTCCGGAATAATGTTTTCGGACGCTCGAAATGCGTTTATCCCTACGAACAGTGACCCTGTGCCGTCAATATCCCTCTTTTTAGGTATTTCCCCGGAGCGTGTCGCCCCTTACCTTTGCAATGTGTAAAAATCAAAAAAAGGAAAGTATGATGAAGACAGGAATATTTTATGGCAGTACGTTGGGAACGACGGAAGCCGTTGCCGATAAGATCGCTGCGGAATTGGCCGTGCCGGCTGGCGATATACACAATGTTTCGGATACGGATGTTTCGAAAGTGCGGGATTACGACAGGTTGATATTCGGTTCTTCTACTTGGGGAAGCGGAGAATTGCAGGACGATTGGATCGATTTTCTGGATCGTCTTTCACAGGAGAATCTTGCGGGCAAAACGGTCGCTTTGTTCGGTTGCGGCGATTCGGCCGGGTATGAAGATACGTTCTGCGATGCCATGGGAATTATTTACGACGCGCTTGCGAAGACGGGATGTGCTTTTACCGGTTTTTGCGATGCTTCGGAATATACGTTCGCTTCCTCTGCCGCTTGCCGGGATGGGAAATTCGTCGGTTTGCCGCTGGATGAAAACAATGAAAGCGAACGGACGGACACGAGAATTGCGGCATGGGTTGAATCCTTAAATAAAGTATGATTATGAGCGAAGAGGATTTTGTACGGTTTCCGGATATGAAAATGTTCATGCATCATATCTATGAATTTAAAAAGGGTGTGCGGAATCTGATTCTTTGTACGATGTGTAAGAAATGTGCAGAATTGGTTATGCAACGGCTTGAAAATCAGAAAATAGAGTATATTTGTCGCTCGGTCAGCGAAGACAAGGTAAATTTATTTTTTGGGAAAAAAGTTTGTTTGGACGCAGTCAGCGCTTTCGTGGACAAACCGTTGAACCGGCTTACGCCCGAGGAGGATTTTATGCTGGGAACCATGTTGGGATACGATATAGGCATGCAGTGCGAACGTTTCTGCCATAGGAAAAAACAGTTGGAACTGGTCGGATAAAGGTTTATTTTTTGGGTAAGTTGGTTGTAGTATTTACCGATCTGAAAGGCTCCTCGATATTTTGTTGAGGGGCTTTCCTTTTTTATCTGTACGGGAAAGTTTGGGTCGTAAAACGATATTTTTCGACAAAATAAAATAAAACGCAAAATAAAGCGAATTTGGGTATTCTCACTGACAGTCAGAGAGTTTAGCTTCGAGTGGCACAGAACGGCATAAGGTCGGGAAAACGGATTCAGGAAGATTGTAGCAGGAGATGCACTTCCAAATCATTACCCGACACCAAATGCACATTTAACGCTAGCAGGTTCTATTTCTGCGTTCTGCGTAGGCTTACAATCTGCCTTTGCAACTCCCATAAACTAATTTTGCACCAAACAAAAAGAATGATTATGCGGAGCACTTTCAAGACAGTCTTCTATGGAAACGGAAGCAAGGAGAAGGACGGAATTGTTCCTATCATGGGACGGGTTACAATCAAAGGGACTATCGTACAGTTCAGTCGCAAACAGAGTATCTCAAAGGAACTTTGGGATGCCAAAGGCAACAGGGCGAAAGGCAAGAGCCGTGAGGCGGTGGCGGTCAATTATGCCCTTGACAACATCAAGGCGCAGATAACGAAGCACTACCAACCAACGGCTTTCCGACCGTGAAGCATTTGTAACAGCTGAAATGGTACGCAATGCCTATCAGG
>CASDZK010000063.1 GCA_949286165.1 uncultured Alistipes sp.
CTTCGGGATATCTATTTTACCGATGAGAAATTATGGATGACGAAAAGCTACAACGATACGTTGTTCCGGATTACGTCGGAACGGACCATCGAGCCTCATTTGATCCTGCACCGGGGAAAATACGCGCCTTCGTTGGAAGACGGGGATAAGGAACGGATCGGTGCTGCGGATTACAAGGAGATCGGTCCTTACTCCATCATCGTATCCGCCGCATTCCAGATCTGGAACCGGGAGACGGGAAAGCTCGTCGGGATGGGACGGTTCAATAGCGGCGGAATAAGATACCGTCTTCCGGACAATCGGCTTATAACCGTGTATCTCAAGGCTGTTCAGGACGGACAATTGATTTTCGAACCGGCTTTCGAAGATATTTATGAATACCTGAATCTCAGGGAAGATGATAACCCGGTGTTGATGGTTGCCGATTTGAAGAAGATCGATTAACGTGTTCTCGTGAGAGTAGGAATACCCATGTCCCATAAAAAAATTAAACCTTCTTTCATAAGAGGTGGACAGATGAGAGCCATGGTTCTCTTTAATAAATATGGTATTTATATTTATTTTTTGCAGAATATGATTTGAATGTTGAAATTTTAAAATGTTACCGCTCTATCTCGATAAAAATTATTCAAAAGAGGAAAGAGCTTTTTATTTTACCATTGCATTAAATTTTTTTGCCGTATGAAAAATGCAGGTTATATCGTCTTTGTTCTTTTTTTGTTTTCTTGCGGAAGCGGCGGGAATTCCGGGCAAGGAAAGGAATCCGGTATTTCCGCTTTGCCCGTACTGGACATGGAGTATGCCTACGAGCATGTGGACGAGGCGGACACGTCGTTCGTATGGAACGACCTTATCGAAAACGAACGGTTCATTCCGTTGGAGACGAAGGAGGAATGTTTGATCGGTGCAGGGGCGTGGACAGCTACCCTGATCGGAAAAGATTGTCTGGTTTCTAAAATATGGGGAAATCGAGAGGCGGTTTTTTTGTTCGATTCCTGCGGACGTTTTGTTAAGCAGATTGTCCGGCGAGGGAGAGGACCGGGAGAAATAACGGGCGTATTGATGAATGTCATTCCGTTTCAAAACGATCGGTATGTCATGTTCGGAACGGATTATAAAACGGTCATTACGGACCGGAACGGTAATGGGGCGCGAGATTTGAATAGTGACGGTCAATACCGGATCATGTATCCTCATGACTCCGGTTTTGTTTATGTCAATCAATACCAGCGTTTCCCCAACGATTCCACTTTTTTATGCTTTACCGACTCTTTGGGCAATGTCGTCAAAGAGTTGAAAGAACCGGGCGAGGAGAGGGTAATTTCCGAACAACCGGGTACGCCGCTTACCGGTTTGGATCTTCGGAATATCCATTTTACCGATGAAAAATTATGGCTGATGAAAAGTTATAACGATACCTTGTTCCGGATTACGGAAGAACGGACCGTTGAACCCTGTTTGGTTTTGTATCGAGGGAAATATTCGCCCGTGTTGAATAAAAAAGATCGAAAAACAATACCGGTTTGGTCCTATAAAGAGATCGGACCCTATTCCGTCGTTATCTCCTCCGTATTCCAGATATGGAATCGTGAAACGGGGAAACTGGTCGCCATGAGACGGTTCAATACGGGCGATAATATCAAATACCGGTTATCCGATGACCGTATTGTACGGATGAATTTAATGTCGATTAAAGATGGAAAGTTCGTTTTTATAATCAATCCTTTGGGAACATGGATTCGGGAATATTTGAATTTGAAGGAAGACGATAACCCGGTGTTGATGGTCGCCGATTTGAAGCAATCCGATTGACGTGTTCCGGTAAAAGTAGAAATACAAATGTTTCTTATAAAAACCGATTCTTATGAAGAGACGGGTTTCCGGAGCGTGTTCAGGATTGCGAGACCATACGTAGGGCCGGGGGCGGAATCGGCGACGGTTTTTAGGCGTAGTCGGAACCCGGACGGCTCCCATGAGATCGGATAAGGCTTTCTCAAGGCCGTTTCCTATACCATCTTCATCAATTTTTCTTTCAGGGCGGTCACGGTCAGGTCCATTTGCAGAAGGCCGCTTTCGGCCATCGAGATGCGTCCGGTCTGTTCCGATACCACTACGGCGATGGCGTCCGTCTGTTCCGTGATGCCGATGGCGGCGCGGTGGCGCATGCCTAAGGCGGGGGAGATGTCTAACCGTTCGGTGGACGGCAGTACGCAGCGGGCCGCTTCGATGCGTCCGTTCTGGATAATCATGGCCCCGTCGTGCAACGGCGTGTTTTTAAAAAAGATGGTCTCGATGAGCCGTTGCGAAATTTCCGCTTTCAAGGTGTCGCCCGTCTCCTGAATGAACAGCAGGTCGTTTTTGCGGGCGATGATGATCAGGGCGCCCGTCCGGCTTTTCGCCATCTGACCGCAGGCGGCCGCCAACTCGCTGATCCAGCCGCCCCGGTCGCCCCGGAACCCGTTGTTGCGGCCGAACCGGTTGCCGATGCGGTAGAAATATTTGTTTCCGATATAGAGCAGAAACCGCCGGATTTCCTGTTGAAAGACAATGACCAATCCCAGCACGCCTACGCCGATGACCTGTCCCAATATGGCCGAAAGCAGTTCCATGTGCAGCATGCGCACGATGATCCACAACAGATAGAACAGGAAGATGCCGATGGCGATGCCGTAGGCGCTGGTTCCCCGCGTGAGGCGGTAGAGCTGCCACATGATGGTGGCCACCAGCACGATGTCGATGATATCGACCAAACTTATATGGATGAAGTCCATGGCGCGAGGTTTTTATGCAGTTCGATGACTTCGGCGGCTTCGGTCACGTCGTGGACGCGCAGGATGTGCGCCCCCTGACGCAGGCATTCGGCGTGCAGGGCGGTGGTTCCGTTCAGGGCCTCCTGCGGCGAAACGCCCAAAGTCCGGTATATCATGCTTTTTCGCGAAATGCCGGCCAGCACGGGCAATTCGAAAACCTGAAAACGGGGCAGTTCGGCCAGCAGTTCGAAATTCTGCGCGGCGGTCTTGGCGAAGCCGAAACCGGGGTCGAGAATCAGTTTATAGACTCCTTGCCGGTGCAGTTCGTCGATGCGGCGGGCGAAATAGTCCAGCACCTCTTCCGTGACGTCGCGGTAGTCGCAATGCTGTTGCATGGTGTCGGGCGTGCCGCGCATGTGCATGATGACGTAGGGCAGATCGTAGCGGGCTACCGTTTCGGCCATGCGCGGATCGCCTTCCCCGGCCGTGATGTCGTTGATGATGCAGGGGCCGAACCGCAGCACCGTTTCTTCTGCCACCCGGCTGCGGAACGTGTCGATCGATACCGGCACGTCGCCGAACCCGTTTCGGATGGTTTCCAACGCTTCCGATACCCGCCGCAGCTCTTCCGCTTCGGGCACGTCGGCGGCTCCCGGCCGGCTGGAATACCCGCCGACATCCAATATCGAAGCGCCTTGCCGCAGGGCCTCTTCGGCCCGGAGACGCACGGCTTCCGCCCCGTCTAACCGCGAATCGCTGAAAAACGAATCGGGCGTGACGTTCAGAATCGCCATGACGACGGGGCTGTCGAGCGGCAGCAGCTGTCCGCCGATGTTCAGATGCAGAAAAGGGTGGGTCCTCATGCCATGAAAGTCTTGTTGTCCGTACAAAGATAGGCGGTTTGTTCGGGATAACCAACTGTTCGGAGCGGTTTGTGGAAAGCGGTTCCGCCGTATGCCTGCCGTGCCGGACGACGCTCCGTGCGAATGCCTGTTTTCCCGGGAACGGGAGAAAAAGAGGCCCGCGACGAATTTTTCCGTCGCGGGCCTGATTCTCTTTGGGGTCGGCCTCCTGCTCACAGCCGGTCCGGCCGTTATTTGGCCGGCGTTACAACGGTTACGGTAGCGCCGAACTGATAGATCGGCAATCGTTTGGAACTCAGCAGTTCGTTGTTGTAGAACAGTTTGCAGGCGGCCATGTCCGCAATGCGGTAATGGGTAACCGCACCTTTGACGGCTGTTTTGCTGTCGGCCGGCTGTTCTTTGACGCCACCCTCGGGCGTGACGGTCAGCAACAGGGGTTCGCCCGAAACGTCGCCTGCGTCCACGATGCCGCTTGCGGCGGAGAAGCGGCAGGGAACGTAGTTGTTCTGTTCGCTTTGGGGAACCACGTCGAATTCATATACCCGGGTGGTCGTTTTCTTGTTGCCGAGGAAGAGCGCCAGATATTCGTTTTCGAGCCGGTTCATTTCGGCAATGGCGGCTTTCAGCCCTTCGCCGAAAACGTTTTCGCCCGTTTCGCCCGTAATCAGGTCGAACCGGCGTTTACGCAGGGTAAAGATGGTATTGGCGGCGGAAGCGGCCATCTCTTCCAGGCTTTTTTCCCGGGGCGAGGTGCGGTCTACCGAATAGACGATGGGATCGATGCCCATGTCTTCGAACGGCATGTTGTTCGTCCTTTCCTTGCCCGGACGTTTGGGAAGGGGACGCGGGGCATCGGCGGCCTCGATCCGTTTCCCGGCCCATTCCACCGGTACGGCGGCGGGGTCGCTCAGGATGTAGATGTCGGACGGATCGGCTTCGTTGCAGGCGTTCAGCTCGGCGCCGACTACCGTATATACGGTTTTATCGTTCAAGGGGGCGTCCACGCCCAGATATTGCTGGGCGAATTTGGCGTAAGGCCCTTTTTTGATCTCTTCTTTCTGCACGGTTACGGTTACCTTGACGGCGGTTTTCGGCATCACGTAGGGGACGTTCATTTTGTAAGCCGGGTTTTGCGCCTGGACGGCGGCCGCACCGCCAACCAGCAGAGCCGCGCAACACAGCATCAGTACGTTTGTTTTCATAGTTGGTTTTGTTCGTTATGTTTTTACAAAAATAACTTTTTTTTCCGAAATTCGGCCGTTTCGTTCAGCCGGGCGCCGTGCGGTTCGTTTCGGCAAGCGGAACGAACCGCACGG
>CASDZK010000064.1 GCA_949286165.1 uncultured Alistipes sp.
ACTGATAGAAAATACCGATCAATCCGAGAATAAACGGCAGGAAATAATAGTGGTTCCGCCCTTTGTTGTCCAGCGTAGCCTGCGGCAGATTATCCTGCGGACCGAGATAAATTTCGTCGATGGGCGTGATCCCCGACATCCAGTTGCCGTGGGTAAGCTCTCCCTGCGACTGTATATCGTCCTGACGCCCCACGAAGTTCCACAGAAAATAACGCCAGTACATGAAATTCAGTTGATACGTGAAAAAATAGCGGAGATTCTGAGCGAAGGTAGGCACCACAGCCGTCTCCCCGTTCCCCAAATTGACTTTCTTACCGCCCGGTCCGCCCCAGCTCTGGTACTCTTTCGCATGCTGCGGACTGTACATGCGGGGAAACAGTGTGGTAAAACGGGGATCGTAAGTCTCCTTCCCCCGTTTCAGAAACGTTTCGTACCGTTTGGTTTCGGTATTGTAATAATAGCCGTCCGTATATTCTATGTCGGTCAGGGGCGCATTATAATACGGACCGCTGAACAACGGCCGGTTGCCGTATTGTTCCCGATTCAGGAAATCCAACAAAGCGTACGGATCGCTCGGCGCATTGGAGTTCATGGGCGGATTGACGGAAGAGCGTATCACGACCGAAGCGTACGTCCCGTATCCCAGCAACATGACGCCTACGCATAAAAGCACCGTATTCCACAACACTTTTCCCTTCACATAGGTTTTCCACACCCCGAAACCGATCGCCGCGAACAACAGGACGACGAAAGCCAGCAGCCCGCTGTTTACCGGCAAGCCGAACGAATTGACGAACAGTTTGTCGAACCATGCGCCCAGTTCCACGCTTTTCGGAATGATGACGTACAGAACGACGGCCAGAATCACGACCGAAGCGGCGAAAGCCTTCCACCATCCGAGACGGCTGCGTTCTTTCGTCGTGCGGTAATAATAGACGAACACGATGGCGGGTATCGCCAACAGGTTCAACAGATGAACCCCGATGGAAAGCCCCATCAGGTAAGCCAGCAGCACCAGCCAACGGTTGGCATGCGGTTGGTCGGCGATATTTTCCCATTTCAGAATCGCCCAGAACACCAAAGCCGTGAACAGCGACGACTGCGCATATACCTCGCCTTCCACCGCCGAGAACCAGAACGTATCGGTAAACGCATAGGCCAGCGACCCCACCAAAGCGGCACCCAGCACGGCCCACGTTTCGCCCCGCGTCAGCTCCTCTTCCGACCGGTTCAGCAAACGGCGTCCCAAATGGGATATGGTCCAGAACAGGAACATGATCGTCAGGGCGCTGGCAATGGCGGAAGTGGCATTGACCATGGCGGCCACATAGGAAGTATCCGGAGCGAACATGGAGAAAAACCGGTTGAGCATCATGAACAACGGCGCTCCGGGCGGGTGCCCGACCTCCATCTTATACGACGTTGCGATAAACTCCGAACAGTCCCACAAGCTGGCTGTCGGTTCCATGGAAAGCAGATAAACCAGTGCGGAAACGGCAAACACCGCCCACCCCAGTATCAGGTTCGATTTCTTGAAATAATTCATCCGTTATAACTTTAATAATGCGACAAATATACGAAACAATCCGTTTGAAAATCAATTCCTGTCCCGTTTTATTTAGAACCTGTTTCAATTTTTTGCAAACCTGTCTTTTTCATAAAAATCGTATAATTTTCCGGTTGTTTTCGCCGGTGCTTCGGGCTTCTTTTCCGGTCTTTTCCCTCTTTCCGCTTCGTCAGACAGCCCGCTATCCTCCTCATTGGAAAAAGGAACAAGCCTCGAAAACAACTTTCGAATCATCCGGCGAAAAAATCAAAACAGGTTCTTATATTCCGGAACATTCCGCCGTTCCCGGTCGGGGCGTTTTCGTTTTTACTTTCCGTCTTTCCGAAAACGCGATCGCCGTTTCTTTCGGACCGGCGACGTTTTCGGAACGGATTTTTCCCGAAAAAATTATACCTTTACACGGACAACCATCCGTTCAACGCATGAAGCAACCACTGAAAATAGCTATCATATACGATTTCGACGGCACATTGGCTCCCGGCAACATGCAGGAATACGATTTCATTCCGGCCGTGGGGAAAGCCAACGAAGAGTTCTGGGCGGAAAGTTCCGCCATGGCGGAACAGCAGGACGGCGACACCATTCTGGCCTACATGTTCCGGATGTTGAAAGAGGCGAACAACAAGGATATCTCCCTGCGCCGCGAGGCTTTCCGCGAATCGGGGTCCAAAGTTCCCCTTTTCGAAGGCGTGCGGGAATGGTTCGGACGCATCAACGCATACGGTCTCGAACGGAATCTGGCCATCGAACATTACATCAACTCGTCCGGCATCAAAGAGATGATCGAAGGGACGCCCATCGCCCACGAATTCAAAAAGATATACGCCTGTTCCTTTTTCTACAACGTGGACGGCATCGCGTTCTGGCCTTCCGTGGTGGTCAATTACACCACGAAAACGCAGTTCCTGTTCAAAATCAACAAGGGAATCGATTCGGTCAGCGACAACGTGCAGGTCAATAAATACGTTCCGGAATACGCCCGTCCCGTCCCGTTCAGCCGCATGATCTATATCGGCGACGGACAAACAGACATTCCCTGCATGCGGTTGGTCAAACAGATGGGTGGATATTCCATCGCCGCCTATAACCCGGCCTCGCGAAAAAAAATCGACGAAATACGCCAGCTCGTCAATGACGGCCGCGTCGATTTCGTCGCGCCGGCTCTTTATACGCCCGGCAGCCGCATGGATATCTTAGTCAAACAAATCATCCGCAAAATAGAGGCCGACCACGCCCTGATGGAAATGCGGAGCCCGCAACCCGTACGCCCATGAATCTTTTCCTCGCATTCCTCTCGGCGTTGCTGCTCTCGCTCCCGTGGTTCGGACTGACCTCCGTTTCCCTGTGGTTCGCGTTCGTCCCGTTGCTGTTCATCCAGCAACGGAAACAAGGGAAACGTTTCATTCCTTACGTCATCCTGACGGCCGTCCTTTGGAATTTGGCCACCGAATGGTGGATTACCAAAGCGGCTTTCGTCGGCATCGTCGCCGCCACGTTAGCGCATACCGCCCTGATCACGCTCGTCCTATCCCTCTACAACGCCGTCTGGAAACGAGCTCCCCGGGCCTTGGCCTACACGTTGCTGGTCAGCGGATGGATCGCTTTCGAATACGTCTATCTGAACGGAGAAATCTCATTTCCGTGGTTGGTTCTCGGCAACGGGTTCGCCATCGACGTCAAATTGGTCCAGTGGTACGAATACACCGGGGCCTTAGGGGGTACCTTATGGATCTGGGTGGCCAACCTTGCGATTTTTCAGGCGTTGGACGGATGGCTGGCCGCCCGCCGCAAGGGAACTCCCCGCCCCAAGGCCGCAGGTATAGCCGCACTGCTCGTCGTTTTGCTTCCTGCCGTCTTGTCCTGGCACATGTACGCTTCCTACCGGGAGAAAGACGATCCGGTCAAGGTTACCGTGCTGCAACCCAACGTCGATCCTTATACGGAGAAATTTTCAGCCCTGACGCCCGACCAGCAGTTGCAACTGATTCTCGATCTGGCGCGGCAGGCTCCGGCAGACACCCGCTTTCTCGTCGCTCCGGAAACGGCGCTCGACAACCGATTCTGGCTGGAAAGGCTCGATTCCCATTACGCGGTAAACGCCATCCGGAACCTGATGCGGCAACGGTTTCCGGAAGCCGATTTCATCGGCGGGCTGACCCTCTACCAACGCTATCCCGACGCCGAAACGCCGCCGACCTCGACGGCCCGGCTGACGCGCGACAGCGCGTTTTTCTACGACGTTTACAACTCCGCCATACAAATCAACGCCGCCAATCCGGTGGCCTTATATCACAAATCCAAATTGGTCATCGGCGTGGAAATGCTTCCGTATCATGAATACCTGGGCTTCATCCGTAAACTTTCAGTCGATCTCGGCGGCATTTCTGGCATGATGGCCACCCAACCCGAACGGAGCGTTTTCCGATCCGTCCGCCGCGACCTACTCGTCGGTTCGGCCATCTGTTACGAATCCGTTTACGGCGAATTTTTCTCCGAGTTCGTTCGGAAAGGGGCACAGCTGATGTTCGTCATTACCAACGACGGCTGGTGGGGCGACACGTTCGGCTATCATCAGCACTTCGTCTATTCGCGGCTGCGCGCCATAGAAACGCGTCGATCCATCGCCCGCAGCGCGAACACGGGCATATCGGCCTTCATCAACCAGCGGGGCGACGTGGTCCGGTCGCTCGGCTGGGGCATTCGGGGCACGCTGACCGATACGGTCAATAAAAACGACGAAATCACGTTTTATGTTCGTTACGGCGACATGACGGGACGCATCGCCTGCTATGTCTTCCTCCTGTCGTTGCTTTATTTCGGGGCTTACATGCGCCGTAAAAAAGATTACCTGTATCATTGACGAAACCTGCCATGAAATTACGCATATTTTTCACGGCCGCAGTGGCGGCGCACGGTTTGTTCTTTTCTGCCGAAGCGGCGGGAAAAGAGCGGTTGTCCGATTATGTGAACCCTTTCATCGGAGCCAGCACCGACGAAGGTTCCGGCCGGACGTTCATCAGTCTGGGAAAAACCTTTCCGGGAGCTGCCGTTCCCTGGGGCATGACCCAGGTCAGTCCCAATACCGTTACCGGCGGCGACAACGGCTCCGGTTACAGTGACGAACACCGCACCATCGAGGGATTCGCCCTGACCCAGATGAGCGGAGTGGGGTGGTACGGCGACTTGGGGAATTTTTTGGTCATGCCTTCGACCGGAACCTTGCATACCTACCGGGGAACAGAAGAAACCCCCGATTCCGGCTACCGTTCCCGTTACGATAAGGCTTCGGAAAAAGCCGCCGCCGGATACTATTCCGTACACCTTACCGATTACGACATCACAACCGAACTTACGGCTACGCCCCATTGCGGCATCATGCGTTTCACTTTTCCCGAAAACGAACGCTCCCGTATACAGATCGACCTGGCCCGACGGGTAGGAGGCACTTCCACACGGCAATACATCGAAAAAGTCGATGACCGCACCATCCGGGGCTGGATGCGCTGTACCCCCGACGGCGGCGGCTGGGGTAACGGCTGGGGCCATGCCGACTACACCGTTTACTTCTACGCCCAATTCAGCCGCCCCATCGAAAACTACGGGGTCTGGAGCGCCGACATTCCCGAATCGTGGTCCCGAAAACTTGAAGATATCGGCAAACCGGAATACATCGACCGGGTTGTCCACGCCCGAATCGTCGAAAAACCGGGAGCGACGGAAGGGGACCATCTGGGATTTTTCACGGAGTTCCCCACCGGTGCGGGAGAACAGGTCGTTCTCAAAACGGGGATCTCTTTCGTCAGCATGGCCGGAGCGGAAGCCAACCTGAAAGCGGAAGCGAAAAGCTGGAATTTCGACCGTTACCGGAACCGGGCGGCCGATGCATGGGACGAGGCCCTCGGCAAAATCCGGGTTTCCGGCGGAAGCGAAGAACAAAAAATCATTTTCTATACGGCCCTTTATCACACCATGATCGATCCGAGAAGCTTTTGCGACACCGACGGGCAATATCCGGGCGGAGACCGCCGGCTCCACCGGGCGGAAGGTTTTACCAAACGGACGGTGTTCAGCGGCTGGGACGTTTTCCGAAGCCAGTTTCCCCTGCAAACCATCATCAATCCGGAAGTCGTGAACGACATGATTTGCTCCTTCATTTCATTGGCGGAAGAAAACGGTTCCGAATGCTTCAACCGCTGGGAATTTCTGAACGCTTACAGCGGCTGCATGGTCGGTAATCCCGCCATTTCGGTCATTGCCGACGCATGGGTCAAAAACATCCGGAACTACGATGCGGAAAAAGCCTATGCCTTTTCGGTCCATACGGCCGACCGGATCGGACACCACCCGGAAACCGGATATACCACGGAAGGTTATCCCATTTCGGAAACGCTGGAATACGCCTATTCCGACTGGTGCGTGTCCGTATTGGCGAAAGCGTTGGGAAAAACGGAAGACGCGGAAAAATATGCCGAACGGGGACAGGCTTACCGCCTGATATTCGATAAAGACGAGTTCCGCTGGTTCCGGCCGAGAAAAGCCGACGGCTCGTGGGAGCCGCTGCCCGAACACGGACGGCAGCACCAATGGTACGGCTGCATCGAAAGCAACCCCTACCAACAGGGATGGTTCGTTCCCCACGACATTCCGGGCATGACGGAACTGATGGGCGGACGCGAAAAGACGTTGCAGGACCTGACCGAATTTTTCGAGAAGACGCCCGACAGTTTCATCTGGAACGAATTCTACAACCATTCCAACGAACCGGTACACCACGTTCCCTTCCTGTTCAACCGCCTGTCGGCCCCGTGGCTCACGCAATACTGGACCCGCTTCATTTGCGACAAAGCCTACAAAAACGAGGTCAAGGGACTCTGCGGAAACGAAGACGTGGGACAAATGTCCGCCTGGTACGTACTGGCCGCTATCGGCTTCCATCCCGTATGTCCGGGAGATACCCGTTACGAACTGACGACGCCGCTGTTCGACCGCGTGGAAATCCGACTGGATCCGAAATACGCCTCCGGGAAAAAATTCGTCATTACGACGGCGGACAATACGCCGGACAACGATTACATCCAATCGGCCCGCCTCAACGGCCAGTCTTATGAAAAATGCTACCTCCGGCACGAAGACATCGCAGCGGGCGGCACGCTCCATTTCGAGCTCGGTCCCCGGCCGAACGAATCGTGGGGAACGACGGAATAACTGACCGACGAAATCATTAAAAAAATAAAGATATGTTTTCAGGAATCGTAGAAGAAGCCGCTACCGTGACGGCATTGGAAAAAGAACAGGAAAATCTGCACATCACGGTCGCATGCAGTTTTGCCAAGGCATTGAGAATCGATCAGAGCATCGCCCACAACGGCGTATGCCTGACCGTCGTGGACCTGAAAGAGGGAGAATACACGGTTACCGCCATCAAGGAGACCCTGCTGAAAAGCAATCTCGGCCTGCTGAAACCGGGAGACAAGATCAACCTCGAACGGAGCATGCGTCCCGACGCGCTATTAGACGGACATATCGTTCAGGGACATGTGGACCAGACGGCGGTATGCACCGCCATCGAAGAGGTGGACGGCAGTTGGTACTTCACTTTCGAATACGACAACACGGGAGAAAACATTACCGTGGAAAAAGGTTCGATCGCCGTCAACGGCGTCAGCCTGACGGTAGTCAATTCCCGTCCGTCCTCCTTTCAGGTAGCCATCATTCCCTACACCTTCGAACACACCAATTTCTCGACCCTCCGGGTAGGCAGCATCGTAAACCTCGAATTCGACATCATCGGCAAATACATTACCCGGCTAATGGCCCAATACAAGAAATAACATGGCACTTTTCAAAATCAAGTCGGTAAACACTGCTTCGCTCTGGACTTCGGCCGTTTCGTTCGTGCTGGTCTCCGTCATCATGTACACGCTGAACACCGGGACCGTCTATTCGATAGTGATCGGGTTCATCATCGCCCTCGTCTCCTTTTTCGTGTCCCGCTTTTTTACGTGGCAATTCGTCCTTTACCGGTTGAAACCGCTCTACCGCATGATTACCGAACGGAGCGTCTCCACCGCCGAAATGAACGCGAATTTCGCCAACCGCGACATTATCGAGGGCATGGGGGACGAGCTGACGCAATGGGCCGAGAAAAAATCGGAGGAAATCGTCCGGCTGAAAGAAATGGAAACCTACCGCAAAGAGTTCATGGGCAATGTGTCGCATGAATTGAAAACTCCGCTCTTTACCTTGCAGGGATACGTGCTGACGCTGCTGGACGGAGGCATACACGACGACAACATCAACGTACGCTATTTGGAAAAGGTAGAGAAAAACATCGACCGGCTGATCGCCATCGTCAAAGACCTGGAGGAAATTTCCAAACTCGAAATCAACGTCATGAACCTCAACCGGGAACAGTTCGACATCGTGGCCATGGCGCACGACATCGCCGACAGCATGGCGCTCGACGCCAAAGAAGCGGGCATTACCCTCAAGGTCACGTCGGACAAAGTCATCGACGTTTTCGCAGACAAAGTCCGCATCGAACAGGTGTTGATCAACCTCATTTCCAACTCCATCAAATACGGAGTACGGGGCGGCACGACCAAAATCTCCTTTATCGACATGTTCGACAAGGTCATGATCGAAGTGGAAGACAACGGAATCGGCATCTCCCGGGAAAATCTCCCCCGCGTATTCGAACGGTTCTTCCGGGCCGACAAAAGCCGTTCCCGGGAAAACGGAGGCACGGGACTGGGGCTGGCCATCGTCAAACATATCGTGGAGGCCCACGGCGCGCAAGTCAACGTGCGCAGCGAACCGGGCAAAGGCTCCACCTTCAGTTTTACCCTTAACAAATATTTATAGACCATGCATATCGCAGTTGTAGGAACCGGCTACGTCGGGCTGGTAACCGGTTGTTGTTTCGCCGAGTTGGGCGTTACCGTCACTTGCATCGATATCGACCGGCAAAAAATAGAAAATCTGAAAAAAGGAATCATTCCCATCTACGAACCGTCGCTGGACGTCATGGTCCATCGGAACCAACAGGCGGGACTGCTGCATTTTTCCACCTCACTGGAAGAGGTGTTGCCGCAAGTGGAAATCGTCTTCAGCGCGGTAGGCACTCCTCCCGGCGAAGACGGAAGCGCCGATCTGCAATACGTGCTGGAGGTAGCCCGCACCATCGGCCGCCACATGACCCGTTACCTGCTGGTCGTGACCAAAAGCACCGTCCCGGTAGGAACCGCGAAAAAAGTACGGGCCGTCATCGCCGAAGAACTGGCCCGCCGGAACGCGGACATTCCGTTCGACGTCGCCTCCAATCCGGAATTTCTCAAAGAAGGAAACGCCATCGCCGACTTCATGAAGCCCGACCGGGTCGTTATCGGCGTGGACAGCGAAAAAGCGCGGGAGTTGATGTCCGCCCTCTACCGTCCGTTGATGATCAACAACTTTCGGGTCATTTTCATGGACATTCCTTCCGCCGAAATGACCAAATACGCCGCCAATGCCATGCTGGCGACGCGCATCAGCTTCATGAACGACATCGCCAACCTCTGCGAGCGGGTAGGCGCCAACGTCAACCAGGTACGCCACGGCATCGGGGCGGACAACCGCATCGGCAACAAATTTCTTTATGCCGGTTGCGGCTATGGCGGCTCCTGCTTTCCCAAAGACGTAAAAGCCCTGATCAAGACCGCCGCCGACCACGGCTACCGCCTGCAAACCCTCGAAGCGGTGGAAGCGGTCAATGAACGGCAGAAAGAGGTATTGTTTCAAAAATTCCGAACGCACTATTCCGGCGATCTCCGGAAATGCACGGCCGCCGTATGGGGACTCTCCTTCAAACCGGAAACGGACGACATGCGCGAAGCGGCCTCGCTGATTCTCATCGAACAGCTGTTGCGGGCGGGTTGCCGGGTGCGCGCCTACGATCCGGTCGCCATGGACGAAGCGCGCAAACATCTGGACGACCGCATTTATTACGCTACGGACATGTACGACGCCGCCGTGGGCTGCGATGTCCTGTTCCACGTTACCGAATGGCGCACGTTCCGCATTCCCTCCTGGGACGTTCTGAAAAAAGTCATGAACGGACGCCTGATTATCGACGGCCGGAACATTTACGACAAAGAGGAAGTGACCCGGAAAGGATTCGATTATTACGGCATCGGCATTTGATTCCGCCGAATATCCGGAAACGAAATGAGGGTGTCTAAATAGTCTTCCCTCCATACCTTGCCGGCAAGTTGTCCAAAAATTAGTGCACTGCAACTCTTCTTTTCAAAGATACGTAACAGGGTTACGTTAATATTTAATACTGCAAATGTAAATGTTCCAAAAGGCTTCATCTGCTGCGTTACTGCTTTCCAAAGCTCCGGTCACATACGTCAGCTCATCCGGGAAAAGCAAAGCCTGGCACCTGAAGCCTTTTATTTCGTTTTACCCTTTTACAAGGTCCGGCGAAACTCCCGGATTTTCCGGCGGATGCGCCAGATCATCAAAACGGCGGCGGTCGTCAAACCGAACGTGAACCCGAGAATCAGCCCCTCCGGTCCCATGCCGAACACGAATCCGAACAAATACCCGATCGGCAGGTTCAGCACGAAATAGGAGAAAAAAGCGATCGGCATGATGATCCGGACATCCTGCATGCCCCGCAGCGTTCCTACCGACGCGTTTTGCACGCCGTCCGAAAGCTGGAACAGGGCGATAAACAACATCAGCCGGGAAGCCAGTTCCACCACTTCGGCATTGGAGGTAAAAAGCAGGGGAATATAATGACGGCACGAGATGAATACGAGGGCGGTAAACGTATTCCAAAGCAACGTCAAATGGTAGGCCGCCTTGACCGCGCCGGCGAGTTCCCCCACATTCCGGGCTCCGTAGCAGTGCGACACCCGGATAGTCGTAGCCGCCCCGACGGACATTACGATCATGAACGCGCAGTTGCTGACGGTCATGATGATCTGGTTGGCGCTCAACGCGACCTTGCCGAACCACCCCATCATAATGCCCGTTCCGACGAACGCGGAAGCTTCCAAAAACATTTGCGACGATATGGGAATCCCCATTTTCAACAACGATTTGACGGTCTGAAACGAATAACTGCGCAGCGAAAAGCCCTGCAGATAAATGCGGTACCGGCGTTGCCGGTAAAAATAGGCGATCATGAATACCGGCATCAGCATCCGGGACAGCAAAGTGCCCAAACCGGCCCCTTCGGTCCCCATCTCCGGAGCACCCAGATTCCCGTAAATAAAAATCCAGTTGAACCCTATATTCATCAGGTTGCAGACGATGGTCACAGTCATTTCCACCCGGGTATTCCCGACCCCTTCCAAAAACTGCTTGAAGGCGAAAAACAACAGGATAAACGGCATGCTGTACACCAACATCCGATAATAGGGAATCGCCATATCCACCACATCTGCCGGCTGTCCGAGATGATGAATGAACGGAATCACGGCCAACTGTAGCCCCATCATCACGAATCCCAGAAAAGTGTAAAACAAAATCCCGTTCTGGAGCAATCCGGCCGAACGGGCTTTGTCTCCCCGAGCATACAATTCCCCCACCAACGGCGTCAAACCGAGCGTAACACCGATACCGGCGATAAACAGGATGAAAAACACCGCTCCTCCGAACGAAGCGGCCGCCAGCGGGGTAGGGTCGTCGCCCCCGTAATGCCCCACCATCACATTGTCGGTAAACTGCACCATAATTTGCCCCAACTGCGTCAATACCACAGGCAGGGCCAATTTCAAATTGGCTTTATATTGTTCCTTGTAAACAGAAAATCTATACATCATCGTCTCGTATCCGCAAAAAAATACGGGACCCGTCCCGTTTCAATCCGTTCTTGTCGCCGCGGTCGCGGTTCCGAACGCAACGCCGTTTCCCGCATATTCGGGACAAAATTAGCAAAGTAACGGATAATCTCCATACGAACCTATATAAGAGCCTGTTTAAAATATTTTTTCGTCACTTTTCTCATCAGCTCTTTTCGGCCCTTTTCTTCCTCCTTTTTCGGTCGTATAGTATCGCCGTACTCCTTCAAAAGAAGAAAAAAGGTCTCGAAAATAACCCAAATTAAAAACAACGATTAAAATTTAAACAGGCTCCAAGTTTCCTTTCCCGACATCGCCTTCATGCGGAAAAAGCCTCCGAAATTCATAAAACGACACGGGCAAAAGACACTCCGCCTTTCCCTCTTTTCCCTTCCTATGCAATAAACATAAACAACTGCATAACAATCCAATCCATGCTGAAAAATCGTCATTCCAGTCCCATTTTCCGCAACGGATGCAGTTACCGTGCACGGCTTTTCGCTTTTTCTCCGTATCTTTACTTCAAATAGGAAAACCATTTCGATAAGCCGAACGCAATGAAATTCATTTCAATTGCCGAGGCGAGAAATGGCCGAAAGAAATTCAACGAAATCATGAAATTCAATGAAGTGGTCGGCCTGCAATCGGTAAAAGACTGGCTGGTACGCGATGCGGACGCAGGAAAAATTCCGCATGCCCAATTGTTTCAAGGCAAACCGGGATCGGGAGTGCTTCCGCTGGCGATAGCCTATGCGCAATACATCCATTGCGAACACCCGCAAAACGGCGATTCCTGCGGCGTATGCCGCTCCTGTTACCAGATCGCCCGGTTGGAGCACCCCGATCTCCACTTCGTGTTTCCCGTGAACAAAAGCGTCTATGCCGTAGGTACGAGCGCCAGCGGAGACTTGACCAGCGATTCCCTGATGGGAAAATGGCGCGAAATGGTACTGGACCGAAGCGTTCCTCCCGGTTACTTCAACGAACGGGCCTGGTACGACTGCATCGAGCTGGGGAAAAATTCACAAGGGAACATCGCCCGGGGAGAAGCGGCCGAAATTACCCGCAAACTGGGATATAAGTCATTCGAGAACGGATATAAAACCGTCATTATCTGGATGAGCGAACGGATGAACGACACGGCGGCGAACGCCCTGTTGAAACTGTTCGAAGAGCCCGACGAAAACACTTTGTTCCTGCTGTTGTGCGAAGACAGCGGAACCCTTTTGAAAACCATCGTGTCGCGCACGCGCACGGTTTACGTGCCGCCCGTGGAACCGTCCGCCATGGCGGAATTCCTACAGGAACGGTACGGACGAGAAAATCCGTTGTGCCTGCCGGTAGCCAAAGCGGCAGGCGGAGACGTGATCCGGGCAGTGGACCTGATGGAAACCCGGGGCGCCGGAGACGAAAATTTCGAATGGTTCGCAGAAATCATGCGCCGTTGTTTCTACACCGACCATCTGGGCTTGATCCAATGGGCAGAAAACATGGCTTCGCTGCCCCGTGAGAGTCAGAAAGGATTCCTGGAATATGCCCTGAACATGCTCCGAGAAAGTTTCATGTACTCCCTGCAAATGGATACGGTATCGTACGCCTACGGCCGGGAAGCCGATTTTCTGCGGAAATTCTCCCCCTACGTGCATCATAAAAACATGGAAACCCTGACGGAAGCTTTCGAGAAAGCGGCTCTGCACATCCGGCAAAACGGAAATCCGAAAATCGTATGGACCCACTTCGCCCTTTCCATCAGCAAACAGATCTACAAATTATAGACGAATGGAAAGGAAAACCGAAGTCGTGCTGCTGACCGGCGGAAATCTGGGCAATATCCGGCAAACCCTGGCCGACATCCGGACGCTTGCGCAAGACAAGATCGGGAAGTTGCGCGCCGAATCGTCCATATACGAATCGCCGGCTTGGGGATTCAAAAGCGAATTCCCGTTTCTGAACCAGGCATTGGTGCTGCAAACGGCATTATCCGCCCGGGAAGTATTGGCCGCGATATGGGACATGGAAGCGGCCTACGGAAAAGACATACGGTCCTATTTCGACACGAAGGGACGGAAAATCAAATCGGAAAAAAAAATCGACGGAACAACGGTTTACCGATCGCGTTCCATCGATATAGACATTTTATTTTACGGAAACGATGTCATCGACGACGATTACCTGACCGTTCCCCATCCTTTGCTCCCTTACCGCCGGTTCGTGCTGGAACCGTTGAATGAGATCATGCCCGACTTCCGGCATCCCGTTTCGGGAAAAACGGTCCGGGAACTTTACGATTCGCTTTGATCCGGTTCCGGCTTCGGCTCGATCGGGAAAAAATCGCGAAACAGAATCATGCCCGATTTCACGAACACGCCCAAGAAAAGAAACGCGATGACGATCAGCGTTTTTTTCGGAGAAGCCGGAATGACGGGAACCTGAGCCGGTTCTATTATGGTCGCGATCGGCGTAGCGTTTTGCAGTTTCATCTTGTTGTTCTCCACCTGCTGCGCCGTCTGGTTGTATATGTTATAAGCCAGATTCCGTTCATTTTCCAACCGGTCCAGTTTGACCCTCAATTTGAAGGAAATCACGTTCTGGTTCTGGTCCAACGCTTTCGCCAGGGAATCCTCGGCCCGATAATACTTCTCCTTAGCCTCTTCGTAGAGCTTGATGCTGATGTTCAGATCTTCTTTGGTCTTGCCGGTTTGATAGACGATCATGTATTTTTGCAGCTTGCAAAACATGGAATCGGCGATAAGGGCGGCGACATAAGGGTCCTGCATCGTGGCCGACAAGGTCAGCAATCCCGTTTTCTTATCTTCCGACGCTCCCAACCTCTCGGTCAGCGCCTTAATGAAATCCCGGTATTTTTTGGGCAGATTGCGAATATCTTTCTCTTCTCCTTCTCCTTCATCTTTTTTCCCGGCGATCCAACCGATAATAGTTCCCGGAAGTTTAAACACGGCTCCCCACCACGGACTTTTGATTTCCTCGTTCAGGTAATCGGCAAATGCAAATTCATTCCCCTCTTTGTCTGTTACCCGAATATCGGCAAATTCGAGCAGAAACGGCGTGCTTTTGACAATATCGGGATAAATCTGAGACGTGATCCCTCCTATTTCCCCACTTCCGAGATTGATACCCGCTAAATTGGCCAATCCGTTGACCTGGTCGGAAGACGAATTGTTATTTTCGAGTGCCATGATTACCCGGGTCTCGTATTCCCGGGGAATACTGAAAGCGACGATAATGCCAATGACGACACTGCAACCCGCAAATTTGAATATGGCCTTCCGCTGTTTCCACAACTTTTTGACCAACTCCACCAGATCGATTTCCTGTTCTGTATTCGACGAAGGAATGTTTTCCTGCATAGTTAAAATTTTATAGTGCAAAGGTAAAATATATTCAAACTCCGTCAAAAATAAAACCTTTATTTTCTTAGGTATAAAAAAATGATTATCTTTGAAAGGATAAGGCCGGCAACCGGAACCTCAAAACGGTTTTCCGCATGTTTCGGACCCTTCGCAAAGGACATATCCTCTGATAATCAAAAACATATCGGAATACAAGTCTATGCGGGACCAAACGAACCCAACCGGTTGCAGCCGTAAAAACCGAGATCGGCCGTTTCGGTACGTCCGAAACGGCGGCGCGGAGTTTAATGATTACGAAATTATGCTGAAAATAATAACGGCTCCTTTATCCTGGCTATACGGACTGGCCATATTCCTGCGACACAAGATGTTCGACGCGGGTGTACTGAAAAGTACGGAATTCGACATTCCGATTGTTTGCGTAGGCAACGTGACGGTCGGAGGAACGGGCAAGACACCGCATATAGAATACCTGATCAAACTGTTGTCTCAATCTTACCGGGTTGCGGTGCTTTCGCGCGGCTACAAACGCAAAAGCAAAGGATTCCTGCTGGTAGAACCCGGCTCGTCCAGCCGGAAAGTGGGCGACGAACCCAAACAAATCAAACTGAAATTCCCCCGCATTCCGGTAGCCGTATGCGAAAAAAGGGTGGAAGGGGTAAACCGTTTGCGGGAACTGTTTCCCGACATCAATTTAGTTCTGCTGGACGACGGCTTCCAACACCGGCACATACAAACCTGGCTGAATATCGTCCTCATGGATTACGAGCACCCGGTTTACGAAGACCACCTGCTCCCTATGGGACGCCTGCGCGACCTGCCGTCCCGTTTGGACAAGGCCGATATCGTCATCGTTACCAAATGCCCGTCGGACATCAAGCCGATCGATATGCGTGTCATATCGAAACATCTGAACCTTTATCCTTACCAGTCCCTCTTCTTTACGAAAATACGTTCTTTCGATCCGGTTCCCTTGTACGGCAGCGAATACGACTGTCCGCCCTTGCGCCGGGGACAGGACGTGGTGGTCATGGCCGCGATCGCCAATCCCGATTACCTGATCCGATCGGTATCGGCCCGCTATCATGTGGTGGACACCTTGATTTTTTCGGACCACCATGCCTATAAAACCCGCGACCTGAAAATCATGGAAGAGGCGTTGGCCCGCGGAAAGAAAGACACGGCGATCGTGGTAACGGACAAAGACGCCGTAAAATTATCCAACAGCCGCAAAATTCCGGAACATATCAAGCGAAAGCTGTACAGCATACCGATAGAAATCGCCTTCATGAACGATTTCGTGAACAACAACGAAACCACTTTCTACAATAAACTGATGCTTTATGTTACGCAGAATCAACGACACGCTGTGCTCAATCCGGAATAAAGCGGGGGATTTTACGCCTGAGATCGGAATCGTCCTCGGTTCCGGATTAGGTTCGTTCGCCGATTCACTGAACATCGTCTGCGCCATTCCGTACGCCGAAATCGACCGGTTTCCCGTATCGACCGTGCCCGGCCATTCCGGTCGCCTGATTTTCGGGACGCTGGCCGGGAAAAACGTCGTGGCCATGCAGGGACGGTTCCATTATTACGAAGGCTATTCCCCGGTCGAAGTGGTATTGCCGGTCAGAGTCATGCGGCTGCTGGGCGTAAAAACGCTGTTCTTGTCGAATGCGGCCGGTGGCCTGAACGAAACATTCGATGTAGGGGACATCATGGCGATTACCGATCATATCTGCTTCATACCTAATCCGTTGGTCGGCCCGAATCCGGAAACCTTCGGTCCCCGTTTTCCCGAAATGGGACAGGCTTATTCGCCCCGGCTGCTCCGGCTGGCGGAAACCGTTTCCGACGAATACCGGCTGAATCTCCGGAAAGGATGTTACGTCGCCGTTACCGGTCCGTCGTACGAAACGCCGGCGGAAGTCGGTTTCTACCGGCAAATCGGCGGGGATGCCGTCGGCATGTCCACGGCGCCGGAAGTCATCGCGGCGGTCCATGCAGGCATGGAAGTTTTCGCCCTGTCCGTCATCACGAACCGGGCCGCCGGGAAAAACTCGGTTCCTCCTTCGCATGAGGAAGTCATGCGGGAGGGAAAAAAAGCCGAAGGAAAAATGTGCCGTCTGCTGACGGAAATAATTAAAAGGTCATAATTCCTAAACCATGAACAACCTAAAAAACGTGTTATTGATCCTGCTCGCCGTATGGACGGTCGGCCCGGGATTCGCCAGAGACAGGTCACTTGCCCGAGGCAATAAACTAAATATCGTATTCATCGGCAACAGCATTACGCAAGGGGTCATCATCGACGACCCGGAAAAAGCGCCGCCCGCACAAGCCGCCAAAGCCCTGGAAGGCAGGAAAGGCATTCTGTGCGTAGATTTTTACAACAACGGTGTCAGCGGTTCCACTACGGTAGATCATCTGCCCCAAACGGGAACATTGTTTTCCCGGGCCGTCGAAGCGGCCGACCGGTTCGCTGTGGACCAAGGGGCCCTGCTCGTTTTTTCTGTCAAGTTAGGAACGAACGACAGCGCTTCGGAAGGCCCCAACGGTTCCCCCGTAAGTCCGGCGCAATACCGGAAAAACCTGAAAACGATCATCGACTCGCTGCTGTCCCGCTATCCTCGGGCATACGTCGTATTGCACCATCCCGTATGGTACAGCCCTTCCACGTATAACGGAGCGCGGTATCTTCAGGAAGGTCTCGACCGGCTTTGCTCCTATATCCCCGAAATCGACGCGTTAGTCAGAGAATATCGGAAAAATTCGCAAGCGGTATTTGTCGGCGATACGGCCGGATTCGACTATTTCCGGGAACATCACAAAACCGACATGTGGGAAGAAAACGGCCAAGTGGGCGTATTCTACCTGCATCCCAACGTAAAAGGCGCGGAAGCGTTGGGCCGTCTCTGGGCGGAAGCGATTTATAAGGCGATCCGCTGAACAGATACCCCCAAACACAGACAACCCATGTCATCCGCATTACCGCTTTTTTGCAGCAAAAGTCCAGCTATACCCTATTTTTGAAAAACAAAACCTTGCATTTTCCAAAAATAAGAAACGGAGCAACCCATTATTTTGAGGCCGCTCCGTTTTTTTACGTTACAACAAAACCGGTCATTCGGTAAATCCATACCCCGGTTGTTGCGGAACAATATTGACCAACGGTTGCCAATCAAGCCAGTAAGCGTTATTTTTATAGGTTTCGGGAATTTCCCCCGTCAAACGATTGCCGTTCACGAACAAAAGCCGCAACGAAGGCATGGCTCCTATGCTCTCTGGCAGTCCTCCTGTCAGGTTATTATCACTTAACCCCAACGCGTACAGATAAGGCATGGCACTGATGGAAGCCGGAATTTCGCCTTCCAACTGGTTATCGTTCAAATAGAGTCGGTTCAGTTTGACAAGATTCCCTATATTTTGCGGAATCCCCCCCGTCAAGGCGTTTTCATGCAAGTAAAGATATTCCAGATAAATGCAATCGGCAATGTTTTGCGGAATAGGCCCCGATAGCTGGTTCCGGTCCAACCATAAAATACGGAGATAGTCGAGTTCTGTCAATTCCGGCGGAATGGTTCCGATAAGGTTGTTATCGCTCAATCGCAACTCGGTCACGCGTTTTCCCGATACCGTTTCTTCCACCGTCACACCGTACCACTCTTCCACCGGTTTGGCCGTATCCCATTTTTCGGTCCAACCGGTTCCTCCCGTAGCATTATACAATGCCAACAAAGCCTGTTTGTCCGTTTCCAGGCTGCCTACTCCAAATTGATACAGGAAAAGCGTATCGGCCACATCGGCCTCCTGTTGTTTGAAAACAAGCTCGGCCAACCGATAATTAATTCCGGTATTGGGTTGAATTTCAAGAATAACCGTTTCATCGGTCATCGCATAAGTAGAGATACGATCGATCCAGTCATATTCTTCGAGATTCACGATTTCAAAAGGTTGGTTAGACGATACCTTGATTTCGTAAGTGGCGCCGATATTCGGAATCTGGTCGATGCTTTCCGGCGACAAGGTAACCTGCAACGGTTCAGCTTCCTGCGTCACGGTAATTACCTCCTGCTCGTTTTCGGAATCCAACACGTAATGAACCGTTATTTCGGACGAACGAGATTCCAATGCGGTATTCTGAGCAATAGCTATTTCGACAACCGCAACCGAATCCCCTTCCAAGGTAAGCGGTTTACACCATTCGTCGGTATAAGTAATATTCCAGTCAATGTTCGTATAAATCTTAAAAGAAACGGTATCCACTCCGGACGTCGCCTGAATCGAATGGGTGGTTACCGAAAGATTAGGTTCCTCTTCGGTAGTACTGTTTTCATCCTTCTTACAACCGAAAATGACCAGAACAAACAATAACGGCCACAAAAATACGGTCTGTGTTTTCATGTGATTTAGTTTACAACGATTCAAGTATTTTCTTCAATACGGTCTGTGCCGATATCTCCCGGTTGGCGGCTTCGGGAATGACCAATGAATTTTCCGATTCGATCACGTCGTCCGTAACGATCATGTTCCGTCTTACCGGCAGACAATGCATAAAATAAGCGTTGTTCGTCAATTTCATCTTACGTTCGTCCACCGTCCAGCTCATATCCTTCGAAAGCACTTTGCCGTAATCGGCCTCATTGTAAGCCGACCAGTTTTTGGCATAAATGAAGTCGGCCCCTTCGAAAGCCTTGTCCTGGTCGTATTCCACCCGTGCGTTTCCCACGAAAACGGGGTCTAATTCATACCCTTTGGGATGAGTAATGACAAATTCGTAATCGGTAGCATTCATCCATTCGGCGAAAGAGTTGGGAACAGCCTGTGGCAAAGCTTTGGGATGAGGCGCCCACGACATGACCACTTTAGGCCTGTCCGTCTTCTTATACTCTTCGATGGTAATGAGATCGGCAAAACTCTGCAACGGATGGCGGGTTGCCGATTCCATGCTGATAACCGGACGCGACGAATAACGAATGAACTGGTTCAGAATCTTTTCCTCGTAATCATCCGTCCGCTTTTCAAACCGGGCGAACGAACGAACGCCGATAACGTCGCAATAGCAGGACATGACCGGAATGGCCTCCAGCAAATGTTCGGGCTTATCCCCGTCCATAACTACGCCCCGTTCCGTTTCGAGTTTCCATGCGCCCTGGTTCACATCCAACACCATGACATTCATGCCGAGATTCATGGCCGCTTTCTGCGTACTGAGCCGCGTACGCAGACTGGAATTGAAAAAAATCATCATCAGGGTCTTGTTTTTCCCCAGTTCGCAATATTTATATTTGTCGGCCTTAATATCGAAAGCTTCCCGCAAAGCGAGTTGCAAATCGCCGAGATCGTGTACGTTGGTAAAATGACGCATGGCTATCCAAAATAAATTAAACGCCACAAATATAATATATTAAATGATATTACGGAAGCGAAAACAAAGAAACCTTCCGCCGGTTGCCGGAACGGACGGCAACACGGCGGAAGGGCGTAAAGAAGGATAAAAATGGAGGTTGTATATTAAATATTTTCATTGAAGAACCATACGGTATCGCGGGCGGCCGGCACCAAAAGGGCGACCAACACGTAAATCAGCCAGGCAATGACCGCGAGCAACAAACCCCATTTGGTCCATTGCTTGGCCCGATTGGAGGCATCCAGCGCTTCGGCATAACGCATGCCGCTCCACAAAGCCTGAACGCGCGACGCATAGATAATCCCGCCTATCCCTAACGGAAGGCAACAAAACAGCGTGACCAAAATAGATTCGAACAACCACGTTTTGGGCATATCGGCTTTCGACGGAGCCGTATGGCTGTCCTTGCAGGCCGGAGGCGTACAGCGGGGCGCCTCGTATTTGTATCCCAGTTCGGAAGCGTAATGATGTTTGGTCATGGATTCCACGCCGGATTCTTTTAAAAAAGGGTGTAACTGCGGAACGGTATCGGCTTTGACCCAATCGGGTAGTCCTTCGTACCACACAAGAGTATTCGGCGCAATACCGTGAGTCTGAAAATACGACAACAAGACCGGCCCCTGCGTATTTTCACTCTTATCGATGAAAAAATAAAAGATTTTCATAACCTGTAAATGATAAAGATTCGTTCGTAATCCTTATCAATTACTAAGCCAAACAAACAATAAACCCGTAAAAAACGGGAAAAAGAAAAAGACGAAACATCTTCGACCGTTTTTAGGACCGGTCATCGAAACAAATTTCATTGCACTCGGCTTATCGAAACGGTTAACTTTTCTATCCGGTTACCTTATCGAACATTTTTTTCCAGAAACCGCTTCCTTCCAAACGGACCAGCTTTTCCGCAAACCATTCCTGCGGCAAATACCGTTCAGCAGCACGATAATAACGAACGGCCCGATCGATGTCCGGACCCTCCACAGCAAACCGCACCCCTACCCGCCGACCGGTCTCCGCGAAATAATCGGTCACGGCCCGGGACATGACCGCTATGTCAAAATCGGAACCGTAATCCCTCCGGTTGCAAAGGAATCCGGCCCCCGCCCGCATGACGGACATAGCGACATTCCGGATATCCTCCTCATCCGTTAACAGCGTATTGTCCACCGTTACCTTCAACAAAGCATCTTCGCCAACCTCTTCCTGCATCAAAGCGATTTCACTCTCCGCCTCTTCCCTCGCCAAAGATACCACTTCACCCATATCCATAGCGATTTCAATTTCGTCGGCTCCGTTTTCCATCGCCATAGCGCATTCCAATAATTTGACTTCGAGATAGGTATGGGAAACCGGATATCCGCCGACCAGCGCGGAAATAGCAATCTCTTCGTTTTTCAACGCAATGCCCGCATTCTCTATGAACGACGGAAATACCGTAATGGCGGCAATCGCCGTTTCCGCTCCGGACAACCGTGCAGTTGCGGAAGCGATGGAGCGGTGGTTGTCAGTAGCGGTTGCAAACCGTACTTCTGTAACCGACAGACAGCGTTTCAACTGTTCGATCGGATAAACACCGGACTGCGGCATTTCGGCAGGAATCGTATCGTTTTTCATCGTATCGGCAGGTTTGCGGGGAAACGCGGTTCGCGGCCTCCCCGATTCGGAACAAAAATAAGAAACAGTTTTGAATTTTCAAATCGTCCGGAACAGAAGAAAAATCGCCGGAAAAAGCGGAATGGAACGGAAATTCTTTTTGCCGGAATATTTTTGGAGGAACGGATTTTTATATTACCTTTGTCGCCGGAGAGATGGCAGAGTGGTCGAATGCGGCGGTCTTGAAAACCGTTGTAGCGCAAGCTACCGGGGGTTCGAATCCCTCTCTCTCCGCCAGGCAACCACGGCTCGGTTGCCTTTTCGTTTACGAAAACCAAATGGCGGAGAGTTTTTCGATGACAAAGCCGTTTTTCAATCATCCGGAGAGATGCAGGAGTGGCTTAACTGGCACGCCTGGAAAGCGTGTAAACGCCTAAAGCGTTTCGGGGGTTCGAATCCCCCTCTCTCCGCAAAAGGTCCTTGTTACCCATTGCAAGGACCTTTTATTTTTACAAAATGGGAATCCACGACACCTTTTCAAAGTTTCCGGAAAATCCCAAAATATCGAATGACATGAAACTATCCACACGCCTGAAATACGTTCTCGCTACACTGCTTATGGGAACCGCCGCGGTCTTCGACCACGTCTGGACCGGTTGGCTGCCCAACGATTATCCCTATGCCGTCTGGATATATCACGCTCTGTTGGTTCCGACAGGATTTTGTCTGGCTGTGAGTTTAGGAATGAGTACAGGTAACCCCGAACGCAGCGTTTATGCCGTTACCGCCGGAGTCATAGCAACGCTATTATTATCCATACTTCCCGACATAAACATGGGTATTATTTTAAATCGTTTCGTACCGCTCGTTTCTGGCGCCTTTATCCAATGGTTAATCGTGCGTAAATAACAGGTTAGAAAAACGGAATTGCCTACTCCCCGACAAGGCATTTCCTGACATCTGTTTCTCCAAGGCTGTCCAAAACGAACTCCGCCATAGCGAAATACCGGGTTCGGCCACCGCTGAAAAAAAAAGGTTTTACAACCCGATACCGACCGGGCGGGAAAGCGTAAAGCCGTTTCGGGAGAAAATGCTTCCATCCCGATAAGGTATCCCCGGGGGTAAGCATGACAGCTACGGAATGTATGACACTTGCATAGGAAATTTTCAGCCATTTTCCATCTTCATATCGACAGAAGGAACAATCCGTATAGTCTCCGAAAACAAGTTCCCGATCGCTTTTATTCCGTAAGGTAACAAGAACGGCATCCTTTTCCACAGACACAACTTTCATATCCACAAACAGAGTATTGGCCACCCTATTGTCCGGAACCAGTTCCATACGGTTCCAGTCAATCTTACCGGGTCTGGCTTCGGCCTCGCACCGGAGTTCGAACGTCTGCCAGGGAACGGAAAGGACCTTAACGGTTTTACCGATACGGCAAAGACCTAACGGCGCATATCCCAAATCCCGTTCCAATCGGAAAAACGACGTGTCGGTCTTGCCGGGCGGCAAAAAAACCCACGCCGTGTCCTTTTCCCTGACAGGCACGGTTTTCCAGCGGTTCCCGACCCATTGTTCGAACCGGTATCCGGAACGGCAAGCCACCGGCAAACGGCTACGGTTCTCCAATACAACGAAAGAAACCGAATCGTACCGCAATACGGCCCGCATCCGGACGGAATCGGGCACGACCGTATCCACCCCAGACAATATTTCCGCCGGAACCGCCGGACAACCCGGTTCCCTTCCGGGAGCGCTTCCGCAACCGGCAATGAACGACCCAACGAATATTCCAAAAACAGACAGATTCCGAATCATCATAACATAACTGGCAAACTTTTCAAAAATACGTTTTAAAGTTATCTAAAAAATCTTCATCCGCTACGTTACTGCGTTCCAAAGATTCGCACATGAAGCCTTTTAAACACTTGCCGGTAAAATATATAAGAAGTGTCCTATTTTGAACCCTTATTTTCGCCGAAACAGAAATTGCATATATTTTGCAGAAAACCGGAAAACAATCAGCACGAATCGACATGAAAATACAAAGAATCGGATTATGCGCGTGCCTCACGGCATTGGCGTCATGGAGTCTGCCCGACTCGCAGGCTTGCACCCGGGCCGTCTATCTGGGTCCGGAAAATACAATCATTACCGGCCGGACGATGGACTGGCGGGAAGATCCGAAATCGAACCTCTACATCTTTCCCCGCGGAATGGAAAGAACCGGCGGAAACGGAGAAAACGCCATTCGCTGGCGATCAAAATACGGCAGTGTCATTGCGGCCGGCTACGACATAGGAACGGCCGACGGCATGAACGAAGCGGGGCTTGTAGCCAATTTGCTGTATCTGACCGAATCGGAATATTCCCGACCGGGAGACACGCGGCCGGTACTGGGCATCAGCGCTTGGACACAATACGTACTGGATAATTTCGCCACGGTCCGGGAAGCCGTGGAAGAACTGTCCGAAGACCGGTTCCGCATCGACAATCCCGACATACCCAACGGAGCGAAATCGACCATGCATCTCGCCATTTCCGACGCTTCCGGAAACAGCGCCATTTTCGAGTATATCGACGGAAAGTTGGAAATACATGAAGGACGGCAATACCAAATCATGACCAATTCGCCGGTTTACCGGGAACAAATTACCCTGAACGATTACTGGGAACAGATCGGCGGACTGGTCATGCTGCCGGGAACCAACCGCGCTTCGGACCGTTTCGTTCGGGCGTCATTCTACATCAATGCCGTACAACAAAGCAGCGATCCTCGTGTAGCAGTAGCCGCAGTGTTCAGTGTCATGCGCAACGTATCGGTTCCGCTGGGCATTTCCACCCCCGGTCAACCGAACATCGCCTCCACCCGATGGCGTTCGGTTGCCGATCAGAAAAACAAGATATACTATTTCGAATCGACTCTGAATCCCGATATTTTCTGGGTCGATTTCTCGAACATAGATTTCAACACCGGGGCTCCGGTAAAAAAGCTGACATTGACCGGCGGGAAAATCTATTCAGGCAACGCAGCCGCCAAATTCGAACCTTCCCAACCGTTTTCTTTCCTGTTCGACGCCTGACCGGCAACGGAAACCGAACGACGAGGGTGTCCGACAGGTCCTCATCCGCTACGTCGCTGCTTTTCAAATTTCGGTCACACACATCAATACGCTCCCCATTTATGAAAATCAAAGCCTTGCAGCTGAAGACCTTTTAAACAGCCGGCTAAAAACAATAAAGAAAAAGGGTATTTTACTTGACCGGCACCCCGTCGTTCATTCAGAAACAAAAGTTTGGCAGCATCGAAAAAATGTGCCTATCTTTGCAAAAAGGACCGGTGCAAACAGGAAACGGCCGTTTTCCTGCGCTCAAAAGGGAATTCCGTGCAATTCGGAAACTGTTCCCGCAGCTGTAATCTCCGAAAGGTCCGGGCATTTATCGATCCACTGTCCTGACGAAAGGATGGGAAGGAGCCCCGGAAGGAGAGAGTCAGAAGACCTGCCTGTCCGACCATTCCGTCAGAAACTTTCGGGAGTTAAAGTGGAAGATACGTCATTTGCGGATCATCTTATCGGCTTTCGAATTTTTGGTTATAGGGAAGGGACCCCTCTTTTCCGGAAGAAGAGAGGGAGCGGATATTCTACCGGAACCGTCCGCAAGCGTCGGATATCGAAAAAACGAAAAATATGAAACGCACAAAAAAAGAATGGGGGATGATATTGTCGCTGGGAGTCCTGGCGTTGTTTTCCTGCAATAAAGACGAAGAAATAGAAGGTGATCCGTTCGCCGCCATCGGATTCAAAGTATTGGAATACCGACCGGCTCCAGGCCAATTCATCAATGAGAACATGAACAGTTCGACCCAGGAAGAGGCAAACGCTTACGCCGAACGCCGCATTATCAACGGAGAATACGTCTCCTTAGGAGCGTTCGGAGGATACATCACGGTAAAAATGGCCAAAGCCGTGGAAAACCGTCCGGGAAATTACGATTTCGGCATTGCGGGCAATCCTTTTTACAATAATTCGGAACCGGGCATCGTATGGGTATCGGAAGACGCGAACAGCAACTGCATAGCCGACGACCCGTGGTATGAGCTGAAAGGGAGCGACGCGGTTACCCGGAACTATTCGGTAACCTATACCCGTCCCGCCGAACCGGGCGACATCGCCTGGGAAGACAATCTCGGCAACCAGGGAGTCATCACTTACCAGCCTGCCTACCATGCCCAGATGTACTATCCCGAATGGGTAAAAGCAGATGCCTATACCTTAACGGGCAGCATGTTGCCTCCGCGCACGGAACGCAACGAGTCCGGAATTTGGGAGAACAAGGAGTTCGATTGGGGATACGCCGACAACATGGGAAGCGACATGGAAATGGGGAGTGACGGAATCCGGTACAACCGGTTCGAGATCGACAATGCTGTAGATGCGGACGGTCATCCCGTAACTTTAAAACGCATCCATTTCGTAAAAGTACAATCGGCCGTTATGAAAGACGTGGAAGGTATCGGAGAGGTCTCTCCTGAAGTGGCACAATTCATCATCTATTGACAACCGACACCTGTCGGAAACGGCGGAATGCCGAATCGAAAAAACTGAAAATAGGAATCGCCCGAAGAATCGCGTATTTCTCCGGGCGATTCCTATTTTCCCAAAAGGCGCTCAGAAAACAAAACTGTTGATGGTGCCAGCCGCCAGAGTAGGCTTAAAAACCCTGTCGCCGACCTGTATCGACAACGTTCTGGGAACCGTCCCCTTATTGACGGCAACGACCGCCAAACTACCGTCCGCATTGAGAAAAGCCAGCAAATCGTCGTAACCGGATGTTTCGACCCTTTTCGCTCCGGGACGCACGAACCGGCTGAAATGCTTCATCAAATAATACTCATGGGTAAAACGGAAACTTTTATCGTGTTCATTGACGACTACCAGCGAATTTTGCCGCCACCCCCAACGGCTCATCCCGTCGTCCGACAGCGACGTATTCCAATATTCGTAGGCCGAAGCCCCGTTCGACAGGTAATGTTTCATCATGTCCCAAGTGTATAGGCAAAACGACCATTCGTTCCGACCGTCTCCGCATTCGCTCTCACTCTGTATCAACGTCATCTCCGGATAACGCTCATGCACCTCTGGTATCGCACCCTTGCCGGCCCATTGAAAAGCGACCGTTTTCACATATTTCATACAATCGGAATCCTGCAAAACCGTATCTACCAACCGGACATTGGCCCGTTCTACAGTCCCGAAAATAACGTCCACCTTTTTTTCGGCCATGGCAGGACCGAGGTATTTGCCGATAAACTCGCGCAATCCGCGCGCAGTCCACGTACAACTCGGGTAAGGCTGGCACGAATTGAACTCATTTTGGGGAGCAACGCCGAAAATGCGGATTCCCTGCTGCCGGTAAGCGTCGATGAATTTGGAGAAATAGAGAGCATACGCCTGCATGTATTCCGGTTTTTGGATAAACATATCGGTCCCTTCCATCCCCAGCCGTTCTTCCGTCATTTCGTTGGCATATCGGGGATCATCAGTCCACGACCAACTAAGAGCGTAATACCTATTGTATTTCATCCACGACGGAGGCGACCAGGGAGAAGCCCAGATTTCGAGGTCCGGATTGTATTTCAACGCGGCTTTGATAAAAGGAACAAGCGTTTTCATATCGTTTTCGATGGAAAAATTTCTCATCTCGAAATCGCCTTCCGTTTCATTGTACGAGTACCAATCGACCGCAAAATCATTGGCGCCTATCGGCATACGGCAATAGGTAAATCCCGCACCTTTGCCCGGTTCGAACATTTCGCTGAGAACGGAATCGCGGTCGGCGGCGGAAAGTCGGCCGAGCGAAATCCATCCTAATTCGTTGAAACAGGTCCCGAATCCCCGTATGGTCTGGGCCGTTTTTTCCGGATCGATAATTACGTCAAGGCTTTCCGGAACCGTTTTCGTCTCCCAAAGCGTGTCTATCACGTTCCAGCCGGTTTGTTCCCCGGTGGAAACCCAAACGACCGGTGTACTTTTTTCCGTACACGACGCCAACACAACGGCAGCACTTAAAATCAACAGATAATTTTTCATCGGCTTTCAGTTTTAGATAGTTTTCGAAAAACCGAACCGCAACACGGCAGGTTCGAATGTATTTTTCAAAGATAAGGAATTTTCCGATTTACCGATCGCTCTCGAACACAGAAATTACAACACTTTTCCGCCAGTCTTCAGGGCAATGAGCAGCACATCGAAAGAGCCGTTCAAAAAACAAGACACTCCTGTTGTCATTGTTTCTTTCAATAAAGTTTTACTGTCGCAAAAAACTTAATAGCAATGATCAAAAGAATCGATGTTCAATCCCAATCCCTTTTCCCGGTTAGTTTACGAAAAAACAGCTTCCAATCATCCTCGTTGTATCGTAAACAGCGTTATAAAAACGTTATCTACCGCCCGTTTCGGGCCTATAAAGAGATGGTCCCCTCCTCGTACGACATTCAAAATACTGTTTCACGCTTACCGGAACCATAATTTTTGCCGCATAACAAAAAAGAAGGCATCCTTTTCAGACACCTTCTTCCGTTTCGATGTACCAAACATAAACTTATGTCAGTCAGTCTAAATTCTTTTTTCCATGATATTCCAAGGCTTAATCGTCTATTCCGATCAAATTGAATTTCAAATCGAAAGTCAATTCCAAACCGTTGGTCAACTTGACCTCGTAATCGCGTTTATCCCGATCGATCTGTACGATCGACGTATCCGGATAACGTTCGGTCACGAATTTAGTTATTTCCTGCGGAACAATGGCGGAAGGAACCGTCGAATACTTGCAATCCACCTCTTTCCATTCCCCGTTTTTCAAAAATTCGACTTTCGTGCTGTTCGTAAAAACCACTTCATACGTAACATCCATGAAATCCTTTTCCATTTTGGCATAAGAAACCTTTTCTTTCGGAAAATGTTTCTGGATAAACTGTTGCGATTTTTCAGGCAACTGATTCACATCGATCGGACGGTCATCATCGGCACGCGCTGCAGTAACACCGAAAGTCAATAAAGCCAAAGCAAAAATCATTAGTTTTTTCATAATGTCTCTAATTTTAAATGTTAAACATGATCTTCTATTTCGTTGATACAAAGTTCGGGCATGATTTTGAATTGAATTTGAAATTTTCTGCTTTTTCGAAAAAATTTTCTCAAAAAACCGTCAAAAACGAAAACAGATGGAGAAAACCTGTCTTTTCGAAACAAAACAACCCAATGACAATCCCGCAATACCGAAAAAAACACGACTTAATTACCAGACAAACATTACGGCCAAACAACGGAAAACCGATGACGTCCCTCCTCAAAACGATATTCCACACGCAATCCGTAATAACGGCCTATGGCGTTAACCAAGGCAAGTCCCAATCCGGTGGAACCTTCTTTTTTACTTCCCTGATAAAACCGATCGAAAATACGTTCCGCATCAAGCGGCGAATCGCCGTCGTTGACTACCGCCAAAGTGCGGCCGATCAAAGAAACTTCCACCCGACCGCCTTCCGCCGTATGCACGTAGGCGTTTTTCAACAGATTCGTAACCAATACGGAAGCCAGCGATTCATTCATCCGTACCACGAACGGCACCGGACAATCGATTTTGCCGATGATGTTCCGCGACGCATAAATTTCATCGTAAAGGGCCACCTGTTCCCGAACCGCAGCAGCAATATCGACCTCCGTACTCTCGGGGAACTGACCGTTTTCAATCTTGGTAAGCAACAACAACGTCTTATTCAACCGAACGATATGTCCCAGCGTCCGCTGCATCTTGAACAATTCTCCGACTTGCACCTCGCTCGGATCGGTATGATCCAACAACCACTCGATCCGATTTCCCAATACGGCCAACGGCGTCTGCAATTCATGCGAAGCATTGCCTATAAACTGCTTTTGCTGTTCGAACAGCTTTTCGGAACGGTCCACCGCCTGCTGCGCCGCCACGTTAAGCCGGCGAAACTCCGAAATGGTCGTGTCGTTCGGAACGGGAGTATTGTTCCGACCGGGCGCATAACTATCCAACCAATGCAACAAGGCATACAACGGGCGCATACTGCGATAAAAAACCCACACGGTCACGCCGATAATCGTCAGTAAAAGCAATAAATACAAAACGACCACCCAATACAGAATCGCCGCAAACAGGTCATCCTTATCGATGGTGGGCGTAGCCACTTTCAATTCATAGTAATTGTCTTCGTCATCCAAAAAAATAGTCGTCAGAATACGGGCAGGTTCGGTCTCCCCCTTTTCTGGAATATACACCTCGGCATCATAATATTCGATATGTTCGTGCGTTTCGGCATACGACCTATCCACCGGCCGGATCGAATAACTGTTGTTCGAACCGTTGTTCAACGGCGGCAATTCCCGCCCGGCGAGCATCCGCACGATAATCAATTCCGAATAATCGTCCAAAGCGTCGTCGGTCTCGTCGTTGATCTCGTCCACCATCGTGAAATAAAACAGCATGGCCCAGAGAGCCATGAGCGGCAGCAAAACGACCGATAAACGCAACGCTATGCGGACAATAAGTTTCATAATTCGGAATATTATTCGGGTTCTACAAGTACGAGTTTATATCCGAACCCGTAAACGGCCTTGATCTCGATGGTCGCCCCGGCTTCGGCAAGCTTGCGGCGCAAATTTTTGATCTGGGCGTAAACGAAATGGAAATTATCCGCCTGATCGACATGGTCGCCCCAAACAGCTTCGGCCAATACGGATTTATCGACCAAATGATTCGGCCGCTGCATAAAATAAACGAGAATGTCGAACTCTTTTTTCAGCAATGAAATTTCGCGTTCCTGCACCCACACGCGGTTGCCCTCCGGATCCAAAGCGACATTGCCCAAAGTCAATGCGAACCCGTCCCCGCTATTCCGGCCGCGTCTCGACACGCTCTTGATCCGGGCCTTGAGCTCGGCCGTATGGAACGGTTTTGGCAAATAGTCGTCCGCTCCCAAATCCAGGCCGGACACCTTGTCCTCGATCGAATCCCTCGCCGATATGATAATCACGTTCTCCCGTTTGCGCAACGCTTTGATGCGTTCGAGCAACCGAAGACCGTTGCCGTCCGGCAACATGATATCCAGCAGCACGCAGTCGTAACTGTATCCCGCTATTTTGGCATCGGCCTCGAAGTACGTCGCAGCCGTTTCCACCACGTACCCTTCCTCCTTCAACGCCCGTTGCATGATTTCGCGCAACGAAGGCTCGTCTTCCACAATAAGTATTTTCATACGACAAAGTTATGCAATCGATTTTGAAAAGAAATTGAAAAAACGCGCTGAAAAACAGGCCGGATGATTTTTTTCGACCGTTCCGCAACCTTCCGGCCAACTCCGTCTCCGCCTCCGTTTATCCCGCGGCATCCGCATTCTCCCGGACCGTAACGAACGCGTAAATCAAAGATTCCGCATTCCGTCTCCGGACAGGATACGGCGCGATAACGCGGATTATCCTTATCTTTGCACCGTTGCCACGCCGATACCGCCATGTTCAATCCCGAAAACAAAACTTCCCGAATATCCCGAACGGACGACCCCGAAGAAACGCCGTTCCATCCCCTCTCTTTGCCGGCATCCATGCCGCCCCTGCCCGAATCGTTTACCTATCCTTTCCGCTACACTCCGCACCCGGTCTGTCTATTGGCTGCCGAAAAGGTTAAAAACTTCCTGAACCGGCAAACGGAATGGCGGCAAGAACTGGACGCAGGCAAAATGTTCGGGGTATTGGTCGTCAGGAACCATCGGGGAGAAACGGGATTCTTAGCCGCGTTCTCCGGAACATTGGCGCAAAAAAACCGTCATCCTTTTTTCGTGCCGCCGATATACGATCTGCAAAACCCGGAAAGTTTCTTCCCGGCGGAAGAAAAACGAATCGACCGGTTGAACGAACGGATCGGCGCATTGGAAAACGACGCATCGTTCATTCGACAGAAAGAGGAAATGCGGATATTGGCCGGACAGGCCGAACGGGCGTTGGAACAAGCCGTCCGGGAAAACAGGGCGGCCAAAGCGCTCCGCGACGCGAAACGCAGGCAGGGCCTCGCACCCGGAGAAGAGGAAACGCTGATTCGGGAAAGCCAGCATAAAAAAGCGGAATTAAGGCGATTAAAGCAATATTGGACACGGCGGTTACAGGAAAAACGGCACAAAACGGACCGCATGGCAGACCGCATCGAGGCGTTGAAACGGGAACGGCAACAACGGTCGGCCCGACTGCAATGGCGGTTATTCCAGTCATTCATCGTTTCAAACGCCCGGGGAGAGACGAAAAACCTATGCGAATTGTTCGCCGATACGCCTCAGGGCGCACCGCCGGCCGGAAGCGGAGAATGCGCCGCCCCGAAACTGCTCCAAACCGCTTACCGAATGCATTTTACCCCGATCGCCATGGCCGAATTCTGGTGGGGAAAATCCCCGAAAAACGAGATACGGGAACACGGACGGTTCTATCCGGCCTGCCAGGGAAAATGCGGACCGATTTTAAGATTCATGTTGCAAGGGTTGCAAGTGGATCCCGACCCGGCCGGGGAATGCGTTTCCGCATTTACAGAACTGGAAACCGTTTATGAAGACGATTTTCTGGCGGTGGTAAACAAACCGGCCGGCATGCTTTCCGCACCGGGCAAATCCACGCCCGACTCGGTCTATCGGCGGGTACGCGAAAAATACCCCGACGCCACGGGTCCTCTGCTGGTGCATCGGCTCGACATGGCGACATCCGGACTGTTGCTCGTAGCCAAAACGAAAACCGTCCATCAAAACCTGCAGGCCCAATTCAAAAACCGCACCGTCCGAAAACGATATGCCGCGCTGTTGGAAAAAAGGCCGGCACGGAACGAAGGCGTCGTCGATCTGCCTCTGCGTCCCGACCCGCTGAACCGACCTTATCAAACCGTCGATCCGAAACAGGGCAAGCCGGCCCTGACCGAATACAAAGTGCTGGGACAGACCGGCCGCCTTACCCGCGTAAACTTTATCCCGCATACGGGACGCACCCACCAGTTGCGGGTACATGCCGCGCATCCGGCCGGACTGCACTGTCCGATCGCAGGCGACGAACTGTACGGCCGAAAAGCCGAACGCCTGTTTCTGCATGCCGAATACCTGGAATTCCGGCATCCCGTATTCGGCACGACGCTGAAAATAGAAAAAAAGGCCGATTTTTAACCCGACACCGACCCTTCGCACCGGACGGTTTATGCCGTCCGGAAAGCATATTTCAAATCCATCGATTATTTAACGTATCTTTGCTCTGAAATGACAAAACGATAGAAATGAGCGTTCAAATAACGATTTATACCGACGGATCGGCTCTGGGCAATCCCGGACCGGGAGGATTCGGCGTAGTATTGATGGCCCGGGGACACCGGAAAGAACTTTCGGAAGGGTACCGATTGACAACGAACAACCGGATGGAACTGCTGGCTGTCATCAAAGGATTGGAAGCCCTGAAAATTACCGGCGGAGACGTGACCGTTTACTCCGATTCCCGTTACGTGGTGGACGCCGTGACCAAAGGATGGATATGGAACTGGCAGCGGACCCGGTTCAAAAACAAGAAAAACCCGGACTTATGGCAGCGTTTCCTGAAGGTGTACGCCCTGCATCGGGTCAAATTCGTATGGGTCAAAGGACATGCGGAGATTCCGGAAAACGAAAGGTGCGATTTTCTGGCCACGACCGCAGCGAGAGGACCGCGCCTGCTGATCGACGAATATTACGAAACTTCGGAACGGACGACTCCCCCGTTGTCCGAATAATTTGCAAACCCGAACCCGGAAAACGAAGAACGATGAACAAATTACTGTTGTATTGCCTCTGTTTCTGCACGGCCTGCGCGACCGTACGGAACGAAACAGAAAACCGGTTGTGGTACACCCGGCCGGCTGCCGAATGGATGGAAGCCCTGCCCGTAGGAAACGGACGGATAGGCGCCATGATTTACGGCGGAATTACGGAAGAGCGGATCGCCCTGAACGAAATTACGCTTTGGTCCGGCGCTCCCGATCCGAATCAGGAAAAGGAGTGCGGGAAAGATCGGCTGGCAGCCATTCGCGAACTGTTTTTCCGGGGAAACCCGAAAGAAGGCAACCGAATGGCTTCGGAATACCTGACAGGCCGGCCGAATACGTTCGGCAGTCATTTGCCCCTGGGCGACCTGCTACTCCGGTTCGATTACGACGACACCCTCCGCACCCGTTACCGCCGGGAGCTCGATTTGGAACAGGCCGTGGCTTCCGTGTCGTACCGCATGGGAAACACCGGTTATTTCCGGGAAATCTTCTGTTCCAATCCGGACCAGACCCTGGTCGTGCATCTCGAATCCGATAAAGCCGGAGCGCTCAATTTCACGGTTTCCGCCGCTTTGTTGCGGAATGCGGAAATAGAAGTTTCGGAAAACGGGCTGAACCTGCGGGGCCGCGCCTTTTTCCGTTCTCCTGACGAACCGGGCGTCCGGTTCGCCGGCAAGGTCCGAATCGTCTCCCCGGACGGAAAAATCGCTGCAGGCGACAATACGCTAACCCTCCGCGGAGCCAGCGAAGCCTGGCTTCTGATCGACATACGGACGGACTATACCGGTACCGATCCGGCCGTTGCCTGCGAGGAAACCCTGCACAAAGCGGCATCGATCTCCTATCCGGAACTGAAAAAACGGCACGTGGCCGACCACGCCGCGCTTTTCGACCGGGTCTCCCTGTCGTTAGGAGAGAAAACCGATGCCGACGGATTACCGACCGACCTGCGTTGGGAACGGTTCAAAACCGGACAGGACGATCCCGGACTGTTCGCCCTGTTCGCCCAATACGGACGTTACCTGCTCATCGCCGCTTCCCGGGAAAACTCCCCCCTGCCGGCCAACCTGCAAGGGATATGGAACGACAATCTGGCCTGCAGCATGTCCTGGAACTGCGACTATCATTTGGATATCAACACCCAGCAAAATTATTGGATCGCCAATTCCGGAAACCTGCCCGAATGCAATGTTCCGCTCTTCGCCTTTCTGAAATCGCTGGACAAGGCGGGCGGCAGGACAGCCCGCATCGCGTACGGCAGTCCCGGATGGGTGGCCCACACGGTCGTCAATCCGTGGGGCTATACCGCTCCCGGCGAAGGAGCGGGCTGGGGACTGCACCCCACGGGAGGAACCTGGCTGGCCCTGCAACTCTGGGACCACTACGTTTATACCCAAGACACCCTTTTTTTGGAAAAACAGGGATACCCCGTATTGAAAAATTCCGCCCGTTTTTTCCTCGACTACATGGTCCGTGACCCTCGGACCGGATATTTGATGACCGGTCCGTCCACCTCTCCGGAAAACGCTTTTCTGCATGAAGGCGAAACGCTATCGCTTTCCATGATGCCGACCTGCGACCGGGTATTGGTGCATGAACTGTTTTCAGCCTGCATAGCCGGCAGCCGGATACTCGGCCGCGACCCGGCCTTTTCCGATTCCCTGCAACGCGCCCTGTCGGAACTTCCGCCGCTGCGAATCGGCAAATACGGGCAATTGCAGGAATGGTTCGACGATTACGAGGAAGCCGTTCCCAACCACCGGCACACCTCGCACCTGCTGGCACTCTACCCGTACAACCAGATATCCCCGGTCCGGACACCGGACCTGGCCCGCGCCGCGGAAACGACGATAGAACGTCGTTTGTCCGCCGAGGCATGGGAAGACGTGGAATGGAGTAGGGCCAACATGATTCTGTTCTACGCCCGGTTGAAAAACGCGGACAAGGCTTACGCCCATCTTCGGGGATTGCTGCGGGAGCTGACCCGGGAAAACCTGCTGACCGTTTCGCCCAAGGGCATCGGCGGAGCGCCGTGGGATATCTTCGTATTCGACGGAAACGAAGCGGGAACGGCCGGCATTTTTGAAATGCTGATACAAAGCCAAGAAGGGTACATCGAGTTATTGCCCGCTTTGCCCGATGCATGGGCGACCGGACACGTCGACGGGTTATGCGTCCGGGGCGGAGGCGTCGTGAACCTGTCGTGGAAAGCCGGAAAACCGGAAACATTTTCTTTAAAGGCCCTCCGGGACGGCGTGTTCCGGCTTAAACTGATCAAAACAAAAGACTATAACTATAAAATAAATCAAACAACTATTCATCCTACTATTTCAGATAATTCAATTATAACTATCCATATAAAAAAAGGAGAACTATTTGAAATAAAAAATAACAACCATTCAATTAACTAAATTTTTATTTGACTATATCACATTGAATGTACCCCCTGTAGCGTTTTCAAATGTACCACTTCAGACATGGTCGCTTTCGGTTCGGCAAAGTTAAGATTATTTCTGATTTTTTCTTCTCATCGAGTTACCTTTTAGCTCAACCCGAACCGCGTTAGCGGTGAGGCGGTCCATGATTGCGTCAGCCAAGGTAGGCTCATTGATGTAGTCATACCATTTGGATACCGGGAGTTGTGATGTCACGATTACGGATTTCCTCTGATAGCAGTCTTCCAGGATCTGGAGCAGGGCCAGACGTGAGTTGTTGTCAAGCGGCTGCAGTCCGAAGTCATCAAAGATGACGAGGTCATTCTTCTCGATGCGGT
>CASDZK010000065.1 GCA_949286165.1 uncultured Alistipes sp.
AAACTACGGACGCGGAGGATGCACCATGCTCAACAAAGGCGATTGCCCTTACCGCAAAATGGAAAAATTCGCTCCCTCCCTGAAGTCGGAACCGGATATCGTATTCATAGACCTCGGAGGCAACGACGCGAAACTGCGCAACCGGATACACAAAGACGACTTCGTCGGCGACGCTTGCGAGCTCGTCGCCATTTACAGCAACCTCCCCTCCCGCCCGCGAGTCATATTGATGACGGCAATTCCCGGATTTACCAGCGACAGTACGGAAATATGGGACAAAGCCATCGTTCGCGACATCAATCCCCGGATTATCGCAGCGGCCAAAAAAATGCGAATAGAAGTTCTGGACATGCATCCGCTGCTTGAAGGACATCCCGAACTGCTCCCGGACGGCATTCACCCGAACAACGAGGGAGCGATGCTCATGGCAAAAAAAATGGCCGACTACCTGAAAGCATACCCGAAAAAACCGTCGGAAAAAGCGACTATCGACGGAATTGAAGTTTCGCTTTAAACCTTGCCGCCGATAAAAATTTTCAAACGGGCGGGCAGGCCTTTTTCTGTCGGAACAGGTTAATCCGACACGTTCGCCCCGTACCTTGAAAAACTTCGCCGAACGGTTTCGCCCCCGTCCGTTTCCTCTTCCGTAAAAACATCGCTAAAAACGCACTGCCGAGCGTCTTCAAAACGTACCGTCGTCTTCCGTTCGCAAATAAATTAAAAAAGGAAGGCCGTGACACCCGTTTCCATCCGGGAACCACGTCGTTCCTCACGCCGGCTCCGCTTCTTTCGCTCTCGCTCGCCGATTTTTCCGGAAAAAGGAGGCGGTTCGATCGCCGAAACCGGTTTCCTCCGGCACGGACACAAGCCGCACCAATCGATCCCACAGGCAGTCCTTCTCAAGATTCTTTCCGCAATCCGCTTCACTTCTCGTTTTAATATTGTATCTTTGAAAACTGAAAAAAAGCGATCGAACACAGATGAAGGAGATAAAAAACAACGAGAGCGACGCCGAATACGAAGCAAAGATCCGTCCGACCGAACTGGCCAGTTTTTCCGGACAATCCAAAATCGTGGAGAATTTGCAGGTATTCATCAAAGCGGCTTTGATGCGCGGGGAATCGCTCGACCATGTTCTCCTGCACGGTCCTCCCGGTCTCGGGAAAACCACGCTGGCCAACATCATCAGCCATGAGATGGGCAGTTCCCTGAAAGTGACCTCCGGACCGGTACTGGACAAACCCGGCGATCTGGCCGGACTCCTGACCAACCTGCAGGAAGGGGACGTGCTTTTTATCGACGAAATACACCGGTTATCGCCCATCGTGGAAGAATATCTTTACTCCGCTATGGAGGATTATACCATAGATATCGTCCTGGACAAAGGGGCCAGCGCACGAAGCATTCAGATCAGCCTGGCTCCGTTTACCCTGATAGGGGCCACCACGCGCAGCGGGTTGCTCACTTCGCCGCTAAGGGCGCGGTTCGGCATTCAGTGCCATTTGGAATATTACGACGCTCCGACCCTGAAACGGATCGTAAAACGGTCGGCTGCCATTCTGGGCATAGGCATAGCGGAGGAAGCCGCACTGGAAATCGCCATGCGGAGCCGGGGAACCCCCCGCATTGCCAATTCCTTATTACGAAGGGTACGGGATTTCGCCATGGTCAAGGGAGACGGCTTCATCAACCTCGAAATTACCCGGTTTTCGCTGGATGCCCTGAACATCGATTCCAAAGGGTTGAACCAGATGGACAACAAAATCCTCAACACGATCATCCACAAATTCAAAGGCGGACCGGTAGGATTGAACACGATCGCCACGGCAGTAGGAGAAGACGCCGGAACCATCGAAGAGGTATATGAACCGTTTTTAATCATGCAAGGATTCATCAACCGCACTCCCCGCGGCCGGGAAGTCACGGCTGCGGCCTATGCCCATTTGGGCATAGAAAAAACGGTGGCTGCCGGAACATTATTCGAGTTCGATTGACACGCTTCCGCATACGAACATCCAATCTTGAACACGTTGTCATGAATAAAATCATTTTCGCATTTTCATATCTTCTTACCGCCTGCGCGGTCGCTTGCTCCAACGGGACGCCCTCTTCCCGGACGACGAACGAAGAGAACAACGCGCCGTCTGCATCCGTCCGAAAAAATCCCATTACGGAGGTAACCCCCGCGGGAAAACAATCCTTCACGCAAGGCGACTCGATCGTTTTTTCTTACGACAGCAACCGCGAGTTCGACTCCGTTTTCCTATTCATCAACGGGAAAAAGCAAGCCGTTTTCAAAGGGAAAACACATGCCGTCGCGACTTCGCGGGAAACTCCCGCGGGATCGACGGGATACCGGATAGAAGGACATGCCGGCGGAGAAAAATGGTCCCGTTCGGGTTCCTACGTGCTGTTGCCGGCCCAACCGCCCGTTTCCTACGGCGTCCGGATCGTCAAAACCTATCCCCACAGCACGACGGCTTATACGCAGGGGCTGGAATTCCACGACGGATTTTTATATGAAAGCAGCGGCGAATACGGAAAATCCTATATGCACAGAATGACCTTCCCCGCCATGAAAAGCGAAAAACGCGTTTCCTTGGAACCGCAATATTTCGGGGAAGGACTGACCGTTATGAACGGGAAACTGTATCTACTGACCTGGGAAAGCCAGAAAGGATTCGTGTACGACGCGGCGACGCTGAAACGGGAAAAAGAGTTCGACTACGCCACCGAAGGGTGGGGAATCACGAACGACGGGAAACGCCTGTACATGAGCGACGGCAGCGAATACATCTACCTGTTGGATCCGGAAACGCTGAAAACCGAAGGCCGCATTCAGGTTTACAGCAACGAAGGCCCCGTCCGTCTGTTGAACGATCTGGTATGGATCGACGGAGAACTATGGGCCAACGTTTACGGATACGACCTCATCGTCCGGATCGACCCGAAAACCGGAGCCGTAACCGGAATGATCGACGCGTCGGGATTGTTGGAGCCTTCGGACATATCCCGCGAAACGGACGTACTGAACGGCATAGCGTATTCCGACGGGAAAATTTACCTGACGGGCAAAAACTGGAACAAATTGTTTGAAGCGGAAATTTTCAAAAAATGAAAAATCGAATCAGAGAACAATTGACGGAACGTATCCTGGTTCTGGACGGAGCGTTGGGAACCATGGTGCAGCAATACAGGCCGACGGAAACCGATTTCAGAGGCGAACGGTTCCGCCAATGGAAAATCGACCTGAAAGGATGCAATGACGTATTGGTGCTGACCCGCCCCGAACTCATCGCCCGCATCCACCGGGAATATTTAAAAGCGGGAGCGGACATCATATCCACCGACAGTTTCAACGCCAATGCCGTATCGCTGGCCGATTACGGACTGGAAGACCAGGTTTATGAAATCAACTACGCGGCCGCCCGCCTGGCCAAAACGGAAGCGGCACGCTTCGCCTTACCCGATCGGCCGCGATACGTAGCCGGTTCAGTGGGACCGACCAACCGGACGGCCAGCCTATCGCCCGACGTCCGGAATCCGGCGTTCCGGAACATTACCTTCGACCAGCTGTACAAAGCCTACCATACCCAGATGGAAGGATTGATAGACGGCGGGGCGGACCTGATCCTGATAGAAACCATCTTCGACACGCTGAACGCCAAAGCCGCCATAGAAGCGCACCGGGCCGTATGCTTGTCGCGGGAGACGGACGTTCCCGTCATGTTGTCGGCCACCATTACCGACGCATCGGGCAGAACCCTTTCGGGACAAACCATCGAAGCCTTTTACATTTCCGTCCGGCATGCCGAGAACCTGCTGAGCGTCGGACTGAACTGTTCGTTCGGAGCCGCCCTCATGCATCCGTTCCTGAAACGATTGTCGGATATCTGCGAATTTCCCGTATCGGTGCATCCCAATGCCGGCTTGCCGGACGGTTTCGGGGCATACAGCCAGACCCCGGAGATCATGGCGCGCGAAACCGAAAACTTCATGCGGGAAGGGCTGGTCAATATCATCGGCGGCTGTTGCGGCACCACGCCGGAACATATCGCCCGGATCGCGGAAAACGCCGGACGGTACGATCCGAGGAAAATCCCGGACGAACCGTTTCCGTACACCCGATTGAGCGGCCTGGAGCCTTTTGTCTTCAGTCCCGAAAAAAACTTCGTGAACATCGGCGAACGGGCCAACGTGGCCGGCTCGGCCAAATTCGCCCGGTTAATCCGCGAAAAAAAATACGAAGAGGCTTTGGCCGTCGTGGAGGAACAAGCGGAAGCCGGCGCGCAGATCATCGATATTTGCATGGACGACGCATTGATCGACGGAGAAGAGGCCATGACCGTTTTTCTGAACCTGATCGCCTCGGAACCGGAAATCGCCCGCTTGCCGTTGATGATCGACTCGTCGAAATGGAACGTCATCGAATGCGGACTGAAGCGGATACAAGGAAAATCCATCGTCAATTCCATCTCCCTGAAGGAAGGGGAAACGGAATTTCTGCGACGGGCGGCCGTTATCCGGCACTTCGGCGCGGCAGCGGTCGTCATGCTGTTCGACGAAACCGGACAGGCCGACACCTACGCGCGGAAATGCGAAGTCGCCGAACGGGCCTACCGGCTTCTGACCGAAACGGGATTTCCGGCCTGTGACATCCTGTTCGACCCGAACGTCCTTTCCGTCGCTACCGGCATAGAAACCCACAACGCCTACGGCCTCGACTTCATCCGGGCCTGCGAATGGATCAAGGCCCATTGCCCGGGAGCCAAAATCAGCGGCGGCGTCAGCAACCTCTCTTTCGCGTTCCGGGGCAACAACACCGTTCGCGAAGCCATGCATTCGGTGTTTCTGTATCACGCCATCCGGGCAGGAATGGACATGGGCATCGTAAATGCCGGAATGTTGCAGGTTTACGAAGACATCGACCCCGAACTGCTGAAAGCGGTGGAAGACGTGATTCTGAACCGGGACGAAGGAGCTACCGAACGACTGATCGATTTTGCGGCCGCCGTCAAAACCCGCGGAGAAAAGATAAAAAGCGGGGAAGAACGGGACGACAAACTGAAATGGAGAGAAAAACCGGTTGCCGAACGATTGTCTTACGCATTGATGAAAGGCATTACCGAATTCATCGAAACCGACACGTTGGAAGCGATGGCCCTGTTGAAGTCCCCCATCAAAGTCATAGAACAGCCGCTCATGGAAGGTATGAACCGGGTAGGCCATCTGTTCGGAGCCGGGAAGATGTTCCTGCCCCAAGTCGTAAAAAGCGCCAGAGTCATGAAAAAAGCGGTGGACGTGCTGAATCCTTATATAGAACAAGGGAAAGCCTCCGGGACCCCGTCCGTCGGAAAAATCGTGCTGGCCACCGTCAAAGGAGACGTTCACGACATCGGAAAAAACATCATCAACGTCGTGCTGTCCTGCAACGGGTACGACGTGATCGATCTGGGCGTCATGACCCCGCCGGAACAAATCGTGGAACGGGCCATTGCGGAACGGGCCGACGTGATCGGGCTGAGCGGCCTGATTACCCCGTCATTGGACGAGATGGCCACCGTGATCGGCATGTTGGAAAAACGAGGCGTGAATATCCCCGTCATGGTGGGAGGAGCCACTACCTCTCCGTTGCATACGGCCGTCAAGCTGGCGCCGTTGTACAGCGGATGCGTGGCACAGACGAAAGACGCGTCACAATGCGCCAAAGTGTTGTCGGAACTGATCAACCGCGCACGGACCGGAGCGGAAGAAGCGATCCGACGGGAACAGGAAATATTGCGCGAGAAATACCGGAAAGACCGGGCCGGACAGGAATTCATCTCCCTCGAAGCGGGACGGGCCAACAAGCCGACACCCGATTTTTCCTCCATAACCGTCCCCCGGAATCCCGGACTAAACGTCTGGGAGGAACTGGACCTGAACGAAATCCGGAAATACATCAACTGGACCTTGTTTTTCGGCGCGTGGGACTTGAAAGGGCGTTATCCTCAGATTTTCGACCATCCCGTCAAAGGAGAAGAAGCGAAAAAACTGTTCGACGACGCACAAGCCTTGCTGGACCGAATGATCGGCGAACGGCTCATAACCGGAAAAGCTATCGTCGGCCTTTTCCCCGCCCGTTCCTCCGACGAAACCGTTATCCTATATTCCCCGGACAACGGAGAGGAAGCAGGCAGACTGCCGCTCGGCCGTTCGCTCCGGAAAAAACAGGAAGGGGACAAAAACCGTTCGTTAGCCGACTACATCGCTCCGGAAACCAGCGGAAAAACCGATTACCTCGGTCTGTTCTTGGTAACCGCAGGCATCGGGGCAGACACGCTGGCCCGGCATTACGAGGAACAGTCGGACAATTACAGCGCATTGATGGTCAAATTGTTATGCGACCGTTTAGCCGAAGCCGCTTCCGAATGGCTGCACGAACAGGTACGAAAAAAAATCTGGGGATACGCTCCGGACGAGTCGAATGAAATCGAAACGCTGTTCCGGGGAGAATATGCAGGCATCCGACCGGCATTCGGATATCCGGCCTGCCCCGACCACACATTGAAAAAGGAAGTATTCCGGCTGTTGGACGTTCCGGTCCGTATGCCGGAAGCGTCGCTTACCGAGAATTGCATGATCCGACCGGCCTCTTCGATTTGCGGCATGTATTTCGCCCATCCCGAAGCCCGTTATTTCGAAATAGAAAAACCATGAAAATCATAGACATCATTCAAAACGCCATCCGCGACAGGAAATGCCGTTTCGCGTTCGAACTGCTTCCCCCTTTGAAAGGCGACAACATAGACACGATTTTCCGGACCATCGAACGGTTGCAGCCGTTCGATCCGGCCTACATCAACGTAACCTATCACCGTGAGGACGTCAAATACATCGAACGTCCGGACGGGCTGCTGGAGAAACACATTACGAACCGGAGGCCGGGGACCGTAGCCATCTCCGCCGCCATCATGGCGCGGTACGGCATCGAAGTGGTTCCGCACCTGATCTGCGGCGGATTCAGCTCTTATGAAACGGAGGAAGCACTGATCGATCTGAACTTTTTAGGAATCCACAACGTGTTGGCCCTGCGGGGCGACACCCTGAAAGGCGAACACTCGTTCAAGCCTGTCCCGAACGGACATGCCCATGCCGTAGAACTGGTCCGGCAAATTATCCGGATGAACGAGGGCTTATATATGGATTCGGAAGCGGAGCAAATTACTCCCACGGATTTTTGCATCGGAGTAGCCGGCTATCCCGAAAAACATTCGGAAGCCGCCAATCCGGACATCGACATCGAGTTTTTGAAACAAAAAGTGGACGCGGGAGCGGACTACATCGTTACGCAAATGTTCTTCGACAACCGGAAATTCTTCGACTTCGCAGACCGTTGCCTGGCCGCAGGAATCCGAGTCCCCATCATTCCGGGTCTGAAACCGATGACGACGAAAAACCAGATCAGCATGCTGCCGCAGATTTTCCATGTGGATATTCCCCAGCCATTGGCCAAAGCGGTACTGGCCTGCGAAAACAACGCGCAAGTCCGTACGATAGGAACGGAATGGGCGATCGGACAAGCCGAAGAATTAAAAAAATCCGGCGTTCCCATCATTCACTTCTACACCATGGGCAAAGCCGACAACATAGAAACCATCGCCAAACAGGTATTCGGTCAAACTTCCGTTTCCGGACAGACGAATTAAACCGCTATCAATTCTACTGTATTTCAAACAGTTAATTGACAAATACCTCTCGTATTAGTTCTTCGATGCGTATTTTCAATCGATTTTTATACATTCATTGCACATAATTTATTACTTTTGCTCCATTCATACGACCAACTTTATTCATTAAATAACCTTAAATTAAAAGTCATGGCTTACAAAATTAGTGAAGATCTGTGTACTGCATGCGGTACCTGCATCGATGAATGTCCGGTTGAAGCAATCTCCGCAGGGGACGTTTATGTTATTAACCCCGACACTTGCGCAGACTGCGGAACCTGCGCAGACGTTTGCCCCGCAGGAGCTATCTCTGCCGAATAACACAAGCCGCTGATGAACGGCCAAGGTCGCCCGACGGCAACCAGATAAATATGATGAGGTTGTTTTCCTCTACGGTATAAATACCGATTTGACGGAAAACAACCTCTTTTTTACTGCTGAAATGAACAAGACCGACCTGCTATATGACCGGGCCGAACGGTTGTTACCGTTGTCCGCGGAAGAAGCGATGTTGCTTTACGAAACGGCTCCGTTAGAAGAATTGTGTCTGCTGGCCGATAAATTACGTTACCGGCATGTTCCCGGTCGTTACGTTACCTGGCAAATAGACAGAAACGTCAATATTACCAATGTATGTGTCAGCGGCTGCAAATTCTGCAATTTTCACTGCAAACCGTCGCAACGGGAGAAGGCTTTCGTTACCCGCATCGACCAATATCTGCAAAAAATAGCCGAAACCCTGCAATTGGGCGGAGACCAACTCTTATTGCAGGGAGGATTGCATCCGAAACTCGACCTGAATTACTACGAGACATTGTTCCGGGAACTGAAACGGCACTATCCGCAAATCAAACTGCATGCCCTCGGACCTCCGGAAATCGTCCATATCTCACGTCTCAGCGGAACCGATTATAAAACAACGCTGATCCGGCTGATGGAAGCCGGTCTGGATTCTCTGCCCGGTGCCGGAGCCGAAATTCTGGACAGTGACATACGCAAACGCATATCTCCCGGGAAATGTTCGGCCGAAGCCTGGTTAGAAGTCATGCGCCAAGCGCACCGATTAGGTCTGTCCACATCCGCAACCATGATGTACGGCCATTTGGAATCGCCCCGCCACCGTATCGAACATCTGCTCAAGCTGCGGGACTTGCAAGCGGAAAAACCTGAAGGCAGTTACGGATTCCTGGCCTTCATCCCCTGGATTTTTTGCAGTCGGGGGACCGTATTGGAACGGGAAGGGTGCAGGAATACGTTCTCCGCTCCGGAATATTTACGTCTGATCGCCGTCAGCCGCATTGTCCTCAACAACATTCCGAACATACAGGCCTCCTGGCTGACCGTCGGCGCGCCGCTGGCCCAAGTATGCCTGCATGGAGGCGCCAATGACTTAGGGTCGATCATGATCGAAGAAAACGTCGTCTCTTCCGCCGGGGCATCGTACCGAATGAATGCCGAAGACATGTGCCGTACGATACGCGAAGCCGGATTCGTTCCCTTGCTTCGAGACCAGAAATACCGTCTCAGGAAATGGTCGGTTCCCGACGGTACGGCGCGATAATCGTTTCCGTTTTTACCCGCCGTGAACCGTTGTCCGAATTCCGAACCTACCCGACATCCGATACGAAAGCATATACGTTCCCGGAAAAATCCACGGCAATCAAAGCATTGCCGGAAACAGCCACGGAACCGAATACCGGTGCGCCTGTCCGGTATTTCCAAACCGGATTGCCGGTAGTTGCCTCCAAACCGTAAAGCGCTCCGTCGGACGCTCCGAAGAATACGGAAGACCCGCTGCCGACCGGCGAAGTTTCGACCGCAGAAGCCGGTTTGCGCGTATAAGGAGCCGTATAGATCAACGACTCGCCCGTCTTATACCTCCATTTTTCCTCCAATGTTTCCCGGTCGATGGCCATGATCCCCTCCGCAGTAGTACCGAAAATAATTTCGTCGGCGGTCAGCAAAGGCGTAGAAGTCACGTCCACGGCGACCGATAACGGACGACAGACGATTACCCGGCCGGTATTCGCATCCAAAATAAAAAAGGATGAACGGGAAATCACGTACAACAATCCGTCATGCAACGCCGGCGAGGCTCCCCGGTCGCTCAAGCCGTTTTCTCTCCGGCTCCATAACAGTTTGCCCGTAACGGCATCATGCCCGAACAATCCGTTCCATTGCGAACCGACGGCCAATACTCCGCCGCCCAACGACAACGTAGACGTGGCTCCCTGTCCTTGTCTCCAGGCCGTATTTCTCCATATTTCGATTCCCGTTGCAGCCTGCAACGCACACAACCCCTGGCCCGTCCCGGCATATACGACGCCGTCGGCAGCAGTGACCCCTTCGATAAGCGACGGCAATCCGTCCACCGCCAGCTTTTTCTCCCACAACAACTTGCCGGTAACGGCATCGACGGCATACAAATACCCCTCGACATCCTGAGCGAAAACAATCCCGTTATCGACCGCAATACTGTTTTTAACGGAATTCCGAACCGGATAGGACCACAACAGATTTCCCGAAGCTCCGTCCAACGCATAAACACCGGCCTCGCCTTTCAAATTTTCGTCCACCGAAGCGACATATACCTTTCCGTCCCATACCACCGGAGAAGACATGAAGATATTGGCACCGACATTTCGCACCCAAGCCAGTTTCAAGGGAGTTTTCAAAACAGAATCCGCCATGCCGGTATGAGCGGCATTCCCCGCCAGATCGGTCCAATCGTCCGATAAACGCGGCTGCGGAACCGCTTCCGGATTGCAAACGAACCGACAGGTCTTGACCGCTTTTTCTCCGTTGGCAAAAACGACCTCCGTCCGCAACGTCAACGGCTGACCGTCGAAATCGCCGGATAAAGGCAACTCGCCGCCCCAGTTCCAGTCGGTGCGGGCCTCCAGCCGTCCCCGGGCAAGCGTTTTCCCCGTTTCGGAATAACAGGAATAGAAAACTTCCCTGACCGGCGACACCGACGAATAGGCATTGACAGACACGGGAATGGCGGCGTTTTGTCGGGTACAGACCGGAGCGGGAGAAACAATACATACGGACTTATCGATATATGTATACCGCAACTCGGAACGGCAATTCCCGTCCCCGTCCATATGCATGACCCGGAACGCCGTTGTAGAATGATCAATCCCTCCTTTATCCAGCGAAGCGGTGGAAACGGTGTAAACATCGCCCTGTTTTTTTATATAATTGATGTGCCAATGGCCGTAAAGCCACGCTTTCAGTCGATAAGCGTTCAAATCGACGCAAGAGTTGCCGGTTCCGTACAAAAACTTTTCTCCGTAAGTCAAAAGATCGTGATTGAACACGACCACGACCATACCCGGCTTCATCCGGGCCAAATCGTTGGCCAACCAGCGAGCGACCTCTTCCTGCGTATATCCGGGAGCATAATCGCCGCCCAACATGGGCGTGACGACATAATGCACGTTCCCGACCTCGAAAGAATAGTAAACCGGCCCGTATATGCTTTCAAAAAGTTCCTCTCCGTATTTACCTTGTACCAAATCATGGTTGCCTATTCCGTAAAATACGGGACATCCCATATTGGCGGTATTCATCATCGGGAAATGTTCCTTCAGTCCCTTTTCATAACAAATATCTCCGGTATGCATAATAAAAGCAGTGCGGTTGCCGGCGGCATAATCCCGCAAGTTCCCGACCCAGTCTTCATGGTCCCGGGTATTGAATATTTCCGTATCCGAAATCTGGATGAACGCATGGCTGCCGTCTTTCCCCGTACAAGCCTCATAAGGCTGCAACGCGAAATCGTAAGTCTCTCCGGAGCCAATCCGGCGATAGTAACGGTTATCGGTCTTATATCCGGAAGGAGTAGTGATGAATACGAACCGTTCCCGGTCGTGTCCCGGGAGCAGGAATGTTCCGTCGTTTTCAGTCGATACGACATGCAAACCGTCGGAAACCGATACTCCTTTCAACGGTTTGTCCCCTTTATCGAAAGCTCCGTTATTATTATAATCCGCAAAGACTCTTCCGGTATAAGGAGCGGCGGAAACGGCGGAAACGCACAATAAAAGAACAGACAGACACAATTTCTTCATCACTTCATATTTTAGGTAGAGAACAAAGGTAATAAAACGACAGCAAACATCCGACAAAATAACCGTCACATATTTCCGATCAAGCCTAACGCTTCATGTCGATAATATACTCTTTCACATCCTTAGCCGTAATGACCGAACATTCCGCTTCCGGATTTTCCGAAGCGGTAAATACCGAAAGACATTCCACAACATTAATCAACTCCCGGATATTTCCGCTCCAATTCATTTCCTGCAACATTTTCATCGCTTCCGGTTCCACCTTGAACGGAGGCAAAGCGTTTTTCTTTGATTCCATTTCGAGAAAATGGCCGACCAACAGGGGAATATCGTCCCTACGATCGTTAAGAGCGGGAACATGCAGGTTTACCACGCACAACCGATGATACAGGTCTTCCCGGAAATTTCCCCGTTCGATCTCTTCCCGAAGATTTTTATTCGTAGCCGCAATAACCCGAACATTGACATAAATATCCTTGTCGCCTCCGATACGGGTAATCTTTCCTTCCTGCAACGCCCTCAACACCTTCGCCTGAGCGGACAAACTCATGTCTCCGATCTCATCGAGGAAAAGCGTCCCGCCATCCGCCAATTCGAACGTGCCTTTCTGCTGTTTGATCGCCGACGTAAACGCCCCCTTTTCATGGCCGAACATCTGGCTTTCGATCAAATCTCCGGGAATGGCCGCGCAATTGACTTCCACGAAAGGCCCGTCCGCCCGATGGCTTTTTTCATGCAGTTGCTTGGCCACCAGTTCCTTTCCGGTTCCGTTACCGCCCGTAATCAGCACGCGGGCTTCCGACGGGGCCACCCGGTCGATCAGGCGTTTCAGCCGAAGCACCTTTTCCGACTCTCCGATAATGACCGTGGACTTATTTCTGTTCTGGGACGAATGTCTTTTCAGTCCGGCATTGGCCTCCTTGGCTTTCTGTACCTTAGGAGCGCTGGCCAGTGCATTCCTAACCGTGGACAAGACCCGGCTCAGGTCCAACGGTTTTTCTATAAAATCGAACGCGCCGTGCTTGACGCAATCGACCGCCAGATCTATGCTGCCATGTCCCGATATCATAATAAACGGAATGGGAAGATTTTCTTTTTCCGTAACCGATTTCAAAAATTCCACGCCATCCATCCCTTCCATTTTAATATCGGAAATAATCAGGTCGAACGGCATTTTTTTCACTTTTTCCAATCCTTCATTTCCGCTCCGGGCCGTATCCACCTCAAATTCTTCATATTCAAGTACTTCTCGCAAAGAATTACAGATAAACCGCTCATCGTCCACAATTAAAATCTTTTTCATATTTCTGTCCATAAAATTTAGTAATCTGTTTTTTTGTTCTATATTTGCATTAGTTTTGTACGGCAAAGCGAACAAAACTCAGGTCCCTGCCGTTATCCGCGCACGAATACAATTTCCGGAACCATCGATTACAGGACTTTTCAAAAACAGCATTACTTCCGCCCGTACAAACCTTTTCATTTTATTTACTTTCATCATACATGGAATTTAAAAATTACAATTCTCAACGTAAAAAATTGTTGTTACCCGAATACGGCCGACACATTCAAAACATGGTGGACCAACTCTGTGAGATCAAAGATCGGGACCTCCGAACTGCCCAAGCCTACGCAGTCATCGACGTTATGGGCAATCTGAACAACAATCTGCGAGATACGCCCGATCTGAGGCACAAATTATGGGACCATCTTTTCATCATGTCCGATTTCAAGCTCGACGTGGATTCGCCCTATCCCATCCCTTCGAGCGAAAGTCTGAAAGCCGTTCCCGAACGCATTCCTTATCCGCAAGGCAACATCGCTTACAAACAGTACGGCAGGAATATCCGAAACGTCATCGAGCTAATCAAAACGTCCGACAATGAAGAAGAACGTTTGTATTTAGCCCAAAACGTCGCCCGATTCATGAAAGTCAAATCGTACGAATACAATCAGGAATTCCCTTCCGACGAAGTCATTATCAACGACCTCAGACTGTTCTCGGACGATGTAATCCGGTTAGATGAAGACTCCCTCAATTCCACCCGGCTCAATTACCGCAACAACAGCAACAACAAACCGCTGACAAACAAATTCGGATATGTCAGCACTTCCAATAAAAAGCAACGCGTACTTGCGGGAAATCGCAGCAATAATCCTTCCAAAAGGAACAATAATTCCTTTTCTTCGACAGGAAAAACCGGTAATTATAAAACTTATAAGAGAACCAAATAGTTTATTTGGTTCTCTTATAAGCATTTAGCAACACATACTAACTCCACTTTACCAAAGCGAAATCCATCCGGTTAGGCAATTTTTCATTTTTGGCATACACCCTTACGGCCACATCGTACGACCCGGTCATGTTGGGTTCCAATTCCAATTCATAATAACCGATATTGTTTTCCACTTTCAGCATATGCATCGGTTGGGATTCGAAAAATTTCATTTCGTTATTGGCGGCCTGTTGCCTCATAATAACCAGTTCCACCCCGATATCGTCGCTGGTCAGATGCCCTAATGAAACGACGGCCTGCGTTTTATAAACATGACCCGTCACAATCGCTTCCTTGCCTACATCCAACGTTCGGGCTTCCAAAATAAAGACATTGTCGTCCCATAATTTGCTGACGCAACGTTTCCAAAAGGCAATTTCGCGAGCTTCCCGAAAATCGTCGGCAACCAGTTTTTTGTTCCGCTCGTGCAACGGCACATAATATTGCCTTTGGTAATCTTCGATCATCCGTTTCGTCGTAAACCGCGAAGCGATATCGGCGATCGAATTTTTCATATACCCTACCCACTGATGGGAAACTCCGTCTTCCGTACGGTTGTAATAAGCAGGCACGATTTCTTCCTCGATAATGGAATAAATCGTCTCAGCATCCAGTTCGTCCTGCAACCGCTGATCGGCAAAAGTCTGCTTTTCCGGCAACATCCAACCGCCGTTTTTCCGATAACCTTCCACCCACCATCCGTCCAAAACGCTGAAATGCAATACTCCGTTCATAACGGCCTTTTCTCCGCTGGTTCCCGACGCCTCCAAAGGACGCGTCGGCGTATTCATCCAGACATCCACTCCCTGCACCATGCGACGGGCCAGGTGCATGTCGTAGTTGGGAATAAACAACACCTTGCCGACGAACTGGGGCATGGAAGAAATTTCCACGATACGCTTAATCAGATCCTGCCCCGGCTTGTCATTCGGATGGGCTTTCCCCGCGAACAGGAACTGTACGGGCCGATCGGGATTGTTCACGATCCGATCCAACCGGTCAAGATTGGAAAACAGCAGATAAGCCCGTTTATACGTCGCGAAACGACGGGCGAAACCAATCGTCAGCTTATGCGGATCCAAAGATTCGGCCACTTTGACAATATCCCCCGGAGCCTTGAATCGGAATGATTCCGGATTGGACAGCCGGCGGCGGATATAATCGATCAGTTTCTTTTTCAAATGCAGTCTCGCATCCCACAATTCTTCGTCCGGCACATTGCGGATCCCCTGCCAGATGGAAACGTCGTAATCGGATTTTTCGAATGCGGGTCCGAACGCCTTCTGATAAATGTGATGCAGATTCGACGCGGCCCAGGTCGGGAAATGCACGCCGTTGGTCACATACCCGATATGCAGCTCTTCCTTGAAATACCCCGGCCACAAACCGCCCAGTATTTCCTTGCTGACCTCGCCGTGCAATTTGCTGACGCCGTTTACCTCCTGCGAAAGGTTGCAAGCCAGGAAACTCATGGAAAACTTTTCATTCGGATCGTTCGGATTGACTTTCCCCAAGTTGATAAACTGCTCCCAAGTGATTTTCAATGCCTCGGGAACCCGGGATAAATATTGCCGGATCATGGATTCCGGAAAAGCATCGTGTCCGGCCGGTACCGGCGTATGGGTCGTGAAGAGCGACGAAGAACGCACCACTTCCAGCGCTTCGCTAAACGACAGGCCGTAACGGGCAATCAAATCCTGAATACGGCGGATACCGATAAAAGCGGCATGTCCCTCGTTACAATGAAACACGTCGGCCTGAATGCCCAAAGCCGTCAAGGCCTTGATTCCGCCCATTCCCAACAAGATTTCCTGTTTCAGCCGGTTTTCCCAATCGCCGCCGTACAAATAGTGCGTAATGCTGCGGTCCTCTTCCAGATTGAGGTCATGGTCGGTATCCAACAGATACAACTCCGTACGCCCTACGTCGCAACGCCAGATACGGGCCGTAACATCGCGTCCGGGATAATGAAGGACAATGGATTTCCAGTTGCCGTGTTCGTCCCGTTCAGGCGTAATGGGTAATTTGTAAAAATTCTGAGGTTCATAAGTGGCTTCCTGTTCCCCGTTGGCCGACAATTTTTGCGTGAAATATCCGTAACGGTACAACAGCCCCACCGCTTTCATCGGGATATTCTGGTCACTGGCCTCTTTCAGGTAGTCGCCGGCAAGAATACCCAACCCGCCGGAATAAATTTTCAAGGAACTGTGCAACCCGTATTCCATGCTGAAATAAGCGATTCGCGGCCCTTTCCTATCGCTTTTCCGGGCCATGTATTCCTGAAAATGCGCATATACGGCATCCATGCGGGCCAGAAAATCAACATCCTGTTCCAGCTTTTCGAACTGATCGGCGGAAAGATTATCCAGCAAAGCAATCGGATTTCGGTCCACTTCGTTCCAAAGCTCCAAATCAATACTTTCAAACAACGCCCGGGCCTCTTGAATCCACGACCACCACAAGTTACGCGATAACTCTTCAAGCGCATGAAGCCGTTCAGGCAAACGACGTTCGATCATCACGCGCGTCCATGACGGAGCATTGGCGACAAGCCGCTGTTTCACGAAATTAGCCTGTTCATGAATCTCTCCGCCGTTGTACAACCGTTCCTGCTCCCGACCGGCCGCCACATGCAAAGCGTCGCTATACGCCTGATAATAATTGCCGATCAGATTTTTCCACAAAGCGCTTTTGGACAATTCCTGAGCTTCCTGCCGACGCCGATTCAACGAATCCTGATCGAGCGTCGCATATTCGAGCATAATATCGACCAACTGTTCCTGTACCGGGGTTCCGGCATAATCGTTCCGTTCGATAACCGATACACACTCATGGTTTTCGGAATGCGCAATTACCCAACGGCCGAAACCCGCCAATGAGGAGGTAACGCTCGGAACACCGAATGCAATGCTTTCCAACGGGGTATATCCCCACGGTTCATAATAAGAAGGGAACAAAGTCAGGTCGAATCCCGGCAACAACTCATAATAAGGCTTATTGAATATGCCATCGACCCCGTTCAGATATGCCGGAACGAACATTACGCTTACCTTTCCCGAAGTATCGTTCAACAGACCGGTTTGACGCAGTTTTTTCAACACGGCGTCGTTCTCGCTGTCTCCCATATAGTGGGTCACATTTTTTATGGCGAAAGGATCGCGATGGAAATCCCCTCCGTTCAAATAAGCCTGCAAATCTTTCCGCGGACCGTGATTCCAACCCGGTACGAGAATATACGCCAGAATTTCCCGAGGTAACGTCTCGTTGCGATTCAAAGCGGCTAAAGAATCGATGAACTCGTCCAGCCCTTTGTTCCGGAATTCATACCGACCGCTGGTTCCGACAATAAGCGGTTCCGATTCGAATTTTTTCTCTAACGAAATCTCCGCGATCTTCAAAAACAGTTTCCGCGCCTCTTTCCGCTTCTGCGACAATACGGGTTCCTTCCACACGATCTCCTCTTCAAAACCGTTCGGCGTGATGACATCGGGCGTTCGTCCGAGCATATACCGGCATTCCACCGACGTTATTTCGCTGACCGTAGTGAAAGAATCCGCTTCCCGGGCTCCCGCCCTTTCTATGGAATGCTTGGCCACCACATTGAACCGTTGCGCCAGTTCGTCCACGTTGAACTTTTCCATATCGCCGTAAAGCTGCAATCCGTTGCCGGCGATCGCCCGCCCCATAACCGTAGCGTGAGCCGTAAACACATTGGCAACACCAGGCAAAGCGGACTTCAGATACAGTCCGCCCGAAGCCGTCATCCATTCATGAAAATGGGCTACAATGCGGTCCGTCGGCAGGCAACGGTAATTTCGTACAAAACTTTCGATAACCTTTCCTGCCGCATACCCGAACAACACGGGTTCTATGTAATCCCATTGGCCGCTGATGGAATCGACCTTGTAATCTTCCCAAAATTTACCTAACAATTCATCCTTTTGAGGCAAAAAGGAAGAAAAATCGACCAAAATAACCAACGGCGAACCCTTGATTTTCCATCGACCGGTACGCACTCGCAAACCTTCCCGATAAGCGCTCTTTTTCCAACCTTTCAACAAATTGACATCTTCCTCGAAATCGACATTCATTTCATCACGGTTGAAATCGGGACCGATGGCGATGTATTTATCCCGAAGCTGCTGAGTAAGCGTATAGGCCTTCGTGCTGATGACCGTATATATCCCCCCCACTTTATTGCATACTTCCCAACTTACTTCAAACAGATAATTGGGAATCATCAATTGTTCCTTATCCATAATTCCGTCGAATTTAACAATATAATGACAAATTGATCGTTACTCAATTTAACGTTCAAAGATAAAAATATTTTTAATTAACCCCTCATAAAACCAATAATATATCGGAATGGGACAAAAAATTCCGTCGAATCCCGGGAAAAACGGACGCATCGTCGTTCCGGTCCTACTGCTTTTTATCTTCGTCAATCTGTTGTTGCTATGGCCGGCAACAAACATGCCGACCTCGCCGAGATTTCCCTATTTCGACAAACTGGCCCATGCAGGAATTTATTTCTCCCTCCAGTTCTGTGCAAGTCTGCTTTTTCCTGACCGGGCAGGACGAAAGAAAAGGACGGTCGCAGCATTTTTCCTGCTCTTGCACGGATGCCTGATCGAATATATACAACCCCTGACCGGTCGAAGTTTCGACAGCGGAGACATGCTCGCCGACGCCGTCGGCATAATTACGGCCTGGGCATTCGCTCCAAACATCGTCCTTTCCCTCAAAAAATATTTTTTCCAAAAGGAATAAACAAAACGTGTTTCAAAAACACTCATACACCGTACTACCCGCTTTTTCTCCTGATTCGGTCCTGTTGAAACTGCAAGTCTGAATCTTGGAAAACCCCAACTTTACACTTCCGAAAAAACCGTATAAAATACGAAAGGGCTCCCCGTTAACATTTCGGATAGCCCTTTCCTTATTTTCTTCCAAGGTATGATTAATTCGACTCTATCTCCTGCCAGATCAAGGCGGAAGCGCCCAAAACGGCAGCATTCTTGCCATCTATGCCGGAAGGCAGCAGCTTGACCTTATTCCGGAAATTGGACAGCATGTGCATTTCCATATATTTTTTCGTCGGTTCGAAAATATATTTGCCCGCCTTGGCCAATCCCCCGAACAGGAAAATCGCTTCCGGACTGGTAATCGTCACGGCATCCGCCAACGCCTGTCCCAACATCATACCGGTATATTCGTAAGCCTCGATCGCCAAAGGATCCCCGTTTAACGCCGCTTTCGTAATCATTTCGGCGGTCAAATCGTTATACGAATAATTGCGGAATTCGCTGTTTTCGATATGGTCGGCCAACAGCTTGAACGCGGTGCGCTTGATTCCCGTTGCGGAAACATACGTTTCCAAGCAGCCTTTACGACCGCAACCGCACATGCGGCCACCCCGGTTCACGATCACATGCCCCAGTTCCCCGGCAAAACTGTCGTGTCCGTATATCAACTGGCCGTTAGCCACGAAACCGCTTCCCAAGCCGGTACCCAAAGTAACGACAATGAAATCCTTCATACCCTTGGCCGCTCCGTAAACCATCTCCCCGATGGCGGCCGCATTGGCGTCGTTGGTAATAATGATCGGCAAATTCGGGAAATAACGCTTCATTTTTTCCACGAACGGAATAATCCCTTTCCAGATCAGATTGGCCGCATTTTCAATGGTTCCACGATAATAATTGGCATTGGGAGCCCCGATTCCGATTCCCATCAATTCATATTCGAAATCAATTGTCTTCAACAACGAATTGATGCCGATGTACAACTCTTCCAGATAAAGGTCGAAATCCGGAAATTTCTTGGTTTGCACCACGCCTTCTCCGTACATGTTCCCTTCCCGGTCGATCAGGCCGAACACCGAATTGGTTCCCCCGATATCTATTCCTACAGCTAATTGTTTCATAATGGATGATTCCGTTTATTTAAATTTGTATTTTTCTGCCCAAATTTAAAAATTATTTTCTTTCTTTGTTTGAAAAAAAGACGAAATGTACCAATTAGACGAACTTTTAACGCTTTTGGAGCGAAAAATCAAAACGCTGGAATTACCGAAAACGCCCAACTTGCTATACGATCCCATATCCTATACGCTGAACGCCAGCGGCAAACGCATCCGTCCCCTGATGCTGCTGTTGGCGGCGAACATGTACGACGACCGCATAGACGAAGCGTTGAATGCGGCTCTGGCCATAGAAATTTTCCACAATTTCACTTTGTTGCACGACGACATCATGGACAATGCGCCCGTCCGGCGCGGGCGTCCCAGCGTATATGCCCGGTGGAACAGCAACGTCGCGATTCTTTCCGGAGACGCCATGACGATCCTGGCTTACCGGCAATTGGCCGAATGTCGCCCGGACAAGCTGTCCGTCCTGCTAGGAGAGTTCAACAAACTGGCCATAGGCGTCTGTGAAGGCCAACAGTACGACATGGACTACGAAACCCGCGACGACGTATCCATAAACGACTATATCGGCATGATTACCCTCAAAACTTCGGTATTGATCGCCGGCGCCCTGAAAATGGGAGCCATTATCGGAAATGCGCCCCGAACGGATTGCGACAGGCTGTACGAATTCGGCCTCCGGTTAGGCATCGCTTTCCAAATACAGGACGACATGCTGGACCTGTACGGTAATCAAAATTTCGGGAAACCCATCGGCGGAGACATTGTCAGCGGGAAAAAAAGTTTCCTGCACCTCAAAGCAATGGAAAAAGCGGATGCGGACGGACGGCGCCGGCTAACGGAACTGCTGCGCGATTCCGCTCTGCCCGATCGGGAAAAAATCGCGAAAATGCGCGTATTGTACGACCATTACGACGTAAAAGCCGAAGCCGCCGTCTCCATCAACCGCTATTTCGGGGAGGCCATGGAGATTCTGGAAACCGTCGATCTGCCCGATTCCCGGAAAACCGAAATGAAAGCATTATCTTTGCAGTTGTTGAACCGGGACAAATAATTGCCGTAACGCCGCAAAACGTCCCCACTTACCGGACACATGCAAAGAGAAGAGATAGAAATCATGGCTCCCGCAGGTTCTTACGAATCCTTGATGGGAGCAATTCAGGGCGGAGCCGATTCAGTCTATTTCGGCGTGGAAAAGCTGAACATGCGCAGCCAGTCGTCTTTCAATTTTACATTGGACGACCTGGAAAAAATAGCAGGCATTTGCCGTGAAAACGGCATGAAAAGCTACTTGACCGTCAATTGCGTATTGTACGACGAAGATCTGCCTGCCATGCGCGAAATCATCGACCGGGCGAAAACGGCGGGCATTTCCGCCGTCATCGCATCCGATCAGGCCGCCATAGCTTATGCCCGGTCGCAGGGCGTGGAAGTGCACATATCCACCCAACTGAGCGTATCCAATGCAGAGACGCTCCGGTTTTACGCCGCTTTCGCCGACGTCGTAGTGCTGGCGCGGGAGCTGAACCTTTCCCAAGTACGACGGATATACGAAAAGATACGGGAAGAAAACATCGTCGGCCCGCAGGGAAAACCCGTACGGATAGAAATGTTCGCTCACGGTGCCCTGTGCATGGCCATATCCGGGAAATGTTACCTGAGCCTGCACGAAACGGCCAAATCGGCCAACCGGGGAGCCTGCCGGCAAATCTGCCGCCGGGCTTACGACGTGAAAGACCGCGATACGGGCGAAGAGCTGACCGTGGAAAACCAATACATCATGTCGCCGAAAGACCTATGCACCATCGATTTCATCGACCGCATGCTCGAATCCGGCGTCCGGGTATTGAAATTGGAAGGACGGGCCCGTTCGGCGGAATACGTCAAACGGGTCTGCGAATGTTACAGCGAAGCCGTGCAAGCCGTCGTGGACGGTACTTTTTCGCAGGAAAAGGCCGACCGGTGGAAAGAAAAGCTGGCGACCGTCTTCAACCGGGGATTCTGGGACGGCTATTATTTAGGACGCCGGTTAGGAGAATGGAGCCGCCACTACGGTTCATCGGCCACCAAGAAAAAAGTATACGTAGGCAAAGTAACCAATTTCTTCAAAAACCTGTCCGTCGCGGAACTGTCGGTGGAAGCCGCTCCCCTGAACCGGGGAGACGAAGTCGTCTTGCTGGGGGAAACGACGGGCGTTCTGGAAATGACCGTAGGAGAGTTGCGGGTAGACCTGCTCCCCCGCGAGACCGCCGTACAAGGAGAAAAATGTTCATTCGTTACCCCGGCCTTAGCACGCCGCGGCGACAAACTTTATAAACTGGTAGATCATGAAAACGTTATTTAATCACAGAAGCATCCGGAAATACAAACCCGATCCGATCGAGCCCGCCGTAATGGACAAAATGTTGGAAGCGGCCGTCAGAGGCTCCAACACGGGAAACATGCAATTGTACAGTATCGTCGTGACTACGTTGCCCGAAGAAAAGGAAAAGCTCTCTCCCTGCCACTTCAACCAGCCCATGGTCAAGGAAGCTCCTGCCGTAGTGACTTTTTGCGCCGACATCAACCGGTTCAGCAAATGGTGCAGACTCCGCGGGGCCGAACCCCGTTACGACAATTTTGCATGGTTCGTCACAGCCACTATCGACACGGTCATCGCCGCACAAAATTTCTGCATCGAAGCCGAAGAGCAAGGACTCGGCATCTGCTATCTGGGAACGACCACTTATAATGCCAACCAAATCTCGCAGGTACTGGAACTTCCGTCCGGCGTCATTCCCGTCACTACCGTCACCGTAGGCTATCCCGCCCAGATTCCGGAACAGCTGACGGACCGGCTGCCGGTGGAAGCGGTCGTCCATAAAGAACGGTACCGCGATTATGCGGACGAGGATATCGACCGGTTGTATGCCGCCAAAGAGGCATCGGAAGAAACGCGGCAACTGCTGAAAGAGAACAAATTGGAAAACCTTGCGAAAATTTTTACCGAACGCCGGTACAAAGCCGAAGAAAACCTTTATTTCTCGGAAAAATTCTTCGAAACGCTTTGCGAACAAAGTTTCTTCAACCATCTGAAATAATGACGGACTCATCGCCCTTCCTGCCGATTGCCCTTTCCCGGGACGACTGGCCCGAAATCATGATCGTTTGGGAAGCATCGGTACGGGCCACGCACGATTTCTTAAAGGAACAGGACCTGCTGTTTTACAAGGCCATGATCCGCGACCGCTACCTGCACGAAGTCGAATTGTCAGGCATCCGCAAGGCCGACGGTTCATTGGCCGGATTCGCAGGCATCGCCGAAGAAAACCTGGAAATGCTGTTCGTCCGGCCTTCCGAACGGGGGAAAGGCGTAGGCAAAGCATTACTGCAGTACGTTATCCGGAAACACGGCATCCGAAAAACGGAGGTCAACGAACAAAACCGGCAGGCTTTGGAATTTTACGAACATGCCGGATTCCGTATTGCCGGACGTTCCGCCACCGACGGTTGCGGACGTCCCTACCCGATATACCGTATGGAACTGACCCTGAAAACGGAATCGATATGAAGAAAAAACGCTGGAAATACGTATGCGTCGCAATAGCTGCGGCAACATTGGTATCCCTTCTGGCTGTACTGGTCTGTAACCGAACGATAAAACAGGCAAGCCGGGGATTCGTTTATTCCTCCGTCGCGACGGTTCCGTACAACGAGGTCGGATTGCTGCTCGGGACCGTGCCCGTTTTGCAAAACGGACGGACGAACCTGTATTTCCAATACCGTATCGAGGCCGCGGCAACTCTGTACCGGGCAGGAAAAATCAAATACGTTCTCGTCAGCGGAGACAACCGCAGGCATGACTACAACGAGCCGGAAGAGATGAAAAAAGCGTTGATGGCGGCAGGCGTGCCGGAAGACGCTATCGTCATGGACTACGCCGGACTGCGCACGCTGGACTCGATCATCCGGACCGACAAAATATTCGGACAAAAACGTTTTACCGTAATCTCCCAACAGTTCCACAACGAAAGAGCCGTTTATATCGCCCGCCGGCACGGTCTGGAAGCGGTGGGATTCAATGCCCGCGACGTGGATGCCATGGCCGGGTTCAAAACCCGGCTGCGCGAAGGTCTGGCCCGCGTCAAAGCGGTCGCGGACATTTTAACGGAAAAACAACCCCGGCATTTGGGCACTCCCGTCCGGATCGGACATTAAGATCTCACATCTAAGTACATGACAAAAATTTGAATACATCAAATTTCGGGACATAAATTGGTCGAAAAAGCACGTTGGAGATTTCCTCCAAGCCGTACTTTACTAAAGATTTGGCTTTACGTCCATGTTTCAATGTCTTTATAGGCT
>CASDZK010000066.1 GCA_949286165.1 uncultured Alistipes sp.
TGTACGGCTTTGAAGGGTTTGGGTTGTTCTAATACTTCTTTGACATCATTGGATGTCAGTCAAAATACTGCCTTGAGCTTATTGTTCTGCGAAGATTGTTGTTTGACGTCTTTGGAAATCGGAAATAAATCGTATTTAGAATTACGTTGCGGCAATAACCAACTGACAAGTTTGGATATTAGCAAAACGTTGAGTATAAAACTTTGGTGCGCTCCTATGTCGACATTGGAAACTTTGTATTTGAGAACGGGACAGATCGTGGCAGGTGTCAACGACGGGAACAGATCGGAGGAGGTTATTCCGGTTCAAACCCAGGTTTTGTATAAAGACTGATGGAATGAAATTTTAAAGAGGTTCTTTTCGCGCTGGTAACGGCGCCAATTAACGAGGCTAAATAGCTTCTACTCCATACTTTACCGACAAGTTGTTCTCCTAAAAAGAGAGTTGCACTCTGATTCAACTGATAGTCATTGAAGACTAGTCCCCAAATTAGTTCACTGCAACTCTTCTTTTCAAAGGTACGTAATAGGTATATTAATGTTTAATACTGTAAATGTCCAAAAAGGTTTCAGGTGCAAGGTTTTATTTTTCAAAAATGAGGAGCGTACTAACGTATGTGACTGAATCTTTGAAAAGCAGTAACGCAGCAGATGAAGCCTTTTTGGGCAATTTTGTTCATTGTCGTTTGTGAAAATTCTTTTCGACGGGTTACGCGCTTATTTCGCCTTGCGTTTCCGTTCCGTTTCGTCCAGAATGATTTTGCGCAACCGCATCGCCTTGGGGGTCACTTCCACGTATTCGTCCTCTTGGATGTATTCCAGCGCCTCTTCCAGTGAGAAGACGACCGGGGGGGCGATGTTTACCTTGTCGTCCGATCCGCTGGCGCGCATATTGGTCAGCTTTTTCGATTTGGTCAGGTTGATGACCAGATCGTCGGCGCGGGTGTGTTCCCCTACGACCTGTCCGGCATAGATCTCGTCGCCGGGAGCGACGAAGAACCGTCCGCGGTCCTGCAGTTTGTTGATGGCGTAAGCGTAAGCCGTTCCCGTTTCCATGGCGATCAGCGAACCGTTGATCCGCATTTCTATTTCGCCCTTGTAGGGTTCGAAGCCTTTCAGCCGGTGCGCCATGACCGCTTCCCCGGCCGTGGCCGTCAGCAGGTTGCTGCGCAGGCCGATGATGCCGCGCGAGGGGATTTCGAACACCAGCCGGTTGCGGTCGCCGTTCGTGTCCATCTGCGTCAGGCTTCCTTTCCGTTTGGTAACCATTTCGATCGCTTTGCCCGCGTACTCTTCCGGCAGGTCTATGGTCAGTTCTTCCACCGGTTCGCATTTCACGCCGTCGATCTCTTTGATGATGACGCGGGGCTGTCCCACCTGCAATTCGTATCCTTCCCGCCGCATGGTCTCGATCAGGACGCTCAGGTGTAGCACGCCGCGGCCGAATACCACGAAACTGTCGGCCGTTTCGCCGTCCTGCACGCGCAGGGCGAGGTTCTTTTCCAACTCCCGTTCCAGCCGTTCCTTGATGTGGCGCGAAGTGACGTATTTCCCGTCGCGACCGAAAAACGGCGAGTCGTTGATGGTAAAGAGCATGCTCATCGTCGGTTCGTCGATGTCGATGGGTTTCAGCGGTTCCGGATTTTCGTAATCCGTAATCGTGTCGCCGATTTCGAACCCTTCGATGCCCACCATGGCGCACAGTTCGCCGCAAGGCACTTCTTCTACTTTTTCCTTGCCCAGCCCTTCGAACAGCATCAGCTCCTTGATGCGGGTTTTTATCATGGTCCGGCCGTCGCGTTTCGCGAGGGTTACGGGCATGTTCGCTTTCAGCGTTCCGCGCGTCAGCTTGCCGATGGCCACGCGGCCCACGTAAGAGGAATATTCCAGCGAGGTAATCAGCAGTTGCGGCGTTCCTTCCTGTACGGCGGGGGCGGGAATGTCTTCGATGATGGCGTCCAACAGCGGCACGATGCTGTCGGTGCGCGTCTTCCAGTCGCGGGACATCCAGCCTTGTTTGGCGCTGCCGTAAATGGTGGTAAAGTCCAGCTGTTCTTCCGTGGCGTCCAGGGCGAACATCAGGTCGAACACCTCTTCGTGCACTTCGTCGGGCCGGCAGTTCGGCTTGTCCACCTTGTTGATGACGACGATGGGCTTCTTGCCCAACGCCAACGCCTTTTGAAGTACGAAACGGGTCTGGGGCATGGTCCCTTCGAAGGCATCTACCAACAGCAACACGCCGTCCGCCATGTTCAGCACCCGTTCCACCTCTCCGCCGAAATCGGAGTGTCCCGGAGTGTCTATGATATTGATTTTATAGTCTTTGTAACGTACCGATACGTTCTTGGCCAGAATCGTGATGCCTCTTTCCCGTTCTATGTCGTTGTTGTCGAGGATCAGTTCGCCCGATTTTTCGTTGTCCCGGAACAGTTTTCCCTGAAGGATCATCTTGTCTACCAGCGTGGTTTTCCCGTGATCTACGTGCGCGATGATCGCGATGTTTCTGAGCTTTTGCATTTTATTCGTTTCTTTGAGGCGTCAAAGATAATGGTTTTCGAACAGATATGCCAATTTTTTTCAGGAGTGTCCCGGCCGCTGTCTTTTCGCTTTTTCCGACTTTTGTAACTTGCATTGCCGTCATTTCATAAAATTTTGTATTTTTGTCTGTGATTTGAATTAAAGAATAAAGCCATGCAAGAGGAAGATATCATACGGGTCAAACGTTCGGGCGATACGTTTTCCGAAATTATTTTGGGGCGGGTGCGGGATCATCTGCCCCGTCGGGTGGAAGGCCGGCGCGCCATCGTCATAACCGATACGCAGGTCTATGGACATTACCGCGCCGAGATCGACGCTTACGAACACATCGTCATCGGATTGGGCGAAACGATCAAGACCCTCGATACCGTGGCTTCCATCTATTCGCAGCTGTTGGAAATGGGGGCCGACCGGCAGTGTTATATCGTCGGGTTCGGGGGCGGCATCGTGACCGATATCGCCGGGTTCGTGGCCTCTACCTACATGCGCGGGTTGAAGTTCGGGTTCGTGGCTACGACCCTCTTGGCGCAGGTCGATGCCAGCGTCGGAGGAAAAAACGGCGTCAATGTGGACGGCTACAAGAATATGGCGGGAACCTTCAACCAGCCGGATTTCGTGATTTGCGACCTGCAGACGCTCCGGACGCTTCCCGACCGGGAATTCCAAGCGGGGTTGGCCGAAATCCTCAAGGCGGGATTGATTTGCAACCCCAAGCTGTTCCGTCTGCTCGAAACCTACACGTTCGACGATTTCCGCAACGACGACCGTCTGCTTTCCACCATCGTCCGCGAGTCCATTCTCATCAAGGCGCATGTGGTGGAACGGGACGAACGCGAGGCGGGCGAACGGAAGAAACTCAACCTGGGGCATACCTTCGCCCACGCCATCGAGAAAAGCACCCGCGACTACCTGCACGGCGAAGCCGTGGCGCTCGGCCTGCTTTATACGGCCCGCATTTCCTGCCGGTTGGGGCTGCTCGCCGAGAGCGACGTGCGGTTGCTCGAAGGCGCGCTCGAACGGCTGAAACTGCCCACCGTTTGTTCCGTCGATACCCCTGTGCTGTTGAAGGCTTTGCAGGTCGATAAGAAAAAAGAGGCGGACAGCGTCTATTTCATCGTACTGACCTCGTTGGGTTCCTGCGAAATCCGGAAAATGAAGTTCAGCGAGCTGGCGGCGCTGGCGGAGTAACCGTGCGCCGGTATTTTTAATAGTTGCGTCATGTTGAAATCGGAAAGATACAAACGGCTGATCGCCTGGTTCGAGGAGAATGTGCCGATAGCCGAAACGGAGTTGCGTTACGACAATCCGTACCAGTTGCTGGTTGCGGTCATCCTGTCGGCCCAGTGTACCGACAAGCGGGTCAATACGGTTACACCGGAACTGTTCCGGCGTTATCCCGTTCCCGAAAAGATGGCCGAAAGCTCTCCCGAAGAGATTTATACCTATATAAAGAGCGTTTCCTATCCCAACAACAAGGCCGCCAATCTGCATAAGATGGCGCAGCGGCTGGTCTCGCATTACGGTTCCGTGGTGCCCGATACCGTGGAGGAACTTACCACGCTGGCCGGGGTGGGGCGCAAAACCGCCAATGTGGTGGCTTCCGTGGTCTATCGTAAGCCGGCCATGGCCGTCGATACCCACGTGTTCCGCGTTTCGGCGCGTCTCGGTCTGACCACCCGGGCCAAAACGCCTTTGCAGGCCGAACAACAGCTGGTGCGCCACATCCCGGAGGAAAAGCTGGCCATCGCCCACCACTGGCTTATCCTGCACGGACGTTACGTGTGTACCGCCCGCAAGCCGCATTGCGACGAATGCGGCCTGTCTTTTTTGTGCGCTTCGTACAAAAAAACAGGATTTTCGGAAAATAATTCGTAACTCCGAAACAATAAATTTTTTTGTCGTATCGTTGAAAATGGTACAAAAACTGTTTGAGGGCGGTTTTGCATACTTCCGTAAGGCCGAAAGAAAATACAAATAAATACGATTATGAATGAAGTAGATATTCAAGAGTTGAATGAGCGTATCCGGCAGCAGAGCGCTTTCGTGGATCTGTTGAATCTGGAGATGGGAAAGGTCATCGTCGGGCAACGCCATTTGGTCGATTCCCTGTTGATCGGGCTGTTGTCCGGGGGGCATATCCTGCTCGAAGGCGTGCCGGGGCTGGCGAAGACGCTGGCCATTACCACACTGGCGCAGGCTGTCGATGCCCGTTTCTCCCGTATTCAGTTTACTCCCGACCTGTTGCCGGCCGACCTGATCGGTACGTTGATCTACAGCCAGAAAAGCGAGGAATTTACGGTTAAGAAAGGACCGGTTTTCGCCAATTTCGTGCTGGCCGATGAAATCAACCGTTCGCCGGCCAAAGTGCAGAGCGCCTTGCTCGAAGCCATGCAGGAACGGCAGGTAACCATCGGCGATACGACCTATCCGCTGCCCCGGCCCTTCCTGGTGCTGGCTACCCAGAACCCGTTGGAGCAGGAGGGGACCTATCCGCTGCCCGAAGCGCAGGTGGACCGTTTCATGCTCAAGGCGTGCATCACTTATCCCAAACGGGAAGAGGAAAAGCTCATCATCCGCCAGAACATGCAGGGAACCTTCCCGAAGGCTTCCAGGGTCATTTCTCCGGAGGATATCCTGAAAGCGCGCGAAGTGGTGGGCGACGTATATATGGACGAAAAGATCGAACGGTATATCGTGGATATCATTTTCGCCACCCGCACGCCGGAAGAATACCAGCTGGACAACATCCGGAGCCTCATTGCCTACGGCGGTTCGCCCCGGGCCAGCATTTCGCTGGCGAAGGCTTCCAAAGCGTACGCTTTCATCAAACGCCGCGGCTACGTGATTCCCGAAGACGTCCGCGCCGTGGCCCACGACGTGTTGCGCCACCGGATCGGCCTGACCTACGAGGCGGAAGCCGAAAACATCACTTCGGAAGACCTGATTACCGAAATCCTCAACCGCGTGGACGTGCCTTGATGCCGTGCGCGAGGCGGAGAACCGTCCGGCCTTTTCCGGCCTTTTGTCCCGCGCGGACGGAAACGGTTTCCCGGAAACGGATTGAATTTTAATGTTATAGGGAATGACTGACGCCGACATATTGAAAAAGGTGCGCAAGATCGAGATCAAGACGCGCGGCCTTTCCAACGAAATTTTTGCCGGGAAGTACCACAGTGCTTTCAAGGGGCGGGGCATGTCGTTCAGCGAGGTACGGGAATACCGGGTGGGCGACGACGTTCGCGATATCGACTGGAACGTCACGGCCCGTACCGGGACGGCGCATATCAAGACTTACGAGGAAGAGCGGGAGCTGACCCTGATGCTGTTGGTCGATGTCAGCGCGTCGCGTCTGTTCGGCTCCGTCGATATGCTCAAACGCAACCTGGCGACGGAGATCGCCGCCGTGCTGGCTTTCTCTGCGGAACAGAACAACGATAAGATCGGCTGCATCTTTTTCAGCGACCGCATCGAAAAGTTCGTGCCGCCCAAGAAAGGCCGCAGCCATATCTTGCGCATCATCCGCGAGCTGATCGATTTCGAGCCCGTGAGCCGCCGCACCGATCTTTCCGTGCCGTTTACCTACCTGACCGGAGCTATCCGGAAACGTTCCGTCGCTTTCGTCCTCTCCGATTTTATGGATGTGGACGCGGAGACGCATGCCGCCCGTTTCGAGAACGCTCTGAAAATCGTTTCCGGCAAACACGACGTCGTCGGCATACGCCTCTACGACCGGAGAGAGGACGAGCTGCCCGATATGGGGCCGGTGCAGATGTCGGATGCCGAAACGGGCGAAACGGCGTGGGTGGACACCTCTTCCCGCCGTATCCGCGAAGGGTACGCTTTCCACCGGAGAGAGATGCTGATGACCGTGGAAACTACGTTGATGCGTTACCGCATCGACAATATCGCTGTCGCTACCGACGACGATTATGTGAAACAATTGATCCGTCTGTTCAAAAACCGCTGACGGGCTTTTATCCGGCTAAATGATGAGAATGAAACGAAACAGATATTATCCCGTGTTTTTCGCCGTGCTCGCCGGCCTGTGGTTCGCCGGCGCGGCGTCTCCGCAGAGTCCGGCCCCGGACCGCCCTGCGGTGTCGGCGCGCATTGTGCCCGATACCATTTTGATCGGCGACCGTTTCCGGCTTACCGTCGAAGTGTCGAAAGATTTGGCGAAAGTGGTCGATTTTCCCAGTTTCGGCGAGGCCGGCGGCCCCGCGTCGCGGGATACGTTCGAGGTCGTTTCCGTTTCCGCCGTGGACACTCTGGCGCGGGAAGGCCGGAAACATACCGTGGCCATTACTTACGAAATGACCTGTTTCGAGCCGGGGAGTTACAATCTGGGACATTTCCCCGTCCTGTACCTCGACAAGAACGTCATGGATACGATCTATTCGGCGGAGTCCCTGTCGTTGGTGGTCCGCACCTTCGAAATCGATACGCTGAAGCAGCAGATCGTGGATGTCAAGAAGCCGATCCATACGCCGTTGCAGTTCCGTGAAATCCGGGGATATCTGTTGTGGGGGCTGCTGGCGTTGGCGCTGATCGGGCTGGCCGTTTGGCTGTTCGTGAAGATGAAACGCAAGGAGTCCTTCTTCGCCCCGCGGCCCGAAGAGCCGCCCCATGTGACCGCCATCCGTGCTTTGGAAGAGATGCACGAACAGAAATTATGGCAGAACGGCAGGCATAAACAGTATTACACGGTGCTTACCGATATTATCCGTACTTATCTGGAAGGCCGCTACGGTATCGGAGCGGGCGAGATGACGTCGGACGAGATCCGGACTGCTTTGCGGGCTGTCGGGCTCGACGCCCTCGAATACGACCGCATGGACCGGCTTTTCAGTACGGCCGATCTGGTCAAGTTCGCCAAATTCGTTCCCGATCCGGATGAAAACGAACGGTTGTATTCCGACTCGTATTATTTCGTGGAAGACACGAAACTGTTGCCTACGGAACAGCCCCGGCCCGATGCGGAAGAGTCCGAACCGTTCGAAAAGAGGGAGGAATAACGTTATGAAGGGATATATTATCGTGATTTTGTTGTTGCTCGGTGGTGCGGGCAACGTTTCCGCCCAGAAGGAACGCTCGCATATCCGCAGCGGCAACAAGGCGTATGCCGGGGGGGATTACGTGGAGGCCGAGGTGGATTACCTGCGGGCGTTGGAGCTGGCTCCGGAATCGCTCGAAGCGCGGTTCAATCTGGCCGACGCCCAATATAAGCAGGAGCGGTATGCCGATGCCGAAAAGCTGTTGCAGGAGCTGGTCCGCGATACGACGAACGGGAAGTATCGCGCCGATATTCATTACAATTTGGGCAACGTGTATATGAAGCAGCGCAAGTTCGAGGAAGCGGCTGAAGCCTATAAAAATTCGTTGCGTGTGAATCCTTCCGATATCGATGCCAAATTCAATCTGGCTTATGCGCAAAAGATGTTGGAAAAAGATCGGAATCAGGATAACCAGCAAAACCAACAGAATCAGAACAACCGGAACAATCAAAACAACGATAAGAACAATCAAAACAACGACCAGAATAAAGACCAGAACGACCAGAACAAGGATCAGAACGACCAGAACAAGGATCAGAACGACCAGAACAAGGATCAGAACGACCAAAACAAAGACCAGAACGACCAGAATAACGACCAGAACGACCAGAATAAAGACCAGAATGACCGGAACAACGATCAGAACGATAACGGGGAGAATAACGACGGGAACGGCAATCCCCGACCGAACGAGATGACCCGTGACGAAGCGGAAAAGTTGTTGCAGGCTATCCAGAACAACGAAGACAATACGCGGAAAAAAGTGGATGCGCAGAAGGCGAAGGGAGGCGCCGTACAGTCGGGTAAAAACTGGTAGCCCGCCTTTCTTCCCGGTTGCGACGGTTTCGGCAAGCCGGCGCGATGCAACCGTTTCGGTGGCTGAGGCGGGAAACGGTTGAAAAAGATTCAATGCATAAAAAAAGAGAATACGATGGATATAGTCCGATTTGAGAATCCCGGTTGGTTGTACCTGCTTTTTTTGCTGGTACCGATGGCCGCATTTTACGTCTATAAGTTCAGAAAGGGGCGTGCGGCATTGCAGATGTCTTCGCTCGACGGTCTGCACCGGTTGCCGCATACGGCCCGTTACTATCTGCGGCATTTGCCTTTTCTCTTGCGTGCCGTCGCGGTGGCCCTTATCATCGTCGCGCTGGCCCGTCCGCAGGGGGCGCAGGACAATCAGGACGTTTCCACGCAAGGGGTGGATATCGTGCTCGCGCTCGACGTTTCCGGCAGTATGCTCGCCCGCGACTTCAAACCCAACCGCATTTCCGCTGCCAAGGATGTCGCCACCAAATTTATTCTCGACCGTCGCAGCGACCGGATCGGACTGGTCGTTTTCGCCGCCGAAAGTTATACGCAAAGTCCTTTGACAACGGATCACGCCACCTTGATTAATCTGTTGAACCAGGTGGAAAGCGGTGTTCTCGAAGACGGCACGGCTATCGGCAACGGACTGGCTACGGCGGTCAGCCGCTTGAAAAACAGCGATGCCAAAAGCAAGGTGGCCATTTTGCTGACCGACGGCGTGAACAACAGCGGGCAGATCGCTCCGCTGACGGCCGCGGAAATCGCCAGGAATTTCGGGATCAAAGTATATACGATCGGCGTGGGAACGCAAGGAACGGCTCTCATGCCCGTGCAGGACGCGTGGGGAAACCATACTTTCGCGCAGGCTCCCGTGGAGATCGATGAGGAAGTGCTCCGGCAGATTGCCGAAGAGACCGGCGGCAAATATTACCGGGCTACCGACAACCAGTCGTTGAGCGACATTTACGACCAGATCAACTCGCTGGAGAAAACCAAGATCGAAGTCAAGGATTTTCTGGTTTATCAGGAGCGTTACCTGCTTTTCGTCCTGCTGGCTTTCGGGGCTTTGCTGCTGGAAGTGATCGTCCGACATGTTTATTTACGCCAAATACCTTAATCCGATGTTTCGATTTGCTCATCCGGAATACCTTTATCTGTTGCTGGCCCTGCCGTTGTTGGGGCTGCTCTACATGTATGTCGTCCGCCGGCGTGCCCGGCAGATCGCCCGTTTCGGCGATGCGGACCTGTTCCGCTTGCTCACGCCCGAGGCTTCGTGGCCCAAGATCCGGGCCAAGTATCTGCTGACCGCGCTGGCCGTCGCTTTTCTGGCTTTGGCGGCCGCCCGTCCCCAGTTCGGCGCCAAATTGAAAGAGACGAAGAAAAAGGGGGCTGAAATCATTTTGGTCGTGGACGTTTCCAACAGCATGCTGACCGAGGATTTCGCTCCTTCCCGGCTCGAACGCACGAAATACGCCATCAACCGCTTGATCGATAAATTGTCCCAGGACCGCATCGGTCTGGTGGTCTTTGCCGGCGACGCTTTCGTGCAGTTGCCCGTGACCGCCGATTTCGTTTCGGCCAAAAATTTCGTGTCGCAAATTTCTCCCGATATGATCGCCCGGCAGGGAACCGCCATAGGAAAGGCGTTGGCTACGGCCCAGCGTTCTTTTTCGTCGCAGAGCGATAAGAGCCGCGCCATTATTCTGATTTCCGACGGGGAAAATCATGAAGACGACGCCGTGGCCGTCGCCGACCGCATCGGGCAGGAGGGAACCGTTATCCATGCCATCGGCATCGGCACGCCCGAAGGCGCTCCCATCAATATCGGCGGCGAAATGATGAAGGACGAAAACGGAAATATCGTGGTTTCCAAGCTCGACGAGACGACGCTCAAGCAAATCGCCGTCAATACGGGCGGTTCCTATGTTCGCGCCACCAACCAGTCGTTGGGGTTGGAACAGATCATCAAGCAAATCCGGGGCATGGAGGAAAAGGAGTTCAGTTCCATGGTTTTCGACGAGTACGACGAGCAGTTCCAGTACGTGCTGGCGTTGGCGTTGCTTCTGTTGCTCGTCGAGTTTCTGCTACTGGAACGCAAGAACCGGTGGATCGCCCGCATGACGCTTTTCCATCGGGAACAAACGGTTCAACATAAATAATCCGTCCGTATGATGCTGTATTTTAGTATCTTTGTCGGGAAAAAGCAAAACGACCGCCGGAACGGACCGGTACGCAATAAATTGTTTAATCCTATGATGACCAGAATAGTTTCATTATTTGTTGTTTTTCTTTCCTGGGCTTGTTCCGCTTTCGGGCAAGAGGTAACCTTTACGGCCGATGTGCCGCGCGTGGTGGTGGTCGGCGAGGTGTTCCGCGTCGAGTTTACGCTGAACAAGCAGCCTTCCGATTTCAAGGCACCCGATTTTGCCGGGTTCGACATCGTGGCCGGACCTACGATGGCTCAGGGGCAGAATATCGTCATTTCCGGCGGACAGACCGTGCGTCAGGAGTCGTTCAGTTATACCTACGTGTTGCGCGCTTCCGGCGAGGGCAACCAGACCATCGGGGCAGCCAGCGCTGTCGTCGATGGCAAGACGTACATAACCAAGGCCGTTCCTGTCGAAGTCGTGCGGGAACGCTCTTCCGGAGGCAACCGGGGGGAAGCCGGTGCCGAAGGGGAGCGGGAGGACGCTTCCACGCTGGCCAAAGACGATATTTTGCTGCGGATGATCGCCAACAAAACTTCCGTTTACAAGGGGGAGGCCCTGTTGGTGCAGATCAAGATGTACACCCGTGCCGGTATCGCCGGCGTGGAAAACGTGAAGGAGCCGGCTTTCAACGGTTTTTGGAAGCAGGAGATCCGTTCCGACCAGCCGGTCCAGTGGGAACGGGAAACGTTCAACGGCAAAGTCTATGAAACGGGCATCATCCGGCAGTTTCTGCTGTTCCCCCAGAAGTCGGGCGTGTTGGAGATCGAACAGATGGACATGACCGTGGTGGCGCAGGTGCAGTTGCGCCAAACGCTCACGGGCAACATGCTGTTCGACAATATGTTCGGCGGGCCCCAGTTGCGGAATGTCCGGCGCAAACTGCAAACGGTTCCGTTGAAAATCAACGTCAGGGAGTTGCCGGCGGGCGCTCCCGCCGCTTTCAACGGAGCGGTAGGCGAATTCGCTTTCAGCGGTTCGCTCCGGGACAGCCAGATCAACGCCAACTCTTCCACCTCCATTACCGTCCAGATTTCCGGCCGGGGGAACCTGCCGCTTATCGATGCGCCCAATCCCGGCCTTCCCGACAGCTTCGAGCTTTATACGACCAAGAACGACGAGAAATTTACCGTTACGGCCGACGGCATGCAGGGGTATAAGTCGTTCGAGTATCCGTTTATCGCCCGGGCCGAAGGGGTGTACGATATTCCCGGTATCCCGTTCGCCTATTTCGATCCGAAAGAGGGGCGGTACAAGACGCTGACCACCGACGCTTTCCGTCTGGAAGTGCTGCGCGACGTTTCGGGCCGCGCTGCGGGAGAGGCTCCCGTGGTGGCCGGCGTGACCAAAGAGGAGTTGAAAATTCTGAACGACGATATCCGGTTTATCCGGGTGGGAGAACCCAACCTGAAACCTCGCAACCGCTTCTTCGTCGGTTCGTGGGGGTACGTGCTGACTTTGGTAGGGTTATGCGCCCTGTTCGCCGCCTTGCTGTTCTATATGCAGAAACGCATCAGGGAGCTGCGCGATACCGTCAAGCTCCGCAACCGCAAGGCGAACCGGAAGGCCCGGCAACGTCTCAAGGCGGCCTATCGGTATATGACGGCGGCCAAGGAAGGGGCTTTTTACGAAGAGATGCTCCGGGCTTTGCTGGGCTATGTGGGCGATAAGCTGAATATTCCCGTTGCCGACCTGTCCAAGGACAATATCCGGGAACAGCTGTTGCGCAAAGGAGCGGCCGAAGGCGACGTCGAGGAGCTGCTGCAAATCGTTTCGGATTGCGAATTCGCTCAGTACGCTCCGGGCAAAGGCGTGCAGATGAACAATATCTATCAATCGTCGCTCGACCTCATCGGCAGGTTCGAGGCGAAATTATAAACGCTTATCGACCATGAAACAAATCGCATATCTTCTGGCCATCGCTTTTCTGGCCGTTTCTTTCCGGGGTTCGGCCGCCGTGGCGGATACCTCTCTGCTCGGTCAGTGGAACCGGGCCAACGATTATTATACGGCCGGAGAATACGCCCGGGCCGTCGAAGGCTATCGCGCTTTGGAAAAAGCGGGATACGAAAGTGCCAAACTGTATTACAATTTGGGCAACGCCTATTATAAGATGGATTCGCTGGGGCGCGCCATCCTCAACTACAACAAGGCGTTGAAGCTGGCGCCCGGCGACGAGGATATCCGGCATAATCTGGAGGTGGCCAACGCGCGGACGGTCAATCGCATCGATGCCATTCCCGATTTCATTCTGGTCAGGTGGTTCAAGAATCTGCGCCAGACGTTCGACTCCAATACATGGGCCGTTTTCAGTCTGGTCCTGTTCGGTTTGGCCCTCTCCATGACGGTGCTTTATTTGCTTTCGGCTTCCGTGGTGCGTCGCAAAGTCGGATTTACTTTAGGGGTCGTCGCGTTGGCGCTGTTCGTTTATACCTTGGCCAACAGCGTGGCGCAGAAACGCAGCAAGACCGGTTCCGGAGAGGCTATCGTGCTCAGCAGCGCCGCAGCGGTCAAAAGCTCGCCCGATACCGGAGGCAAAGACGTTTTCATTCTGAACGAAGGGGCCAAGGTCGAGGTCCTTTCCTCCATAGGACCGTGGAGCGAGATCGTGATCGCCAGCGGCAACAAGGGGTGGATAGAAACCGGCGCCATCGCCCAAATCAGCGAGTGACCCATGTCGAAACTGTTGGAACGGGCGGTCGATGAGTTGGCCAAGCTGCCGGGGGTCGGCGACCGTACCGCGTTGCGGCTGGCCCTGCATCTGTTGCGCCAGCAGCCCGAACAGGTAACGGCGTTCACGACCGCCATACAGGATTTCCGGACCCGGATCCGCTATTGCGAACGGTGCAACAACCTCTCCGACGAACCCGTCTGCCCGATCTGTTCCGACCCGACCCGCGACGGCAGCACCGTCTGCGTGGTGGAACAGGTCAAGGATGTGCTTTCCATCGAAAATACGGGACAGTACCGCGGGCTTTATCATGTTTTGGGAGGCATTATTTCGCCCATGCAGGGCATTGCTCCTTCCGACCTGAAGATAGACCTGCTGGTCGAGCGTATCGCCCGGGACGGGATAAAAGAGGTCATTCTGGCCCTCAACACCTCCATCGAGGGGGAAACGACCTCCTATTACATCTCCCGGAAACTGGAAGGGTTGCCTGTCACGATTTCCGCCATCGCCCGAGGCATCGGGTTCGGCGATGAAATCGACTACGCCGACGAAATTACGCTGGTGCATGCCCTGCATAACCGTCGAACCTTATAAAAAACGCGCCATGGAACGGAAACCGGAGGGATTCAGAAACCAGCGGGCCATTATCCTGCCGCAGGACATTTGCCGCACATTGGGGGAAGACGCCCTGACTTCGCCGCTGTATGTGACCGACATCGGGTACTATCCGCAGGCCGAAGGCCATTACCGCACGCGGCCGCAGGGGTCGTCGCAGCATATTCTGATCTATTGCCGCGAGGGGGAAGGGTGGTACTCTTTGGGCGACGGTCTCCGGAACAAGGTCGGGCGCAACCAGTTTTTCGTGATCGAAAGCGGTACGCCGCACACCTATGCGGCCTCTTCCTCCGATCCGTGGAGCATCTACTGGTTCCATTTTACCGGTACGGCCGCTTCCCTGTTCGCTCCTTTGTTCAATGTTACCGGCACAATCGACGACGCCCCTACGGCCCGCCATAACGACCGCATCCAGCTGTTCGAGGAGATTTACCGGAATCTGGAGATGGGGTACGGCATCGAAAACCTGCATTACGCCACCCTTTGCCTTTGGCATTTGTTGGGTTCTTTCCGCTATATTCCCCAGTTCCGGGCCATCCGGCAGGCGCGCACGAACGATCCCGTACAGGCGGCCGTCAATTTCATGAAAGCCAACCTGCACCGCAAGCTCACGCTGGAGGAGATGGCGGGGGCCGTGAATTATTCCACGTCTCATTTCGGCGTTTTGTTTACCCAGAAAACCAACCTTACCCCCATCGATTATTTCAATCATCTGAAAGTGCAGCGGGCTTGCCAGTTGCTCGATTTTTCCGATTTGAAAATCAAGGAGATCGCTTACCGGTTGGGGTTCGACGACCCTTATTATTTCTCCAAAGTCTTCGCCCGTTACATGGGCGTTTCTCCCATGACGTATAAAAACAGCCAGAAAGGGTAGGGGCACTTACCGGATGGCGGCTTGCAACAGTCTGAAAAAGGTTTCCCGCGCTTCTGTTTCTGAAAACGGAGCGTGCCCGCAACGGGGCAGCAGGGTGGTCCGGTAAACGGCTCCCGAGGCCCGCAGCGGCTCCGTTACCCCTTCCGCCGGATGGGGGTCCTGTTCTCCGTGAATGACCCATACCGGACACCGGAGTCTCGTCAGGGCTTTTTTCCATACGCCCCGTTTCCGCCAGTCGGCGGCCTGTTCCCATATCGCGGCGTATGCCGCCGCGTCCGGGCGTATCGTTTTTACGGAAGGGTCCGGCCGGTATCCGTCGCTTTTTTCCGCCAACCGTCCCAGTTCGGCCAACAGCCGGTCGTCGGGATTTTCTTTCAGAATTTCCGAAAGACCGAGGAACCGCTTTCCCTCTTCCGGCGTCAGGTTTTGCAGGCGTCGGGCGGCGATTTGCGGAACGTATTTCTCTTCGAGGGGCGGGCACCCGATCCAAACCAGTTCCCCGACTAAGTCTTTTGCTGTTTTGCCCCCGTTCCGACAGACCTGCGGCAAAAGATAAAAATGCCTGCTGATTGTTAAGTTTTTGTTAAATATTCATCTTCACACGCATCTTCTTCCTATCCTCTCACTTCCTCAAAAAACAGCTTTTATACCTTGTTTCTCCCTTGCCGGATTTTTGTACCTTTATTTTCTTATATTACTGATATTCAGTAATAAAAACTCTCTTATATGTATTCCACATGGGATGCAATTCCAATTTCCTTCTAATTGAGATTTAACATAAGCGTCAATGCTTCTCCGTGGATATTTACCTATGTATGTATCAAGTAAATTTTCTTTTATATCGAAATGATAATTTGTCTTTTCTGCAAAGTCTTCCCAATTTTTAGAAAGACTTTTTTTGTCAGCTATATCTATAATTTCAATTAAATCTAAGCGCCGAAACACTTTTGAAAAAGCCTTGTACATAATTTCTCTCGCAGCTACATCGCTTTTAGGTGCGCTATA
>CASDZK010000067.1 GCA_949286165.1 uncultured Alistipes sp.
AAGCTGTTGTTCAATAAGCTGTGGAGAATTACAAATATATCACTGACTGTTAACACTTTTAAGCTCATCGGTCGGGGAACGGCCAGCGCCAAGGGGCGGGACCACCCGTCCCGACGAGCGTAAAAATACGGCAAGCTAATGTAGCGAATCTGTTGTTATAGCACAACTTTGCGAAGCAAGTTCCGACGCCTGAAAATTCTGAAAAGAAGTCCGATTCATATTACCCCACATTTACCGCTTCTGACAAAAGCTGTTGTAAAGCTCAGAATCATACCGTATCTTTGTATTTATCCCTAACCAATCATTTAAATAAATATGAAATCAACAATGAAAAAAACACCTCTTGCAAGTTTAGCAGCAACTTGCGCTGCATCGCTGCTACTGTTTTCTTCATGCTCCGGCGTCGAACCGAACACCCTGACCCCGGAAGAAGCGGCAGATGGCTGGCAGCTTCTTTTCGACGGGAAAACGCTGAACGGATGGAGAGACTACAACGGCACGGAACTGACCGAACCGTGGCACGTCGTGGACGGATGCATCCAGGCCAAAGGCGACGGCAGCGACGCCAGCGGTTACATCGTTACCGACAAGCAGTACGAAAACTTCGAACTGTCGTGGGACTGGAAACTGTCGAAAGGCGGCAACAGCGGCATGCTCTATCACGTCGTGGAACGCCCGCAATACGCCGTACCCTACGTAACGGGACCGGAATACCAGCTGATCGACGAGCCGAACTTCCCCGAACCACTGGAAGAGTGGCAGAAATTAGGCGTGGATTACGCCATGCACCTGCCGGACAAATCCAAAATGAAAGTCAATCCGCAGGGAGAATGGAACAACTCGAAAATCGTATTCGACAACGGGCATGTAGAACATTGGCTGAACGGCGAAAAAATTCTGGAATTCGAAGCCTGGACCGACGACTGGCATGCTAAAAAGAACAGCGGGAAATGGGCGAACGCACCGGAATACGGACTGGCCAAGAAAGGGGTAATATGCCTTCAGGACCACGGTTATCCCGCTTCTTTCCGCAACATAAAAATCAAGGAACTTCCCCGGAAGACCAAAGAAGTCGAACTTTTCAACGGCACAGACCTGACCGGCTGGGAAGCCTACGGCACGGAAAAATGGTACGTGAAGGACGGTCTGTTGATCTGTGAAAGCGGCCCCGACAAACAATACGGGTATCTGGCCACGCGCGACTACTACGACGATTTCGACCTGACAGTGGAATTCAAACAGGAAGCGGACGGGAACTCCGGCGTATTCATCCGGTCCTTCATTGAAGAGGGCGTAAAAGTAAACGGATGGCAGGTAGAGGTAGCCCCCAAAGGGCACGACACCGGCGGCATTTACGAATCTTACGGTCGCGGCTGGCTGATTCAGATTCCGGACGACAAGGAAAACATCCTGAAAGAAGGGGAATGGAACACCATGCGCATCAAGGTACAGGGCGATAACGTACAGACCTGGCTGAACGGACAGGAGATGGTCAATATCAACGACGAGAAAATCGGTGCGGGACAAGGCCGCATTGCCTTGCAAATCCACGACGGCGGCGGAATCAAGGTATTGTGGAGAAACCTGAAGGTAAAGACTTTGTAACCGATCTTTCCGAAAGGAACGGAACCGTCTGAATACGACAAAACCCCGGAAGTCTTGCGGCTTCCGGGGTTTTGCACGATTCGCCCCTCCTCTACGGCAGGGTTTGCCGTTCCGACCGCAACAGGGCTTCGGTCTGTTCCGGCCGGTACCGCATCCTGACCCGCCACAACAGTTCGTTCAAAGAAACCGTACGAATGCCGTCCTGCAACAAAGACTCCGTCGCCAGAACCGGATTGAGTCCGACGGCAGGAGCGGGCGTCGCTTCGCTCGTCTGCCCGAAATCGGACCAGGCATGCACTACGGTACAGGAATACCCTTCCTCGAAAGAAACCGTTCGAGCGTCCCGATTGACCAGCGAAGCGACGTATTCCGGCACACCGCAAAACGGCCGGTCCGACCGCACCTCGTTCCACAGTGCGAAATTCGCGGTAATCAACGGAATATCCGTTCCCCGGCCGTTTTTATACCAATAGATTCTGCGCCCCAGTTCATACGGGAAATACTGGACGGCGATCATTCCCGTCAGGCCGTCCATCTCTTCCGCATAAATCCGTAACGCCTCCTGCGCCTCCTCGCTTTCCAGGTTCCGGAAGATGGCGCCGAAGATTTTCACGTCCAGTTCCTTCATCCGCTCGCCGACCCGCCGGGCGAACTCCCGCAGCAACGCTTCGCGGTTGGGCCGCCGGACAGCGAACAGATCGGGGTACTGGTATCCTCCGCCGTATTCGATATATGAATTCCTATCTCCCTGCCTGCGGACCAGTTCGTTCCAGGAGACCGGAGAGACCACGGAGAGGTTTACCGGACAGGAGGTCCAGCTGATAGCGGTCTTTTGCGCCCGTCTGTTGCCGAGATACGCCGGATTGTCGATAAAAGAACCCATCATCCACTGCATGTTGTCGCCGTCGCTCATGACAAAAGCGTGGAGATAGCTCGAATCGGCGAAATCGATCTCCGCCAGCGGGATTTCCCGGGCCTTCTCCAACGGAACGAAGGGAGCCGCCGCCGTAATGAGGGGCAAATTGACACACCAGTCGGAGGCCGTATTGTAGTGGCCCCATTCCGAAATGAGGCTCGTCGCCTCGTACTCGTCGCCCACACTCCACCCCAGAACGGGAGAAAGGGGACGCACCCATTCGAGTACCTCGTTCGCCAGTTCCTTTTCGTCGGCATACAGCATCAGCCGGTGGGCGATGGCATAATCGCGCATATTGGAAACCGCCGGATGGATACTCAATGCCGAAACGTTGTTCAGGTTCGCTTTGTTTTTACGGAAACATTCCGCAGGAGATTCCTCCCGGGCGTCCTTCAGTTTCTCCAGCCCGAAACGCCGGGCTTCGGCCTCCAGCGAAGTATCGACCAGCACGCCCGACAGCAGCGAAGCATAGACCGTGGCGACATTCGCCGAATAATCGGCGATGCGTTTCCCCCGGCTTTTCTCCCCGCTGTACAGTACATACCCTTTTACGATGCCTTCCTCTTTCAAACGGGCCAGCAACGTCCAGACGTCCATCCTTTCCCGGGATTCGATCGCCATCGCTTCCAAACTTTTTTCAAAGATTCTCCGGTAGGAAGGCTTGTCGGTGTCGATCCACACCATCCGGTCGAAACGCCCTTCATTGACCGCCTGTGCCGCCAGTCCCGACAAGGATTCGAGCAGCATGGCTTCCTCCCGCGCCGACGGCGAAGGACAGACGATAACGCCCCGAGGCGGCTTCAAAGCAGGCCAGCCATGCCGGTATTCCCCGAAAGAGCTGCCCCAGACGCCCAGCGGATGAAAAAGCAGAAAACACAAAAACGACAGCCGAAACAGCCGCACGAACAAAAACTTCATCATCTTTACCTGTATTCGGACCTGCCCCTGAATTCCGGTCGCGGAACCGGGCTGCCCGGAACATTTTACCATACAAAAGACAAGGATGTCCAAATAGCCTCCCTTTCATACCTTACCGGCAAGTCGTTCAAAAAGACTTCAGGTGCAAGATTTTGATTTCCAAAGATGACGGAACGTACTGACGTACGTGACCGAATCGCAGTAACGCTGCAGATGAAGACTTTTCGGACAATTTCCCTGTTCAGAATTTCCGGTTTCCGGTTTTCTCCGTCCCGGCGACATCCGTTCCCCGTATGCCTCCCGGCACGTCGCTGACGGGGGATAGTTCCGACACGTAGCAGTTGTTGGTCAGCTCTATCTGTTCGCCGCCTTCGTGCAGGCGCGCATACGTTTCCCTTTCAGGGTCCCTTCGTCCCATGCGCTGCGCGAAATACGACGAATAGACATGTGCTTTCCCGCCGCGAACGTCGATGCCCGGAGCGCCGCAACGCGAGAAGTTAGCCTGTTGCAAACGCAACGTGCCGTTGTTGACGATGGCTCCGACGACGGGACTGCCCCAGAAAGCGCTGTTATAAAGCACGAGTCGCGCGTTGGGATGCACCCGGTCCGTTCCGGCCTCTTCGCCCAGCAGCACATAGGAACGCACGGGCTGATGCGCGATATTCGTATTGACCAGTTCGGAATTGATGGCGACGAGCCGGGTCTCCGCATCGGCATCTTCCACGAACAGGGAGAAGGTGCAGCCGTCGGAGCCATGGCCGATGACGGTCATTTCCCCCGGATTTTTCCCCGTAACGGCATCTTTCAGGAAATGAATGCCGTATATGGAGCCGTAAACGAAATTATTGAAAATGGTCTGGTTCTTCACGTCGGCGAATTTCAGGGCGCTGCAATGGGACTGCACGAATTTCGTCATAAAGGCGTTCGGATAGCCCTGCCCGCCTCTCGGAAGCCGGGAACCGTAATGGGGATTGAACTGCATGTTGCGAATAAAACCGCCTTCGGCCCCGCCGCCGACCCAGATACCGGCCCGCAGCAGCACGCCGGCGAAATAGTTCACGTAATGCCCGCTGGTATTGTACGATGCGAGGTCGATTCCCTTGTCGCCGATGGAGACGGTAACATTGACCACATACACGTCCGGGCCCTGTCCCTGAATGAGGAACGGAGTAACCCGGGGCGATTCGGGAGTGCAACCGTCGGAAACGATATTGAGTTGGGCGATTGTGAAGCCGTTGAGCCCCGCCCCCGCTTCCAACTGGATGAGCGAAGGTCCGTTTTCGCCTTCGGCCCCGCCGTCGTAACGGGTAAAGAGCGCGGTACCGCCGCCCTGCGTATGGTGCTGCACGTCCCAGGACCCGCGTAACTCGACGCCGGAAGGCACCTTAACGGGTTTTTCCACGAGGTATCTGCCGGCCGGAAGGTAGAGCGTGCCGCCGCCGGCCGCCTTGACCTGGTCGAGGGCCTCCTGCAACCGGTCCGAAACATCTTCCGCAGGCACGTCGTTATTGAAGCCCGTAGCCCGTGGCAAATCGGCTTTCAGCACCTTGTTCGAAGCCGGCCGGGGATGCACGTCGATATCGGTCCGGATATTCCGGGGAATCGGGTCGAACTCGTACTCATCCCCGTTACAGACTTCCAGCACGGCCGCGCAGCTTTCGTTCCTGACCTGCAAATCGCGGGCGTATCCGGAATTTACCGATTTCAACCGGTTCGTATTGCGTCCCAGAAATATATGGTCCGAAGGCCGTTTGAAATCGCATCGGGTAAGCACGGCATTGCCGTTATTGATGCGAAGGGCGTAATCGCGGTAATCGTCGAACGTGCAACTTTCGAAAGAGACCACCCCGTCGCTGCCGTCGCTGACGACAGACCCGCGGAAATCCACGCCGTTGAACTGCACGGAAGTTTTGAAATCCTTGTCGAAATAAACCGCACGGCCCGCATCGTCGGCCCCGAAAGAGGAGTTGGAAATCAACAGGCCGTAAGGATTGACGCCTTCCACGTAAAGGCCGGTTCCGCAGCCGTCCACATGAATTTCATAGAACTGCGCGTTCGGAGTGTCGGAATATCCCGGTTCGCGGCCGACCCAGATACCGGTCCGGTAACCGGACACGTGCAAATCGGAAATGTATTCCCAATCCGAACGGTGCATCTTGTACCCCGTACCGTTGGCCCGGACATAATCGGCCGCCTTCCGGAGCGAGGGGGCGCCGGGCAATCCGGAACCGGCCCAATAGGCCGGGCTTATCTTTACCCCCTCGATGCGGCCGATATCGGTGCAGACATGGACTTCGATGCCGGTCTTGAGGGCAGTTATGTAACTGTTCAAGACATAATGCAGCTCGCTCGGAGCGGAATAAAAACCGTTGTACGAATTGACGAGGGTCACGTTTTCCACCGTAGCGCAATCCCCGCCCGTCTGGAACAAGGTCCACGGGTAGGGCTTCACGTCGTCGATGTCCTGCTCGGGATACCAGACGGAGAGGTTTCTTACCCCCGTGCCTTCCTGCATTTCGATAAACCGGTCGGCAATACTGGTATAGGTGGTGTGCAGGGCGTTGCCGGCCTGCGGGTCGTTCCACCAGCTTTCGACGGTCCCGTCATGGTTGGGGGCATTCTCGCCGACACGCACTTCGAGAACGGTTCCCAGGACTTTTCCCCCGTGCTGTTCCGGATCGGCCCAATCCCCGCGCAGCTGCACGCCGGCCGGAAGCCGAAGCACATACTCATAGTCGAATTCGCGGTTGGTCTCGTCGCTTCCCTGACGTACCCTGACCCGCTTGCGGCCGGTCTGCGTGCTGCGGAACTCGTAGTTCCCCGCCGGGACATATACCACTCCCCCGCCGGCGTTATACGCGGAATCGATGGCCGCCTGAAAAGCCGCCCGGTTGTCGAAACCCGGCTCGGCTTTCGCGCCGAACCGCGTATCGGTAACCACATAATCGGAAATGACCCAGTCTTTGGCGGGATAAAGGGTTTCGATGCTCGGCTCCAACCCCTGAGAGGTGCAGGCCGTACCGGACGACAAACAGACGGCTATCGCCGCAAGGCTTATCGCTCTTGAAAAAGGGTCAGCAGTTTTGGTCTTCATCATGACAATACGATTTTATGAATTAAATACACGCCCTGCCCCCCTTCAAACGGATCGCGCCGTCTTTCCTCCATATTCCCCGGACACGTCGGGAACCGAATTTCAAGACAGTAACGACAGTCCCATCGAAACGCAACGCCAATTTTTCCATAGTTACCCGCTCTAATCGATGAATTTCGGATTCCGCTCGTAAAACCGCAGAGCGAACTCGTAATAAAACGTAACAAAGATAAAAAAATATCGATCACAATAACAAGCCGACAGCCGAAATATTTTTCTTTCGTCCGAAATTCATCGTTTTCAGTTTACACTCCGCAGTCACTCCCGCTCGACATCGGAAAAGAACGTCGCGCATTACGGCCCTCTTCCCGGAAGGCCGCCCATCTTAAACAAAGAGAATCCTTCGCCACATATTTGAACCGCACAACAACTATTTTTGAGCTTCTCGGCAACAACTTACAATTCCGAAACGCTTACCTTTGCAATAAGAACGATTCCTGCGAACAACGACCGGAAAAGGGCGGACCAATGCCTCCTCAAAAATGGATTCTCGCGCGCCGACTCGACAAAGTCAAACCATGAATCCGCGAAGAGAAGAAACGCCCCGCGGACATTTACCTGCCGATCGGTTTCAAGAACCGGTCCCATTTCTTCACGGCGTTCAAGAAACGGCACGCCGGGAAGCTGTTAAAAAACGCACAATTCGTTTCCCGCTCCAACCGGACCCAACCGCCGAACACAATACAACTCATAAATTCAACAACATCATGAAACACTTCATTCTGATTCTGACAGGCATTTTCTCGTTCCTGTCGTTGAACGCGCAAGACAAAAAAATCCTGGTCGCCTACTTTTCCTGCACAGGCACAACCGAAACGGCCGCCCAAACGATCGCCGCGGCAACCGGAGGCGATCTGTACCGCATCGCGCCGGAAAAAGCCTATACCGCCGCCGATCTCGACTGGAAGAACGAGCAGAGCCGCAGCAGCAAGGAGATGAACGACGATGCGTGCCGTCCTTCCTTAGCCGACCGAAAAGCGAAGGTAGAAAAATACGACCTCATTTTCATCGGCTTCCCGATTTGGTGGAACACCTGCCCGCGCATCATCAACACGTTTCTGGAAAGCTACGACTTCAAGGACAAAACCGTCGTTCCTTTCGCCACGTCGGGCGGCAGCTCGATAACCAACGGCGAAGAACAGCTCCGGAAACTGTACGGAAAGGGAATCAAATGGAAACCCGGCAGGCTGTGCAACGACGGCACGGACTCCATAAAAAGCTGGGCCCGAAAGATTTCCCGGTAACGGAACGGCCGCCCCTACCGACACACCCCAAAAGTCGGGCGGAATTTCTGAATAAAAAAGTCCAGTGGAATGCCGGGCTTTTTTTACGGCTTTCCGAAAAACGGCCCACCGGCGAAGCCATGCCGCCCGCCCCGAAACGCTTTTTCTCCCCGGACGAATTTCCGGATTTCAATAAAATGCAAAAACCGGTCGGACCAAACCCATTTTTTCGTAACTTTGTTCACGATTAAACCAAAAAGAATGCGATCATGAGTTTAGAAACGCAAATCAACAGCGACATAAAAGCCGCCATGCTGGCGAAAGAGACCGTTCGGTTGACGGCTCTGAGGGCCATCAAAGCAGCCATATTGTTGGAAAAAACCGCCGACGGGTCGAGCGAAATCAGCGACGAAGCCGTGCTGAAAATCATTCAGAAACAGATCAAGCAGCGGAAAGAATCGGCGGCGGAATACGCCAAGGCCGGACGTCAGGAACTGGCGGACAACGAATTGGCGGAAGCCGCCTGCATGGAATGTTTTCTGCCGAAACAGCTGACCCCGGAAGAGTTGGAAACGGCCGTGGCCCAAATCGTCGCCGCAACGGGAGCCTCTTCCCCCGCCGATATGGGAAAAGTCATGGGAGCGGCTACCAAACAACTGGCCGGGAAATCCGACGGCAAAGCCATTTCGGAAATCGTCAAACGGCTGTTGAACAAATAACGGACGAAGGGAACTTCCGCCTTTCATCCGAAACGGGCGTTCCCCGTACAGAACGTCCCCTCCTGTTCCTGCCGGACCTTTTCCTGCAGGATTTTTTGCCTTTATGGACACCTGCCTAAAACATACCTCATGAAAACTTACGGAAAAAAAACACTGGCCGGCCTTGTCGCCGTATTGGCGGCGGGTTGCCTGCAAAGCCGGGCGCAGGAACAATTCGTACGGCCCAAAGAGGCCCCGCTCGTCACGCCGTGGGGCGAAACCGTCGATGTGCGCCGGGTACATGCCGAATATCCGCGGCCGATGCTGGAACGCGAAGCCTGGATGAACCTGAACGGCGTATGGGAATTTCAGGAAGCGCAAGAAGGCGACAAGGCCCCGTTCGGGCAAAAACTGAAGGAAACGATCGTAGTGCCGTTCCCGTGGGAATCTCCCCTGTCGGGCATCCGCAGGCAGATTCCCTCGCAACGGGCGTGGTACCGCCGCACCTTTACCCTGCCGGAAGCGTGGGACGGGAAACGGGTCCGGCTGAATTTCGGAGCGGCGGACTGGGAGACGTTCGTTTACGTGAACGGCCGGTGCGCGGGAACGCACAAAGGCGGATACGACGCCTTCTCGTTCGACATTACCCCTTACCTGAACGCCAAAGGAAAACAGGAGATCGTCGTAAGCGTTTACGATCCGTCGGACAAACGGCCGATCGCCCGGGGCAAACAGTCATGGGACCGGTACGACGACCCCGAAGGCTGCTTCTACACCCCCAGTTCGGGCATCTGGCAAACGGTCTGGCTGGAACCGGTGGAAGAGTGCCATATCGAAGAGCTGCAAATCACGCCGGACCCCGACCGCGGACGGCTGCTGGTGCGGGCCAATCCGTCCCTCTGGAGCGACAGTTACGTGACCGTGCGCGTGACGGCGGAAGGGAAAGAGGTGGCATCCGTCCGGGGCGGACAACGGGAAGAGATCGCCGTCCCCATCGAAAACCCGCGGTTGTGGTCGCCCGACGATCCCTTCCTGTACGACCTGGAAGTGGAGCTGACCGCCGCCGACGGCCGGACACGCGACCGGGTCAAGAGTTACGCCGGCATGCGGACGATCACGGTGGAAAAAATCGGCGACGTGCCGCGCCTCTGCCTCAACCACCGGCCGTTGTACCAGCACGGCCCGTTAGACCAGGGATTCTGGCCCGACGGCATCTATACCGCCCCCTCGGACGAAGCTCTGAAATGGGAGATAGAGAACATGAAGGAATGGGGGTTCAACATGGTGCGGAAACATATCAAGGTGGAACCGCAGCGATGGTATTACTGGTGCGACAAGTTAGGGTTGCTGGTATGGCAGGACATGCCGCAGGCGGACGGCATGATAGACGCCCCGGCCAAGATGCAGATCGAAACGGAACTGGCCTCCATGATCTATCAGCACAGGAACCACCCGAGCATCGTCGTATGGGTAGTCTTCAACGAGCACTGGGGGCTGTTCGACGTGGAACGGCTGACGGCCAACGTGATGCGGCTGGACCCCTCGCGGCTGGTCATCGGGAACAGCGGCATCGACGCGCGCACGCCCCACATCGACTACGAAATCGGACACATCAAGGACAACCACTCCTACCTGCCCCCCAACCTGCCGCTGGTCAGCCACACGCGGGCGACCGTGAACGGGGAATACGGCGCGTTGGGGTATGTCATCGATGAACACAAGTGGAGCGACAACGGAAAATATTTCCACAACTACTACCAGGACAAGAGCGACAAGAAACAGGCGGCGACGGACGAATACGTGAAGTTCATGGAACAGATACACGGCTATATTCCCCGCGGCCTGAGCGCGACGGTATATACCCAGTGGACGGATGTGGAAAACGAAGTGAACGGCCTTTACACCTACGACCGCAAAGCGGAGAAACTGGACAAGGCGCGCGTAAGGGCGGCGAACGAAGCCTGCTATGGACTGTTGAAATAATCCGCACCGACGACGAAAACCACCGGCCCGGCAAACCGATCCGCTTGAAACGAGCATCGGTTTGCCGGGCCGGTTTCTTTCCTCCCCGCATGCGTCACTCCGCCAGCAACACGATCCGCCCCTGCAAGCGGTCGCCTTCTTTCAGCGGCTTGCGGTAAGGCGCGTAATAACTTTCCAAAAACATTTCGTTGCCGGCCGTCACGAAATCGGCCACCAGAAAACGAACGCCTTGCTCCGCTTTCCACGAACGCCAGTGCTGCCGGCCGTCCGAACGGACCGTCAGCCGCCCGCCGGCCGGATCGTACAGCCCGGCCTGAAAGATATTCCGGCGGGTGGCCCGGAAATCGTTGCTCCCCAACTCGTTGGCGTCCATGCTCCAGGCATGGCCGGGTTCCTTGCGCGGATCGTCGTCCTCCGCCTCCGGATAAAACAGCCGCGCCTCTCCTTCCGGGCGACCGATATGATCGTCGGGATAGACGCTCCACATGCCTTCGCGCCGCCAGAACAGACGGTCAAACGAAGCCGGCGCCTCGAACACCATCCCCCACTGCCGCGGATTGACCGCCGCCGACATCCGGAAATCGTATTCCAACGCCAATGTCCCGCCCGCATTGATCCGGAGCGTGTAGCTCCCCTCACATTCCCGGTAACGTCCGGAAACGGTTATCCGCACGTCGTCGCCGTCGCGCACGGCGGCCACCTCTCCCGTCTCCCAACCGGAACAGAGGTCGTTGAACACCGGCGTACGGGCGTTATGATCCGGATAGCAGCCGCCGCCCGTAAGCGGCAGGACCATCATCCACGGCCCGCCGGTCAGCACCTCCCGACCGTCGCGGACCAACGTCAGGATCTGCCCCGTCGAACGGCTGATTTCGCACAGGAAACGCCGTCCCGTAATCCGGTAACGGTCGTCCGCCGTTTTCAGGCGGGTGGAACGCGAAGGGAGCAACGCCGACGTTTCTTTTTCAGGACCGCCCACCGGAATCCCGTATTCATCCGCCGTAAAGCCCCGGGGATCGGTAAAAACGAGACGCAGCAAATCCCCCTCTTCCGCATGGGCGGGCAACGAGAGAACACCCGTTTCGCCCGGAGCGACATCGGCAACCGCCGTTCCCGACCGGGAGCCGCAACGCCAATCGATCCGCAGCGCATTCAGGTTCAGATACCCGTACCGGTTTTCCACCGCTATACGGAGCGTATCGGCCGGTTCCACCCGTTCGGCAAGTACCCGGACCGGGCTATATACTTTTTTCATGTCCCAATATTCCGGTTTCGGCCGGCGCCAGCCGTCCACCGGTCCCCACGGGCCGTACCCCACGGCGCTGCCGTCCGGCATCTGGAAGACATCGTCGATGCCGGACCAGAGGGAACCGCCCAGCACCCCGTCCGTGCGGTACATGTTTTCCCACGCGGGAGCCAAAGCCAACGCCCAGTCGCTGCGGACGCCGGGATCGGTTACCAACTCGCTGCGGTTATAAACGTTCAGGTGGCAATACTCGCCGTAAATCATGGGACGGTCGCTCCGCGCCGCCACCTTGTACCCGTCCGGACCCGGGTAGTGGATATTGGCGATGGGAGCGGTACTCCCCTGGTTGTTGAACCCGCCGTAAGCCTGATCGTGGAACGTGAAAGGGCGGGAAGGATCTGCTTTCCGCACATACTCCTGCACCTGGGCGAACCCTTCGTTCCAGTAAGACTCGTTGGCCATGGACCAGAAAAGAACGGAAGGATGATTCCGGTTGAAATGGATGTTTTCCAGATTGGCCTGCAAGATATAATCGTAATATCCGCTGTCCCGGTAATTCAACCGCTGCCAACGGGTATTGGCGTGATGCCCCACCCAGCAAACGGGCGCTTCCGCCTCCACGAACATTCCCAACTCGTCGCACAGGTCGAGAAACTCTTCGGACGGGGGATAATGGGAAGTGCGGATGAAATTGCAGTTGGCGGCCCGGTACAGCTCCACATCCCGCCGTTGCAGTTCCGGCGTCAGCACCCGTCCGGAAAGCGGATGCGCCTCGTGACGGCAGACGCCCCGCAACTTGACGGGAACGCCATTGACCAACAAGCGGTTGCCGCGCACCTCCACCTCGCGGAACCCGATTTTCCGGCCGGTCCGTTCGAGCAACCGGCCGTCCTGCGACAAGTCGATCTGCAACCCGTACAAACGGGGCGACTCGTTCGTCCATTTCTCCGGACGGACGACCCGGCCGGAAAGCCAACCGCTCCAGGTCGCTCCCGGTGCCAGCACGGGCAGGGTGTCGCGGCAAACGACCGGAAGCCCTTCCAGCGCGGCACGCAGGGAAATCCCCCGCCGTTCATCGGCCGAAGCGTTGGTCACGGCCACGAAAAGCCGCAGGTCGGCATCCTCGTAACGGTCGTCGAGGTCGGTCACGACACGCAGGTCGGACAGATAGACCTCCGGTACGGCATACAGCGTCACTTTCCGGGTAATGCCGCCCAAAGGGTGGGCGGCATACTGCGTCAGGCTTCCCAACAGGTCGGCCTGCGATTCGCTGCAAACGCGCAGATCCAACCGGTTTTCGCCCGGACGAATCCACGGCGTGATCTCCAATTCGAAAGGGGTCATGCCGCCGAGATGGGAACCAGCGAAAGCGCCGTTCAGGAAAACTTCGCATTGACTGAACACACCGTCGAAACGGATCCGGACCCGCCGGCCCGCCCAGTCGTCCGGCAAAACGAACCGGGTGCGGTAACCGGCAAAAGCCGCGGAATCCACCCGGAACCCCTGCGAAGACCACTGGCCGGGAACGGTAATAGGTTCCCACGCGCCGGACAAGGTGTCCCGGAACTGGAACCCGGGTTCGGGGCGCTCGCAGAACCGCCACGTCCCGTTCAACGACACGACGGGTTCCCGGACCCCCGCCACCTGCCGGGGGAAAGGCGCGTAGCGGGGCAAAAGCGGTTCCGGACATACCGTCGTATCGACCTTGTAGGCGGGTGTGCGGGCCAAAGCCGTTTTCTGTTCCCCCTCGAACGGCACGGGCGGAACGGAATCGGTAGAATAGAGATTCAGCTCGGAGACGATGGCATTGCTGCCCCGAAGCGCTTCGAAAACCAGCACCAGCTGCCCGTAAGCGTACGCCTTGCGGGGCAGGTCGATGGTAAAGCGGTGTTCCTCGCCCGGAACCAGATCGAAGGGGGCCTGCAACTCGTTCCCGTCCGCCACGATCCGTTGGCGGCGGTCGCCGTCCGACAGGTAAACCACTTCCAGACGGTAATCGGCCCGTATGTTCATCCGGTCGAACGCATAAACGACGGTAGCGCCGAAATTGCAGGTCAGAGCCGCTTCGGAACCGGAAAGGCCGGTCATGACATAGTTGTCGCCCTTGACCAGAAAGGGCTGACGCCCTTCCGCCCCGCAATCGTTGGCCGCTACCCGCACATAGCGGGACTGGGCGGAAACGGATGCGACGGAAACCAGCAGTGCGAACACCCCGGCCACCAGACGACCGGGAGAAAAAATACGGACATGCGAAACAAAACATTTCATAAATTCACGGGTTATCGAAACAAAAACGTTATCCGGCCGGAGCAGGGCAAGGCTTCCAGCCTTTTGCAATAATTTCCCCAGGCGATTTCCGGGTAATCCCACCGGTTGTCGGCATACAGTCTCAACCCCTCCCCGTCGGTCCGACTCAAACGGCAAGCTACGGAGGCGTCTTCCGAAATCACGGAAAAGGCGCGGGCGCCCGCTTCGTCGGAAAGGGTGTAGCACCAGATGTTTTCCTTCATGCCTTTGGCTTTCCGGGTAAGCGGCCGCCGGCAATCCGTTCCGGCATCGGCCCAGTAATAATATTCGTGCGTATCGTCGGCCCAATCCTGAACAGGCCGTTCGCGGTAGGCGGCCTGCCGGGATTCGTACAGGTCCGCACTCCCTTCATTTCCGGCAAAGGCTCCCGGTTCGTAGCAGTTCCAGTACCCTTTCCGTTTCCACTCCAACTGCCGGAAGGCATCGGAAAGACGGAAAACCAGCCCCGTTTCCCGCAAAAAACCGTTCTCCATGCCGTCCACGGCATACGAAACGGTCATCCGGCCCGTCGGAGCGATGCGGATTTCGAAATCGACCATTACTCCCCCGTACCGGCCGGAAAGGGTTACGAGCAGATCTTCCCCCTCCCGCGCGTAACCGAACCGTTCTTTTGTCCAATCGGCTTCGGACAAGACGAAATGATCCGCAACTTTCCGGACTTCCGCGCCGGACAGATGGTTATAATTGACATACGCGTTCAGGAATGGCCCTTTCGTTACCAGCACCGTATTCCCGGCCCTGGCGTTGCAGATCAGGCCGGTCCGCTTGTCGAACGGAATTTCGAACCCTTCGCCGCGGACCACCAACGAATCCCCGGTATCCTCCACGTCCAACGAAGTTCCGGGAAGCGGTTCGGGGAAAACGACCTTCTCCCGGCCCAGCACAGGTTCGAACACGTCGATCGACCGGCCGTCGGCCGAGAAGAACTCTATCCGCAGACGGGTTCCCTCCCGCCACGCTCCGGCCGGGACGACCAAGACCCCCTCTCCGTGCGGCGCCACCGAAGGCAAAGGCAGTTTCCGGCGTTTCCCGTCGTAGGTACAGAACGCTTTCAGTTCATTCAAATCCGTATGGTCGAAACGGTTCCGGACCGTCAGCGTCAGAGCTTTTCCCGGCTCGAAATCCGTAATCTCATTCTCCGTCAGCCGAATGGGGGAATAGGCTTTCTTCGTGGCCCAGAACTCCGGTTTCCTGCGCCGCCAGACATCCACGATTCCCCATTCGCCGTATCCCACGCACTCGCCCTGCATGTCGAGCGGCTTGGCCGTCCGGGCGAACTCCTTCCAGAAAGGGGTGCCGTATTTCAGTTCGGGCACGGCGAACGTTTCGTCCACATATCCCCAGATGGCTCCGCCCAAGCCTCCGGGCGCCTCGAACAGCCGGTTCCACATCATATCGAGCGACTGCCCCCAGAACTCCCGGATATTCGGATCGTACTGCAACGTCCGGTAGGTATAGCAGGCGGGGTGGGCCCACTCGTCGAACAGGGCGGGAATCCCCTCGCCTTGAAACCCTCTCGTCGAACGGTTCCACTGGTCCAGATTACCCTCGACGCCGGGGTAGTGCATGCTCAGAATATCGACCTTCCGGCCGTCGTCCACCGAACCGGGATAACTGAAAACCACGGGACGGGCAGGATCTTCCGCCGTAATCCAGTCCCACGTCCGCCGGACGTTCTCCCCGTAACGGCTCTCGTTGCCGAGCGACCAGAAGAGGACGGAAGGATGGGAACGGAAAGTGCGCACCATTTCACGGCACTGGGAAAGGTAACGGTCGGCGAAGGCGGGATCGTTCTGGCTTCCGCCCGGCGCGTAATTTTTCTGCCGGTAAGTGTCCACGAAACATACCGCCGTCTCGCACTCCATATAGATTCCGAACCGGTCGCAATATTCCGCGAATTTTTCCGACGGGGGATAGTGGGAGGTCCTGACGAAGTTCATATTCGCCTCCCGGAACAAAACGGCGTCCAGGCTGTCGATTTCCGCCGTAGTCGTACGGCCCAGCAAAGGGTGCAGGTCGTGCCGGCAGGCTCCCCGCAGTTTCACGGGTTTTCCATTGACCAGCATCCGGTCCCCCTCGATTTCCACCTTGCGGAACCCGAAACTTTTCCGGAAGCGGCAGACCTCCCCGTCCTCCTCCCGCACCGAGACATAAAGCGTATAAAGATTCGGATGCTCGGCATCCCATTTCAGCGGATCGGTTACCGGCAGACGGTGGGTTTCCCCGTCCAAAGGGAAACGATTCCGGTCCAGCGAAACCCGTTTCCCGGCCGGATCGCGCAATTCATAACGGATGACGGCGTCGGCCGACGAACCGCCGGTCCGGAAATAATTGACCTCAAGCACGGCGTCCCGGCAGGCTTCGTCCAATTCCGTTTCCAAATAAAAGTCGGCGATTCCCGACCGGGGCTGCGCCAGTAATGAGACGTCACGCAGAATGCCGCCGACGGGATGGTGGGCATACCCGGAAGCATACGATATGTCGTCGATACGGTCCGTAATCTCGACTTCCACGACATTTTTCCGGCCCGGCCCGACCAAATCCGTCACATCCGTCTCCCAACGGGTAAAACCGCCGTGATGTTCCCGGACGAACGTACCGTTTACAGTCAGTTTCGCCTGACCGTAAACGCCGTCGAACCGCAGAATGATCCGTTTTCCCGCGTAATCGGCGGGTACCTCGAACTCTTTCCGGTACAGGTAAGGGGTATCGTGTTCGATCCCGAACCCCTGCATGATCGCTTCGCCCGGCACGCGGATATCTTCCCACGCCCCGTCCGGGTCGAACCGGAATTGCCACGTTCCGTTCAAAGAAAGGCAGGGACGATCGACACCGGACAGCCGCTCCAACACCGTATAAGAACGGTCGAAGCGGTCCCGGTCCTCTCCCGCCGCGAAAACGGGAACAGCAATACAGCCGAACGCCGCGACGACGCGCAACCATTGAAAAACATTTTCCATAAACGTTCCGATATTTCGATATTAACGACAACACTGGCGCCGTCCGGACCTCCGTCCGACCGGCAAAATCCCGAAGGCAAAACAAAAATAAGAAGAAAGCGTAAAAACAACCTTTTCACAACCCGGGAAACTTGTATTCGAAAGGGCCTGTTTTTACCCGATATGTACACAAATCGGAACTATTCAGACAGAAAATCTTCACTCCGCCGGCGATATTCCCACTCCCGGGGCGAACAACCGCAATAACGGCGGAAGATTCGGGCGAAATACTGCGGAGAACGGAAACCGCAGGAAAAACTGACCTCCTTGACCGACAAATCGGTATTCTGCAAAAGCTCCAACGCCTGGTCGATACGGAACCGGTTGAGGTAATCGAGCGGAGCAAGGGAAAAGTGCCGGACGAAAAGTTTATGCAGATACCGTTCGCCCACGCCGGCACAGCGCGCGATTTCGGCGACGGACAAATCGTGACGGTAACGGTCGCGAATACACGATACGGCCTTTTTCAGGGTATCGCCGGCCGGCAACGGCAGGCAAGCCTCGTTCATATACCGGCAGATCAGCAAAAGCAGTTCGGCGTAATGCATGACGACCAACTGGCGGAAGTAAGGCTTCTCGCCGGTCAGTTCGTTGATGATGTTCCGGACGGCCCGCATGATACGGACGTGATTGACGATTTTAATCAGGGGGGTCGTTTCGGGGAAAAAGGGCTCGGCGACGGAATCTCCCGCCCCGGGCGACGTTACGGCCAGGGACCGGAAAATTTCCGGCAAAAATTCAAGCTGCATCAATACGGCCCCTTCCTGCCCCGCCCGGAAAGCGTGCCGGGCGTTGGACCCCACGATCATCAGCTCCTTTTCCCGGAAACGCACCTCTTCCCCCTCGCAGCACAGGAAACAGTCGCCCCGTTTCACGTAATTGATCTCGATCCGAAGGTGGCTGTGCTCTTCGTACGTCTCCCCCGGCTGAAAGGAAACCAGCCGGAAAACGTCCGCCAAACGCCGATGTTCCAGATTACGGGAAATGTCATCCAAAATATTCCAGAAAGAAAAGACTTCCGATCCCATACGTTTTGCCTCTCGTTTATGCAAATATAACCAATAAAACGACTCTTGCGTCCGATCTTCCGCAAGGAGCCGAATGCGACCGAAAAGGATTTGAGCGAAAAGCCAAAGAATATATATTTTTTCAACCAAAATCATTTCCGGACAGACAGTTCCGCTTCTTTTATATATCTTTACCATCGAAACAAGGGACCTTTTTCCAAAATACATTCAAAAAAAGAGGGCAATGCCTATTTTGCACCTGAACTTCAAGTGTAAGGGATAGCATACTGTTCCGCGCTCTCGTTGTTTAATCAAAAGAAGTCTTCCGGGAACAGGGAAGAAGGCAAAAAGAGAATGGAAAAACTTGGTGTTTACGCAGGCTCATTCAAAATGAGCGTATGGCGCTTATGTTTATCGCTCATCATAGCGTTGAGCGTAACCTCATGCAGCAAAGACGATGCGCCGAAAAATCTGGTTCTGACCGGCGGTACACAGACCGTACAGACCGTTTATGCCGACCAAACGACGGGTACGGGAGGCATTCGTTTTACCGCCGCTACGGAGTGGACCGCCACCGTAACCGACGCTACCGGAACAAAAGCCGGAGGCAGTTCCGTGGAATGGCTCACGTTGAGCGCGTACAGCGGCGGTGCGGGCGACCATACTTTGACGCTTACCCTGACGGAAAACCGGACCGGGAAAGACCGCAAGGCGAAGATCGAAATCGTCTGCGGCGGAGACACCATTACCGTTACCGTAGAACAGAAAAGCACGACCGAAGCGGGAGAGGCGCCCGTGCAGCAAGGTCAAAAGTTGGCACGGATAGAATACACCAATACGGACAGCGAGAATCCCGATTATTACGACAAGTTTATCCTGACATTCGCCTACAATGCCGACGGCAAGCTGGCCGAAATGCACGATATAAGCTACCGGGGCGATGAACAAGCCTATTATTCGGACGATCAATATACCTTTGCCTACGAAGAAGGCGGTTTATGGATAGAACGCAGCGAATCGGGAGACTACGCCGGCGACAGCCGGCGCTACTATGCCGCTCTGAACGAGCAAGGCCATATCGCCCTGTTGTATCAGGAATCGGATTATTCCAACGAAGCCTGGAAATTCAGCTACGATGCAGACGGTTATTTGCAGCAAATTACCAGCGGCTATTACGAACCCGATGACGGAAACGATGACGAATCCGACGATAATGTAATGGTTCCCGACATTCCGAAATACGACGTCCGCTCCTTCGACAACGTGAAACTGAACCTTAACTGGCAAAACGGAAACCTGATGTCCACTTCCGGCGGATGGAACGGGGAGACGCTCATGGAATGGACATACACTTCTCATTCCAACAACACGCCCGGACTGGATTTCAACGTGCTGACCGCCCGCACCTTGTTCGGCAACACTACCGACACCTATACCGACCTGGCAAACCTGCTTTACGGTTTGCGCATGTTGGGCAATAACAGCAAGAATCTGGTAAAGGTGGATTTGGTAAACTGGGCTTACGAGGCGGGTTCTTCGGATTCGGATACCGACGCGCCGCAGCCCGTTATCGGTACGGAACACAACGACTGGTGGGCCCCCTTCGAGTACAGCTTTACGTCCGACAGCTACCTGTCCCGGGTAACGGCCCGCTGCACGCGGGAGACCCGCACCTTCGAGATCGCCACCGGCGAGACAGTGTCCGAAAGCGTATCCTATTACGACGACGCATACGTGTTTACATACGAATAACCGCTATTCGCGGCCGTTTCCTGACAGCGATAAAAGGCGGCCCGTGACGGAACCGCAATCCCCAATGCCGTGCGAAAGACGAAAATGGTCTTCGCACGGCATTTTTTACCGTATTCGGATCGGCAGAGTCTGGCGGCATATACGCCGATACGCGCACGGACGAAAGAATTCCGGAACGTGCCTGTGTTCCCCCCTCCGGCCGCAAACGCGAACGACCCGATACACCGACCCGATGCCCGAAACCGGAAAGGCAGATTCAACACGTAAGCCTGTTTTTAACGACTGGTCGGAAAATGATTTTCTTCTTTAAAACGTCATCCCCTGCAATCCCGAACAAACCTCACCTGCGACGCTTCTCCCTCTTGTAAAGATAACAACAGCACATAACGGGTAAGACAGAGGACAGCATATAATAACCGACCTCAGACCCATAGGTATAATAAAGCTATTTTCGGCATTGACAGAAAGCGATAGTCCGTTGATTCGAAAGAATAAAACAAAATATTTGACCCGTGTGATCAACAAACGTATGGCAGCTATCGGGCAAGCTTTGGGGATTGGCAATATATCGATCTACACTGCCCGACATTCATTCGCTACCGTATTGGAACGTTCCGGGGCGAATATCGCCTATATATCGGAATCCTTGGGGCATCAAGATTTGAAAACGACAGAAAACTATCTTGCCAGCTTCGAGCGGGAGGAACGGGAAAAATGCAGAATTATTGACTAAATTTTAACGAGAACTACCGCTAAGCCATTGCTTTCAAGGAATCTTTTGATATTGCGCTTTACCATTTTGATATACTTTTTCCAGACGATTCTACCTGAAATACGCATTTGATGAATGCTGAACGGTATCAAAAAAAAGACGTCGGACTAAACGTCGGACGTCCTAAATTAATCATAACGCCGCAACCGCTTTGCGTATTCGGTCGAGAACCGCCGAAAGACCGGAATCACGGCGAGCAGTCTGCATATTATAATCCGTCTGCAAGCCTATCCACAAATTGGCGGTTATGCCCGTCGCAGCTTCGATTTTCAAAGCCGTGTCGGTAGTTATCGGTCGATGCCCGTTGATAATTTCGTTAAATGCCGTATAAGGCATTCCGATAATACCAGCGAATTTCCGTTGCGATATACCCCGTGCCTGTAATTCGTCTTTGAGTATTTCGCCAGGATGAATAGGGCTCGCCGGTATCAGCTCGTGCGGGGCGTAAATTTTTTTGGTAGTTTCCATATCGCTATTACTTGTAATGGTTGCTAATATCCAACAATCGACACACGGTTATTATCTGCTCGTCCATTACCTCCCTTACGGTAAATTCGAGGCGGTATTTGCGATTGATACGAACCGATGATATACCGACCTTATCGCCTTGCAAAACCTCATAGTTTAACGAATTGATCCGGTATAATTCCTCCACGCTTTCAGACCGTTTCAGCAACATAACGCACTTGTGATACCCTCGTATTGTTTCGGGTTGATACCGATGTCTCTTATCATTCGTGCGTCCCTGCTCGAACAGCTCCCGCAAATACTCTTTGTCGAACTCTATAAACATTGTGCCGTATCTTTTTCAATGCAAATATAATGCTTTATCTTAACACATTCACAAAAAAAGTGAACACTCTTACCGCATACCGATAAATGAGCCGTAACTCACATATGAACTTCCGTTAGACCAAAGATTTATCAGTAATTCACTTTTCAGTCAATAGCATTAATACCTTGTACAGTCGGAGGTATAAAAAAGACGCCGGACCAAACGTCGGACGTCCTAAATTGTACAAAAAAGCGTATGTTTACGCCCTTTTGTTGGTCCCGTTGTATGCCTTTTCTTTCCTGTCTTGAATCCAAAAATAAAGACCGCCAACTATGGCAATTATGGAAACAAGACCAAACATTAATAATACTCCCATATCTAATTCCCTTCCGTGACTACCTGTATATCCATGATTATTTCTTTATCTCGTCAGTCAAATCTCTATTTATATCCGTAAGTTTCAGGATAGTTTGCTGTTGCGGCAACACAGTTTCCGTTAATCGCGTAATCCGGTCGAAAACCTCGCGGGGAATTGTTACAACTTCCGGTGTATCAGAAGGGGGAGAAACGGAGCTTTCATCGGAGGACTCTTTAAGCAGAAGAACAGAACGGCACTCCATAGACCGGACACAGAATAATCCGGAATATGTTGTACGCAATGGCGGAGAAAAGCAAACTGTATCCGACAAGTCGCCCCAAACCGCTGTTTCCGGCAACTTTCCATATCGCAATTCCGCCGATACAAAAACATAATGGATAAACAGGCAACCGACCTATTGCTAAAAAACGCTCCCATGCAAGCTGTCGCCATGCCGCATAGGAACATGAAAGCTCCAAATAAAAAAACCTTTATCTTTCAGGTCCATCCGTCTATTGTCATGAAATCCAACCATAAAATTACAAGAATGCCGGCTCCCATTCCTCATGGATCGCGACTTTCATAAACTCGCAAATTATAGATACGCCGGGCGATTACGGCCGATTTTTCGTACCTTTGCCGTATCTTCTTATTTATGAACAACGGTATGATACCTTCCGAACTGCATACGGACCGATTGCTGCTGCGGCCTTTCCGCGAAACGGACGCGGACGCGCTGTTCGCCTGTTGCCGAAATCCGAAACTGGGCGGCAACGCCGGATGGAAACCGCATGAAACACCGGAAGAATCGTCGGAAATACTGCACCGAATATTCCTCGGACAACCCGGCGTATGGGCCGTCACGGAACGCGGGAACGAACGTCTGATCGGTTCCGCAGGCATTGTCGGAGACCCGAAACGGGAAAACGACCGGGCGCGAATGCTCGGCTACTGGTTAGACGAAGCCTGCTGGGGCCGGGGATTGATGACGGAAGCGGTGCGGGCCGTTCTGCGGTACGGTTTCGAAACAATGGCCCTGGAACTGGTTTCGGCCTACTGCTATCCCGACAACCTGCGTTCGCGACGGGTACTGGAAAAATGCGGATTCCGGTACGAAGGGACGCTGCACGGGGCGGAACGGACGCCCGACGGGCGCGTACGGGACCACTTGTGCTACCTATTACCGAACAACTTATAAAAACTTATCCCAATGAACACTCCCGATCTCCCCATCGCCGCCTGCGGACTCTATTGCGGGACATGCCGCGGCTACCGGAAAGGCAAATGCCCCGGATGCGCCGCCAACGAAAAAGCCGCCTGGTGCGCCGTGCGGAACTGCTGCCGCGAACACGGCCGGAAAAGCTGTGCGGAATGTACGGACATGCCGTTGGAAAACTGCCGGAAATTCAACAGCTTCATCGGAAAGATATTCGGTCTGGTCTTTCGGTCCGACCGGAAAGGGTGCATTCTGCGCATCCGCGACATCGGACCGGAAAAATTCGCGGAAGAGATGCAAAAGGCCGGATGCTACAACCGGCCCGCAAAACGATGAAACCCGGTCCGTTTCAGGGAAGGAAGCACGGCGAAGCCCCGTACCGTACGGTCGTCGTACACGGCGGTCCCGGAGCTGCCGGGTCGCTGGAACCGCTGGCGGAAAAACTTTCGGAACGGGGCGGAATACTGGAACCGTTCCAAACGAAAACCGCCATTCCCGAATTGGTTTCGGAGCTGCGGACACAGTTGGAAGAGGCCGAACCGCCCGTGCTGTTGATCGGACACTCGTGGGGCGCGTGGCTTACCCTGGCAGTCGCCGTACGGTATCCGGAAACGGTCGGGGAATTATCTGTTCATATTGATAATCAGTAATTTATATAAAAAGAGTACCAACCAAGGTACAATCATATTATAAAAACATCATTTTAAGTATCAGCAGCTAACTCCATGATGTGTTTTTATCCTGATTTTGTAATCGTTTCTGCGTGAAAATCGAATTCAGGCGCTGAATTAGTTATTTAAAGACCTGAATGTTCGTGAAGTGTTCGCTGTTTTTAGTAACTTTGCAGCCAAAAAATGGTACTTGA
>CASDZK010000068.1 GCA_949286165.1 uncultured Alistipes sp.
AGAGAATACGTATTTGTCTTGGAACATAGCAGCTATTTGTATTAGACTGCAAAATTGCAAAATCAAGTCCGTTTCATTTCAAAAAACCGTGTAATTGACTATATTTCAATAATTTCAAAGAACTATTTATCCACTTTTACAGGACAGTAGTGATATCGGGTATTTATCATTTGGCAATCGATCGGTTGCATAACGCGACATATTAGTTGTCAATAAATACTCGACACTAACCGACAAAAAACCGAATGATAGGCATGAAAACGACATTCCGTAAGCATTTCTTCACTTGTTATCTGTTTTCCTTTCTGATTTTAAGCCTGCCTGCACAACCAACACAGGCCCAATCCCCGGTCGATTACGTCCGGCCACAAATAGACTCCCACAAATCCAGATGGTTTTACTTTTCTTCGGCATGCCGCCCGTTCGGAATGGTAAGTTTAAGTCCGGACACATGGGTAAGAGGATCATGGAATTCCGGCTATCTTTATGATTCGACAGAAGTTCGATGTTTCAGCCACATTCATTGTTGGCAAATATCCGGTATCCCCGTCATGCCTACTGTAGGAGAAATTACCGGACACAAGGGTATGGAGACATATAAGTCGAAATTCTCACACCAAACGGAAATTGTCAAACCCGGCTATCACAAACTAACGTTAGACAAGTATGGCATAGACGTGGAATTAACCTCCACAAACCGTGTCGGCATGCATCGTTATCGTTATCCCAAAGGAGAAAAAGCCAACGTGTTGTTCGATGTCGGAGCTTTCCTCGGGCACGGAAAAATGCAAACCGCCGCCATCCGACAATTCTCGGATAAAGAAATACGGGGTTATGCCGTCATGGCCCCGACCAGTAGAAGGCCCAAACCATTGAAAGTGTATTTCATAGCCCAATTCGATCAGCCCTTTTCCGAATTCGGAGGTTGGGAAATGATCGGCAACTCGAAGCAATTAGTCAGAAAAAACTCTTTGGAAGGGGCAAACACGGGAGGATATGTTCGTTTCGATCGTCTGAAATCGAATACTTTATTAATGAAAGTGGCCATATCGTATGTCAGTGAAGAACAAGCCGGTCTCAACCTGCAAACAGAACTCGATCATTGGGATTTCGACCGAATAAAGAAAGATTCGTTTTCAGCATGGAACCGCGAATTAGGGAAAATCAAAGTCGAAGGAGGTTCTGAACAAGAAAGAATCAAATTTTATACAGATTTATGGCATGCTTTATTAGGCCGGCACATGTTCTCGGACGTCAACGGCAAGTACATCGACAATACCGGGGAAACTCCGCAAGTAAGGCAAGTTCCGCTACAAGACGGCAAACCGATCCGGAACACCTATAATTCTGACGGACTCTGGGGTTCCGAGTTCAACCTCAATATATTATGGTCGCTTGCCTATCCGCGAATCATGAGCGAATTCGTATCCACGTTGGTAGATTATTACCGTAATGGAGGCATGATCGCCCGAGGACCGAGCGGAGGAAATTACACTTACGTTATGGTCGGAGACCAGGCTATTTCCCTGATTACGGCAGCTTACAATAAAGGTATCCGGGACTTTGACGTTGAAGCGGCTTACGAAGGATGTATAAAAAACTCCGAACCGGGGGGTATCCGGGATTATGCAGGATACGATACGACACCCGACGCTTTTATGGAACACTACATAGCCAAAGGATTCGTTCCTGAAAAAATTTTTAAAGGAATGCATAAAGAAGGATGCGCCTTAACGTTATTTTTCGCTTATCAAGACTGGTGTATGGGACAATTCGCGAAAGGATTGGGACAAGAAGACATATATAAAAAATATAATGACCGTTCTTTCAATTACCGCTATTTATACGACAAACAAACCGGCTGGATGCGTCCCCGAATGGCAGACGGTTCCTGGTTGAAGGATTTTGCCCCTGTGGGAAAAGGTTTCAATATGCCCGGATTTGTCGAAAGCAATGCCGCGATTTACAGTTATTACGTACCCCATAACATCCAGGACCTTATTTACCTGTTCGGAGGCAAAGAAATTTTTATCGAAAGGTTGAACAAACAATTCGAGGCAGCCGCTCCGACAAATTTCATCACTGCCCACGGAGCCCATGCCGAAAATTGGGTAGATTATGAAAATCAGCCCTCCCTGCACATGGCCCACCTGTTTAATCATGCCGGTGCCCCCTGGCTGACTCAATATTGGGTAAGACGTATAAAAAAGGAGGTTTTCGGAGACATCACGCCCTATGGCGGTTACAATGGCGATGAAGACCAGGGCCAAATGGGAGCTTTAGGCGTATTGATGGCAATCGGGCTATTCGATGTGCAAGGCGGCGCTTCCGTTACCCCCCAATATGAAATCACTTCTCCCATCTTTGACAAGATAACCATTCAGTTGGACAACAAATATTACCCGGGCAAAGAATTTATCATTCAAACCAAAAACAATTCGCCTGAAAACATCTATATACAATCCGCCGAATTGAACGGGAAGCCGTTGAATACCTATCACTTTCCTCATAGCGAACTGATAAAGGGCGGAATATTGGAAATAGAATTGGGTCCCAGTCCCAATAAAGAATGGGGAACAAAATAAAGCAATTCATAAACACCGATAGCCTGATAATAAATTTCCAAAGCCTATAATAAAATGATAACCGATATAATCTTCGACCTGGGAGGAGTAGTCGCCGGACGTGACAAAAGCCGTTGTCCCGACGAAATCAACAAATTTTTCTCATTTCTGGCCGAAGAAAACGAAAAGTTTCCCCCATGCTGGGTAGAGTTCGACCGGGGTATGCTCCCACAGCAACAAGTGGCTGAAGAGCTGTCGCAGCTGACCGGCCGTTCCCCTGCCGTATGCAATGATTATATAGACAAAGCGATTCAAGCTCTGGACGTCTTTCCCTATACGGAACAAATGATACGCGAACTGGCGTCTGAAAAATACAGGTTGTATGTCTTGTCCAACATGTCCCTGGAATTTTATTCCCGATTAAAAACATTCGACGTATTCCGGTATTTTCACGGTCAAGTCGTCTCCTGCTACGAACATCGGGTAAAACCGGATCCGGAATTCTACAAAATAGCCCTGAACCGTTTCAATCTCATACCTGAAACAACATTGTTCATCGACGACAAATTAAAAAACGTAGAAGCCGCAGCCGCTTTGGGCATACGAACATACCATTTTACCGATCCGATAAAAAGTTGCGACGACATCCGTTCCCTGTTGAATTTATAACATATTATACATCGGACGATTCCGGAGCAATGATATTCCGAATATCGTCCAATTCAACCAGTTTATTCACGATCGCATAAATTGTCAGGCCGGCCACGCTATGTATCTGTAATTTCGCCGCAATATTGCGGCGGTGTGTCATTACCGTATGGGTCGATAAATACAAATTTTCAGCAATCTGTTTATTCGTCAATCCCTTAACCACACAAGCAATAATTTCTTTCTCTCGGGTACTCAACGCACTGGCAGATCCATTCTGGACAGGTTCCACTCTTTGAGTTATTCCCTGCAGCTTCTCCCGAATCTGGTCTGGTGTATCGTAAATCGACAACACCTCATCATACGATTTCAATACCGACTGTTCTGTCATGGAGGCCTGTAAAGCGATGCATTTCAGATGGCTGCAACCGGATTCGGTCTTAACCTGCTGCAAAGAAAAAACACCCAACAAAGACGGATTGACAATCAGAATATCCGATTTCTGTTTCTTCAACAAATAAGTCAGCCTGGACATCTCCGCCACTTCCAAAATCTGGAGATTGGGCAAATTAAGCCGTTTCAATACGGCAATAATTCCGCTGCGTATGATAATGGACGAATCGGCCACGGCCACAGTCAGCATTGTACTCATAATTTCGTATACTCCGTTTCAAGTTCCGTTATTACCGGAATAAATAAATGATCTTCGATATAATTATGGGAAGCCAGATCCTTTGCGCAAGAAAAAATATCGAATAATACGCTGTTCAACTCATTGCTGCCATTAGCAGGATAATACTTGATAATGATATTTTTCAATTCCGTCAGCTTGGTCTCTACCTGATTATGCTGTTTCCGAAAAACAGAAATATTATAATGGGGATCGGACTTGCCCGATAACAAAAGACGAACGTACGGGAATACCGTATCTTCTTCGTACATCATATGCTTGCGAACTTCCGCTACATATTCGTCAAAAAAACGAATGATGGCAAAAGCTATATCGCTATGGCTGCAATCGATCGCTTCAATCAATTTTCGGCGAATCGCAGGCAAACGAAAATCCAGAAAATAATCATGAGAACGGTGCAGATAATCAATCAAAGCCTCTACCGATAACTGTCCCGGCATTACCGTAAACAAGTCCGGATCATCCGTTACCAAAAGATTTACCACGGTCAGAAAAGTGGTAACATCTACTCCGTTCTTTCGACAAACCTCCCGAATCGTCTGGTCTCCGAACCCCAAAGACAAACCAAATCTGCTCAACACCAACAACATGGGATAATTATCGCAAATCAGATCGCTCATACGGTCCGTTTCCTCATAATGTTCTATTTTATACATACAAATACGTTTTTATATCATTTTTATAAAACGACATGTTTGGAAGGAATTTTCGAAGACGCTCCTTCAAAAATTCCTTCCCCATGAACAAACATAATTTCCCTTTACAAGATGACGAAGCAAAGATACCTCGTAAAATCTCCTCGCACAATCACTACATATAGGTATTTTCAACGAAAAACAAAACAGCTTTTCCGAAATTATCCCGAATACAAATCATATTACGAATAATTTCGGAAAAGCCGTTCGTACGCATCCGACTTTCAACGTAGCGGCCGTTCTATACCGTTACCATCCCAACAGATAAGCGAATACCAATGGAGCCACAATAGTCGCATCCGATTCTATAATAAATTTAGGTGTATCCACATCCAATTTTCCCCATGTAATTTTTTCATTGGGAACAGCTCCAGAATACGACCCGTAAGAAGTCGTGGAATCGGATATCTGACAAAAATAAGCCCAGAAAGGCACATCGTGCCATTCCAAATCCTGATACATCATAGGAACTACGCAAATCGGAAAATCTCCGGAAATGCCGCCGCCGATCTGAAAAAATCCGACTCCTTTACCTCCAGAGTTCGCACGATACCACTCTGTCAGAAAAATCATGTATTCGATACCGCTTTTCATGGTCGAAGCTTTCAAATCGCCCTTGATGACATAAGAGGTAAATATGTTGCCCATCGTACTGTCTTCCCAACCGGGAACAATAATCGGCATATTCTTTTCACATGCCGCCAATACCCAGCTGTCTTTCGGGTCGATGTCATAGTATTGTTCCAGCTCTCCGCTACGTACCAACTGATACATATATTCATACGGCAAGTAACGTTCTCCTTTTTCGTCCGCTCTTTTCCATATTTTGAACAAAAGGTGTTGCAATCTGCGAAAAGCCTCCTCTTCGGGAATGCAGGTATCGGTTACGCGGTTCAAATGATTATCCAATAATTCGCGTTCCTGTTCGGGTGTAAGATCCCGGTAATTAGGAACTCGTTTATAATAACTGTGAGCCACCAAATTCATCAAGTCTTCTTCCAAATTATTGGCCGAGCAACAGATGATATGCACCTTGTCCTGGCGAATCATTTCCGCCAACGACAATCCGAGTTCCGCCGTACTCATAGCGCCGCCGATCGTGATCATCATTTTTCCTCCGGCCATCAGATGCGCGTCGTACGCTTTAGCGGCATCCACCAACGACGCCGCGTTAAAATGACGATAATGATGCGTAATAAATTCAGAAACAGGTCCTTTTTTCATTTTTGTTTTTTTTACTTCGACATACGGAGAGTGACATCTCCCCGATGCAAAGGTAACATAATTCATCCAAACCGCATACTAAAATTCTTGGAGTATACCGAACGCCCTTATTTCCTTCCCTTTTCCGAAAATTCCATTTCTTTCGTAGAAAACATTCTGACCGCAGGCACCTACCCTTAGAAACAGCAAACTATACAGTAAAAACACCGTATCGATTTATATTCGCCAAACTTTGTTTTTTAAATTCTTTCTTTCTTACTTTGCCTTGCTAAACGGAAAATATTTTAATAATGTCTGTATCTACGAACTTAAGAGCGGTAACAACCTATCGGTTGAAAGAGATGAAGGAACGCGGAGAGAAAATTACCATGCTTACCGCATACGATTATACAATGGCCCGCATCATGGACGAGGCAGGCATAGACGCCATTTTAGTCGGGGATTCCGCAGCCAATGTCATAGCAGGATACCAAACGACCGTGCCGATGACGCTGGAAAACATGATTTACCACGGGAAAGCGGTATCGCGTGCCGTAAAACGGGCCTTGGTCGTCGTAGACCTGCCTTTCGGTACTTATCAGGGCAACTCCAAAATGGCATTGGCTTCGGCCATCCAGATCATGAAAGAGACGGAAGCCGATGCCGTAAAGCTGGAAGGCGGGGCCGAAATCATAGAATCCGTACAACGAATTTTATGCGCCGGCATACCAGTCATGGGGCACTTGGGCTTAACTCCCCAATCCATCAATAAATACGGGACTTATACCGTCCGGGCGAAAGAAAAGGAAGAAGCGGACAAACTGTTCGAAGACGCCATACTTCTGGAAAAAACCGGTTGCTTCAGTATCGTTCTCGAAAAAATCCCCTCCGCATTGGGCAAACGGGTCGCCGAACGATTGCGCATTCCGATTATAGGAATCGGCGGAGGACGGCATGTGGACGGACAAGTCCTCGTTTCGTACGACATGTTGGGTATTACCGGCGAATTTTCGCCCCGATTCCTGCGCCGTTACGCCAATTTGCGAGAAATCATGGACGCCTCGTTCAGGCAATACATCGAAGACGTTAAAAGTCGCGATTTCCCGAACGAATCCGAGGAGTACTGATTCATGCGAAAACTTGAAACTTGCCAATTGAACCGTCTGTCCGTGGAAGACTTTCAGGCCGCTTCGAAATACCCCGTCGTCATCGTCGCCGACCACATACGCTCCTTGCACAACATAGGCGCGCTGTTTCGTACGGCCGACGCCTTCCTGCTGGAAAGCATATATTTGTGCGGCATTACGGCCACCCCGCCCAACAAAGAGATTCACAAGACGGCGTTAGGAGCGGAATTATCCGTAAAATGGCACTACAAGCCGGATACGAAAGAAGCTGTAAACGAGCTGATAAGGGCCGGTTATACCCCCGTCTGCATCGAACAGGTGGAAGGAGCCGTTCCTCTAAACGATTTCCAGATAGACCGTACCAAATCGTACGCCTTGATATTGGGAAACGAAGTGAAAGGTGTCCAGCAGGAAATCGTGGATCTGTGCGAAACCGCCATCGAAATTCCTCAACAGGGAACCAAGCATTCCCTGAACGTATCGGTCGCCGCCGGCATCGTCCTCTGGCATTTTTTCAACGCTTTCCGACAATAAGAAAATCAGAAAACATCCTGTTCCATTCAGTTCGATGAGGCCGCTCCCAAAGAGATTTTTAGAGGTCGGCTTCTCTTTGAATAATGCAGAGAGATATTCGGTTGCAATTTTTTCAGGTTGCAACCGAATTCTTTTTATTCGTCCGCAGAGTTGTTAAGGATGACTTCTCGGTCCTGTCCTTCTGATTGTACGATTCATATACTATCTTTGCTCCCATGGTAAATGACTGGTTATCTTTTTTAAAGCACTATAAATACGACTATCTTTTACCACACACAACGGTTATCTCGCTTATTTTTAGCAAGATAACCGTTCGTTCATTTGTATTGTTTTCCCCCCAATTCAGCACCCGAACTCAACAGGACTTTTCAGGCATTCTGAAAAGAAGGGTAACTTTAAGTCTGTCCTTGACTTTTGGGACACCCTCTTATTTTCACTATATTTGTCGATAAGCAACCGTTTTCAATAAAAAAACAGTTTGCGATACAACTTCAAATATCGAGATTTCCGCCTATGAAACGTCTTTTTTGCACCGTTTGCGCCATTGTCGCCTGCGCTTCCGCCTTTTCCCAAACCGGATTGCTGTCCGCAGCAGAATTAAAATACCTGAAAGAATTGACTTCTTCGGTCATCGAAAGTTCCCGCATTTACGAAAACCAATCCGTTTCCCCCGATTTCGGACCGAACGCCACGGGCGGAACACTGATACGTCCCGGAGGCCGGGACTGCTACCCGGCCTTTTGGATCCGGGATTACGCCATGTCTCTGGCATGCGGACTTATCGGCCGCAAAGAACAACTGCACATGTTGCGCCTGACCGCATCGACGCAGTGCGACCAAGCCCGGATAACCCAAGGCGGAAGCATGATTCCCCTCGGAGCCATTGCCGACCATATCCGCATAGACGATTCGCGCCCCATCTATTTTCCCGGAACTTACGACTACGACAAGCAAGGAGTAGAAACCTGGGGCCGGACCCCTCCTTACAGCGACCAATATTTCTTTATCGAAATGGCCTACCATTACGTGGTCCGGGCGGGTGGCTCGAAAAAAATATTGCAGGAGACAGTCAACGGCATTACGTTGCTGGAACGGTTAGACAGGGCATTCAATGTCCCGCCCGCCCGGGACGATACCCATATCGTATATACGACAGAACATTTCCGCGGTGTTGATTTCGGATTCAGAGACGCACAAATCATTACCGGATACCTCAGTGTTCCTTCCATCTACAAGTACAAAGCCGCCCGGGACATGGCCGAATTATACGAATTGTCGGGAAATCGGGAACGCGCTTCCGTCTATTCATCCGTGGCCGATACCCTGAAACGGCATATCCCCCGAATTTTCTGCGACTCGCGCGGAATGATACGGGCCTCCACGGAAACCGGCAGCCAAGCCGATGTATGGGCTACCGCTTTAGCCGTTTACTACGGCATATTGGAAGGGGAGGACCGGCAAAAAGCCTGCCGAACCCTCTCGAATGCCTATCGGGACGGCACGCTGGCCTACCAAGGCAATATCCGTCATATCCTTGTTTCGGACGATTTCAATGAATCCACGGCGTGGGAACGCTCTCTTTCTCCCAAAAACACCTACCAAAACGGCGCCTATTGGGGAACGCCTACCGGCTGGGTATGCTACGCCATCTCGCTCGCCGACCCGGAAAGCGCCCGGAAACTGGCCGCAGAATACATAGCAGACCTGAAAACGACCGATTACCGGCAAGGAGATTCCTTCGGCGGTCCTTACGAATGTTTTTCGCCGACAGGCCATTTCCAGAATCCCGTATATATGACCACCGTTACCTGTCCCCTATCCGTTTTCATACAATGTGCCGGTCCGGAATCCGGCAAACGACCGGCCGATAAAATAAAAAAACGTTAATTTTGTATGCTCAACTAAAACTCAAATAACTTTGGCACAAGAGAACAAATATGTGGAAACCCCTTTGATGAAACAGTATTACAACATCAAACACACTCATCCCGACGCTATTTTGCTGTTTCGCGTAGGCGATTTTTACGAAACTTTCGGAGAAGACGCCATACGTTCCAGTTCCATATTGGGAATTACGCTGACGCGCCGGGCGAACGGGTCCGCATCTTTCGTGGAACTGGCAGGTTTTCCCTATCACGCGCTGGACACTTATCTGCCCAAATTAGTGCAGGCCGGAGAAAGAGTGGCCATCTGCGAACAACTGGAGGATCCTAAAACTACGAAAAAAATCGTCAAACGGGGTGTTATCGAATTGATCACTCCGGGTGTTTCTTTCAACGACAACATCATTCCCCGCAAAGAAAACTCCTTCGTCGCCTCCGTTTACTTCGGCAAAAAAAGCATGGGCATTGCTTTTTTGGACGTTACTACCGGCGAATTTCTGACCGCCGAAGGAGACCACAACTACATGGACAAGTTGCTGACTAACCTAAAACCTAAAGAAATATTGTTCCAACGCGGTTGCAAGGACCAATTCATCAACCTGTTCGGCGACCGGTACTACCTCTATCCGTTGGAGCAATGGATTTTCTCTGAAACCGGAGCTCGGGAAAAACTGATGAACCAGTTCGGCGTCAGCTCTCTCCGGGGCTACGGGGTGGAAAACATGTCCAATGGGTTAGTCGCGGCCGGAGCCATATTATATTATCTGGAATTTACCGAACATCGGCAAACCAGCCACATCAATTCCATTACCCGCATAGAAGAGGACAAATACGTGTGGCTGGATCGTTATTCGCTGGCCAACCTGGAGATATTCCGGAACAATTCGGGCAATGGTTCCTGTTTCGTCGATATCATCGACAAAACCGTTACCCCCATGGGAGCCCGCCTGTTGAAACGGTGGATTTCCCTGCCGTTAAAAGACAAAAAACAGATTGAGACGCGGCAGAAAGCAGTCGGATATTTTCTGGAAGATGCCGACTGTGCCACCGATATTTACAAATCGCTGACCCAATTGAACGATATGGAACGGCTCGTTTCCAAAATAGTTTTAGGTCGGGTCGCTCCGCGGGAAATCCTACAACTGAAACGGGCATTGACAGCCATTCGCGATATCAAGCGATACGGGACCCAATCTCATTGCGACACGTTGAAAAAATGGGTCGAGAAACTAGACGGCTGCGAACCTATCTGCGACCTGATCGACCGAACCATCATGGAAGAACCAGCCGCATCCGTTCAAAAAGGCAGCGTCATCAAAACCGGAATATCGGCAGAGCTGGACGAATTGCGCCGCTTGTCGATAGACAGTAAAACCTATTTAGAAAAACTTCAACAGCAGGAAAGTGAACGGACGGGCATCCCTTCTTTGAAAATTTCGTATAACAACGTATTCGGATATTACATCGAAGTAAGAAACACCCACAAAGACAAAGTGCCGGAAGAATGGGTCCGTAAACAGACGTTGGCCAATGCCGAACGGTACATCACGTCCGAATTGAAAGAATATGAAGAAAAAATATTGGGCGCCGAAGAAAAAATACTGAACCTCGAAACCCAGATATACAATTCGCTGGTCAATGAATTGGCGTCGCACGCCTCTGCTGTACAAACCAACGCGGCGATAGCGGCTCAGATCGACGTCATTCTCTCTTTTGCCTCGGCAGCCGATGAATACAATTATGCCTGTCCCGTCATTTCCGAAGATATCGTTCTCGATATCAAAGGAGGCCGTCATCCGGTTATCGAAAACCTGATGCGTTCCGGAGACCGGTACATTCCCAACGATCTCTATTTAGATCATGAAAAGCAACAAATCATCATCATTACCGGTCCCAATATGTCCGGGAAATCGGCCTTGCTACGGCAAACAGCCCTGATCGTGCTCATGGCTCAAATAGGATCCTACGTTCCGGCTTCCTCCGCCGTCATCGGTTTAGTAGATAAAATTTTCACTCGGGTCGGAGCCTCAGACAACATTTCCCAGGGAGAATCCACATTTATGGTCGAAATGCTCGAATCCGCCAATATTCTAAACAATATTACCGACCGATCACTTGTCTTGTTGGACGAAATAGGACGGGGAACCAGCACATACGACGGCATATCTATCGCCTGGTCCATGGTAGAATATTTGCATCAAAATCAAGCCGGCTCTCCCCGCACTCTATTCGCTACGCATTACCACGAGCTGAACCAGCTGGCCGATCAATATCCGCGCATCAAAAATTTCAACGTACAAGTCAAAGAAATCAATAACCGGGTCATTTTCCTGCGTAAACTGGTCGCCGGTGGTACGGAACACTCTTTCGGTATCCATGTGGCCCGCATGGCAGGTATGCCGCGCAGCGTAGTATCTCGAGCCGAGGAAATCCTACACCTGCTCGAATCACGCGCCCGAGAACGAAACCGGTCGGTTGAGCCCGGCAGCAAAGATCTCAGCACATTCAAAGAGTTCAAGGAAACAATTACAGACAAGGAACAAGGTGTTCAAATGTCTTTGTTCCAATTGGACGACCCTTTATTGTACCAGATCCGCGATCGTATCAAAAGTCTGGACATAAACATGCTTACTCCTATGGAAGCGTTGAATATATTGAACGACATTAAAAATTTATTAGGTGTAAAATAACCAGAGCACCAAACAGTTAAGGTTGTGCAATACTTTATTATAAGAAAAAGATTTGGAAAAACAAGAAACAATACCTATCTTTGTTGCCGTAAAATAATTGTAAAGCTTTAATGGTTATGCGGAAATAGCTCAGTTGGTAGAGCACAACCTTGCCAAGGTTGGGGTCGCGAGTTCGAGTCTCGTTTTCCGCTCTCGAGAGGGTAACCCAAAAGAGATTTTTAGAGGTCGGCTTCTCTTTAGATAATGCAGAGAGATATTCGGTTGCAATTTTTTCAAGTTGCAGCCGATTTCTTTTTATTCGTCCGCAGAGTTGTTAAGGATGCCCCTCGGTCCTTATGGCCTCATATGGCTATTCAGGGCGCCTATGCGGTTACAAAGGCATGCTTCCTGCTCCGCAGGTCTGCCAGAGAGAGCATTGCCGGGTATTTCCTGAAGTTGTGCGTGAGCGCGACGAGACCGAACTTGCCCCTCACTTTTCTGTCTGACATGAGGCGGAACCGCTTGAAGCCGTGGTTGAACTTGATGCCCCCCGAACACAGCCTCCGGCTCTATGGATCGCCGGTTTCTGTGCATCAGTCCCCCTTTCGCCGGTAAGGTGTAGTAGTCAAAACTTGTCCTGACATTTTCAATACTATCGTACAAAAAAAGTATCCGATGTCTGCTGCGAAGATACGCAACTATTCTCACTCATACAACCTGATGCAGCGATAACCTGTTCATCTGGTTGTATTTTTCCAATATCCTGCAATTGATACCTTCTTGCTACATCAATGCCTAGCTATTAAAAGTATCGAAACCTTCACGATAAAACAAAAGGCCGAAGCGACCAGGGTAACGCAAGAAGAACAGAAGACGGAAACGACCAAAACGGAAGAAGTGAACACGGACACCGATAAGGAAATCGATATTACCGAGAAGCCGGCGGCCGACCCGTACAGGTGCATTACATTTTTGGAATTTTGGTACTATTGGCGGTGGCCTTTTCTTCCTTCGGAAGACGAAAGTATTTACGGCCATAGCCGCTTTCTTTCGCAAATTGTTTTAGCAGGGGATAAAAGGAAAACACCCAAAAGGACCTTAAAAATAGGTTCTTTTTGGGTGTCTTACTTGTAAAGCCTTAATAATTAAGGTTGTCAGCGGAGAGACAGGGATTCGAACCCTGGGTACGGTTACCCGTACACCGCATTTCGAGTGCGGCCCGATCGACCACTCCGGCATCTCTCCGGGCACAAAAGTATAATTTTTTTCGGTTCCTTACAAAAAAAAACATCAGAAACCGAAATCATCTACCACAACCTCTTCCTGGGTTTGTTGCACTTCCGGAGCTTTCGCCTTTTTCTGCACCTCGTTTCCCGCAATGAATATTGCATCGGGCCTGACTGGACAAATGGATTCGCAGGCTCCGCAACCAATACATATTTCGGGCGTAATGGATGGAATGGTCAATCCATTCTTATACTCCACCATATGTACGGCCTGAGTCGGGCAATGTTCCGCACAGGCTCCGCAATACTCTTCTTTGGAATAAACGACGCACTCCTCCTTATGAAACTGCACGACACCCACTTGCGTCAGCTTTTTCTCCTCCAACGACATCTTCTGCAAAGCACCGTTCGGACAAATCTGCGTACATAAATTACACTCGAACTGACAAAATTCATGCACGCTGAAATACATGTAAGGCTGCATTAATCCTGATATTCCGTTTTCAAAAAAAGCCGGTTTCAACACATGGACAGGACATTTGCTCACACATAACTGGCAAGCCGTACATTTCTGCCGAAAACGGGCCACCGAACCCGCTCCCGGAGGCAACGGGTAACGCCGCCGAGACGTAAGTCCCGCCGCTTTTGCCATCTTTCCTCCGACAGGCAACGCCGCAAGCGCCAACAGACTTCCGGAAATAAACCTCCGGCGAGATTCGTTAAATTCATTTGCCGGGACATCCTCTTTTACCTTCACTTTCGGTAATATGCCGCCCTTTTTTTCCGACATCCATCCCACAGGCAGATAACGCACTCCCCCTTCCTTACACTTATCCAAACAATTGAAACAAACTACGCAACGGCTCGAATCGACAACGCCCCGCACATCATCGATACACATGGCTTTACAATCAGAAACGCATTTTTTGCAATGCGTGCATTTTTCCGTATCCAAACGCACTCGGAACAAAGAATAGCGGGAAACCAGTCCCAACAACGTTCCCACCGGACACAAAGTATTACACCATATCCGTTTTTTCTGCCATACCAATACGACAAGAACGACCAACACAAGAGCTGACAATAACAACATGAACCAAGGCTGAGGCTCCACAGTTACATTGTAAAACGAATAATTGCCGGCACGGTTGGCAACAGCTGCAATAGCATTATTCAGATATAAAACGACAGGTTTAAAAAACGACACGGTTATACGACCGAAATTGGAATACGGATCCAACAATAAAAGAAGAAACGCGCTTCCTGCCACGTATGCTACGGTTACCCCCCCTAAAACGCCATATCGGAGATAATTATGAGGAGGTTCATATTTCGTTCTGAGCTTTCTCTTTTGTTTCGTACGATTCATCCACCATCGCTTAACCCGCAATATCACGTCCTGAAAAATCCCCAAAGGACATAATATCGAACAATACAAACGTCCGAACAAAAGCGTAAACAACAGAAGGAAAAGAACAATAACCACCGATCCTACCATCAATGCAGGAACAAACTGAACATGCAACAATCCGTGCATCTGAACCGGCAGCAATTCCGCGAAATCGAGAAAAAACAGCAATACGGCAAGCCCATACAAAACTGCTGCTGTTCTACGGATATATTTCAAACTCTTCATCTACATTTTGATCCGTTTAATCTCGATTTTACTCAAATCGGATGTTCCCAAATTCAGTTTTTCGCCTAAAGCGATATGACTTACCGTAGCCAAATCCATCTCTTGTACCTGATTGAAAAACTTGACCGCAGCCGTATCAACAGCAATGGGATCGGGCGAAGCAAAAAGCCCCTTCATGACCGCTACGTCCTCAATACTTTTCCCTCGCGGCCCGTTCTGTTTCAACACCCGGTACGCATCCACAATATTCAAAGCCGGTTTTTTCTGAAACGTACAGACATCTGCGATACATTGCTGCAAATTATTATTGTGCATATATCCCCGGTCCCAAACAATGCCCATATAATTCTTCATGGAAATCGTCATTTTCGCACCGCCGTGGTTTTTCAGAATCGGGACATTGAACCATACGTCGCAATCAACCAAAGCCTTATGAATTTTGGCCTTTTTCATATTGACTGCCTGAGGCAATTCCACTTCCACATAGTACGACTCGTCGTTGGCCGGCAGCATTTTTCCTCCGGCGGCTTCTACCGCCGCTTTTATACCGCTCGTTTCATAACAACTTTTCCATTCGTCACAAGTATGGTCGAACACCTGCACTTCCTTCGCTCCGGCAGCCAAACACTGTTTGACCAAAGCCCCGATCAATTCGGGATTAGCATTTCCCGCCAATTCCGGCGTACGCGCCCAACCGATATTCGGTTTGATGACAACGGTTTGTCCTTGCTTCACAAACCGACCTATCCCTCCGAATTCCGCAAGCATGCGCTCCAACATGGGAACCGGTTCGCCTCCCATAACGGCTACCATATTACCGTCGTTCGCAACCGCAGGAACACCGTCGGCAAACGCCTTGCGAATCATTCCCATATCGAGTACCGACGCGATACCGGCCGCAGCCATCCCTTTCAGAAAATCTTTTCTATCCATAGTCACAACTCTCCTTGCATTGATTTCACAATATTTATTAAGAGCAAAAATAATACTTTTTACAAAAATCTACCTATACTTCTTCTTTTCAAACCTCTATTTTCTTTTAAAATGACAACCTTCATATTCTAAATAGCCTCTTCGACCAATCACAACAAAAGATAAATACTCCGGATACGATTAGTTTCAAAATACTTATCTTTGTATGGCTCTAATGCTACCTCCCAAATGATTGGAAACAGCAAATTTTCACTCATCTTATTACCTATCATAACCGGCATTTTCGTATCGACCTCGTTCGCTTCGAATGCCCCGTCGCTCTTTTTTTCCCGTATTTCCACAGATGCAGGTCTGTCTCAAAGTACCGTATTCTCCATTACTCAGGACAAACAAGGGGCCATGTGGTTCGCTACATTCGACGGAATCAATAAATACGACGGCTATTCCTTTACCGTTTACCGAAATGATCCACATTCCCTTTCCAGTATTGCCGACGACATGACCCGAGTCGTCAAAACCGACCGCCGAAACAGAATATGGATCGGAACCCGCAAAGGTTTATCCTGTTACGACAGAGGAAACGATTGCTTTAAAAATTTTGAATATTTCGTAAATCACGAAAATATACAGATAAATGCGATAGAAGAAATCGCACAAGATACCCTATTGCTCGGAACGAATCGGGGCATTATACTTTTCGATTCCGAAAAAATGGTTTTCATCCCTCCATTCATTGCCTGTTCCCCTTGTTTTTGCATTCTCAGTACCGATAAACAGATTTACCTCGGAACCGATGACGGTTTATTGCTGTATGATTTCGAAAGACAACAGACATTTCCTGTATTTCCTTGCTTGAACGGGATCCGGATTCAGTCGATTCTCCTGCAAACGCCCGACAAATTATGGATAGCTACTGAAGGGAAAGGTCTGTATTCAATCATCCTTAAAACGAATCGCATCAAAAACTACCGACATATTCCCAACGATCCCCATAGTCTCGCCAACGATTGTGTTCGCACTTTAACGTTGGACGCCGAAGGCAAATTATGGATCGGAACCTTAACGGGACTGAATATTTATCAGGATTCGACAGACGCTTTTGACAGCTATTTCCACGATCCGACAGACAACTACTCGTTGTCTCAAAATTCCATCCGGGCTTTGTTTACGGATAACCAAAACGGAATGTGGGTCGGGACGTATTTCGGAGGTCTGAACTACTATCACGAATTGAAAAACCGTTTCCGACATATTCGGCAAATTCCCCGTCAAAACTCTTTAAACGACAATGTCATCAGTTGTATAGTAGAAGACGAGAATCATAATTTATGGATAGGGACAAACGACAAAGGCATCAATTTCTATGACGCCGCTTCCCGCCGATTCCATTATTATACCCTTCAAACGAAAAATCACTCCCCGGGACTTTCTTCCAACAACATCAAAGCAATCTATATCGACGAAGAAACCGACCGTGCCTACATCGGAACCCACGGCGGCGGACTGAACGTCGTAGACCGGAAATCCGGACAGATAACTCACTTTACCAGAGAGAACAGCTCTTTGAATGACCGAAGCATTTATGCTATTTTACCATGGGAAAACCATACGTTGTTATTAGGAGCACTAAACGGTTTGACCGTTTTCGATCCCCGTACATCCTCATTTACCCCTACCCTGACTTTACCCCCCAAAAACGGGAACAACCGAATCACGGTATTATTCAAAGACTCGTCAAAACGGCTCTGGATCGGAGGCGAGAACGGCTTGTCGGTTTACCAACCCGAAGCCTCTTCCGAAAGATTTACGCGACAAAACGTTTTCGATTCCGCCATTTTATCGGACGCGTTCATACATTGCATTATAGAACGCGCTCCCGGAGAAATATGGATAGGTACACGGCAAGGATTATTCCTCGTAAACACAAAAAACCGCCAAACCAAACATTACACCACACAGAACGGACTTCCGAACAATGTCGTATACGGAATTCTCACGGATTTGGAACAACGTTTGTGGCTGAGTACCAATAACGGCATCAGCCGATTTTCGCCGGACACGGAAACTTTCCGGAATTTCACGCAAACAGACGGACTACAAAACAAACAATTCAACAATTATTCCTATTGTAAGAGGTCGAACGGAGAAATGATGTTCGGAGGCATCAACGGAATCACGGCTTTTTTCCCGGAACACTTGAACGACAACCCCTATACTCCACCCGCCGTTATCAACGAATTGAAAGTTTCCGGACAACCCGTCCGGCCGAACGATGCAACAAAAATATTGGACAAAGCCATCGACCAGACCTCTTCCATTACGCTTCGAGCTTCGCAATCGGCTTTTTCCATCGGTTTCGTCGTCTCCAATTATCTTTCAGGGCAACACGATACTTTCAAATACAGATTAAAAGGATACGATAAGGAATGGCATGCTTCAAAAGAACATACGGCATCTTATGCCAATCTCCCCGCCGGCACATACACCTTTCAAGTAAAAGCGGCAAACAATAACGGTTCATGGAACCCTATCCCGACGGAATTGAAAATCCGCATTCTCCCTGTCTGGTATAAAAGCTGGTGGGCCATTATCCTGTTTTGTATTTTCGGGATTACCCTGATTCTATTCTTTCTCAGACATATCTGGTTAAGAAAAGTCATGATGGACAAAATCAATCTGGAACGTCTGGAAAAGAGACATCAAGAAGAAATCTACCGGACAAAAATGCGTTTTTTCATTCACGTCTCCCATGAATTGCGTACCCCGCTGACCCTGATGGTCGCGCCTCTTCAGGAATTACAAGAAAAAACGACAGACCCGTGGACACAAAAACAACTGCGATACCTGAAACGCAACACCGACCGATTGCTACGCCTCGTCAATCAACTGCTGGATTTCAAACGGGCGGAATCCGGTACGCTGAAACTGCAAATTGTTCGTGAAAACATAGATCCGATCGTGCGGGAACATTTCACGAATTTCGAGCAATCGGCCCGTCAAAAAAACATCGATTATCGTTACGATTCGGAAATAGGAAAACAAGAACATCTTTTCGACCGGTATTACATCGAAACAATACTGAACAATCTGCTGTCAAACGCTTTCAAATTTACGGAAACCGGGGGAAACATAACGCTTCGGGTCGCGGATACAAACGACCAACTCGTCATCGAGATAAGCGACACGGGCATCGGGATTCCCATCGACCAGCAAAAACATATTTTCGACTATTTTTACCAGACGGACGATGCCCGTTCCGGAAGCGGAATAGGACTGGCTCTCGTATCGAAACTCGTGGAATTGCATAAAGGGGAAATTACCCTGAAAAGCATTCCAGGCCAAGGCAGCACCTTCACGGTACGGCTTCCGCAAAACGAATCCGCCTACCGTACGGAAGAAATGAAATCCGTCTCAACGGCCGCATTTTCGAGCTGCCCCGTTCTTCCGGAAATCCGGGAAACCTCCCTTCAGGAATTTCCTAACCCGAACGACACCCGGTCACGCCCCAAAATTCTCCTTGTCGAAGACAATCCGGAAATTTTACAATACCTTTCAGAAGGATTGTCCCCCTTTTTTCAAACCTTCCAAGCCGCAAATGGCCAGGAAGGTCTCGACATTCTACACGGCAACGACCGGATAGACTTAATCGTTACCGATATCATGATGCCCGTAATGGACGGTATTCAAATGTGCCAAAAGATCAAGCAGGACATAACCGTTTGCCACATTCCCGTTATCATGTTATCTGCAAAAATCGACATCAAAGATCAACTGGAAGGTTTGCAAGTAGGAGCGGACGACTACATTCCCAAACCGTTCACGATAGCCGTACTGACAGCCAAAATACGCAACATGTTCCAAACCAGAAAACGGTTGCAGGAGTATTACGCTCGACATCTGGACGTAGAACCCGGACAAATAGCCGGCAACGTCATGGACGAAACGTTGTTAAAACGGGCTGTTTCCATCGTCGAAGAAAATATGGACAACAGTTCCTTTTCCGTCGATGAATTTGCCCAGGCAATGAATATGAGCCGGTCCAATCTTCATTTGAAACTGAAAGCCATTACCGGAGAGCCGGCCACCGCTTTCATCCGCAAAATCCGGCTCCGCAAAGCCTGCCGGTTATTGCAGGAAGGGGTTTATTCCGTCTCAGAAATCAGTACGATGGTAGGGTTCGGCACGCCCGCCTATTTTACGACATGTTTCAAGAAACATATCGGCTGTCTGCCCACGGAATACGTAAAAAAACGATCCGACCGTTACGACAGCGAAATTCCGACAGAATAAATCCGGTTTCAACATTTCCGAAAGCAATTTCAACATTTCCGATAGTCCGGGAAGGTTCCATCGCATACCTTTGTCCAGAACAAAAAACACAAAACATGAAGAACCGAATTTTATTAAGTTCATGGCTGATTTTAGGCATTGCCTGCACTTCTGCAAAAACGGAAACCGACGATTGGTTGAAAAAGGGAATCGACACGGCCGCCGCCCAATTAAAATCGATGACCGAGAAAACCAGGGCGAACGCCGATACGATTCTACTCCCGCGTTCTGTCCGGACAACATTCGATACAGCTTTCATCACGCACCAACTCGGAAGAGCATTTCAGGAATCCGAACCGGAAATTCCCGGTTCTAAAACCGGAGAAATACGGTTTTGTTCCACCATTTACGATTGGACCAGCGGTTTTTTTCCCGGCAGTTTATGGTACATGTACGAATTGACGGGAAACGATTTTTTCAAAGAACAAGCAATCATGCACACGAACCTGTTGAATCCCGTAAAAACCCATACCGGCACACACGATTTAGGCTTCATGATGTTTTGCAGTTTCGGGAATGCCGAACGACTGGCCCGCAACGACACCATCGCGCCCATATTGCAGCAAACAGCGGACAATCTGATTACCCGATTCGACCCTAATATCGGCTGTATCCGGTCATGGGATTTCGGACCATGGAATTTTCCGGTTATCATAGACAACATGATGAACCTCGAACTCTTGTTCCATGTCAGCCGGCAATCCGGGAATCCCGAATACAAAAGAATCGCCGTCACACATGCCAATACCACGTTAAAGCACCATTTCCGTCCGGACGCATCTTCCTTTCATGTCGTCAGCTACAGAAACGACGGCAGCGTAGAATGCCGGCAAACCTTTCAAGGAAAAGCCAACGAATCCTGTTGGGCAAGAGGGCAAGCCTGGGCTTTGTACGGTTACACGACATGTTTTCGGGAGACCGGAGATACAACCTATCTGGACATGGCAAAAAATATTGCGACATTAATCATGACACGGGTAACAACAGACGATGCTGTACCCTTCTGGGACTACGATGCTCCCGATTTGCCGGAAACGCCGCGAGACGCTTCCGCCGCAGCCATTACCGCATCCGCCATGTTGTCGCTTTATCGCCTGACTTCCGATTCCAAATATTTCGATTACGCTGAAAAAATTCTGAAAAACCTTTCCTCGCCCGTCTATCTGGCTTCGGCGGGAAGCAATCAGGGATTCGTATTGAAGCACTCTACCGGTTCCCTGCCACACGGTTCGGAAATAGACTCCCCGTTGAATTATGCCGATTATTATTATCTGGAATCCCTGAAAAAATACATGGATATACGAAACCTCGATTATAAAAACTTATAAAACCGTACGATTATGAAATTTTTACCGATATGGATCGGACTTTTCATGTTTTGCGCAAGTCCCATACATGCGCAGGAACTGAACCCGAATGTCTTCGCGCTGCTGAACCTCGACGCTCCCGGACTGGAGCAAGTGAAAGAATCGCACCGCGCCGGAAAGGACCGGGAGGCTGCCGAAAATTTACTCGAATATTACCGCAACCGCACCCATGTCCATTTCCCGGATATTTCCGACCTGACCCAAGTAACCATCAGTTCCAAAGAACAGCAATGGGCGGACGATGCGTTGGAACATACCTTTTTTTCCCACGAAGGCTACCAACCCTCCTTCAATTACGGAAAGGACATCGACTGGAGATACTGGCCGGTACGGGACAACGAACTTCGCTGGCAGCTCCACCGGCACAAATGGTTCGGAGCCATGGGACAGGCCTATTGCGTATCGGGCGATGAAAAATACGCCAAAGAATGGGTATTTCAATACATGGACTGGATAAAGAAGAACCCGCTGGTAAAAATAGATCCGGAAAAATACGAACTGACGGACGACATGAAAATCAAAGACGATGCGGAAAACTCCCGTTTCGCATGGCGTCCGTTGGAAACCAGCCATCGTCTGCAAGACCAGATCCGACAATTCCTGTATTTCGTTCATTCCCCGCATTTCACACCGGAATTTCTTACCGAATTTCTCGTCAATTATCACAAACACGCCGAACATATCCTGCACAATTACTCCAAACAGGGGAACCATTTGTTGTTCGAAGCCCAACGCATGTTTTTCGCAGGCACCTTCTTCCCGGAATTCAAGGAGGCGGCCGATTGGAGAAAAAGCGGCATAGATATTCTGAACCGGGAAATCGACATTCAGGTATATCCGGATGGAGGACAGTTCGAACTGGACCCCCACTACCATTTGGCTTCCATCGAAATATTCTGCAAGGCGTTGGAAATGGCGGACGCAAACGGTCTAAGAAACGAATTTCCGCAACATTATACGGACATGATCGAAAAAATGATTATGTTCTACATCAACATCTGTTTCCCGGACTATACCAACCCTTGTTTCAGCGACGCCAAAATAACCGGGAAAAACGGTATAATCAGAAACCTCAGGAAATGGTCCGCTATTTTTCCCGATAACCAATACATCAAATATTTCGCTACGGACGGAAAAAAGGGCAAACTTCCGGAATATTTGTCCCAAGCGTTCAAAGAGTCCGGTTTCTTCGTTTTCAGGAATGCATGGCAGGATCCCGCGACCGTCATGATCGTAAAAGCCGGTCCTGAAGGGGAATGGCACTGCCAACCGGACAACGGCACTTTCGAGCTTTGGATAAACGGCAAAAACTTTTTCCCCGATTCGGGAAGCTACATATACGGAGGCGACGATGAAGTAATGGCATGGCGCAACTGGTTCCGGCAAACCAGAGTACATAACACGCTCACGCTCGGCAATGAAAACATCACGACAACCGACTCTAAAACTCTGCTCTGGGAAGGGACAGGCGACCTGCAAAAATTAGTTACGGAAAATCAAAGTTACGAAAACCTGAAACACCGAAGGTCCGTATTTTTCATCGAGAACAAATTTTTCGTCATCGTCGATGAAGCCATCGGAAATGCATTAGGAGACGTCAACTTGCATTTCGAGTTGTGCGAAGGCCCGGTAAAAATCGATTCCGTCCGGCACACTTTAACCACGGAGAACGACGGCAACACGCAAATTTTCATGCAGTGTTTCGGTTCCCACCCCCTGCACCTGAGGCAAGAAGAAGGCTGGTATTCGACGGCATACCGTAAAAAAGAGGAAAGGCCGGCCGTAGCCTTCGACATTGAAAAAACGAACGCAGCCCCTGTAAGGTATATTACGGTTATTTACCCGGTCCAGGAAAATTCCACACCCAAAATATCCTGTAAGTTCAATTCAGCCGCTTTCAGTGATCAAGGCATGGACGTCGATATAAAAATAGACAAAAAACGGTACCGTCTCCGCTACGAGCTTCATTGATACCATGGCATTAAAAGACGACGAACCGACAAAATCGGTTCGTCGTCTTTTAATGCCATGCGACACATTTTATTTTTCCAATGACAACGGCAATTTCCTAACGTAAACAATGTCATATCGTGAAACCAGACCGACATTTTCGCGTGTCGCCCAATATCAATACTCTACCTTATCGGTCTTTTCTTCCCATTTACGAAATGCCTCCAACGCCTCTTCGCGCATAAAATGTTCGCACTGGATCGACCGTTGGTCATAATCGAGTTCCAACTGATCGTAAATAAAGGAATCGTCGAAATCAATTGCCTGAGCATCGGCTTTCGTATTGCCATAACAAATTCTTTCTACTCCGGCCCAATAAAGGGCGCTGAGGCACATCGGACAAGGTTCGCAGGAACTGTACACCGTACAACCGTCCAACCGGAAAGTCCCCAATTTCCGACAAGCACTGCGAATCGCGGCAATCTCAGCATGGGCCGTAGGATCCGTATCAGGAACTACCCGATTAACCCCCGTAGCGATTACGTTACCGTCACGAACGATTACGGCCCCGAACGGACCTCCTCCGTTATCGACATTTTCTATCGACAGCCGGATCGCCATCCTCATATAACGGGCATCGTCGGCCGAAAAATCGGTCTTTTCGGAAAGATCTTTCCGACAACCGTTATTGCTGACAATTACATCCATAGATATTATGATAAACACATATTCCGAAAGACAAAAATAACCAATCCGCCCAACAAAACAAACGATAAAAAAGCCTCAAAAAATCCTCTTCCCTTTTTTAAAATACCCAAATCGCTTTTAGGTTATTTTCAATTTTCCTTTCCGAATATCCAAATAAAAAAACAGGCAAAAATCAAACGATTTCTGCCTGCCTTCCTTAATAAAGAGCTTACTTATTTCGCTTTTACGGCTGACGAACGTTGTTGCGGTGCTTTCGCCTTGGAAGCCGGCTTGACCGTCGTTTCCTTTTTCTGTATTTTAGGATGAACCGCCTGTTTCGCCGCCATGTTTTTCACGGCATCCTCCGCCGGCGAATCTTCCTGTTCCTGCCCGTTTTCATCGGACTCCTCCACAAAAACGGTCATTCCCGCCGCCCGCAGGATATTGTACCATGCAAAAATTTTTTTCATATCGGACACATGCACCCGATCTTCATCATAAACAGGTACGAACGTTTTAAATGCCTTTTTCAACTCTTCGGCGGAAGATTTCGGACTAAGTGCTTCTCCTCCTTCATTCTTATCATATATTGTCTGAAACACGACAGACAACGGCATGTCTTCATTCTCAGTAAACACGGCAATATCCCCCAGGGAACTTACCTTAGACGTCCCCTGTACAGGCATACGCCTTCCATCCGACAGGTTTTCCACAATAATTCCGCTTTTACTCTGAGCAACGAATCTGTAAAGACCGGATTGACCGGAAATGGACAAAATTTCTGATAGTTTCATATTATTTTTAGATTAAATCCGCGACAAATATACGCTTTTTTCATGACATCGTCCCCAGGCATTCCTTTATTTACAAAATATGCGCTCCCGGGCAATGGTATATTTTTTGTTTAATCCCGTTCAATCAAAATACTATCTCTTCTATGAAATCGATCGGCATGAAAACAAATTTTCTCATCACTTTGCTCATACCTTGCAGTTACTGGTTCTCCGCATGTTCATCTCAAAAACCGACAGCAACAAACGAATCCTTATTCGAGCTGGAAGTAGCGGAAGCGATTTCCTTAGAAATGCCTTATAGCCAAATATTTACAGGACAAACTTACGCCAGTGACAGCTACGTCATACAACCCCGCGTTACCGGATACCTGATAGGAAAATATTTCTCCAGCGGAGAAAAAGTAAACAAAGGGGATTTATTATTCCAAATCGATCCTGCTCCGTTCAACGCGGCCGTCATGAAAGCCAATGCCGACATGGCCAGTGCCAACGCAACGTTCAAAGCAGCCGAAAGCAATTACAAACGTAGCGTTCCGTTAGCTCGTATCAACGCTATCAGCCAAAGCGCATTGGATCAAGCCGTTGCCGACTTCGAATCGGGCAAAGAATCGGTCAAAGCGGCCAAAGCTGCTTTAGAGCTGGCCAAACTGGATTTAAGTTACACGAGGATCTACGCCCCGGCAAGCGGCTATATCGCTCCTTCCAAAGCGGCGGTAGGCGATTATGTGGGGGGAGGAACAGCATATACTCAACTGACCACCATTTACTCCACGGACAGCATTATCGTATATATCTATCTGCCCGTTCGGGAATTCATGAATTTGCAGAAAATACAACCCGGGCTTTCCATCGATTCCCTGTTTTCCGATATACGACTCATTATGCCGAACGGCACATTCTATGAATATCCGGGTACTTACGATTACACCGAACCCTCGGTCAGCAATGAAACCGGCGCTATGGTCGTACACCTCTCCTTTCCAAACACGGAAGGCAAAATCCGTCCGGGAACTTTTGCCCGCATACTGACCGGCATAGGCGATCCCCATCCGATGATTCTGATTCCCCAGCGCGCCGTCAGCGAAGTACAGGGACTGACCAACATATACGTCGTCAATCCGGACAGCACGTTATCGTACAAGGCCGTAGAAATAGCTTTCCCTTATCAAAGTTTTTACGCTGTAAGTTCCGGTATAAATCCAGGGGAACAAATATTAGTCAACGGACTGCAAAAAGCACGCAGCGGGATGAAGATAAAACCTGTCATGGTCCATATCGATACCATCCACACAACTAAAGTCGGAGGGAATACAAATGAATAATTTTTTCGTACAACGTCCGATTTTTGCGATGGTCATATCCATCGTAATCGTCATTCTCGGATTGATTTCCCTGCAATCACTGCCTATCGAGCAATATCCCGACATTACCCCTCCGGTAGTGGAAGTCAGCGCATCCTACCAAGGAGCCGACGCTTCTACCGTACAACAATCGGTGGCGACCCCCATCTCTCAAGACATCATGGGCGTAGAAAACATGCTTTACATGCAATCCACTTGTGCAAACGACGGAAGCATGTCGTTACAAGTCAGTTTCGACATCGGTTCGGATATAGACATGAACACGGTCTTTACCGAAAACCGGGTCTCTACAGCCACTCCCATGCTTCCCGCTTCCGTCAGACAACAAGGCGTATCGACCACCAAAACAATGAACAGTTTTCTGATGATCTTTACGTTATACAGCGACGGACGTTACAACGGCGACTTCCTGTCGAATTATGCCACCATCAACATAAAAAACGAATTGCTGAAAATCAACGGCGTAGGAAAAGTCAATATCATGGGAGCTGGAGAATATTCCATGCGGGTATGGATAGAACCGGATAAACTGCACTATCTAAACCTGAGTATCAGCGAAGTCGTAAATGCCATAGAATCGCAAAGCGGAATTTATCCGGCAGGAAAACTGGGAGGCGCTCCGGCCCCGACCGGCACGGAATTTACCTATACGGTAGTTTTGCCTCCGGCCATATCCACTCCCGAAGAATACGGTAACATTATCGTAAAAGTATTGGACGACGGCTCGCAGGTTTTCTTAAAAGATATCGCCCGCATCGATTTCGGATCCCAATCCTACGACGTCTCTTCCAGGTTGGGCGATAAAGATTGCGCAATGATTATGCTTTACCAGACTCCGGGCAGCAATGCTCTGGAAGTCGGGAACAAGGCCAAAACAGTCATGGCGTCGCTATCCGAAAAGTTCGAAGACGGAATGAAATACGACCTTCTGGTAGATACGACAGCTGTTATTAAAACAGGCGTGGAAGAAATCGTATGGACATTGGTTATCGCCCTGGTTTTAGTCGTATTGATTATTTACCTGTTCATTCAGGACCTCCGGGCCATGATTATCCCGGTCGTATCCATCCCCGTAGCTCTTATCGGAGCCTTCATGCTTTTCCCTTTGTTAGGTTTTACCATCAACGTTTTCTCACTGCTCGGTTTGGTTCTGGCCATCGGTCTGGTAGTGGATGATGCTATCGTCGTAGTGGAAGCCGTGCAGGTCAACATAGAAAAAGGGCTGTCGCCTAAAGAAGCCACCGTAGCCGCCATGAAAGCGGTCTCCTCGCCCATCATAGCCACTACCCTTGTTTTGACCGCCGTATTCATTCCCGTTTCGTTCATCGGCGGCATTACGGGGCTGATGTACCAGCAATTCGCGATTACGATCGCTTTTTCCGTCATCATATCGGCTTTCAACGCATTAACACTCAGCCCGGCCCTATGTTCCATCTGGCTCAGACCGAGAAAACAAAGCAGCAAAGGCTTTTTCGGCGCATTCAACCGATGGTTCGGAAAACGCGTGGATTCCTACCTTTCAAAAGTAAACATCATTACGCGGCACTCGCTACGCTCCCTCGTGTTTATCCTGCTCACTTCATTGGTCGTCTTTATCCTGTTCAAAGTCCTTCCCTCCGGATTTCTGCCGGAAGAAGACCAAGGTTTTCTCATGACCAGCATTTCGTTGCCTAATGCTGCATCGCTCGAACGGACCGAAGCGGCCGCCCATGAAGTGTACAAAATCGTAGCGGCTCGCCCGGACGTAGAAAGCGTTTCCGTAGTAAGCGGTTTCAACATGCTTTCCGGGATCGCTTCCTCAAACAGTGCCGTTCTATTCATCAAACTGACGGATTACAATACCAGAGCCTCCGCCAGCGTCATTGCCAACGAACTGAACGAACAACTGTACATGGCGGTAAACAGTTGTACCGCCTATACTTTCGGGCCGCCCCCCATTCCGGGTATAGGAACCAGTTCCGGATTCACGATCATGATCCAGGACAAAGGCGGCAATACTCCGGAATATCTGGCGCATTATACCGACTTGTTCATTGCACAAGCCCAAAAGCGGCCGGAAATCGCAACGGCATACACGGAATTCAACGCAGACATTCCGCAACGGAAAATTACCATCGATTCCCAAGCCGCTTATCATGAAGGGGTAAGCATGGATAAAATACACGAATTGCTGAATACTTTTCTGGGAGGAAGCTACATCAACAATTTCAACCGTTTCGGACAGCTGTATCAAACCTACATCCAGGCGGAAAGCAAATACCGCCAGAATAAGACCGATTTAGATAACTTCTTCGTTACCAACAGTCAGGGAGAAAGCGTTCCGCTTTCCGCTTTCGTGTCGATCACGAACACTTCCGGCGTAGAATACCTGACTCAGTTCAACCTATACAATGCCATAACGGTCATGGGCAATGCGGCCAAAGGATATTCTTCGTCACAAGCGTTAGACGCCCTGGAAGAGACGGCGGAGGAAGTGCTACCCAAAGACATGGGATACGCATTCAGCGGCATGTCGTACCAAGAACGGCAAGCATCCGGGAAAAGCGGCATGACCTATCTTTCCGCGTTCGTATTCGTATTTTTGGTGCTTGCCGCTTTGTACGAAAGCTGGACCCTCCCCTTCTCCATCCTGTTAGGCGTTCCTTTTGCCGTATTCGGCGCCCTGCTTTTCCTTTTCGGCGCACACTTCTTCTTTCCTGATTTCATCAACAACATCTTTTTCCAGGTCTCGCTGATCATGCTGATCGGATTATCCGCCAAAAACGCCATTCTAATCATCGAATACGCTTTAGACAAATCGAAAGAGGGAGCTTCGCTGCACGATGCCGTATTGGAAGCGGCCCAACTCAGAGTCCGCCCTATCATTATGACCGCTTTTGCCTTCATTTTAGGAGTCATGCCCCTGATTTTCGCCAACGGATCGAATTCCCAAGCTCGAAACGTAATGGGAATCGCCCTTTTTGGCGGTATGCTCATCGCGACGATCATCGGTCTGTTCATTTATCCGATGTTATACACGTTAATCCGAAAATTCGATGAAAAACGAAAAAACAAAAAAAATGAAATCTCAAGCCAAAACATATAGCTACTTTCTGATAATCGCACTGTTTCCGGTTACCTTGATCGGGTGCATGGTAGGGCCGAACTTCAAATCCCCGCAAGTGAACGTACCCGACCGGTATTTATACGATTCTTTGTCCGGCACGGCGCAAAATCCGGCCATCGACAGTGCATGGTGGAAAAATTTCGGAGACCCGAAATTGGATTCGCTTATCAAAATCGCCATCGATTCCAATAAAAACCTGTCCATCGCTTTATCCAGAGTGGAACAGGCCCGGCTGAAAGCCCGCTCCGCAAGAGCCGACCTGGCCCCGTCTTTGGACATATCCGGTTCAGCCTCATGGGAACACACGGAACAAGCGGGCTGGACGCAAAACTATACCGTCCAACCCTCCATCTCCTGGACACTCGACGTTTTCGGGAAACTGCGCCGGATGAGCCAATCGGCAAAAGCCGATTGGTTAGCCAGCAAATACGGCTATTCAGCCACCATGCTCTCCTTGTTATCGGAAGTGGCCACCAACTATTTTTCCCTGCTCGAATATAAACGCAATCTGGACATTTCCCGACAAACTTACCGTTCCCGGGAAATCTCCTTCGCCATGATAGATTCTTCCTTCAAATACGGAAAATCCTCGGGACTGGACAGAAGACAAGCCGAATCGCAACTGCAAACGGCCGCCGCAGCCATATCACAATATGAACGGGCCGTAGCACAAACCACTTTGACGATCAACTCCCTGTTAGGCGAGAATCCGCATCCCATCGAAACGAGCCATTCCCTTACCATCGAGAATATAACGATTCCGGATATTCCTTCCGGAATCCCGGCCTCTTTATTAAAGCGCAGGCCCGATATCATGCAGGCATACCAACAGGCAGCATCGGCTTCCGCGCAAATCGGTGTCGCCGTAGCTAACCGGTTCCCCTCTTTCGCATTGACCGGAGCAGGAGGCGTCGCCTCCGAAATCGTCAAAGGAATCAGTTCGGGCAATCCGGTCGCCTGGGGCGGAAAGGTACTGATTACAGAACCCTTACTGAACTGGGGAAACAATAAAAGGGCTGTCGAAATCGCCCGGGAAACTTACAAACAAACCGTGCTGCAATACGAACAGACCGTTATCAACGCTTTTTCGGAAGTGGAACAATCCCTTTCGGCCATACAAACTTACAAACAGCAAATCAAGAAATACCAGGCTTTGCTGAAAACCGTAAACGATATCCGGGAAATGACCACGCAACTTTATGCCGCCGGCAGTACCGATTATCTGCAAGTATTGGACGCGGAACGGACCTACTTTTCCACCCAAATACAATATGTTCAACTGCTAAGCAGTCAATTGGCCGCCTATACTACCCTATATATGGCTTTAGGAGGCGGTTTATACGAATAAAAAATCAATCCTTACAGGAAACCGTGCGTTCCAACCATTCCTTCCGTTGTTTCCAATCCGGCATTTCCTCCGACAACAACCGATAAAAATCGGCAGAATGATTGGGGTGTACCAAATGACACAATTCATGCATGACAATGTATTCGATACATTCCCGGGGAGCTCTCAGCAACTCGATATTCAACCGAATTACGCCCCGGCCGGTACATACGCCCCAATAACTGCTCGCATATTTGAATTCCACCCGGGCGCAACGCACTCCGTGCCGACGAACGAAATCGCGGATCATCGGCCACACGACAGGCTCCATCAACCCGGGGACCTGGTCGGCATACCATTTCCTTACCAAAGCCTTTACCCGGGCAGCATCTTTGTCCCGGGTATAAACGCATAACCGGTCCTCCTGCCGTTCGACCTTATCGAACAAAGCCGGAATAACTTTCAATTCCAACGAACGATTCAACAACAGATGCCGGGCACCGTCTTCATACGATCGAGGCGGACGGGTCTCCAGCAAATCCTGTAACCGCTGCTTATGCATCCGAATCCAATCCTGTTTCTGGACAATGAAACTTTCAATATGTTTGAAATCGATTCCTGCCGGAGCTTTTACCACTACCCGCACCTCGGCCGACCGGACCACGACGGAAACGGACATCGTTCGGCGCAACGACAGTTCCAGATCGAAACAAAAGATCTTCTTCTCTATCCTGATTTTACAGTTCGGAACCTTTACTACCCGTTTCACGACAACATCGCTAAAAATTCGCGTTCATTTACCAAAGGAATCCCCAACTTTTCGGCCTTCTCCCTTTTGGAAGGTCCCATATTTTCCCCCGCCAATATGAATGTGGTCTTCGAAGAAACGGAGGAAACGATCTTCCCTCCGTTTTGTTCCACAATCATTTTATACTCTTCCCGCGAATGTTCGGTAAACACTCCGGAAATAACGATATTTTTCCCGGACAACCGTTCCGATTGGGAAACGTTTTCCTGCATTTCAAACGAAACTCCCGCATTTTTCAATCGTTCGATAATCTGTATATTGGTTTCGTCCTGAAAAAATTTCAGAATACTGCCCGCAATTTTTCCTCCTACCTCATCGATTTGCAGCAGTTCCTCTTCGGTAGCGGAACGCAACCGTTCAATATCCCGTACCGCCGCCGCAATTTTTTTAGCCGTCGTTTCTCCGACATAACGGATACCGATAGCGAAAAGCACGCGGGGAAAAGGAACTTTCAAACTTTTTTCGATACTGTCCAGAATCCGTTGCGCCGACCGGTTACCCAAACGTTCCAGAGGGACAAGATCCTCTTTTTTAAGTGTATATAAATCGGCAATATCCTTGATAATGCCGTTATTATACAACAGTTCGACCGTTTCTTCTCCCAATCCGTCGATATTCATGGCCTTGCGGGATATGAAATGGATGATGCGTCCCAAAATCTGGGGGGGGCAATGGGTCGCATTCGGACAATAATGTTTCGCCTCTCCCTCCTCTCTTATCAATAAAGTTCCGCAAGCGGGACAACGGGTTATATACTCCAGCGGCCGGACGAAAAGATCCCTCCGGCTATGGTCCACGCCGGTAATTTTCGGAATAATCTCTCCGCCCTTTTCCACGTAAACCATGTCGCCGATGCGAATATCCAGCAAAGCGATCTGTTCGGCGTTATGCAACGACGCCCGTCTGACAACGGTGCCCGCCAGTTTTACCGGTTCCAAATTGGCCACGGGAGTAATGGCTCCGGTACGTCCTACCTGATAATCGACCGACTCGAGCCGGGTTAGCGCCCGCTCCGCCTTGAACTTATAAGCCACCGCCCAACGAGGAGCCTTAGCGGTAAATCCGATCTGACGTTGTTGCCGGTAATCGTCTATTTTCACGACCACGCCATCAGTATCGTAAGGCAGAGCAGCCCGATGTGTATCCCAATAAGCGATATACCGGAACACTTCATCCAGAGAAGACACCCGTTTCATGGCATCCGACACTCGAAACCCCCATTCCCTGGCTTTTTGCAATGCGTCATAATGCGACTCGAACGGAAGCCGGTCGCCGTATAATCCATATACGAAACACTCCAGCCCCCTGTGAGCCACAACCTGAGGGTTTTGCTGTTTCAGCGTTCCCGCCGCCGCATTGCGGGGATTGGCGAAAAGCGATTCCCCGATTTCTTCCCTTTCGGCATTCAGTCGCTTAAACGAAGCGTGCGGCATATAAATCTCGCCCCGCATTTCGAAAAAAGCGGGATAATCGTTTCCCAAAAGAACCAACGGAACGCTTTTAACGGTTCGCACGTTAGCCGTAACATCGTCTCCGCGCATACCGTCTCCGCGCGTTACGGCCCGGACCAACCGCCCGTCGCGATACACCAAAGATATGGCCGTACCGTCAAACTTCAACTCGCAATCGTACCGCACCGACTGCCCTTCCAGTTCTTTCTGCAACCGATTACCGAAATCGCGCAATTCATCCTGCGAATACGTATTTCCCAACGATAACATGGGATAAGTATGTTCCACCTGTTCGAATTCATGTTGAAGATCGCTTCCGACTCTGGCGGTAGGGGAATTTTCATCGTAATATTCCGGATAACGGGCTTCCAGCTCTTTCAGCTCATTAAGCAACCGGTCGAACTCATAATCGGAAATCAACGGATCGTTCAATACGTAATAGTTATAATTTTGTTCGTTCAGTATCTTTCGTAACTCCGCTATTCGTTGTTCCTGCTGATTCATAGGTAAGTTTCTGATGGAATTTTATGCCTCGTAAAGGTAGGGAAAATAAATTTCATAAAATTATTTTGCAATTATATTTTTTGATGTATTATTGCAAAAAAAATGAAACGAAAAACATATGAACAACAAGGGGACGAACGCTAAAAAGCGACTGGTTGTCAGCTATAAAAATCTGAGTGACGAACTGAAAGCGGCATTGAAGAAACAATATCCGAACGGGTATAGCGAAAACATGATCCGGGTGGATAAAGGTCCAGGAGATTTTTTTTACGCTATTGTTTTGGAAACGGAAGAGGTCAGTTATTTGATTAAAGTAGATGTCAAGATCGACGACGGAAATACTGACGAAGAAGAAGACAAAGAATATTACGACGATAATATTGAAGGAGCCGAAGATATCATCGACGACAACGTTTCGGACGACGACGAATAAATTTTTTTATCCGAAACGAATCCAATATCCATGATCTCAATCATTACGGCCATATACAATCAGTTGGATATGAACAAATTGTTCTGGGAATACCTGAACAAATACACGGACAATCCTTTCGAACTGATTATCATAGATAACTGCTCGGACGACGGAAGCCGGGAATTCTTTCAATCTTTGGCCGGACAAGGCGTACGGGTAATCGCCAATGAAGCGAATTATTCATACCCGCATTGCCAAAACCAGGGCATTGCCGTCGCAACCGGCGATACTCTGGTATTTTTTAACAACGACATTTTAGTCTCTCCACATTGGGACAGCCGCCTTTTACAAGTATTGGGAAAAGAAAACCGCGACGTAGTCAGTTTAGCCAGCAATGACAGAATCAACGACCGAAAAACGACGAAAAAGATATCCAGACGATGGAAACGGATTAAATATCCGCTGATTTCGCTATTCGGGCAACGCACTTTCTCACTCCGGCTTATGCAACGGTTATGTTACGGTAATTGGACAACTTACACGGAACGGATATTTGCCCGATACGGATTTTCTCTAACCCCGGGCTTTTCAGGTTCCGCTATTGCCATGAACAGAAAAGCCCTGGAAAAATTAGGCTGTTGGGATATCTCACAACAAGGAGCCGACTTCGACCTGTTTTTCCGAACCTGCCATCGGCACGAAACAGTGGGCGATCTGCAACCGTTAGCCGTCATCAACGGCATCTTCATCCATCACTACCGACGGCTGACTCTGTATGGAGGGAAATATCCCCCGTTCGCAGACGCAGCCAATCTCGTACCTCTCAAAACCAAATGGCCGGAAACCGACTTTCAAAAATGGATGAAAATCGTCAATTTCGAATCATAATATACATTAAGCTGTAAACAAAAAACGGAACAGGCAAATTTACCGTTCCGTTTTTATTTTGAAAAACAAGAAGGATTGCGTATCTTTACGCAATCCGGGAAATTCATAATTTCGGAATACACAAAATCACGACAACATGAAACGTTTCGTCATACCTTTATCCAGATACATACTTGCCTCATTATTCATTTTTTCGGGATTCGTCAAAAGCGTCGATCCCATGGGTACAGCCATAAAAATTCGCGAATACATGCTGGCATTCCATTTCGATGTCCTGACAGACATCGCTCCGTGGTTATCCGTACTGTTATGTGGGGCCGAACTGTTGCTCGGGTTGTTATTGCTGACCGGCATATTCCGAAAAACAGCGGCATACGCCACCCTGCTGTTTATGAGTTTTTTTACTCTTTTGACTTTATATATATTGATAGCGTCTCCGGTATCGGACTGCGGCTGTTTCGGAGAAGCCGTTTCTCTCAGCAATAGTGCAACATTCATAAAAAACCTGATATTCACGTCCATAGCTGTTTTCTATACCATTAGCATACGGCATACGACTGTATCGGCCCGCAAACCGTACATCATGGTAATACTTCTGGCCTGTTTCAGTTTCGGGATACCGATCCACGCCCTTTCGTTTCTGCCGGTAATCGACTTTTTGCCTTATAAAACAGGAACCAACATTCCTCAAGCAATGCACATTCCGGACGACGCCCCCAAAAGCGAATACAAAACGACCTTGATATACAAAAACATAAAGACCGGTGCCATTCGGGAATTCGAATTGGAAGATACCACCTGGTACGATTCCGGCACGTGGGAATACATAGATACGAAAAACAAAACGGTCAAACAAGGTTATATTCCACCCATCTCGCATTTCAATATTCTGGACCGCAACGGAGAAGACCGGGCAAACGAAATTCTATCCGATCCGGGCGACCAATGTTGGCTGATATTGCCGGAATACGAAAAACTAAGTAACCGCAGTCTGACAAATTTATCCGAATTCAGTCGGTTCGCAGCTACCGAAAATATCCCCCTGCTCACATTTACCGGCCAGGATCCGGATATGACAACCGCTTACCTTTCCGAACAAGGCATACAAACGACAGCATGTTACAACGTAGACCCCACTACATTGAAATCCATGATCCGTTCCCGCTCACATACGGGCGTACTATTCATCCGAGAAGGTACAATTCTTGCGAAATGGAATGCAACGATGCTCCCTTCGCTTGAAACGACAAAGGACCTGCAGACCGCGATAAAACACAATCAGTCCCGAACAGTTTTCTTCTACGGATTTTTGATATTATGCGCCGTAGCTTTAATAATATACCTCATCCGACAACGCAAGTTATAGAATAAATTTTCAAAAATATCACGACTATGCAGAATATGACAAAATACAACCATCTCCGTTCGATTCTGTTCGTGGGTATTTTATATTTCATTCTCCCGCTATCGGCCCATACTCAAGTTTCGGTCAATCGTTTTATGGGAAAAGAAATTAAATATATAGACATAGCTTCCGCCATCCGTAACAGCTCTCCGGTATTCATTTCCGAAGATACCTGTCGTACAGGGACCATATCTGCCGTACACTCCCGTAACCACAAAGGAATCCTCTATGTATATACTTGTTCCTGTCAGCCGGACAGTATCCGTCTAATCTTTACAAGCAATAAAAACAAACATCCGGATATCATACATCGGGAAAGTTTGTATGCTCCTGACAGTATCGTTTCCCAAGGCATAAACGTGTGCAGTACGAACGACAGAAAAGGCAATGATATTCTATTTCTGTTTACCCGCAATGGAACGATGCATTATAGTTTGCTCAACGAAACGGAACAATCCGGTTGGAGCAATTTTAATTTGCTTAACGGTTATTGCAGTAACGGCATCTCCTCTGTATTCCGCAACAGACATGGAGAATTAATCGCTTTTTTCGGTAATTCGGATTTGTCCACTTCCAGCGGACGCAAACCGATCTATAAAATAAAATCTTACGACCAAGGATTATCGTGGAGTTTGCCGGAAATCGCGGTAAAACATAACATCTACGACTTAGACTATGTACAAGTAACTCGATCTGAACAAGGGAAACAAAACGTATTATACATGTTAGCCGGTAATTCAGACCGTTCTCTCGTATTTTTATCGATCAGCAAAGACGAAGGAGAAAGTTGGAGTTATCCGACATTATTGCCCAACTTTCTCGACGGATACGGACACCAACTGTCCATCATAGGAGAAACCGCCTATATTCTGTTTGCGGACAATATTGAACACATCGAGGGTAAATTCATCAACCATTCCTACGGAAACCTGTTGTTATGGAAGGGCTCTGTCAAAGATTTGGAAAATAAAAACAAAGGGACCGGAATATACAGACTAGCGGAAACCCGAACCATCCATTCAGACCAGCTACAAGCAGTCGCCATTCCTCTAGCCAAAGACCGATTGCGTCTGGTAATCGGCCCCTGTTGGAACGATCCGGACTCTTCCTTCCTGAAATCGTATAATCTGCACATGGAAACCAAACAATGATTCTAATTTTTGGCTGGTTTGTCATACTTACCTGTCGCTGAAACCGGCAAATAACGATACATTACAACAAATCATTCATGCGTAAGGAAAAGAGCAATTGTTCATCGAAACAATCCTGCCGATACATAGTCCATTATCTTTCTTAAATCGGTTATGACAACTCGTACATAAGAACATCGACATAACAACTTGTTTTTTATTATTATCATTAAACTACGATATGATTGGAAAATTATTTCTGCTAATAGGAATTTGTTTGAGTGAATGTTTGTATGCAGTAGCTCAAAAAACGGATAAAGAGTACACAGTACACTCGCCGAACGAGAAACTCGCGCTATCCGTTCGACAAACAGAAGACGGAAAATTCATGTACACATTTTCTGTCGATAAAACATTGTTAATCAAAGATTCGCCATTAGGATTTCAATTGAAAAACACGCAAGAGAATGTTCCTGCTTCGGGGTGGAAGGTAGAAAAAATATCCAAACAACAAGTACGCAAAAAATGGAAACCGGTTTGGGGAAAGCGGGCAATCGTTCCGGATCACTATAACGAACTGGTAATGGATTTGTCTGCCCCGAACGGCGAACTAACGAAAATGCAACTGGTTCTACGAAGTTATAATGACGGCGTAGCGTTTTGTTACAAAGTACCCTCTGACGGTTGTAGAGATAGTATCAAGGTACAGGCCGAACAAACTTCCTATCATTTTACAGCAGATTATACGGCCTGGTATTACAATGGAGAGAACCATAACATCGGACCAGAAAAACTTACGGCAACAGACGGCGTGCGCCTACCAATCATGACAATAAAGGCAGGAGACAATCATTATATGGCTGTTCATGAAGCCTGTCTGGACATGGGAACGCCTTTAGTCTTACAGTCGAAAAAAGGAGAAACCTTGTTTACCGTGGCATCAAAACCAGAATATCTATTCCCCGGTTACACATCCGCTTGGCGAGTTATCTTGTACGGAACGACACCGGGTATGCTAACCGATTCTCATTTGCTGGAGTTGCTCAATCCGGAACCGAAATATGACTTTTCGTGGGTAAAGCCGGGCATGGCAGTCTGGGACTGGCGAATCAATGGTGCAATTTGGGACGATTTTACCTACACAATGTCCTACCCTTCTTGGATACGCATGGTAGACTTTGCTGCAGAACAAGGGTTCCGTTACTTGGTTTTAGATGCGAACTGGTATGGTCCAGAATTTGCGTCCGATTCAGATCCAATCAAAGGCGACAAGGCAAAAGATGTACAACGTCTGCTGGCTTACAGTAAAGAAAAAGGAGTAGGTATTTGGCTCTATCTGAACGATGTCGGAGGAAGGAAATACCCCATCGAAGAAACACTGAAACAATATGCCGACTGGGGGGCAGTTGGCGTTAAATACGGTTTCATGCGAGGTACGCCGGAAGAGAAGAACCTATGGACAAGAAGAATCACAGAACTTTGCGCACAAAACCATTTACTGATTGACTTTCACGACGGTCCTGTACACCCTTACGGACAAATGCGTACATGGCCGAATGCCGTTACCCGGGAGTATTGCCACGCCCAACTGGACGGGCATCATGTCTTTATGCCGGAAACCTTTGTTACAACGGTTTTTGTCAATATGGTGGCTGGTCCAATCGACATGAACAACGGCATGTTTGACCTTCGGCAAGGACACACCACACGAATAGACGAAAGCCAGCCAGTACCCTCTACTTTAGTTGCAGAAGCAGCCCGTACACTGATTACCTTTTCAGGCGTAACCATTTTACCTGATATTCCGGAATATTACCGAAAATACCCGACATTGCTGCGATTCTTATCAGCACAGAAAATGCCCTGGAAAGAAAGTCGAACTCTGGCAGGCGAAATCGGGAAATACATTGTCATGATGCGGGAAACGGACGATGCCTATCTGATAGGCGCCGCTACGAACGAGGAAGGACGAACACTTGAAATACCTTTTTCATTCCTTCCGAAAGGCACATATGAAGTCGAAATTACAGAAGACGGTGCCGATGCGCATTATTTGACCAATCGGGAAAGCCTGAAAACTTATAAAAAACAAGTAACGCATACTGACACTTTACCATTGAAGCAGGCACCGGGCGGAGGCACTTGTCTATTAATTTCCAAAAAGCGTTAATATGATTTAAATTTCCTGACAACTAAGGAGACATAGTTAGTTCTTTCTTACCTCTTTTTATATCTCGATTTCCAGAAAGAAAAAACAGTTAACCGCCCATTGTTTCAAAAAATAGTATTACCTTTGACCCAAATTTGATTTTAGGAATTACTTAATATACAAATTCATGAAAAGAATACTGGTTTCGACTAGCGGGGGAGATTGTCCCGGTCTGAATGCCGTTATTCGCGGAATTGTGAAACGGGCCCATCAAGAAAGCGAAGAATGGGAAGTACTCGGCAGCATTCAAGCCTATAACGGAATATTATGGGAACCCACGGAAGTCAAGTTATTGGATGAAAAAACCGTTGCCGGTATCCACTATCAAGGGGGTACGATCATCGAAACGACGAATAAAGGAGGTCCCTTCGCATGGCCTATCTTCAATAAAAAGACAGGAAAATGGGAATATGTGGACCGCTCGGAAGAAATGATCCGTAAATTGCAATATATGGGTGTCGATGCGGTCATCAGCATCGGCGGAGACGGTTCCCAGAAATTGTCGCAAAAACTGTTCGAACAAGGCTTGGACATCGTTGGTGTTCCCAAAACCATCGACAACGACTTATCTGCGACTGATTTTACGTTCGGTTTCCAAACGGCCGTACAAATCGCTACGGATGCCATAGACAAACTGGTTACAACCGCTGCATCCCATAACCGGACTTTTATTCTGGAAGTCATGGGGCGCCATACCGGATGGATCGCATTACACGCAGCCATCGCTGGAGGAGCGGACGTATGCCTGATCCCGGAAATTCCGTATGATGTGACTAAAGTCGTACAGAAACTGAAATCAAGATATAAAAAAGGCCGCGGTTCCGCTATTATCGTCGTTGCAGAAGGAGCGAAACCCATTGACGGCAGCGAATTCGCAGCTGTGTCCAATGAAGTAGGTTATGAAAACGTTCGATTGGGCGGTGTCGCATACAAAGTCAGCGACCAAATCAAAGCAGCCGGTTTCGACAGCGGCGATATCCGAGAAACCATACTCGGGCACTTGCAGCGCGGGGGAGTTCCTATTGCTTACGACCGGGTATTGGCTACCCAGTTCGGTGTAAAAGCATTCGAATTGGTAAAAAACAAAGAATTCGGCCATATGGTCGCTTACCGTCATCCGGATATCGTAAGCGTGCCGTTTACGGAAGCTATCGGAAAAATGAATTTTGTAGATCCCAATAGCGACATTATGGATACGGCAAGAGGTACCGGCATTTGCTTCGGAGATTAAGCCTTGACGAAGAAGGATAAAATAAAACAACCTCCTTGGACTCTTTTAAAGATAAAAAAATACGGATTGAAAATCCGTATTTTTTTTATCTTTGTTCTCTTTACCCCCAATACCCTAAAATGAACCAACCTGTAATATGAAAAAATATCCATTTCTGCTACTATTCTCACTGGCATTTTATTTCTCAGTATCTGCCCCCAAAAGCGAAAAGAACCGCTACAGGAATCCGGTAGTCAATTATAGCCTGCCTGACCCTTCCGTAATCGAAGGAAACGACGGCTATTATTATTTATACGCTACGGAAGACATTCATAACCTACCGATTTATCGTTCAAAAGATCTGATCCATTGGGAAATGGTCTGTACGGCATTTACAGACCAGACACGGCCCGATTTCGAACCGGGCGGAGGACTTTGGGCTCCGGACATCAATAAAATCAACGACCGGTACGTTCTCTATTATTCCATGTCGAAATGGGGAGGAGAATGGACCTGCGGTATCGGTCGCGCAATTGCAGACATGCCCTCCGGCCCGTTCAAAGACCTCGGCATGTTGTTTCGCAGCAATGAAATACGCGTTCAAAATTCCATCGATCCTTTTTACCTAGAAGACAATGGGAAAAAATACCTTTTCTGGGGAAGTTTCAGAGGCATCTACGGTATCGAACTGACCGACGACGGATTATCCGTAAAAAAAGGAGAAAAACCCCGGCAAATCGCAGGAACAGCTTATGAAGGAACCTACATTCATAAAAGAAACGGCTACTATTACCTTTTCGCCTCCACAGGAACCTGTTGCGAAGGGATAAAAAGTACTTATACCACAGTCGTAGGACGTTCCAAAAACTTATTCGGACCTTATGTAAACAAACAAGGACAATCCATGATGGAAAACCATCACGAAATACTCATTCATAAAAACGACACTTTCGTGGGAACCGGCCACAACTCAGAAATAATAACGGATAAAACCGGCAAAAACTGGATATTTTATCATGCCGTCAGTACGAAAAATCCCCGAGGGCGAGTACTCATGCTGGATAAAATAGAGTGGAAAAACGAATGGCCTATCGTTCCGAAAAGTTCCCCATCATTGAAATCAAAGAAACCTATACTGTAAAAACTTAAATATGATCCGTAAAATTTTAACATACGCCATAACAGGCTCGATCGGCATTGCACCTGCCAAAGCCATAAACTATACACCGGACAATGTTTCGACCTCCATTGCTTTGATGACTCCCGGAAACAACTCGGAAAGTTATTCCCTATCCTTGCAAAAATCGGAACATACCCCGTATGACTACCAGGCAACAGCTTCCGAAAAACTACCGGTCATGATACTTCAGAATGTCGAACAAATCGACGGGAAACACCGCATTACCGTTACGATAACAGCATTCGAAGATATTTATTTCAACTTGGGAATCCAAGTAAAAACCGGTTATCGTCACGACGACTGCCAATTTTACATGCCGGGATTTTGGTATCGCCGTAATTTGCGTTCTCCGAAAGAAGCCCCGTCTTTCCATACCTCGGACAGCTGGACTGTCCGAGAAGACCGTCTAAGCACCCCGTTGACCGCCATTTTCGACGAAAAAAACGGAAAAGTCGTCTCCATAATCCGTTTGGACAAATTTGAAACAGACGCCTTAACAACGCATGAAACAGGAAAAGTCGTTTTATCCGGACAAACCTCTATCGGTTACACCGGATTTGAAAATATCTCAGGGACAGCATCGCTTTCTTTCGGATTTCCCTACAAAGAAACGCCGAAAACCTATATCCGCAAACTTACTCTCGCCCCTTCCGTAGAGGCTTACCAGTTATTGCATCAAGGCGAAAGCCTCTCTCTGACCTGGGAGTTGCAAGAAACGGAAGCCATTGATTTTTCGGACTGCGTACGACGCGTATGGGAATACAGTTACGACACTTACCGTCCCCAAATCGTGGACACGCCCTATACTCCGGAAAAGATGAAACAAACGATGAGCAATTTTTTCACGGAAAGTTTCGTAGACGACGCCCCTATCTGTTATTATTCGGGCGTGGAACTACGTACGGAAACCTGTGACCGGACCGACATCGCCGAAGTAGGTTTTGTTGGTCGCACGTTATTGAATGCTTTTAACGCGATGGAATACGGTGCGCAGCAACGGCGTCCGGATTTAACGGCCGATGCAGAAAAAATTTTCGATTCTTATCTGCAAAACGGATTTTCCGACGCAGGATTTTTTCATGAAGTGATGCACCACAAACGTAACTTTACAGAACCGATCCACAGCATTCGCCGTCAATCGGAGGGTGCATACGCTGCACTTCACTATCTGAATTATGAAAAATCGCAGGGACGCAAACAGCCGGAATGGGAGAGACGGATAAAAGAAATGCTGGATGCATTTTTGAAACTACAAAACAGCGACGGAAGTTTTCCCCGCAAATTCAAAGACGATTTTTCCATTGTAGATCCAAGCGGCGGCAGCACTCCCTCAGCCACCTTACCCTTAGTCATGGGCTATAAATATTTTAAGGACAAACGTTATTTGGAAAGTGCCAAACACACCGTTTCTTATTTAGAAAAAGAGCTGATTTCCAAAGCCGATTACTTTTCTTCCACATTAGACGCCAACTGCGAAGACAAAGAAGCCTCGCTTTACGCCGCCACAGCAGCCTACTATCTGGCTCTGGTCACTCAAGGAAAAGAACAGGCCCATTATGCCGACCTGGCCAGAGAAGCCGCTTATTTCGCATTATCATGGTATTATGTTTGGGACGTTCCGTTCGCCTCCGGCCAGATGTTGGGAGATTTAGGATTGAAAACCAGAGGATGGGGAAATGTATCGGTAGAGAATAACCATATCGACGTATTTGTTTTCGACTTCGCCGATGTTTTGAATTGGCTGGCAAAAACATACGGCGAACGCCGTTTTTCCGATTTTTCCCAAGTAATCAGCACCTCCATGCGCCAGCTCTTGCCTGAGGAAGGGCATTTATGCGGCATTGCCAAAGCAGGCTATTATCCGGAAGTGGTTCAACATACCCGTTGGGATTACGGAAAAAACGGAAAAGGTTATTACAACGATATTTTTGCGCCGGGATGGACTGTCGCTTCCTTATGGGAACTGCTCTCTCCGGGACGCGCTGAACGTTTTTTAGAAAAATAACCATTAATACGCCCATTTTTCCAAATATCTTATTTTTTCTCTTACCTTTGTGAAACACACATTCAAACATTAATATAGATGAAAAAATACCTGATCGCCTGCTCATGGATATTAACGGCTGTTTGCACATGGGCGCAACAGACCGTAGAATCGAAAACTTCCGATTTTTCAAAACTCAGATTATCGGGAAATATCGAAGTAACTCTGATCAAAGCGGAAGCTCCGGCCATTAAAGCGGAAATTATCGACGCTTCTTCCGATAAATTCGAATGGCAGGTACAAAACGAAGAGTTATCCATTAAATTGAAACAGGTCGTGGCTATCGGGAAAGATACCCCCAAACCTTTTGCCAAAGTATTGATTTATTATACTGCTCTGTCCGACATATATTGCACCGGGACTACCTTGTTAAACGAAGGGACGTTAATCTCCGATGTGTTGACCATAACCGCTTCATCCAAAGCCAACATAGCCGTTTTAGTCCAATGTCGGGACATTACCGTCGAAGCTGCCAATTCCAAGGTCACAGTAAACGGAGAAACCGAGTTTCTGACTGTAAAAGCCAATACGGGTTCTTCCGTCAATACGGTTACGATGACCTGTCAAAACGCCAATATTTCCACGGCAACCAATGCCGAATGTTTTGCAACGGCCATACAGCGTTTCGAGGCGAAAGCGACAACCAATTCCAATGTGTATTACAAAGGCGCTCCCGAAATCATTAAAAAGACGGAAAACAGTCTCGGTAAAGTACAATCGTTCTAAAAATATTTTCAGCTAAAAAACACGACCGGACGTATTTTGTCCGGTCGTGTTTTTTATGTGAGAATGCACTTTCATTTTCAGAACAGGCTGTAAGCTACGGTAAGCCCGGCCATCACAATCGCGACCATGCTCATCAGTTTGATAAGAATGTTAAGCGAAGGTCCGGAAGTGTCTTTAAACGGATCGCCGACCGTATCCCCTACGACCGTCGCCTTATGATTATCGGAACCTTTCCCGCCCAGATTGCCTTCTTCAATATATTTTTTTGCATTATCCCATGCACCGCCCGAGTTAGCCATAAAAATAGCCAAAACGAATCCTGCACCGAGACCTCCTACCAAAAGTCCCACGACCCCCGAAACACCGAATATCATCCCGATAACAATCGGAGCAAGGATCGCTATGATGGAAGGGAAGAGCATTTCGCGTTGCGCTCCTCTGGTGGAAATTTCGACGCAGCGGGCATAATCCGGCATTCCTTTCCCTTCCAAAATTCCTTTTATCTCCCGGAATTGACGACGCACCTCATTAACCATGCTCTGTGCCGCCCTACCTACCGCATTCATCGTCAAACCGCAAAACAGAAACGCCATCATGGAACCGACAAATATACCGATCAACACTTTAGGATTCATCAGATTGATTTGGTAATAATCCATGAAATCCAAGATCCCGGCTTCAGCAACTGTCTTTTGCGTCCCGTTGGAAAGTGTGATAACCGTTTGACCAATATGTTGCAACCCAATTTTGATTTCTTCGATATAAGAAGCCAAAAGAGCCAACCCCGTCAATGCAGCAGAACCTATGGCAAATCCTTTTCCCGTCGCAGCCGTCGTATTTCCGAGTGCGTCGAGAGCGTCCGTCCGTTTGCGCACTTCCGGACCGAGACCGCTCATTTCCGCGTTGCCTCCGGCATTATCGGCAATAGGTCCGTAAGCATCGGTAGCCAGCGTAATTCCGAGCGTGGACAACATACCTACCGCCGCAATACCTATACCATACAGACCCATACTCAAATTTTCAGCCGACAGCATGTGAGCAACATCAAACCGGATAGCGCACAAATAAGAGAGAATAATCGCTACTCCGATAGTCAGCACGGGAATGGCGGTCGATATCATGCCGGTTCCGATACCTGAAATAATGACGGTAGCCGGTCCGGTTTCCGAACTTTTGGCGATTTTCCTCGTAGGTTTATACGAGTGCGAGGTATAATATTCCGTTACCTGACCGATAATAACACCTGCCGCCAAACCGGTAATAACCGAAAAAGAGATGCCCAACCAGTTTTGAATCTGGAGTGCATAAAGAATGCCGAAAGTGGCGACGGCAATCAATACGGAACTTATATTCGTCCCTCGCCCCAACGCATTCAACAGTTGTTTCATGGTAGCTCCCTCTTTCGTCCTTACCAGAAAAATTCCCATAATGGAAAGCAATATCCCCACCGCCGCAATCAACATCGGAGCCAAAATAGCCTTTACCTGCATCGTTTCGTCTCCGGACAAAGCGAATGACGCAGCCCCTAAAGCGGCTGTAGCCAAAATAGAGCCGCAATAACTCTCGTACAAATCTGCACCCATACCGGCCACATCTCCAACATTATCGCCGACATTATCCGCTATGGTCGCCGGATTACGCGGGTCGTCTTCGGGAATACCCGCCTCTACTTTACCCACCAAATCAGCACCGACATCGGCCGCTTTGGTATATATTCCCCCTCCTACACGGGCGAAAAGAGCCTGCGTCGAAGCTCCCATTCCGAACGTAAGCATCGTAGTGGTAATCACGACAAGTTTTTGTGCTCCCGTAACCTCCACAAAATGGTTAAGAATGATATACCATAACGATATATCGAGAAGTCCCAAACCGACAACGACAAGTCCCATGACAGCCCCGCTGCGGAAAGCCACCTTCAATCCCCGATCCAACGACAAAGACGCCGCATTGGCCGTTCTGGCCGAAGCATAAGTCGCCGTTTTCATTCCGAAAAAACCGGCTAATCCCGAAAAGAATCCTCCGGTAAGAAAAGCGAAAGGCACCCATGTATTCTGAACACCCAAACCATAGGCAAGATAAGCAAAAAACAGGGCCAAAACGATAAATACGATCGTTACGACCTTGTATTGCTGTTTAAGGTAAGCCATCGCACCTTTACGAACATGCGAAGCGATTTCTTTCATGCGTTCCGTCCCTTCGCTTTCTTGTTTCATGCGACGATAAAAATACCACGCAAAAACTAATGCGACAACCGACGCTGCAGGAACAAGCCAAAAAATAGCAGGTGTACTCATAATAGATTTATTTAATTAAACATAAAAAAATTTCGCCATACCGTTAGTTCAGCTTTTACAGAACGACAATACCATATAATTCATGTAAGTCGCATTTATCCGTTATTTCATTGATAAATTACAAAAAATCTGCAATAAAGATAAACATTACAAAATGAAAAGACAACAATTTTCTGCATTCATTTTTCAGTCGGGACCAAAACCAATAAAACAAACCTATATTTCTTCCCTAAACAAATTCCGGAATTTCCCGATTTCAGGAAATTTCTCTCCAAAAGTGCACGTCGCCTTTTATCGAGCTTCTTGTTCTTCAAATCGTTTTATATAAAAAAATTCATTCCAACAACAATAAGAGGCCGACTAAAAAGTCGTGATTTTATCTTCTGGAGAATTGGATATTTGAATTCTCGCTCCCGGATAGGAGAATACGAATACCCCCCCGAAACTTTAAATCACGACTTTTCAGTCAGCCTCTTTACCTACAATCCTTACGGACTGTTTCCTTTTATTTTTTGAATCGCATCAATAAAATATCAAAATAGCCCCATATCCATACTCTCGGAAAGAAGCGTCCTGATAAGACAATTTGGGATAATCCCGTTTCAGTTTTTTCTGTAATTCATATTTCAATTTTCCGCTGCCTACCCCATGTATGAAAACCATTTTACCATGCTTTCCGGACAATACGGCGGAATCGAGTGCTATAGTAAACCGCGAAAGTTGGGCCGTCAATATTTCTCCTGGCGACATCCCTTCCGTATCCTCAAGAATTTTTTCGATATGTAAATCAACAACCTCCGGCTCGCCATGACCGTTTTTGGTCCCGCTCTTTTTAACGGCATCGGGCCGTATCGGAACTTTCTCCACCGGAACCCCTAAAGCGGTTCCCAATTCGTCCAACTCCACTTTGTGCATTTTATGCACCTCAGGAACAGTATCGGACCGTTCGGCCACCGGTTCCGTATCTTCGGATGAATCCATGTTTTTCCGTTCCGCCTCTTTCTCCAAATCCTTGTTATTCAAAGCCACGACCTGACGCAAATACTGCTCCCGGATAGCATTCAAGTCGATACTCTCCTCCTCTTCTTCATCTTCGCTCAACAAAGCTACCTTGCCGTACCGAGAAAAAGCCGATACTCTCTTCGTTTTTTCTTCTTTTTGCTCTTTTTTTGCCGCTTTTCCTTTGGTTCCCGGACGTTCGTCGCCTACGCCGATCCGTTCCACCGCCCGGCGTTCTTCCTCTTCATCCACCGCGACCAATTCGCTGATAACGGCCGGAACGACAAAGCCGTCCTCCACTTCCACATTGGCAATCGCATTCCGTATGCTTTTCACGATTCCCACATGCACATCGTTAATAAATTTTACCCGATCTCCGATCTTAATCATAGCAACTCTGTTTTTTGTCCCGCAAATTTAATACTTTTGCGTTTTACCTCGGCAACCGATGAACAAAGATATCGACATAAAAGACTTTTCATACTTTCTTCCGGAAGATCGCATCGCCCGTTTCCCTTTAGACGAAAGAGATCGGTCCAAACTGTTGGTTTTCAAAAACGGACAAATCTCCCATACGCAATTCGACCGCATCGCCGAACACCTGCCGCCCCATTCGCTGCTGGTATTCAACAATACCAAAGTAATCCGGGCCAGACTGATGTTCTTCAAGGAAAGCGGAGCCCGAATCGAAATTTTTTGTTTGGAACCTTACGCCCCTGCCGATTACGAAAGAGCATTCGCCCAAACAGGTTCCTGCCAATGGAAATGCATGGTCGGGAACTTGAAAAAATGGAAATCGGGAGCATTGCATACCCGTTTTACCGACAACGGCAAAGAGTATGTCATTTCCGCCAGCCGCCAACCATCGGTCTCCGGAAATGAGGAAATCATTGAATTTCAATGGAACCACAACAAACTTTCATTCGGACAAATCTTAGAGTTATTAGGAAGAATCCCGATTCCTCCGTATCTGAACCGGGAAAGTTGCGAAACGGACAATACCCGCTATCAAACCGTCTATTCGAAAATCGAAGGTTCCGTCGCGGCGCCGACAGCCGGACTGCATTTCACAAATCCGCTAATTGAAGAGTTGAAACGGCAACACGGCATGGAAACGGAAGAAATAACGTTGCATGTGGGAGCAGGCACGTTCCTGCCCGTCAAACACGAAAACGCAGCGATGCACGTCATGCATGCGGAACATTTCGACATTACCCGCACGGCCTTGCGAAACATCTGCCGAAAACAAGAACGGATCATTGCCGTAGGAACTACCTCTGTCCGTACTTTGGAGTCATTGTCCGTCATAGGATATCGGATCATGCGAAACGGATCGGCGGATACGGACCGGGAAATCGGTCAATGGGAAGCCTACGACATCCCCGATGATATTTCCGGCCGGCAATTGCTCGAAGCTCTTGAGAATTACATGGAACGGCATAACCTCCAACATTTGCCATGCAGTACCCGGATCATGATCGTACCGGGTTACCGTTTTCGCATTATCCGAGGCATGATTACCAACTTCCACCAACCGCAAAGCACGCTGTTGCTGCTGATTTCGGCATTGATCGGCGATACATGGCGGGCAGTGTACGACTACGCCTTATCCCACGATTTCCGTTTCCTGAGTTACGGCGACAGCTCCTTGTTGTTGCCCGCATGTTTTACCTCAGACAAATAATCGAACTTTCATGGGCGCGTACACAACGAAGGATTTTCTGCCCACTTCGGTAAAAGAGGTTCGGGAGCGGGGTTGGGAAGAACTGGACATTATTCTGTTCTCCGGCGATGCTTACGTCGATCACCCTTCCTTCGGCATCGCCGTCATCGGCAGATTGCTCGAAGCCGAAGGCTATCGGGTAGCCGTAATTCCCCAGCCCAATTGGCGGGACGATTTGCGGGATTTTAAAAAATTAGGTAAACCCAGGCTGTTTTTCGGCGTTTCGGCCGGCAATATGGACTCCATGGTCAATCACTACACCGCAGCCAAACGGTTGCGCAGCAACGATGCCTACACGCCGGGAGGAAAAGCGGGATACCGCCCCGACTACGCTTCCCGGGTATATTGCAACATTCTGAAAAAGCTTTACCCCGACACCCCCGTCGTATTGGGCGGCATAGAAGGTTCCTTGCGCAGATTTACCCATTACGACTATTGGCAGGACGGCCTGAAACCGTCGGTTCTGATCGAAAGCCGCGCCGACATACTGGTTTACGGCATGGGCGACCGGGTCATTCTGGATATCGCCAAAACCCTGCATAACGGATTCAATCTGCACCTGATCCGCAAAATCAAGCAAATCGCTTTCGTTGCCGATAAAAAATATGTGGACAGACTGCCTTCGGACCGCACGATCATGCTGCACTCTTTCGAAGCCTGTTGCAAAGACAAACGTAAATTCGGAGAAAATTTCTGCCATATAGAAACCGAATCGAACCGCATGGAAGCCAAAATTCTGGTCGAACCTTATCAAAACCGGTACATCGTGGTCAATGAACCCTATCCTTATTTGACCACGGAACAGCTCGATCACAGTTTCGCCTTGCCTTATACCCGGCTGCCCCATCCGCGATACCGGAACAAAGGAAAAATCCCGGCTTTCGAAATGATAAAATTTTCCGTGAACCTGCATCGGGGATGTTTCGGAGGATGCAGTTTCTGCACCATATCCGCCCATCAGGGCAAATACGTCTCTTCCCGGTCGGAACAGTCCATACTGAACGAAATAGCACAAATTACCCGGTCGGAAGATTTCAAAGGCTATTTGTCGGATCTGGGCGGCCCCTCCGCCAACATGTACAACATGCACGGAAAAGACACCGCTTTATGCCGCCGTTGCTCCCGCCCTTCCTGCATCTACCCCGCCGTATGCAAAAACCTGAATAACAGCCACGCCCCCATTCTGGAAATATACCGGAAAGTAAGAGAAATCCCTGCCGTAAAAAAAGCGTTCATCGGCAGCGGCATCCGATACGACATGATCGATGAAGAAAACCGTAACCGGTATCTGACGGAAGTCATTACGCGCCACACTTCGGGACGGCTGAAAGTGGCGCCGGAACACACTTCGGACAAAGTGCTGAAACAAATGCGGAAGCCGCCGTTCGACCTTTTTGTCCGGCTGAATGAAGATTTCCGGAAAATATGCAGAAAAGCGGGCGTGAACTATCAGTTGATTCCCTATTTCATCTCCAGCCATCCGGCTTGTTCGCGCAACGAAATGAAAGAATTGTCGGAAAAGATGAAAGGGCTGCATTTCCGGTTGGAACAGGTACAGGATTTTACCCCCACTCCGCTAACCCTTTCTTCCGTCATGTACTACACGGGGGAAAACCCTTACACACACGAAAAATTGTTCGTGGAGCGGAACATCGAAAACAAGAAAAAACAGAAAAATTATTTTTTTAAAAAGTGATTCTTTCGTATTTTTGAAACGAGCTATCATTTCAAAACAACTATTTTTGTGAACACGATCCGCAAACCATCGGGAAAACCCCAAGCGAAATCTACCAACGAAATCGTTTCCGCCATCAGCCGGGAGGCCGGTTATCTGCCTCCCCAGGCCATCGATCTGGAAGAAGCCGTATTGGGGGCTATCATGATTGAAAACAACGCTATTTTTTCGGTTCAGGAAATACTGAAACCCGAATCTTTTTATAAAGAAAGCCACCAGGAAATTTATCAGGCTGCTTTGGATCTTTCGGCCAAGCACGAACCGATCGACCTTTACACCGTCGGGGAAATGCTCGGACGAAAAAACAAACTGGCGGAAATAGGCGGAGCCGTTTATCTGGCTTCACTGACCCAGAAAGTAGGTTCGGCCGCTCATGTGGAGTTTCATGCCAAAATCATCGCTCAAAAATACATCCAACGCGAATTGATACGGGCTTCCACCGACATTCAACGGAACTCGTTCGACGACTCCATCGATGTGACCGACCTGATCGATTACGCCGAAGGAGAGATATTCAAAGTATCGGAAGGGCATATCAAACGGGACGTGCAGAAATCGTACGACATCGTGAAAAAAGCGATGAAGCTGATCGAAGAAGCCGGCAACAAACCGGACGGCTTGAGCGGAGTCCCTTCCGGATTTTCGGAATTGGACAAGCTGACCCTCGGATGGCAACCTTCGGACCTGATCATCATAGCGGCCCGGCCGGCAATGGGAAAAACCGCTTTCGTATTGTCTCTGGCCCGAAATATTTCGGTGGACTATTCCCGGGGAGTCGCGTTTTTTTCATTGGAAATGAGCGCGGAACAGTTGATGACCCGTTTGATGGTCTCGGAATCAGGCATCGATTCCCGCACCATCAAAAGCGGCAAGCTGACGACCGAACAATGGACCCATCTGGAAAAATCGATCGTCCCCCTGCAAAACGCTTCCATGTTCATCGACGATACCCCGGCCTTATCCATCTTCGAGTTCCGGTCGAAAGCCCGCCGGCTGAAATCGCAGTACGATATCGAGTTAATCATCATCGACTACCTGCAGCTGATGACCGGGCCGAACGAAACCCGGGGCAACCGGGAACAGGAAGTGTCCGCCATTTCGCGATCGCTGAAAGCGATTGCGAAAGAACTGAACATTCCGATCATCGCTCTGTCCCAGTTGAACCGTTCGGTAGAGACCCGAGGAGGGAACAAACGGCCGCAATTGTCGGACCTGCGCGAATCGGGCGCTATCGAACAAGACGCCGATATCGTAGCGTTCATCCATCGTCCGGAATATTACGGCATGACGCACGACGAAGAAGGGCTTCCGCTGGTTCCCGGTCTGGCGGAAATCATCGTGGCCAAACATCGAAACGGCCCGACGGACATTATCAACCTGAAATTCCGGAGCGAACAGGCCCGCTTTTCCAACTTGGACGATATTCCCGACGGAATACACACTTACGGCTTATCGGACAATCAAGGAGGCTACAAAGATTTCGACAGCAACTCTTTCGCGGCTCCGCAGCCCCAGTCCCCGTTTTCCGGAGGAAGTTTCGAAAACAACAACGATCCGGTATTCTAACCGTTCATCAGCAAATCATTATGGAAAAACCCGTTATCGAATTGTCGTCCGCTACCCTTTGCAGCCAGAACCGGCGCGGATACAAAGTCATACTCCGGAATGTCAATTTACAAGTATTTCCTTATGAAATGGTATATCTGATCGGGAAAGTCGGCAGCGGGAAAAGCACCCTGTTAAAAACGTTATACGGGGAACTCCCTTTGGCGGCCGGACAAGGCATGATCGTGGGAGAAGACCTGAACACGTTGAAATCCAAACGCATTCCTTTCTTACGAAGAAAATTGGGCATGGTTTTTCAAGATTTTCAGTTGCTCGACGACCGGAATGTCTATGAAAACCTGCATTTTGTCCTGCAAGCCACGGGATGGAAAAACAAGGCCGCCATGCACGACCGGATTCTGGAAATTCTGCAATTGGTGGGTTTGGAGCACAAAATCCGAACGTTTCCCTACAAGTTATCGGGCGGAGAACAGCAACGGCTGGCCATAGGAAGAGCCCTGCTCAACCACCCTCTAGTTATTTTGGCCGATGAACCCACCGGCAATTTGGACCCGGAAAGCTACGAGCGCGTCATGAATTTATTCACGGACATTGCGGCTACGGGTTGCGGCGTATTGATCGCCACGCACAACATTTCGGTCATCGAACGTTTTCCGGCCCGTACCATCCGCTGTGCCAACAGAACCACAGAAGAAATAGACATCGTATCCATCTTAGGACTTGAGAACGAAACCGATCGTTTTTCAGAACAGACTTTCGGCGACATGGACAGTATTTCCGAAAATCCCGAAAACGCATGGGAATCCGGCCCGATATTTCTGGACGAGTCCGGTCATTACGAAAACGATCCTTCTTTTGAACGAGATCCTCACGGCAAAGGTTGGTGGTAATTCTTCGCCCGCTTTACGACAACCGGCCCGGTTCCTTGTCCAAAGGCGGAACGAGACCGCGAAAAGTATTGAAATCACTTTCAAACACCGATTCTTTTTCGTATATTTGCATGTTTTAACAAGCATTAAAATCAATGAATTCAAACGTGGAACAAGAACAAAACAACCATACGGAATATTCAGCCAGCAGCATTCAGGTGTTGGAAGGTCTGGAAGCCGTACGTAAACGACCGGCCATGTATATCGGCGATATCGGAATCCGGGGATTACATCACTTGGTATATGAAGTAGTGGATAACTCCATTGACGAAGCTTTGGCCGGACATTGTACCCATATTGAAGTTTACATCAACGAAGATAATTCCATTACCGTATCGGACAACGGACGAGGTATCCCTACGGATTACCATCCAAAGGAAAAGAAATCCGCTCTGGAAGTCGTATTAACCGTACTGCATGCGGGAGGAAAATTCGATAAAGGTTCTTACAAAGTATCCGGAGGTTTGCACGGAGTAGGTGTTTCCTGTGTAAATGCATTGTCCACCAGCCTAGAAGCAATCGTTTACCGCAACGGTAAAATTTACAGACAGTGTTTTTCGCGCGGAACGGCATTGGCCGACGTAGAAATCATCGGAGAAACGGATAAAACAGGAACAACAATCACATTCAAGCCGGACGATACCATTTTCACGGAAACCGTATATAATTTCGACATCCTTTCCGCACGTTTGAGAGAGCTGGCTTACCTGAACAAAGGCGTCCATCTGAATATTACCGATCGTAGGGAAAAAGACGAAAATGGACAAGACCTTCGGATCGAATACTATTCGGAAACCGGATTGAAGGATTTCATCGAATTGCTGGATGCTAACCGAACGAAACTAACGGAAAACATCATCTATATCGAAACGGAAAAAGACGGTATTCCCGTAGAAGTCGCCATGCAATACAACACGGGATATACGGAAAATGTACACTCTTACGTAAACAATATCAATACCATAGAAGGCGGCACGCATTTGACCGGTTTCAGACGTGCTTTGACCCGTACTTTGAAAAAATATGCGGAAGAAAGCGGCATGCTCTCCAAACTGAAACTTGAAATCAACAGTGACGATTTCCGGGAAGGGCTGACCGCCGTTATTTCCGTAAAAGTCGCCGAACCGCAATTTGAAGGGCAGACCAAGACTAAATTGGGAAACAGTGAAGTCGCAGGCAGCGTGGACCAAGCAATAACGACAGCATTGAACAACTATCTCGAAGAAAATCCGAAAGATGCCAAGGCCATCGTACAGAAAGTAATTTTAGCGGCACAAGCCCGTACGGCAGCTAAAAAAGCAAGAGAGCTAGTGCAACATAAATCAGGAATTTCCTCCGGCACTTCTTTGCCTGGAAAGTTAGCCGGTTGCACTTCGAAAGACGCCAGCAAAACCGAAATATTCCTGGTCGAAGGGGACTCTGCAGGCGGAACGGCCAAACAAGGCAGAGATCGTATGTATCAGGCCATATTGCCTTTGCGAGGGAAAATTCTGAACGTGGAGAAAGCTATTGATCATCGGGTATTCGAAAGTGAAGAAATCCGTAACATTTTCATCGCATTGGGCGTAACGATCGGAACGGAAGAAGACAGCAAAGCGCTGAACCTTGAAAAACTGAGATACAACAAAATTATCATCATGACCGATGCCGATGTGGACGGAAGCCATATTGCCACGCTTATCATGACCTTCTTCTTCCGCTACATGAACGACATTATCAAAAACGGGCATCTATACATCGCCACGCCTCCGTTATACCTCGTAAAAAAAGGGAAAAACGAACGATATTGCTGGACGGAAGAAGAACGGAAACAAACCGTTGAAGAATTCGGAAGCCGCGGCGTGGAAATACAGCGTTACAAAGGGTTGGGAGAAATGAATGACCACCAGTTATGGGAAACGACTATGAATCCGGAAACCCGTATTCTTCGGCAAGTAACCATCGACAGCGCTGCCGAGGCCGACCGAATTTTCTCCATGCTTATGGGAGACGACGTGCCACCCCGACGCGAGTTTATCGAACGCCATGCCAAATACGCCAATATAGACGCGTAAAAACATAATGACTTTCAACTAAAAACTGCCTGAGACACCCGTTTTGGACAGTTTTTTAGTATTCAGTCCCAACTGCCGTAAAAATTCGATCTTATGACTGCTCCGTTACAAACCACCGTATCGTCAAACGACAAAAAAGAAAAATACGAACTGTTGTTATCGCAAATCAAAGCCCTCATCGAACGGGAAACCAACCGCACGGCATCTTTGGCCAATGTAGCCGCTGCACTGAAATCATCATTCGATTTTTTCTGGGTAGGTTTTTATTTGACGGAAAACAACGACACGTTGGTTTTAGGGCCTTTTCAAGGAGAACCGGCCTGCACCCGCATTGCATTCGGAAAAGGAGTGTGCGGAACGGCATGGGCCAAAGGAAAAACGATTATTGTCAATGATGTGGACAAATTCGAAGGACATATCGCATGCAGTTCATTGTCGCGTTCCGAAATAGTCGTTCCTTTAATTCGAAACGGACAAACGGCAGGTGTTTTGGATATCGACAGCGAATATCTGTCTCACTTCGATCCAACCGACGCTTTTTATCTGGAGGCGATCGGCAAATTACTAACGCAATATTGTTTTTAAACCGCATGAAAAAACTATTCAACTACGGAATTGTCGGTTTATTATGTTTTTTTTCAATCATCATTCCGTCTTGTAACCGCTCCGTTTCTCCCAGCGACAACTCGATTGTCGTATCCATCGAACCGCTCCGTTACTTCGTAGAAAAGATAACCGACGGACAATTTCCCGTAACCGTTCTCGTTCCTTCCGGCGTAAGTCCGGAAACCTTCGAACCTTCCGCCCAAAACATCAAAGAAGCAGGCAAATCCCGGTTATTCATCGCTACGGGAGCCTTGGAAGCCGAAGCGAATTTATTGCAGGGCATCTCCGGAACGGACCGTTTAATTCTGGCCGACAGCATTTCCCCCATAACCGGCGGACACGACCATCGCCACACAGCAACCGAAGCGCACCATACCCTCCGAAATATCGATCCGCATATCTGGCTATCTCCTGCGGAAGCCCGGGTCATCACGCAATCCATCACCCGAAAATTATGTGCATTGTACCCAGGTTCCTGCCAGGCATTCCAACAAAACTGCACTCTGCTATTACAGCAGATCGACTCCCTGGACAGGTATATGACCCGACAATTCGCCGATATGCCATCGAATTGTTTCATCATTTACCATCCCGCGCTGACCTATTTAGCCCGCCAATACCGCCTCAAACAAATCGCCATCGAAAAAGACGGGAAAGAACCTACCGGCAATGGACTGAAAGCGCTTATCGACACGGCCCGAACCCATAACATACGGACATTGTTCTGCCAGACCCAATTGAACAGCCAGGCCGTGCATACGATCGCGAACGAAATAAACGGCCGTGTCGAAATCATCGATCCGTTGGCACATAATTGGCTGCAAAACATGTATGCAATTACAGACGCCATAACCGGCAGCTACCAGTAAAACCAACCGCCAATGTCTCAAAACCTGTTAATATCCATAAACGACGTTACAACGGGTTATGAAAACCAACCCGTTCTCAGCCATATCAATCTTACGATTCGGCAAAACGACTTCATCGGCATAATAGGTCCGAACGGAGGGGGCAAAACCACATTGTTAAAGCTGATTTTAGGTCAATTATCTCCCTGGAGCGGCAAAGTGATTTATCACAACGACGTTCGAAATTATATCGGTTATCTGCCCCAATACAACCGTATAGACAAACAGTTTCCTATTCGTATCGAAGAAGTAGTCCTCTCCGGCCTTCAATCCCAAAAACGCATTTGGGGACGTTATACCAAAACGGACCGAATGAAAGCCGAAGAAATTATGAAAAGGTGCGGAATAGCGCATATCGCCCAACACAACATAGGTTCGGCTTCAGGCGGTGAACTTCAGCGAGCTTTATTATGCAGGGCTTTGATCTCACAACCTAAATTACTGGTATTGGACGAACCGAACACATTCGTAGATAACCAATTTGAGAAAGAATTATACCAATTATTAAAAGAGGTAAACGCGCAAATGGCGATAGTGATGGTATCACACGATTTAGGAACCATCACTTCCTATGTAAAAACGATAGCCTGCGTAAATAGAAATTTGCACTACCATCATTCCAACATCATCACACAAGAACAATTATACAGTTACGATTGCCCGATTTTACTAATCACTCACGGCAACGTTCCTCACACCGTACTCGATAAACACGTCTAAAAGAAACCATTTTTTATTTACAAATGTAACAATATAGATTGTCTACATAAATAACTAACAATGAATTATTTATAATAATCTCTAAACGTTCCGTCGTTGTATAGAATGACAATTCTGTCTATTTCCTTGTTCTTCTGTACTGCATTATCAATATCTGTCTTATTATCAATTTCTTTTACATTTGTAATCCGCTCTTTTTCGTGCGATTTTTTCTCATTCGGTATATCTTCCGGCTCATCGGGAAATAACTCGGGCAGCAAAGGTTCAGATTGCGGTAATAAAGATCGGTACATATCCCCATTTCCCAACAACAACCAATCCGGATTAAGTTTCGGGTACTTGGAAAGTAATTTTTCAATAAAATCGAAACTGGGTTTGTTTCGCCCGGATAAAATATGCGATATACTGGAAGGTTGAACCTCCAATTTTTCTGCAAAACGCAAAGCATTCAATCCCTCCGCTTGCATGAATTGATAAATTCTATTTTTCATATTCTAAATAAAATTTGGTGCCAACACCTGGATTACAAATGTATTCTTATTTTTTGATTTATCCAAATTCTTTTGATGTTACAGATGTAATCCAGCCTAATGTGTCATGATCACTCTTGAATATATAGTTTATATAAATAATCTAATTAACTGATTTACAATCTAATATATTTAATTATTTAAAATAAAGACATTGTTCTACATATACATTAGATTTTAGATACTTTATCATGCGAATATTGATTTTAAGTAAATTGAATTATAATACTGATTATCAATATTTTTACTATTATAAATATCTGATATTAATACGATTTCAATATGGGTAAAAGCAACAGTTATTACAAATGTAATCACGTAATTATGATTACATTTGTAATAACACGCTTCTACTCCACTTATGATGACCTTTTATTGAATTCTTTCCATGAATCCTTCCTCTCCCCTTCCTGAACCCATACAAAAGAGGAGTAAATGTTCTATTAAAAACGACTTAATTATGTTAAATAACAAACCTGAAAAAAACGGGAGTCGAAAAAATCGACTCCCGCAATATAAAAGCAAGTAAACTTATTCGAACTTTATTTTTCCGAAATATTCGGGAACATGAAAATTGGGTTCAGCAGTCGCGATCGGATACTTAGATAAAAAATGAGGTATCGATAGAGCGTCTCCGCATTTGTAAAAATTCGCCCGGGCTTCTACTCCATTCAAAGAAGCGAATCGATGTTTAAAAAATACCGTCCGAGGAATAATAATGGTCAAGGCCCAACTATTTTTGTCACTCGACTTCTCTTCTTCAAACGAAATCCGAGGCAAAGACGGATAACGTAAAATAGTTTTTAAAACGGTTGGTCCGGCATGTTCGGCCAACGGCTTTTCTTTTCGAAAAGCCAATAAAGCCGTTCCTATGCAGTTAAATTCAAAATTATAGTAACCCGTATCATCGAAAGAAATAAAAAATTCGACGCACGAATCGGTCCAAACCGCTCCGTTATCTTCCATAACTCGAGCCATCGTACACTCCTCTTGCACACGATATCGAAGATACAGACAATCTTCGTCATGCGCAATGCTGAAATTTGCGGAGGGCGAATACGGATATCCTTTCCAATTGACTGTATCGATCCGGTAAGCGGGCAGAGCATCCAACCTCCTGTTCAATTCCTCAGGCATTTCTTTTCCTGAAACGGCAATACGGGGTACTTGCAATGTTTCCATCACGCCTTCAATTTTTCCAGTTCTTGTTCTACCACCTTTTGCATAGCTCCGAACTGCTCTTCCATGCTGCACAACAGCTTATATTGAGCATGTGTACGCACCAAATTATGTTCCGGATATTTAATCTTATAATACGTATCCCCATTGATATAATCCATCAAGAACCGCAATACTTGTTCATAAGTGATGTATTTGGCGGAAAAAGCGAGGTATTCTTTTTCGTAGTCGTTCAAAAACGAAGCGGTTTGCGAAAGATAGCCGGCCGTATATCCCTGAAACATGTCCATACTCATAGATACTTTATTCAAATCGCGATCATCTTCCGCTCCGGTATTGGTATAAGAACGAATGGCATCCCCGAAATCATTCAGGCAAGTACTGCCCAACACCGTATCCAGATCGATAACGCACAATACGTTACCCGACTTATCGAACAATATATTATTGATCTTCGTGTCATTATGGGTTACTCTTGTCGGAATCTTCCCGCTTTCTACCAATTCCCAAAATTTCAACATTTCCGAACGTCGGCTTTCTATCCAAGCGATTTCTTCCTGTAATCCGGCAACTCGTCCGGCAGCGTTGTTTTTCACAGCCTCGTCCCATTGATCGAAACGGAACCGGATATTGTGGAAACCCGGCAAAATATCGGCCAATTTCCCTTGAAAATCAGCCAACATGCTCTGGAACTGCCCGATGCCTTTTCCTCCTTGATAAGCCAATTCCGGCGTATCGGCACCATTATAGGCGATCGTATCGTCTATGAACAAACATACAGCCCAATACTCTCCGTCATCCGTTTTATAGTACAATTTACCATCTTTGGCAGGAATAATCGTCAAGGATTCGCGCAACGGATCTCCTCCTCTCCGCTCGATCTTCATTTTCAAATGATCCGTTACCATCTTGATATTCTGCATCATTGCAGGAATATCCGTAAAAATGTTTTTATTTTTTCGTTGCAAGATATAGCGAGGAGCAGCAGGCTCTTTCAAACGGATAATAAAAGTGTCATTAATGAACCCTTCTCCCAAAGGTTGAACGGTCGCTACGGTCCCTTCCAATTGAAACCGGTTACTGATTTCTTCTAAATTATAAGCCATTATTCGATTCTCTTATTTTATTTGTTTGTAAATTTCCTCAAAAACGAATTCTTATACCGATTTATAATATGCAAATATAATAAACTTATTCGATTGCTTCCAATTATACGGATCATTCTTGTCGTTCCTTCCCCTCCTTGCCTTCTCTTTTAAATGTAAAAAATACATTTATTTATTGGAAGGTCCGGAAAATCCGTTTAACTTTGCTTGAAACCAAATCGACTTAAAAATGACTACCAAACGATTATTTCTCATTGGCTTGTTGTCGTTCATTATTCCGTACGACCTATCTTCCGCTTTGCTGTACGCCCAGGAGAGTACGCCGGAAGAAAAAACGTTCAAAGCATCGGGCAACCCGATTTTCAGGCATAAATATACCGCAGACCCGGCAGCTTTGGTATATAAAGACACCCTATACATTTATGCCGGCCATGACGAATGTCCCCCTCCGCACAACTATTATTGCCTGAATGAATGGCTGGTATTTTCTTCTTCCGACCTGGAAACCTGGACGGAACATCCGGTTCCCCTCCGCCCTTCCGATTTCCAATGGGCCAAAGGGGAAGCCTGGGCTTCTCAGGTCATCGAAAGAAACGGCAAATTTTATTGGTACGTAACCGTAGAACATCAGAAGGGGGGAAAATCGATCGGCGTAGCCGTTGCCGATACGCCGACAGGCCCGTTTAAAGACGCCAGAGGCTCGGCCCTGATTACCAACGACATGACCCAAGCAACGAAAATTGCCTGGGACGACATCGACCCTACCGTATTCATCGATACGGACGGCCAGGCCTACCTGATATGGGGAAACACCCAGTGTTACATGATGAAACTGAAAGAAAACATGATAGAAGCCGACGGCCCCATCATCCCCGTAGAACTGCCCCGTTTTACGGAAGCCCCATGGATACACAAATACAAAGATCTTTATTATTTATCCTACGCTTCCGAATTTCCGGAAAAAACGGTTTACGCCACATCCAAAAGCATCGAAGGCCCCTGGGAATATAAAGGGATATTGAACGAATTGTCTGGAAATTCCAACACCAACCATCAAGCTATCGTCGAATTCAAAGGGAAGTGGTACTTTATTTACCATAACGGAGGAGCCGATGTCAATGGCGGCAGTTTTCGCAGGTCGGTATGTATTGACTATCTGCATTACAACCGGGACGGAAGCATAAAACGGATACAGATGACCAGTGAAGGCGTTAAACCGGCCAAATGAAAAAAGCAGGGATTTACCCTGCTTTTTTCATTATATCGATTACCCTTGATACGATGAAAAATACTTCATAAACTGAGCGCGTTCATAACCCAATGAATTTTTCGTATGACTGCTGTTCATCATGCCGACAAACTCATTCGTAGATTTATATCCGTGCCGTTGCATCCAATCCGCCAAGAAGTCATTCATATATTTGATAATCGTATCGCCGCCCTTATAAACGGAAGAGCATACCTGAACGGCCTTAGCTCCCGCCAATAACATTTTTACGACGGACTCGCCGCTTTCGATACCGGAAGATGCGGCATAATCCACAAAAGGAACTTCCGCACTGGCTCTTCCGATCCAACGGGTTAAAGTTCGCATTTCCACATGCGTGCTCAACGTGCCGTTCGATCCGACCGTAAAATCTTCGATATCGATGTCCGGTTCATAAAAACGATTGAACATGACGACCCCCTTGACGCCGCGGAAATACAAGGCATTGACGATATACAGCGGATTGGTAAAGTGATTCGACAATTTCACGGATACCGGTATAGACAAAGCCTTGGCCACCTCTCCCGCCGTCTGCAAATAACGGTCTTCGATCTGTCCGGCGCTCTGGTCTTTAGATTCGGGCATAAAGAAAATGTTGAGCTCCAAAGCATCGGCGCCGGCCGTTTCCACTTCCCGCGCATATTTGACCCATTCGCCCCCTTTCGTACAGTTGATGCTGGCAATTATCGGCACCGTACACTCCTTTTTGGCTTCCCGAATCAAAGTCACGTACTTCTCCAGCGTATTGTCCTTGATATAGGCATTTATATAATCGGCCGCTTCCGGATATTCCGGATAAACATCCATAACCGAAGCCTCCCGCAACATCTGTTCTTCGAACAAAGACTTCAAAACGACAGCACCGGCATGCATTCCGTTTTTCCGAATATTCTCCAACGACGAGGTCAATCCGGAACTTCCCAAAATAACCGGCGATTTCAACTTCAACCCTAAATAAGTGGTTTCAATATTTACCATAACTCACTATGTTTAATTATTTACATTATCCATCAATTATCCTACCGAAAAATACGGCTTCCTACCCGTATCATCGTACTGCCCTCTTCCACGGCCAATTCGTAATCGTTAGACATTCCCATAGAAAGCGTATCGAACGTCTCTTCTTCATTGAAATACGTTTTTTTCACATGGTCGAAAATACGTTTCAGTTTTCGGAATTCTTCCCGTATCAACTGCCGATCGTCCGAGAAAGTCGCCATTCCCATAACTCCCCGTATCCGGACATGAGACATGCCTTTCCACGGCGCCGAATCCAGATAAGCATATAATTCAGACTCTTCCCATCCGTGTTTCGTGCTTTCCTGAGCAACATGCATTTCAAGTAATACATCCAATACGCGATCCCGTTTCCGACCTTCCTTCTGGATCGCATCGAGCAATTTTCCCGAATCGACGGAATGAATCAAAGCGACGAACGGCGCAATATATTTTACTTTGTTCGTCTGTAAAGAACCTATAAAATGCCATTGAATATCTTTCGGCAAAGCCTCGTATTTCTCTTCCAATTCCCGCGGGCGGTTCTCTCCGAAAATGCGGGCGCCTCCCCCGTACGCTTCTCTTATCTCCTCGATACTCCTCATTTTGGACACGGTAACCAACGTAACTCCCTTGCCGGCGATCTTATCGTTGATTTCCATGATGTTTTTTACAATACTCATAATTTTTCATACCTTTACGATGTTATAAAATTATACAAATATTTACAAACCACCAACAAATAATGAGAAAAGGATTTTTTACGTTCGCCATCGTTTCGCTGCTGGCCTTATCGTCGAATCTGAACCGGATTCTCGCCTGCACGAACGTTTTGGTAACGAAAGGGGCTTCGGCAGACGGATCCAACATGATTACCTACTCGGCCGACTCGCACACCTTGTACGGAGCTCTGTATCACACGCCCGGCGGCGTATTTCCCGCCGGGACCCGCTTGAAGATATACGAATGGGACACCGGAAAATATCTGGGCGAAATCGATCAGGTCGAAACCACCTATTCCACCATCGGAAACATGAACGAGCACCAGCTCATCATCGCCGAATCGACCTTCGGAGGACGTGAAGAACTGGTCAATCCGGAAGGCATCATGGATTACGGCTCCTTGATCTACGTAACCCTGCAACGGGCCAAAACCGCCCGGGAAGCCATACAGACCATGACGGATCTGGTTCAAGAATACGGCTACTACTCTTCCGGAGAATCTTTTTCAATCGCAGACAAAGACGAAGTATGGATTTTGGAAATGATAGGGAAAGGTCCCGGCAACAAAGGAGCCGTATGGGTAGCCGTACGCATTCCCGACGGATATATTTCCGCCCATGCGAATCAAGCCCGCATTACCCGATTTCCGCTGGACGATCCGGACAACTGCCTGTATTCTCCCGACGTAATCTCTTTTGCCAAAGAAAAAGGATTTTACAACGGGAAAGATCGGGATTTCAGCTTTTCGGACGCATACGCCCCATTGAATTTCAGTGCCATGCGTGCATGCGAAGCGCGGGTATGGAGCGTATTCAACAAAGTCTCTCCCGACATGGGACAATATCTCGATTACGCATTGGGAGAAAATCCTAAAAACAGGATGCCGTTATATATCAAACCAGACCATAAATTGTCCGTAAAAGAAACGGCCGATTTCATGCGCGATCATTATGAAGGAACCCCTATGGACATGACTCAGGATATCGGAGCCGGAGGAAATGCCCTGCCTTACCGGTGGCGGCCCATGCAATATACGGTAGATGGAGAAGATTACCTGAACGAAAGAGCCATTGCCACCCAGCAAACCGGATTTTGGTTGCTCGGACAGGCTCGTCCCTGGCTGCCCGACGCTATCGGCGGGATTCTCTGGTTCGGAGTGGACGATGCCGCGACCTCTTGCCTTACCCCGATATATTCCAGTTCACTTCAGGTCCCGGAATGTTTTGCCGAAGGGAACGGACACATGACGGAGTATTCCCCGACTTCCGCGTTCTGGCTGTTCAATCGGGTAGCCAACATGGCCTACGGCCATTACGATTTGTTAAGCGCGGAAATCCGGAAAGAAGCCGACAAACACGAACTTGAAGCCATAGAGACCGTTCCGTCCATAGACTTGACCGCTAAAACATTGTACGAGCAGTCTCCTGAGAAAGCCCGTAAATTCCTGACGGATTATTCCATCAGTACGGCCCAAAACCTATTTTCCCGATGGGAACGGTTGGATAAATATCTGCTGGTCAAATATATCGACGGAAACGTAAAAAAAGAGGATGAGAACGGTTTTTCCGATAACGGAAACGGACGCAATATTCCTGCCGCTCCGATGACGCCCGGATATAGCGAGCAATGGAAAAAAGCCGTAGCTTCAAGCACAGGCGACCGGCTGAAAGTAAAAAAATAAATCACTACTTTCCATTTATCATAAAAAAGTCCCGACTGACCAATGACAAGTCCAGTCGGGACCTTTTTTCCGAAACAGTTTTCATCGGCAGCTCTATTTTTTCCGTTTCTCTTTTTCTATGTTTCTCCACGAACCGACAGCGAAACCCGGAACCGTTATCCTATCGATCCCGAATTCCCGACATATAGGATTCTTTTTCTCCGATACACCACACGATACCCCTTTTGCTAAATAAATTGTGCCGGCCAAAATTTGGCCGGCACAATTTATTTAGCAAATCAATGATTTATTCATCATACAAATATAACAAATCGAACTCATCGACCCAAAGCGTACTGCCGACCCCTCCCTTAAAATTACCTCCATCAGCACTGGAAGTAGCCACCAGCGTAATATGAGTCACAGGCAAATCGCTGGTATATTCGACCTTCAACGAGAACGGTTCGTACTGCGTCATCGTTCGGTTGTCTTTTATTTCGACATATCCGACCGTTGTCGTCGTCTCTCCTCGATTTTCCAGTTTAATATAAATATGACAATAATCTTTTCCTCCGTTATAATCCGCAGGTTGATACTTATAATACCCTGTCAAATGAGTAGGGCGCCCCGTAAATTCACGACCGAACTGCACGCTCGAAGCCGGATTGGTTATATTGGTTTTGTAAGTTCCGGTAAACAGATTCCCCGCAGCGAAATTTACCACCGGCACCTCTATCGAAGTCATTTTGGCAGCTTTCCCGCTAATCACGTCATCTTCCACAGGAATCGTATTGCTATCCTTATTGACCGGAAATCCGGTTACCCCCTCATTCCCGGTAGCCCAGAAACTATTTCCTCCACTGGCGTTCGGATACTGTGTAGAGCCGCTCGTATGCCATGAATCGAAATTCAAGTTCGGCACCGTCAATACCGGTTGAGTCGCAAAATGAATTACCATGTCTCCTTGTTCGGAAACCGCCCCGTCTTCAATCAAAGCCGTAGTAAATACATAATCGACATTTTGCGGCAGATCTACGGTATACGTACACTGTTTCGTCTGCAGATCTATCGACAATCGATCGGCCGTTACCGTATTCCAATCCGACGCTCCGGTTTCCTTATAAATCAACCCCATACCTTCCGGCACTGTTTCCGTCACATAACGCCCAGTTAAAACCACTTTATCCATTCCTTCCTGTTCAGAAGCGAACAATTGCGCATTTACGGCCTTGTGAATCTTGGAATACACTTTGAAATTCAACGTTTGAGACACGAATTGCCGATGATTATCCACAACCGTCAATTCTACGGCATGATCTACCGGAACGTTTTCATCATAGGTCAAATTAGCCGTCGCTTCCGTCAAATCGATCCGGGCTCCCGTAGCCGTTTCATTGACGCTCCAGTTGATTCCCGCATTTCTTAAAGCCTGAGCCGTAACTTCATCCACATGGAGCAGATCGACCAAATTGTCAAACCCGTAAACGGTTCCCAAATCCGATTGAAATTTCAAACATAACCCGAACAATCCCGTTTCCGCCGCCACATCCAAAACTACCGGAACTTTTACCGGATTATATACGGCAATCGTTTCGTCCGGATTGAAATTATCAGGAGTTATTGTCGGCGGTGTTCCTTTGTCCATCGCAATATTGACCTGATGATGAATGTCATTCAACGTTTCATCGACGACGATACCGAACGCGAACCCGGTCGTACTCCCCGAACCTTCGGCAGTGTCATCTTTCACATCGAAAACGATATGCAGAAAATCCGCCCCTTTCAATGCTTTATCCATGGTACGGGTCGCCGTATAAGTCTCCCCCTGCTTCGTTTCGGCCTGCAACGTATAAGTCAATATACCGGGCTGAAAATAGCCGGCTCGCGTCTCATCTCCCTCGAACACCAAAGTCCCCTCGTCCGTGCCGGTCGTTACGACGGTTTTATATTCGCTCAACAATTCTTTTAATGCATCCGTATATCCAACGACCACTTTCACGCAGGCATGCGAACAAGTAATTTTGACCCCGGTCGTAGCATTGACCCTTGTTGTAAAAACGGTTTCTCCCGAATAAACGGGCGACTCGAAAGCCGCCGTAGCGTTATCCCGGTTGGTTACAGCCGTCGCCGTATAAGTCCCTACCGGCAAAGTTACCGTTTGAGGCATTTCCCGATGATCCGGAAAAGAATACATTTCCTGGCCGGTCTGATCCTTTATCTTTACTGAAAATACCATATCTTCGGGAGGCGCCGCCTTAGACAGGATTTCCGTTTGGGACAGATCGGTATCGATATACAACGATACCCGACAATTGTCGTTTCCTTCGTGTTTTTCACAGGAAAGCAAAGAAAGAACGCCCAAAACCGGTAGAAACAAATATAGTATCGAATGTTTCATCATAGTCACAATATTATAACACATCCGCCCTGTTATTCGGTTCTGGATATGGACAATGTTTTCGTTCCCGAACTATTTCCCTTGCTGTCCACCAATGTAATGTGAAAATCATGCGTAATCGAATTGACCGGCAACAACGACATGAAAGCCGTCACATCGAAAATGAAGGAATTAGCCCCCTTTATTACATCCGTTTCCTTAATTACCTGAAACATAATCAAATTACTGCGGATATTGTCCGGCGCATTGGCTATGTCGAATTTCTTGGCCCCTATCGCCGCATTCAACAATTCCTCCGACAAATCGGGAGAATCGATTTCCACCCACAACTCTCCGATTCCCGCCGAAGCCGTCAAATTTACTTGAACGGGTTTCGTACAAGCTCCGTTCGCAAAATCCGTTGCGTCGGAAATAATCAACGGTTGAGCGATATCGAAACCTACTCCCTGGACGGTAACCGTTTCCGGTGTCGGGTCAGTTTCATCTCCGCCACCCGGTTGGTCCGGCATATTGCCTCCGTTCCCCAAATCTTCCTCGTCCGTCGGCACTTCCAAATCCAAATTAATATCTTTAGTCGTCACATCAACCGTCATATTCAACATGGCGTCTCCCACCGGTTTGACATTAAAGGTTACGATATGATGATCTTTAGGATTTACCGTTTCTATCACGGTCGCATGACTCGGCGCTTTGGGCGAAGTGAACAACAATTCGAACTTCTGAGGCTTGATATAAGCCGAACGTGTTTCCGATGCGGAAAATACGATCGGCGTATTTTCCGACGTATAATCGGCATTGACCAACCTGATTTCAAAATCGCCCTGAAAATAATCTTTGAACTCCTGCGTATATTCCAAAGTCACTTTCGCATTATCCAACGCACAAATCAAATTGACCGCAGTAATCTGTTCGGGCGTAATGGAAAAATTCTGCTGACCGGAATAATGGGGAGCATCCCAACCGGCCGAAACCATTTCTCCGGAAGTAGCCTCTACGGAATATTCCCCGTTTTTCAAACCGATAATCTCATCTACGTCGGCAAAACGATCCCAACTGTTCACGACTTCTCCCGATGCATCCTTGATGACAACGCCGAAATCATCGGTATCGACTCCTCCATTGGCTTTGGTTACTTCCACATAATCTTTCCCGTCGCTGGAGACATTCAATTTCAGCTTACCGATGCCTTTCGTGCTTTTATTGATTACTTCTCCTCCGCTCTGGCAGGACATATTTCCCAATACCAATACGGAAAATGCAGCTATAAATGAGATAAAAATTCTTTTCATATATAATTCCATTCTAAATTTACTGCTTCATATATTCCAATGCGATATCATCCAAATACAAGTTACTGCCTTCATGCGACGAATCCTTGTATCCTGCAAACATACCGGCTTCCCGCCACATACGATCAACATCGTTTCTTCCCAAATCATCGGTTTCCGCCGTCGCGAACTCGATATAGATATGAGTGGCCGGCAAATCCAAATATTGGGAATCGTACGTAATCGGCAACCGATGCGAGACATAAGATTCTACGCGGTCTCCATTCGTATATGCCTCGGAACGGCCTATTTCGATCGTTTGATCGCCGGCCCGATGTTCCACCACTACATTGACCCTATACTTACGTCCGTTGAACGGAAGATACTTATAATAATAAGTCAATGCCAACGGACGGGAAGTGAACTCTCGTCCCCGGACTTTAATACTGCCGTCGGAATTGATTTCTCCCGTAATCAGTTTTCCGGGAGAAACGTTATTTAAAACATAACCGGGGCCGGCTACCCATGTATTTCCGCTACCCCAACCGACCGTCAATAAACGCGCGGCATACGTTCCGCTATTTTTATCTTCAGAACGCTGCGTGCTCGAAAACCGGCGGTAACACCAATCGCTACTGCCCTGAGCCGTCTGCGGGTCGTTCGATCCCCAGAAAGCCGGCTCCTGCGACACAATGAACGGACTCCACGTACAATATTGAACTCCGCTGTAATCGAGAATTACCGCATCCTGCGTCCACTGCTCCATATTTCCGTTCGGCAATGCCGCTTCCGGCTCCGTTTTAAATTCCAAGACCGGAGAAACATACTCTTGATATCTCACTCTCCAATAATAAGTCGTATTCGGGAGCAAGCCTGCTATTTCCGTAAATCCGGTTTCCTCCGGTCGGTAAGCGGTCCAATCCGCCTGATCGGAACTGTACTCATAAATCAGCTCATTCCGCATCCGGTCGAAATCGCCTTCCGTTATATGTTCTTGCGACAAAGGTTTGACATAAGCATAACGGGACCACAATTGCCCTTGAGTCACGGACGGTACGAATACCGGACGTTTCGTTACAATAGTAAAATCCGAAACGGAAGTTTGTCCGATCCGATCGACAACCTCCACGGAAAAAACATGTTCTTCCCGGTCCGATCCCGCCGTCAAATCCAAATTGGACAACAGACCGGTAAAAACCAATTTACCGCTCACAGTCCCTTCCGACAAACCGTCCCATTCGAACCCGATGTTTTTCAATTTGGCTGCCAAAGCGGCATCCGTTTCCGCCGCTTTCAAAGAAACGGTTTCGGGCAATCCGTTATCGGCAAACAACGCATCGGCAGATTTGATCCGCACGTCGCCCAACCCCGCTTCGCTTTTCACATAAGCCATCAGCATATCCGTTTTAACGGGTTGTTTCACGACCAATTCGTACGGGATCTGGTTATTGAAAGAATATTGAACGGAAGGAACATTTTTGAAAACATCGCCGTATTCGATTTCATACGTTTCCGAAACATCGTTCGTCGTTTCATCCACTTCGATCGACAAACCGGCTTCCGGATCGCCGACACCCTTACCGCGCAACGAAATGACATAATGATTTCCGGCCGCTACCCCTTCCTCTATCTTCGGAAAGCTATAATAAACGGCTTCGCCCGTCGCTTTGGTAAATACCACCGTAACTACGAAAGGACTGGTTTTGAAATAACCGCTGCGGGTTTCCACTGACGAAAATACCCAAGGCGTTTTCGTCAAATCCGTCGTCACTTCCGTTCGATAAGCCACGAACTGTTTGAACGCTTCTTTAAAACTGTCGGTATATAAAATGGAAATTTCTACGTTGGCCGGCTTGCAAACCACATCGACGGAAGTCGTTTCCGTCCGTATGATGGAAAAATCGCTATTGCCTTCAAAATAAGGCGACCAACTGGCTGCTTCGTCTTTCCCCCAATAAGCCTTCAAACGATAATCTCCTTGGTTCAAACGAATTTTTTTATTTTCCGGCAGATCCTTGTAAGTGTCGAAACCGGCATAAGGTTCTCCATTTTGGGTAATCAGAATGGCGTACTCGTCGATGTCCGTTCCTGCAGAAGATGAACTTTTCGTCTCGACTTGGTGCTCTTCCGTTACCCGGACATCTGCCGATAAATTTACCAACAATTCCCCTTCGTCGGAATTTCCGGAAACCGTATCTTTAGTGCATCCGCCCAATACGGCCAACCATAATCCGATTCCCGTCAGAAATTGTATTTTTATCCTCATCAATGTTTTATTTAATTCGATAATTTCCGCACAATTTTCATCAAATACACTCGAAAATTATACTACATAGTGTGCAAATATATACATATTTGCGAATACTCTACCGATTTTTTTCAATAATTTACAACATTCTACGTCTGAATTCCGAACACACCACCGCTGCCGCAACACCCACATTCAACGATTCGGAACCTTTTATTCCCTGCGGAAACGGGGGAATAAACAGTTTTCTATCGACCTGTTCCGAAACCGCCTTTGAAATTCCGTGCCCCTCATTTCCCAAAACGATGATCCCCGAAGGGGAAAGAACGGCATCGTAAATACATTCCCCTTCAAGAAACGTACCGTACAAAACGATTCCGGCCTGCTTCGCCCTGTTCAAAAAATCCGGCAAAAAGCCGGGATAATGCACTTTAACCCTGAATACGGCTCCCATCGTTGCCTGAATGACTTTGCCGTTATAACAATCCACGCTGTCGTCCGAACAAACGACGTGCCGGATTCCGAACCAGTCCGCCAAACGTATGATAGTCCCCAAATTTCCCGGATCCTGAAGGCCGTCCAAAGCAATAGCCAACTCCCCATGCAAATCTTCAGGCTCAAGCCGAAAATGAGGTTTGCGGACCAAAGCCAGCACGGAAGAAGGCGTTTTCAAACGCGATATTCGTTTCATCTCCGTTTCGGATACGCGTTCCGTCCGGCCCCTGTATCCTGCCGGCCAAACAGACATTCGACAATTATCCGTATAATATAAGGTATCTACGGTATATTTTCCGGTCAGCAATTCGCCTACGATTTTGGGACCTTCCGCCACGAACAACGACATCGCATCCCTGTTCTTCTTATCGTCGAGCGATTTTATCAAATTTATTTCAGCTTTCGTCAACATAGGCAATTTTTTCCATTGATTAACCCTCAAAAGGAATTTTCATTACACTTAAAATTACTCATTAGATATTGACTTACAATACCATACAACCCTTTTTCTCGATTCTGTTTTTTTTCGTTTCCCCATGCAAAAAAAACAAAAAAAACATATTACATTTGCGTTTTAGAAAATATTCTAAAAAATGTCGAAAAAAAGATTTGCCAACCTGCTACTTGAGGATGGCTCTATGTTTGAGGGATACTCTTTCGGAGCCACCCGATCCGTTTCCGGGGAAACAGTTTTCAATACGGCCATGACAGGCTACCCCGAAAGTCTGACCGACCCGTCATACCGCGGACAAATTTTAGTTCTCACTTATCCATTGATCGGAAATTACGGCGTACCTCCTTTCGAAAAAGAAAACAGACTTCTGAAGTTTTTTGAAAGCGAAAAAATTCACATCAAAGCGCTAGTGGTTTCCGATTATTCTTTTTCATTCAACCATTGGAACGCCGTAAAAAGTTTGGGCGAATGGTTGCAAGAAAACGACATACCGGGCATATACGGCATCGACACGCGGGCCATTACCAAACTGATTCGCGAACGCGGAGTCATGCTGGGCAAAGTAATCGTAGAAGGTACGGAAGAACCGGCCGAGTTCCACGATCAAAACAAAGAAAACCTCGTTGCCCAGGTATCCGTAAAAGAAATTCGGGAATACGGCGACGGCGACCTCAACGTGGTTTTAGTGGATTGCGGATGCAAGTTCAACATCATCCGCTGCCTGTTGAAACGGGGCGTCAAAGTCATACGAGTTCCGTGGGATTATGATTTCACGACCTTGGACTACGACGGCGTAATGCTCTCGAACGGTCCGGGAGACCCGCAAATGTGCGGTGCGACCATCGCCAACATCAAAAAAGCCTTGACGGTCGGCAAACCTATTTTCGGAATCTGTTTGGGAAACCAATTGTTGTCCATCGCCGCGGGAGCGACTACCTACAAACTGAAATACGGACACCGAAGCCACAACCAGCCCGCCCTCATGGCAGGCACCGACAAGGCGGTCATTACCTCGCAAAACCACGGTTTCGCCGTGGACACTTCTTCCCTGGACAAAGAATGGGAACCTTATTTCATCAATCTGAACGACGGAACGAGCGAAGGCATACGTCACAAAAACAAGCCGTTTTTTTCGGTACAATTCCATCCCGAAGCCGCCAGCGGACCGGTAGATACCGAATTTCTTTTCGACAACTTCATTGAAAACATACGCCATGCAAAAAATAAATAAAGTCATCCTATTAGGATCCGGAGCCCTGAAAATAGGCGAAGCGGGCGAGTTCGACTACTCCGGTTCCCAAGCCTTGAAAGCGCTGCGGGAAGAAGGCATACGAACCGTACTGATAAACCCGAACATCGCCACCGTGCAAACTTCTGAAAATATCGCCGACAAAGTATATTTTCTGCCCGTAACCCCCGAATTCGTGGAAGAGGTAATCGCCAAGGAAAGGCCGGACGGCATATTGCTCTCTTTCGGCGGCCAAACGGCTTTGAATTGCGGAGTAAGACTGTATCAAGCAGGTGTTCTCGAAAAATACGGCGTACAGGTATTGGGAACCCCGGTACAGGCGATTATCGACACGGAAGACCGCGACAAATTCGTCCACAAGCTCGACGAAATTCAGGTAAAGACCATCAAAAGCGAAGCCGTTACGACCGTAGCGGACGCCAAACGGGTGGCCGAAGCCTTAGGTTATCCGGTCATCATCCGCGCCGCTTATACTTTGGGCGGATTAGGCTCGGGATTCGCAGACAACGAAAAAGAGCTGGAAACTCTGGCTAAAAAGTCGTTTTCCTACTCCCCGCAAATATTGGTGGAAAAATCGTTGAAAGGTTGGAAGGAAGTGGAATACGAAGTGGTCAGGGACCGTTACGACAACTGCATTACGGTATGCAACATGGAAAATTTCGATCCGCTGGGCATCCATACCGGAGAAAGTATCGTAGTCGCTCCGTCGCAGACGCTGACCAATCGGGAATATCACAAATTGCGGGAAATAGCCATCCGGATCATCCGCCATGTCGGCATTGTGGGAGAATGCAACGTGCAATATGCTTTGGACCCTCAATCCGAAGATTATCGGGTCATCGAGGTCAATGCCCGCCTGTCCCGGTCTTCCGCATTGGCATCGAAAGCAACGGGATATCCGTTGGCGTTCGTGGCGGCCAAACTGGGACTGGGTTACGGCCTGCATGAACTGAAAAACTCGATTACCCAATGTACGACCGCCTGTTTCGAACCGGCGTTGGATTACATTGTCTGCAAAATTCCGCGCTGGGATTTGGGCAAATTCAAAGGCGTATCGCGGGAATTGGGTTCCAGCATGAAATCTGTCGGGGAAGTCATGGCCATCGGCCGCAATTTCGAAGAGGCCATCCAGAAAGGATTGCGCATGATCGGGCAAGGCATGCACGGTTTCGTTACCAACAAGGAACTGACGGACGGCGACATCGACGCAGAACTGAGCAAGCCGACCGACAAACGTATCTTTTATATCGCGCAAGCCTTGAAAAACGGATACGATACCGGACGAATACACGAATTGACGAAAATAGACAAATGGTTTCTGGACAAGTTGCAAGGCATAGTCGCCATAGAAAAAGAGCTGGAAAAATACGACGCTCCGGAATCCGTGCCCGACGATTTGCTGCGGACGGCGAAACAAAAAGGATTTTCGGATTTCCAGCTGGCGCGGACCATTTTGAAAAGTTCGGATAAAGACATAGAAGAAAACATGCTCAAAATCAGAGCATACCGAAAAGCTCAAGGCATACTTCCCGTCGTCAAGCAAATAGACACGCTGGCCGCGGAATACCCTGCCATGACCAATTATCTGTACGTTACGTACAACGGAAGCACGCACGATATCGATTTCATCCACGACAACCGTTCCGTCGTCGTTTTAGGTTCGGGGGCTTACCGGATCGGCAGCTCCGTAGAATTTGACTGGTGCGGCGTCAATGCCATCAACACCATTCGGAAAAACGGCATGCGCGCCATCATGATAAACTACAACCCGGAAACCGTATCCACCGATTACGATGTCTGCGACCGGTTGTACTTTGACGAACTGACTTTGGAACGCGTACTGGATATTACCGATCTGGAACAGCCCCATGGGGTCATCGTATCTACAGGCGGACAAATTCCCAATAATCTGGCGATGCGGTTATTCCGCCAGAACGTTCCGATTCTGGGAACCTCGGCGGAAAACATCGACCGGGCGGAAGACCGGCACAAGTTTTCTTCCATGCTCGACTCGTTAGGCATAGACCAGCCGCGTTGGAGGGAATTGACCTCGATGGACGATATTTACAGGTTCGTGGACGAAGTGGGTTTCCCCGTATTGATACGTCCTTCTTACGTATTGTCCGGAGCAGCCATGAATGTCGTTTCCAACAAAGAAGAGTTGAAACATTTTCTGGAACTGGCGACCAACGTGTCCAAACAGTATCCGGTCGTGGTTACAGAATTCGTGGAAAACGCCAAAGAGATCGAAATCGACGCCGTAGCCAGAAACGGCGAAATGATGATTTACGCTATTTCCGAACATGTGGAATTCGCCGGAGTGCATTCCGGAGACGCCACGATGGTTTTTCCGGCACAAAAGCTATACAACGAGACCATACGGCGCATTAAGAAAATCTCCCGGCAAATCGCCAAAGCCCTGGACATTTCCGGACCTTTCAACATGCAGCTCTTGGCCAAAGACAACTACATCAAGGTCATCGAATGCAACCTGCGAGCTTCCCGGAGCTTCCCGTTCGTATCCAAGGTCTTGAAATGCAATTTCATAGAACTGGCAACGCGAATCATGCTGGACCTGCCGGCAGAACCGCCCCACAAATCGGCATTCGATCTGGATTACGTCGGAGTCAAAGCCTCCCAATTCTCTTTCTCGCGTTTACAGAAAACAGACCCTGTATTAGGCGTGGAAATGTCCTCCACCGGAGAAGTCGGATGCATCGGCGAAGATTATTACGAAGCCATTCTGAAAGCCATGCTGTCCGTCGGCTATTCCGTCCCGAAAAAAAACGTGCTGTTATCGACGGGAGATACCCGGTCTAAAGTGGAAATGCTGCAGCCAGCGCGACTATTGCAGGAAAAAGGGTATCAAATATATGCGACCAAAGGCAGCGCGAAATTCCTCGAAGAACACGGTATTCATGCCGAAGTACTGGGATGGCCCGACCAACAGGACCACAAACCCAACACCCTGGATTATATTCGGGACAAAAAAATCGATTTGATCGTAAACATTCCGAAAAACCTTTCCAAAGACGAGTTGAATAACGACTATACGATTCGCCGCAGCGCTATCGATTTCAATATCCCGTTGATAACCAATGCCCGACTGGCCAATGCTTTCATCACGGCTTTCTGCCGATTGGAAAAATCGGACATCCAGATCAAAAGCTGGGACGAATACCAAGCCATATAACAGATTAATAAACAGAATAAAACGGATTGCCCGGCCTAAATTAGGCCGGGCAATCCGTTTTATTTTACATTTTTTCATATTATCAAAAACAACTCATTATAATTTTCCATAACTTTACCCCGTTATAAAACAAATAAAGATAGATTTTTTCTAAAATCAGGAAATTATGAAAGCATCTATTCTCTTACAAAACCTCGAACAAAAACACCCCGGAGAAAAAGAATTTTTACAAGCCGTCCGGGAAGTATTGATTTCCATTGAGGACATATACAACGCGCATCCGGAATTTGAATCTTTGCAAATCGCGGAACGGTTGGTGGAACCCGACAGGGTTTTCATGTTCAAAGTGCCTTGGATGGACGATAACGGGAAAGTGCAGGTAAATACAGGTTACCGGATACAATTCAACAATGCGATCGGACCGTACAAAGGCGGGCTTCGCTTCCACGCCAGCGTCAATTTGAGCATCCTGAAATTTTTAGGATTCGAACAAATTTTCAAAAACGCTCTCACAACGCTTCCCATGGGAGGCGGGAAAGGCGGCTCCGACTTCAATCCCCGTGGAAAATCGGATGCTGAAATCATGCGTTTCTGCCAAGCCTTCATGCTGGAACTCTGGAAATATATCGGTCCGGAAACGGACATCCCCGCAGGAGATATCGGAGTCGGCAGCCGGGAAATCGGTTACCTGTACGGCATGTACCGGAAACTGGCGCATGAAAATACCGGCATATTGACCGGGAAGGGACTCTCGTACGGAGGTTCGCTGATACGCCCCGAAGCTACCGGTTTCGGCGCCGTCTATTTCTTAAAACACATGTTGGCCTGCCAACAAACGGAATTAGCCGGGAAAACCGTTCTCCTGTCCGGCTTCGGAAACGTAGCTTGGGGGGTCGCTCTCAAAGCCACCGAACTGGGAGCCAAAGTCGTTACCCTGTCGGGTCCTGACGGCTTTATCTACGACAAAGACGGCTTGAATGAAGAGAAAATCGACTATATGCTCGATTTGAGAGCTTCCAACAACGACGTCATCGCCCCGTATGCCGACCGGTTCCCGTCCGCCGTCTTCATCCCCGGGAAAAAACCGTGGGAAGTCAAGGCGGATATCGCCATGCCCTGCGCGACGCAAAACGAACTGGACGGCAACGACGCCCGCCAACTGATCGCCAACGGCATACAAATCGTGGCAGAAGTATCCAACATGGGATGTACGCCCGAAGCGATAGACCTTTTCATCGGACACCAAATACCCTACGGTCCCGGAAAAGCCGTCAATGCCGGAGGCGTGGCCACCTCAGGCTTGGAAATGTCCCAAAACGCCATGAAAATCAACTGGACGAAAAAGGAAGTAGATGAGCGATTGCACCAGATCATGCATTCGATACATGAAAAATGCCTCGAATACGGAACCCGGCCCGACGGTTACATCGACTACATGAAAGGAGCCAATATCGCCGGTTTCATGAAAGTAGCGGAAGCCATGCTCGCCCAGGGAGTCATTTAACGTAGAGAGTATCTAAATGAGCTCAGAACCTCGAAAATTATTCAAAAAGGTTTCATCTGCTGCGTTACTGCTTTCCAAAGATTCGGTCACGTACGTCAGTACGCTTCCTCATCTTTGAAAATCAAAGCCTTGCACCTGAAACCTTTTTGAATAACTTTTTTATTTTTCGATGTTCGGTTTCTCAAGCCCGAATCCCTTTTTAGTATCCTCTCGCTTCAACAGAAAAGCGAAACAAAGCGCCAAAAATCCGAATAAAGCGAACAGCAGCATCGGTAAGGTATAGTCGTATTCCGTAGTCATCTTACCGTCTATCATTACCTCTCCGCGAACGCAAAACCGGTCCAGCACATACCCGATCAGCAAAGGCACTCCGGACAATCCCCAATTCTGAATCCAGAAAATAAGCGAATAAGCCGTTCCCAACTGTTTTTCGGGAATAATTTTAGGAACGGAAGGCCACATAGCGGACGGAACCAAGGAAAAAGCCACGCCCAAAACGATCATCAACAAAGTCGCCATCTGCCAGGAACGGACAAACGGCGCGGCAAAAAGCAAATGCACGGCAATCAACATGACGGACCCCGAAATCATGATGGTAGCTCCTTTTCCTCTTTTGTCGTACATGTTCCCGAACAAAGGTGTTAAAAACAGCGTTCCAAGGGGCAACAGGCCGGGAATCGTCCCGGCAATTTCCTGCGCCAACCCGAATTTCTGCACCATCAGATCCGACGCGTATTTCAGGAAAGGAAACACGGCGGAATAAAAAAGCACGCAAAGGATGGCAATGTACCAAAACCCTTTTATCTTCACGATGCCCCAAATATCCGAACATTGAAATTTATCTGCCGAATCGCGTTCCGTTTCCGCCTCCTGTTCCGCATCCAATCTCTTGTCCATTACGCAAAAGGCGAGGAATGACATCAATCCGACCACCAATAAAATCAAACACAGTAAAATGGGAGCGCTCGGATGCTGCATCCGGGCAGCAATGACCGGCGAAACGGCCATGGCCAACAAAGTGCCGATGCGTCCCGTGGCGACATTCAATCCCAGAGCCAACGCCACTTCCCGTCCCTTAAACCATTTCACGATAGCTTTAGTGGCGGTAATGCCGATCGCTTCCACCCCGACGCCGAAAATCGCATACCCCAAGGCGGCATACAACACCTGACGTTTCATTTCGAACAAATGCCAGGAACCTATCTGTACCGAAATCGTCGGAGAATCGAACACCGAAGAAACGGCCCAATACTTGATTCCCGCCCCCAGAATCATGACCAACGTAGCCGACACTCCGGTAAAACGGACGCCCATTTTATCCAGAACGATACCGCTGACGATCAGCATAAAGAGAAATATGTTCAACCATCCGTAACCGCTGGTAAAAATTCCGTAATCGGTGGAATTCCATGCCAACGTCTGTTCCAGCATGGTTTTCAGCGGCGCCATGACATCCGTCAAAAAATAGCCGCACAACATCGTAAAAGAGACCAGCACGACGACCGTCCAACGGGCCGTTTTCGATTCTCTTATCGTTTTTTCGATAATTTTCTTCATCTTACAAGTTCGGTTATTACAACAAACAAAGGAAATAAAAAAGTATATAAATAGGAAGTTCCCGGTTAAAAAAGTATCTTTGTAACTGTTTTTTAAACCGTATTTTCGAAAAATGCCTTTCATAAAAAAATTCGCGGTCGGACTATGCCTGTTCATGTCAATCGTTCGTAACGGACACAGCCAGTCTTCCGTTCCCGATACGGCCACATACGCTTCTCCTCTGAATATCCCGTTGTATTTAGCCGGCAATTTCGGGGAAATCCGGAGCAATCATTTCCATTCCGGAATCGATTTCAAAACGGAAAACGTTTCCGGGAAAAAAGTCTTCGCCGTGGCGGACGGCTATGTCTCCCGCATATTCGTCAGTCCTTTCGGCTACGGACACGCTTTATACGTTACCCATCCCGATCTGGGAACCGTATCCGTTTACGGTCATCTAAGCCGTTTTACCGGAGAAATAGCCCGGTATGCCCTGCAACAGCAATACGCTGCCCGAAGTTTTTCCATAGACCGATATTTGCAAGCCGGGAAATTTCCCGTAAAAAAAGGAGATTTGATCGCCTACTCGGGAAATACGGGTTCTTCCGGAGGACCGCATCTGCATTTCGAAATCCGGGACGGAGCCACTCAATGCCCGACGAATCTGCTGGCAAAAGGCATTTACAAAATTCAAGACAACCTCTCTCCCCAAATTCTATCGATAGCCCTGGTAGAAGTAGACACCCTTTGCGGTGTTCCCCTACATCGTCCTCAACCCAAAATACCAACCGTTCCGGAACAGGCCGGGACCTACCGGATGTCCCAAGATACGTTATACCTCCGGAAACCGTCTTATTTCGCTATCGAAGTAACGGACAGAAAAAACGGCGTTCCCAACAACACGTTCGGTATCGCCAGGATGGAAGTAACGCGAAACGGAAAACCGTATTTCGGATTCAACATCGACAAAATATCTTTCGCGACCACCCGGTATGTCAATACCCTCATGCTGTTTCCCGAAACTCAAAATACTCGAAACGACATATTCCGGACCTACATATCCCCTAACAATCAATTGGATTTTTACATCGACGTAGCCCAAAGAGGCGTTATCAAACCGCAAACAATACGGAATACGGAAATGATAACCGTACGAATATGGGACGATGCGGGAAACGAAGCCTCCACCCGTTTCCATATCAAAGCCGAGCTGAATTGCGAGGAACCTCCGGCCGACGAGGTTTCCGGCACTCCGGTATGGTGGTTGAAAGGCCATACCTACACCGATTCGCTGTGCCGGTTGCAGATTCCCCCCAGAGCCTTGTACGAATCCGCATTACTGGAAATACGGCATAAACCGGCTTCCCGCGAATCGTTCTCGCCCGTCATGTCCGTTTCGGATGCGGACGTCATGCTGCAAAAACCGGTTACGATAGCTTTGAAAGGCAATCGGGTCCCGGCAGAACTGCGTGATAAAGCCTTGATTGTCCGGATCGGCAAGCAAGGAAAAGAATCGTCATTAGGCGGCCGGTGGAACGGGAATTATTTAGAAGCGTCCAGCACCGTTTTCGGCTCATTCCGCATCGCCGTCGATACCGTTCCTCCGCGGATCGTACCGGGAACCGTGACAGCCGCGTCCATTACCTGCAAAGCGACCGACGACTTGTCGGGAATCGCAAGTTGGCAAGCGACTTTAGACGGCAAGTGGGCCTTGATGCGCTACGAACCCAAAACAGCCTGTTTTACCCATCTTTTCAGCGATGGAGTCATCGAAAAAGGGGGCAATCACGAATTGATTTTCACGGTTACGGACGGCCGGGGAAATAAAAGCAGTCATAGACAAACCTTCAACTGGTAACGCATGAAAAAAAAGCTATTCGCTTCCGTCATAAATACCCTTGCGGTCATTATTACCGTCATGGCCGCGATAGGCATGATTTCGGTCTGCCTTACGGGAAATGTCGATCCCAATGAAGAGTGGAGATTGGCGTATGTCGGGTTGCTGGCTCCGGCAATTATCGTAGGCAACGTACTTATTTTTCTTTTCTGGTGCATCCGATGGCATTACCTCGCCCTCCTCCCGTTCGCTGTTCTACTGGCCAGTACAGGCATTATCGGCCGATATTTCCAGCCTTCGGTCTTCAAAAGCTATCGCAAGGAGAGCACTCTGAAAATAATGACATACAATGTCCGCAAATTCTCGGACCAGTATTCGAAATCTTCCCTGGATTCGGTCGTCGCCGTCATCAACCGGACCAAACCGGACCTGCTCTGCATGCAGGAATTCGCGTCCACCATCCACAGACCTGCCGACTCCATATCGCCGCTGTTGAAAAACCTGCCGTATAAAAAAATCTATTACACGGAAAACTACGGTTCGAATTTAGGATACGGTTTGGCCATATACAGCAAATACCCGTTGTTGAAATCGGGAATATTGCTGACGGACTCGACCACGGGAGGCACCCTGTACTGCGATGTCGCCGTCAAGGAAGACACCCTTCGCATTTTCAACAACCATTTGCAGACCAGCCATGTCAATGGCGAGGACAAGGCGTTTTTAACTTACGACAGTCTGATGAACAGTAACCTGCTATTCAAAACGCAATACGATAAGGTCAAACGAATCGCAGGAAAATTAAAAGGCAATAACCGGAAACGGGCCATCCAGGCCGACAGCATCGCCCGGCTGATCGAAACTTCCCCTTACCCGGTCATCGTATGCGGCGACTTCAACGACGTTCCGGCGTCCTATACCTACAATACCGTACGCGGCCGGTTAAGCGATGCCTTCGTGAAAAAAGGACGGGGATACGGATATACTTACAACGGATTGTACAAATACCTCCGGATCGACTACATTTTTTTCGAATCCCCGTTAAAATGCACGGATTACGACTCTCCGGACATTCCGTACAGCGACCACAACCCGGTAATCGCCGATTTTATTTTTCAAAAATAACCGGATCGATACCTTTCAACGTCGGTTTTACCGGCTTTATGTAGCCGTCCGCATCGAACTCCATCCGATCAATGCAAACTTCGCGATGAAACCCTGCCGCATCTCCCATAGTTATTCCCTTCGGCCGGGTAAACCGATGATATACGATATACCATTCGTCCGTTCCGGGTATCTGCAAAACGGAATTATGTCCCGTTCCGAAAATCCCCTGTCCCGGATCTTTCGACAAAATCAAATTGTTTTCCGGAATCCGGATAGGCCCGAAAGGAGAATCGGAAACACCGTAACGGACCCGATAATTCTCGCTCCGCGTATCGTCTTCCGACCAGAGGAAATAATAACGCCCGTTCCGGGAAAACACGTAAACCCCTTCCCTAAAAGTACCGTCTTCCGGCGTAATTACCCGGGTAGTGCCCGTTTCCAACGAAACCATATCCGGATTCAATCGGGCAACGGCCAGATATCCGTTTCCCCAATACAAATAGTTTTCGCCGGAGACAGGATCGCAAAAAACATCCGGATCGATCTGTTGCCCTCCCGTCACTCCTTCCGGAAATCCGGCCACCAACGGTTGGCCGGAATCAGTAAAAGGTCCCGTCGGATGTTCGGCCGTAGCCACCCCGATTTTCTGTGCCGCTGTAAAATAGTAATAATAACGGTAACCGGTATCCGTCTTTTTTTCGATAATGGCCGGAGCCCACGCATTGCGGGACGCCCAGGACACATCCTTCTTTAAATCCAGAATTACCCCCTCGTCGGTCCAATGGACCAGATCGGGAGAAGAAAACGTTTTAAAATAGGTTCCGGACCAACCGGTAAAACCGTCACTGGTAGGATACAGATAAAACTTTCCGGTAGATTCGGCATACAGAATCTCAGGATCTGCGAAATAACCGTCCAACACCGGGTTTTCGGCCGTCTGCGCCGTTACCCGATATGTCTTGACCGTATGACCTTTCCTCTGAAGACGGCAAACGACAGGCCCTTTTGTAAAATCGCCCCGTTTCAACGAAACTTTCGTCCCCGGAAAAGCCGTAAATTCCGGAGAGAACCGAGTCAGATCCGTGTCGGGACGAACGGGAAGCAAAACCGTATCCCGAATATCGTCGATCACAATATTGTTCCGTTTCACAGCAGGATTTTCCGCTGAAATCAATCCCCAATCTTCCGGTTGGCTCCATTCGTCCGTCAAACGATCCAGTTCTTTTCGGGTAATCGGCAGCACGGTACCGTGGCGGGGCTTGAAATTCATCGAAACTTGTTGATCAACAACTTCAAATTCCGTCAAATCGCGGCTTCGGGTAAATTGATACTTTCCGCTCATGTACAAATCGTACATCAAAATATAGGAATCGCTCCCGATCAGCCGGAACACGGCCGAACCCTCCACTGCTTCGTCCGTCTGATGCAAATAACGATCATACAGCACATACGGACCAGTAACCGCATCCGCCACCGCCTTCTTTATTCCGTTGCCGTCTCCTTCCGTCTTAAAAAACAGATGATATTTTCCGTCTTTGGGTATAATATCCCCGTCAATGCAGGATTTCCCCGCCGGGCTTTCAAACAACACTTTCGGGGAGGTTTCCAATGCCGTAAATTCCCGGTTGGCATAAGCATAATAGATTACATCAGCGCCTTCTCCGAAACGCATCGACCAGTATATCATATATTTTCCGGCCCGAGGATCATAAATCGTCTGCGGAGCCCATACACGATTCACACCTTGAAATTCAGGGAAGGTAGCGGGAATATCGACAATCGACGAACTCCAGTGTACCAAATCCTCCGATTTCAGCAACACCATCGCATAATTAGGTCCCCAACCGTTTTTAGCCACCTGCATATCCGTAGCGACCATATAAAAGGTCTTTCCGTCTTCGCATCTCAAAATATGAGGATCCCGGACTCCTCCGGCGGAACTGATCGAAACAGGATCCAGTATCGGCCGGTTTCCGTTAAGCGCCCGGTAATTGTATCCGTCGCGGCTGACAGCGAAACGTATCGCTTCTTCTCCTGCCCCGTTTCCCGTAAAATACACAAACAAATAGGCTGAACACCCTTTCGTGTTATCCCAATGCGTATTTTTAGGCGCGGCATACGAAACTCCACTTAATAAAAAGATACACGTTAAAAATAACAAATCCCGTTTTTTCATGGTCAGCAGTTTTATAGATTCCATGTTCAAATATAAATGTATTTTTTACACTTACAAAAAAAATAAACCAGAAATAAAAACAAGATGTATCTTTGTCTTCCTCATTACTCGCTCAAAATAGCTCAGTCTTATTACAAATTCTCTTATCAATAGCAGACACTCTCGGTAGTGGATATACACTCCCGACAAAATTGTTTTACCCGACACACTCCATCGCTTGCACGACTATACCGTTTCTCGTGAGACAGGCCGAGAAAGGAGTACTGATAACTCCAGCATAAATTTACCGCACACCACCCAATATCATAAGAGCCGCCTTAACTTTTTATCACCTTGTCAACAACGGGTGTTCTCTGAAACTCCAGGATTGCCTGTCAAGATTCGATATAGGTCGGAAATGCCACGTCCGTCCAATGTACAGACATTCCCATGGACTACAATTAAGGAATGATACCCATCTTGCAACAATCTTATCAAATTTTCCTTCATAATGTTTCCTGTTTCAGTTGTTCCACAAAATGGTCTATTCGCTGCATTTGTGCAGGAATGTCGATGTTTTGAGGACAGTGATGCGTACACTGGTTACAACCGATGCAATGGTTCGCCTGACGAAGGCGCGGTACACTACGGTCGTACCCCACGAGAAAGGCGCGGCGGGCACGGCGGTAATTTTCATCTTGCGAAGAGGTGGGGACGTTACCCTCGTTGATGCACTTGTTGTAGTGTGCGAAGATACCCGGAATATCCAACCCATAAGGGCAAGGCATACAATACTGGCACGTCGTACAAGGCACCGAAGGATATTTCAGCATCGTCTGCGCCGTGTCTTCAAGCAAAGTAAGCTCCTCATCCGTACAAGGATCGAGCGGTGCTAAAGTACGTATATTGTCCTGCAAATGCTCCATGTAAGTCATACCGCTCAGTACTGTCAGCACACGGGGAAACGTGGCCGCGAAACGGAATGCCCATGAGGCGATGCTCTCCTGCGGACAACGTTGTTTCAAGCGTGCGTTCAGATAGTCCGTCAATCCGGCCAGACGGCCACCCAATAGTGGCTCCATAACTACCACAGGAATGTTCCGCTTGTCTAACTCCGCATAGAGGTAATCGACATTGATATTCATGCCTGATACATGTCGGTAATCTATATAATTAAGTTGAATTTGCACAAAATCCCAGCGGAACTCGTCATGACGGGAGAGCAAATAGTCGAAAGCCTTGACGTTACCATGATATGAAAACCCCAGATTACGAATACGACCAACCTCGCGCTCTTTCAGTAGAAAATCGAGCAGTTTATTGTCGAAAAAACGTTCCA
>CASDZK010000069.1 GCA_949286165.1 uncultured Alistipes sp.
AGCCAAACCCGTCAATTATCGGAAGCGCTCGACAAAACGTTATCCGATATCAAAGCAGAATATCCCCAAGACGCTCATCTGAACACATTGATAAAAGCCCACTCCGACTACCGAGATATTGTCATACACATGGACTCTGTACAGATGGATACCGCCTGGTATTTCAACGTTTACAAAACACAATACGCAGAGTTGGAAAACGGAGTGAAAAACTTTCTGACCAGTACTCAGAACTTAGTCGTCAATGAAGTAAATTCGCTGAAAAACAATGCTTACAGAGCTATCATGTACGGTATCGTTACCATTGCCACTGCCGTTGTCGTTATTTGCCTGATGTTTTTCTTCATCAACGTATTTTATATCAATCCCATCATCGATATATCCAAGGCATTGAAAAACTATCTCGCCATGCGAGTGCCGTTCGACATCGATGTAGCCGCAAAGGACGAAGTATTTATGTTGAAAGAGTATATCGAACAACTAATTTTACGAATTAAATCGAAAAAAAGTTAAATCTTCGGCCATGAGGATATATGTCATATTACGATATATCGGAACAGGATTATTGTTGAATGCGATATTCATGTTGCTATCCGTAGGCGTATCCTTGTATTACGGCATGGATTCAGGGTTTTACCCGCTACTGCTCAGCAGTATTTTTACTGCCATTATCGGCGGTTTTCCCTTTATTTTCGTATCTTCCGAATACAGTATCCGGAACAGGGAAAGCTTCGCTGTCATGGTATGGTCATGGGTAGCTTCTTGCATGGTCGGCATATTCCCTTACCTGTTATGGGGAGGAGAATTCAACTTCATAAACAGCCTTTTCGAAAGCGTATCGGGATATACCACTACCGGCAACACGATCCTTCAAGATGTAGAAAGGTTGCCGAAAAGCCTGCTTTTCTGGCGATCCTGTACCCACTTGATCGGAGGGGCGGGCATCGTTCTCTTTTCCCTTGCGGTCATTCCGTTAGCCGGAAGAAACGCATCTTTATCTAAAAATACCGAATTATCGTCGTTCGCCCGGGATAATTTCAACTACCGGATGCAAAAAACCATTCGGATCGTACTTGTCGTTTACGTCGTATTAATATCTTTGGAGACTGTATTGTTACGCATCGTAGGGATGAATTGGTTCGATGCCGTCAATCACTCTTTTTCGACCATCGCTACCGGAGGATTCTCCACGAAAAACCTGAGTATCGCTTATTATAACAACATCTGGATAGAACTGGTTATTACGGTATTCATGATCGTATCGGGAATTCATTTCGGGCTGTTGTTCTCCAGCATCTCTTCCAAACGGAATAACCTGTTCCGCTCGGAAGTTTCTCGTTTTTACCTATTTACAATCATCGTCGCATTTATTCTCGTCACGTTAAATCTTTGGTCCACGCACACCTATTCTTTCGTAGAATCTTTGCGCTACTCCATTTTTCAAGTAGTCGCCTGCATTTCCACATCCGGATTCGCAACGGCCGATTCATCTATCTGGCCTCCGTTTTCCATTTTGATCCTTCTTTTTCTGATGTTTCAATGCGCCTGCGCTGGATCGACTAGCGGCGGATTAAAAAGCGATCGGGTACTGTTATTGTTCAAAACATTCAAGGCTCACATTTTGCGATTGCAACATCCTAATGCCGTCGTAAAAATAAAAATGAACAACATTACCGTCCCCAACGATATGGTACATGCCGCACTGATATTCATTGCTCTGTATATCATCATAACCGTGATCGGTACATTGATTCTAACCGGTATGGGAATCGATCTAATGACTAGTTTCAGTGCAATCGCCGCATCACTCAGCAATGTCGGGCCCGGTTTCGGAAGCGTAGGTTCTTTAAGCAATTACTCCCATTTGCCGGATACCGCTAAGGTCGTATGCAGTTTAACGATGTTGATGGGACGTCTGGAATTATTCGGATTCCTACAAATATTCATTATCAAAAGCTGGAAATAATTAACCGACATATCAATTCGCCCCATGACAAAATTATCTGGTTTCTTAGGGGATTTCTCAATTTTGTATTATTTTTGTTTGGTCGTTTACTCTCTTTCTCTCAATGGAAAAAGAAGGAGATCGTGAACTGAAAAAATTATTTTTACCGCTCTTGAACAAAGATGAAATTCAATAGATCGCTTTATATCTTAATCGTACTCTTGCTCTGCCTATGCAAATCGGGACAAGCGCAAGACAATACCGCTTTGGAAAACGACAGCGCCTATATTTCATTATTGGAAAACGAAAAAGTTTTATCTGCCCGGCAAGATTCTATCCAGCGAATTATTTCACAAAAACGGGATATGCTATCCAAAGATACGGAAAACCGCAATAAATACACTACTGAAATTACGGATTTGGAAACCGTTCTTTTCGATATCAGAGCCCAATTGGGAAAAATTACCAGCCAACTCAATGCTTTAGAACAGGCTTACATATTGAGAAATCTGAACAACGAAACCGGTTCCGCAGCAAACGATGCCTCAACTATACAACACAAACATTTGCTGGCCAATAAATTTATAAAAGACAACATTTCAAAAGAAGAAATGTCCGTCATGAACATGTCACAGCAAAAAATATCGAAACTAAACACATTAGGAGAAGAGTTTCTGCAACTATACGAACAAAAAACACAGTTGGCTGAAAGTTATAAAAATGCGCCGGACAAACAAAACGCGGATTCTCTTTTAGTATTATGGGAACAACTCAAAACGTCCAGCAAACAGATAGAAAATGATTTCACGGCAATATGGGAACCCGTATATTCCCTAAAATACGACGTATATAGGCGACTTCTCGATAAAATTTCCGCCCCTGCACAATTGCTGGAAACGCTGAATGAGAAAAGCAGAAATCTACGCAGTGAGGAATCGGAAGCGGGATCATCGTATGATTCGGCACCTTTAGCCATGTATCCGTCTCAACGATTGCTCATAACGGAATATGAATCTGCTTTGGCCGATCAATTGGGCCTAACCCAGGCCAAAGATTCTCTAAACAAAGTCATTGCATCCATAGACAAAGAAACCTACGCCCTGCCTCTAGTGAAACTGTCCCAAATGGAATTCGTTAATTTCATCCCGGTTACCATAGGCGGTAATCAAGTCCATAGTGATGAAAATCCCATTCCGGAATTGACGGTCCCCTCCAAAGGCAGTCTGTTCAAAGTGGAAATCGCCACATACAGTAAACCTCCTACGACATACAGTGTATTCAAAAAGGTTTATCCGATCGAATATACCGTACTTCCCGACGGAAAATACAGATACTATGCCGGGTCCTACAACAATCGAGAAGAAGCTGTCAAAGCGAATACCCGATTACGGCAATACGGATTTAAAGCCCGTGTCGTAGAATGGAAAGACGGTTATGAACTGGATGAAAAGGGAGAACCCATCATTGCTATTCCGGTAAGCGACGCTTACCGGGTAGTCTTTCCGGAGATGACTGATGACATTCGGAAAATCGTAGCAGACTCGGACAAAGAATTATCCAGAATCGACGTAGACGGACAAACTATGTATGCCGTAGGATTATTTAACGAGCAAAGCGAAGCGCAAGCCATAGCTGCCCGAATAGGTAACTCCGCCAAAATCATCGGAGTCAATTTATCCGAATAATCCGTTCTTTGTTTTTATCATGGCCTCCGGTTTTTAAAGCTGTAAGTTATAATAAAAACAACAAATGACTACATTCCCTTGTTTCCTCATCTAAAAATCCACATTTAACGGATATAAAAATTCGATTTTCTCAACCGAACATTTATTAGGTCGCTATTTTTTCTAATTTTGCTTTAACCTAATGAGCTAGCCAATGTCGGATTACAATATTTATCTGCCAGAAATTGAATTGCAGGAATTAAAAAATATTATTTTGCAATACGGAACAAAAACGGTCATAGAAAAAAACGGCTATTTCATACAGGCAGGAAACCTATGCAATGAAATCGCCTATGTTCGGGCCGGAAGTTTCAAATATACCTGTCCCAGCAGCAAAGGCAAAGAACGAATCTTTGCCTTCATGTTCGAAAACGAATTGATCGCCAATTATATTCCTGCCCGTATCCAAAGTCCCGCATTACTGAGTATTCAAGCGATGGAAAAATCCGTCATTTATAAAATTACAATCGACCAACATTTGTCTTTTTTCGAAAAAGTAATCGACGGACATGTCTATGTTCGTAAATTCGCTGAAATAATAGCGTTCAGGCATCTTCAGAAAGCAATCTCTTTAGCCTGTCAGACTCCGGAAGAAAAATATTTCGAATTACAGAAAAGAATCCCCGATCTCTTTTTACGAGTCAATCTGAAAGACATCGCCTCTTACATAGGCGTTACCCCTGAAACGCTCAGTCGGATGAGAACGGCTCATTTATTCAAATCGCCTAAATAAATTTCTTGATCTTCATCAAGAGTTTTTCAAAATTCGCCACAAGGTCATCTATCGATGGCTCTTTTCCGCTATTTTTGAAAAATAAAGGTTTACAAATATGAAAAAAGCGATATATTTCTTATTCTACCTTTTTTCAACAGGATGCACCTGTACTCAAAATACCGAATCTTACCCGCAGTTTCCAGTCAGTCCCTCACATTCTCCCAACGAAGGATTTCATTGGGAAATCGTATCGGGAGCAGGTTTACAATGCTGGACCCAACAAAATCAGACGGTACGCCTGATACCCGACGACTCCTTGCCAGGCGTTCGGGTCGTCCGAAATAACGACCGACAAAAAAGCGAAGTCGTTATTAAAATACTTTCTCTTCCCGACAAAGATATAGCCTCCCTCTCGGACACTCCGCAAGAAATACCGGAACTGGATACTTCGGTCACTTACATTTTCCGAGAAATTCCGTCCGGGCGACAAGGAGTAAAAAGATACATCCCGGAACCGTTAGAAACGAACACCCGAAGCTCCAACACACAAACTCCGACTAAAGCAACACCCATGTATGCCCCGTGCTATTTCGAGATACATAAAAACAAACCGGACAAAGCAATCTTCATTAAAACAGGACGAGACACCTCTCTATTCGATATGCAAAGTATTGTTTTAACAAATGATACTGACCCAGAAACAAAAAAAGACTCTTTATTGACCGTACAAGGCACTTTACGAATTGGACATGAAGTGCGGACATTTACCGCCGACGGCGATACAACGGTCTATTGGATCATCGACAAAACCGGGAAATTAATACAAGCTTATGAAAACGCCACTGGAAACGGCATAAAAAATGGGAAACCGGTACATGCAGTACTAAAAGTCAAGGATATGGGAAAATCCAATGACGGTTTTGCCGCAGATTATCCCAGCGTTTACCATATTGTAGAAATCATAAAAATAAATTCCAAATAACAGTAAAGACATGGTACAGACAAAAAAAATGAAAAAAGCGACGATAGTTTCGTTCGCTGTTTTACTTACTGCTTGCAATAACCCAAAGATCGAAGGAAACTGGATAGAACCTGTCCCCGGCATGGAAGATATGACCCAAGGTTTCTCATTAAAACATGACGGAAAAGCGGAATCTATCAATATGGCGACCTTGCAATATGAAAAATGGGAAAGAAAAAATGATACGTTAATTCTTTCCGGGAAAAGCATTGGAAACCACCAAACGCTTCCATTTTCCGATACTTTGATCATTACGGAACTCTCTCCTGAAAAAATGACTTTACAAAAAGCAAATTTGACGATAACTTATCGCAAACAACAATAAACCCATACCATGATTTACCGCATACGATTTCCGACACTTCTTCAGAAACAAATCCTTTTCCCAGACCGAAACAATACAACAATTTAATCGTAAACCTTCCTCATTTTATGAACTCATCCTGCACTCTTTACATATAGAGGTATGAAATTTTACATACCTCCGCCTGTTTCGCTAACCTTCAACAGGAAAAAATGAATTTCGACATTCTACTTTTTCCGTTCAAGTAAAAATCGTATATTCATACTCAGAAATACCGAGTCTTATATGAGCGTTTTATATTTATTGGCAGGATTGGTCTTGATCCTTCTCGGAGCTAATTTTTTAACCGATGGAGCATCGGACTTAGCCCGAAGATTGAACATCTCTCCGCTTGTCATCGGTCTGACCATCGTAGCTTTCGGCACTTCCGCTCCGGAACTTACCGTAAGCGTCGTGTCCGCCATTCAAAATAGTGCAGAACTGGCTATCGGTAACGTAGTCGGGAGCAATATTTTCAATATTTTAATGATTGTGGGTGTCACGGCAACCGTGAAGCCGATTCCCATAACTCAGGGAACTTTATCGAGAGAAATTCCATTGGCCGTGCTTTCCTCCATCGTCGTATTGATCTGCGCCAACGACATATTTTTAGGGACAGGCAATGAAAACGTACTGAACCGGGCCGACGGGTTATTGATGCTCTGTTTCTTCTCCATCTTTCTCGGATACACTTTCGCTATCGCCCGCAATCAAGCCAAGATCGAACAACCGAAAATCGAACCGTTGCCGGTCTGGCGTTGCGTACTGTACATTACCGGCGGTCTGGCCGCTTTGATTTTCGGAGGGAAACTTTTTGTAAGCGGATCGAGCGATATTGCCCGCTCGTTGGGAGTCAGCGAATCGATCATCGGACTGACGCTGGTAGCTATGGGTACTTCATTGCCGGAATTGGCCACATCGGTCGTAGCAGCCTTGAAAAAAAAATCCAGAAATCGCCATCGGCAACGTGATCGGCTCCAATCTTTTCAATGTATTTTTCGTTCTCGGAACCAGTGCGGCCATCTCCCCGTTACCGTTGGGCGATATTACCAATTTCGATTTATTGTATCTGACAGGCGCCTCCGTTTTGATGTTCTTCACGGGAAAATATAATCAGGAAAAAACCATAACGAGAACAGAGGGAATCGTTATGATCGCAGTTTATATCGCATATACCAGCTATTTGATTTATCATTCATAACCTCTAAACGACTTCCCTGGTAAACCTACGTATTACACATTCTATACTCACAAATCGTTATTCCCGATACGGGAGTAAATATACTCTTCCCCAATATTATCAATATTTTTACCCCGACCGGAGGAAATATCTTTCCTTTTTATAAACTTTGTCAGAATCATTTCTTAATTCAAAAGGAGATCACGATATGGAAAAAAGTTTTCTACAACTTATCAAAACCCGTCGCAGTTGCCGCAAATACAAACCGGAACAAATTACGGACGAACAACTGAACAATGTTTTAGAAGCAGGGACATACGCTCCCTCGGCTCGCGGTTTACAATCGGCTTTCATCGTCGCCGTTCAGAACAAAGAACAGATAGCACAACTGACCCGAATGAATGCCCGAATCATGGGAATAACGTCCGATCCCTATTATCACGCTCCTACCTGTATTTTAGTTTTTGCCCCGGTCGACGGAAAAAACTCTTTTCAAGATGGCAGTTGCATCATGGAGAATATGATGTTGGCCGCCCATGCGATCGGATTAGGCAGTTGCTGGATAAACCGCGAATACGAAATGTTTGCGACAGACGAAGGGAAACAACTCATGAAACAGTGGGGACTTCCCGAGGGCCTCATAGGAATTGCAGCTCTGGCTCTGGGTTATCCGGCAACAGAAGCAGAACAGGCGAAACCCCGCAAAGAAGGATATTGCAGAATCATTAAATAACTGCCAGGAAAAAAGGGTGCTAAAAGTCAACCAACCTGAAGTGCTCTCCAAAAGTTTTTTATCTAACTTTTGGAGAGCACTTCAGGTTGGTTGGTAACGAATTCGAAAATAATCTATAACGGTTTGTCTCCGTATTTAGCATCGAACATGTTCATATCGTCTAGCACTTTCATTACTTTCTTTACATGCAATGCCGATTCTTTCAGACCGGCCATTTCCTTTTCGTTCAATTGCAATTCGATAACTTTTTCCACTCCGTCTTTTCCGAGTACGACGGGAACACCCAAATGCAAATCTTTCATTCCGTATTCTCCGTTCAGAGATGCGCATACCGGAAGAATGGCTTTGGAGTCTTTTGCGATGGCTTCTACCATGACAGCTGCAGACAGACCGGGAGCATACCAAGCCGACGTTCCCATCAGTTTCACGATTTCTCCTCCGCCGTTTTTGGTTCGTTCCACAATAGCATCCAGTTTTTGTTCATCAATCAATTCTGTAACGGGAATCCCGTTTACCGTTGTAAAACGGGGCAGAGGGACCATGGTATCTCCATGTCCTCCCATTAGTTGGGCCTTAACCAAACGGGGCTCCGTATTCAGTTCTTCTGCGATGAAAGAGGTATAACGAGCCGTGTCTAATATACCGGCCATCCCCATAACACGGTTGGACTTAATCCCGGCAGCCAAGAAAGCGGCATAGGTCATGACATCGAGCGGATTCGAAACGACAATGATAATCGGATTCTCATTGTATTTCATGATGTTCAAGGTAACGTCCTTGACAATGCCGGCATTGATGCTGATAAGATCGTCCCGACTCATGCCTGGTTTTCGGGGAACACCGGCCGTAATGACGACGATTTCGGACCCTTGAGTGGCTGCATAATCGTTGGTTACGCCGGTAATACGGGTATTGAAGTTGAGGATCGGAGAGGTTTGAAACATGTCCAAGGCTTTTCCTGCGGGCAAACCTTCTTTTACGTCTATAAGAACGACTTCCTTGCAAATATCCATCCGGGCAATTTCATGAGCGCAAGTCGCTCCCACATTGCCGGCTCCGACAACAGTAACTTTGTTTACCATGATAACTCTGAATTATATTAACCAATTAATTTCATATAGTCTTCAGCGGACAATAACTGTTCCAGTTCGTTTTTATCCGTTATTTTTATTTTAATCATCCATCCGTCGCCGTAAGGGTCTTTATTAACCGTTTCGGGAGCATCATTCAGTGCTTCGTTGAACTCCAGCACTTCGCCGCCTACCGGAATGAAAGCGTCGGAAACGGTTTTTACGGCTTCGATGGTTCCGAATATTTCATTCTGAGCCAATGTTTCGCCGACAGTAGTTACATCGACGAATACGATATCCCCCAATTGGCTTTGAGCAAAATCGGTAATGCCTACGTAGGCTTCGTCTCCTTCTACGCGAATCCATTCATGGTCGTTCGAGTACTTCAAATTAGCGGGTACATTCATAATAAGATATATTAAATTTTGTATTTTCTTGCTTTTTACTGTTTTTTTGCTAACAATAAAAGTCAAACAAAAATAATCATTTTTTGCCTGACTTTCGAAGAAACTGTAAAATTTATTTAACACAAACAGATAAACAATTGACTTACAAAAACATAAGACTATCACAAAGGCATTTCAGTCCACCATTTTCGCATGACTTTCTTTTGTACATAATCCGTCATATCCACTTGTATGGGAACAACAGATACGTATCCGTTGTTCAGTAACCATTCGTCGCTGTCTTCGTTGTCCGGTTCGAGATTGAAAAAACGTCCGGTCAACCAATAATACTCCCGCCCGCGGGGATCCAAATTTTTTTCGAAATCTTCTCTCCAATATCCTCTCGTCGCGTGGGCCGTGCGAATACCCTTGATTTCGTCCAGCGGAAGATCCGGAACATTGACATTCAGACATAGAAACGGGTTTTCGTTTTTTTCCAATACGGTTTGAATGATTTTGTGGGCGTAATACCGGACAGCGGTAAAGTCGATGTTGTTCCGGTGCGCAACATGAGAAAAGCCGATGGAAGGAATTCCGTATGTGCAACCTTCACTAGCAGCCCCCATGGTTCCCGAATAGATGACACTGAGGTTGGAGTTCGCCCCGTGATTGATTCCGGAGAGAATCAAGGTCGGTTGTTCTTTCATAATAGCATCTACGGCGATTTTGACACAATCCACCGGTGTCCCGTGACAAGCGTAAATATTTACGGACTCACTCTCTTTGATACGTCTCAGGTAAAGCGGATTGCTCATGGTAATGGAGTGCGACATACCCGACATGCCCAATTCCGGAGCTACGACCGTGACGTTTCCGTATTCGGAAGCTACTTCGATCAGTGCGCGCAATCCTTTGGCGTTGATCCCGTCGTCATTGGTTACCAAGATGTTCTGTTTTATCATTCAGAATGGATTTTATTTAATCGTACAAAGATAATTACAAAATTTATGGTTATGGCAAATCTGAAAAGGAAACCGGAAAATCCGGATAATATTTCTTGCGATCGGACGAGAAATAGGGCGATATAACGACGAAAGGAATATTTCGTGTCATAAATTCCGGAGGAAATAGAGGAATTTTGCAGAACGGTTTGGATTATTGGCCGGAAACAACTACCTTTGCCTTCCGAAAATGCATAGGAATCTCTTATGAGAATTTGGATGTCCATAATATTCCATGCTATAATTTAACATTTTACAAAATGGACCGATTGATTAAAATTGCAGCTGAGTCGTTTAATCAAGTAAAAGATTATCCTCAGTTTAAAAGCGGCGACACGATTACCGTTACTTACAAAATTACCGAAGGTGCGAAAGAACGTCTTCAAAGTTTTAAAGGTGTCGTTATTCAGAGAAAAGGAACGGGTTCTACCCAAACATTCACAATTCGTAAAATCTCTGATGGTATCGGGGTGGAAAGAATTTTTCCGTTGGCGTCTCCGGCTATCGAATCCATCGTTTTGAACAGATCCGGAGTAGTTCGTCGCGCGAGAATCTTCTATTACCGAGACTTGAAAGGAAAGAAAGCGAGAATTAAAGAGAAAAAAGTAGTCGTTAAGTAAGGCACCGATTATTATTTTTAGGCGTAACGCAACAAATTGTTGCGTTACGTTTTTTTATGAGTTTTTGGAACAAGAGGCCGATCCTAAAGAGATTTTAGGGAATCTCTTTCGTTATGTCCCGGCATTCAAAATTGAGCTGTGAAGTCAATATCTTTATCCGGAGATGGAAACCGCCGGAGCAAAGAACGTGAGCGTCACGGATTTTCGCCCGCTGGTATTTTATAGTGCCTTTTTTAAAACAGAATCCTGATATAAGAAGAATCTTACAACTGAATCCTGTTGCCATTTACACAAAATTTTGGACAGTGTTCCTGAAACGGAACCCGTTGAAACTATGGTTGAATTTGAACGCCCAAGTTTATTTTTAGAGCCTCCACTCATTTCATGGGCACAACAACCGAAGCACTCCGTCATCCTTATTCATCGCTATACATTCGTCGAAATTCAATCCGCTTTAGACTTTTTCGCTGCGGATTTTTTCGTTCGTTCGGTCTTAGCCGCTTTTTCCTCATTATTTTTTCCTTTTACAGCCAAAGCCGCCTTTTCCGCTTTCATATACTTATTGAAATTCTGCTCTCCGATTACCCCTATAATCTGATTTTGCAGCTCTTGACGATGTTCCGCCTGTTTCTTGAACGACTGATCATAAATGGTTATCAACTGTTCTTTTTGTTGCGGTGTAAGCTCCACCGTTTTTTCCATGCGGTTTACAATAGCCTGCGACACTTTTTGTGTATTATTCTGGTCCTGCGCCAAAGCAGTAACGCACATAGAAAATGTGAATACGGACGATGCGAAAAATACGATACCTTTTTTCATATTAAACCTTTTAATTTAGTAAATATGTCTATTTATTGTCTTTATTAACAATAAAAGTGCCATGTCGACAAAAAAATAAGAAGCCTCTGTTATTTTTCAATTTCTTCATCTTTCAAAGGTAATAAAACTACGAACAATCCCCGAATATACTCCACAATTAAAAGAGGCCGACCCAAAAGAGAATTTTTGAGGTCGGCTTCTTTGCATAATGCAGAATGATATTCGGCTGCAATTTTTGAAGTTGCAGCCGATTTCTTTTTTATTCGTGTCCGGAGTG
>CASDZK010000070.1 GCA_949286165.1 uncultured Alistipes sp.
AAAAAAAATAAAATTTTCCTTTTTTCACACGAAAACGGGCGAAAACACCCTCCGGTCGCACTCTTTCCGAACCGGACAAAAACAAGACGGGGCAACTGAACCGTTACCCCGTCTCTTACCTAAAAAATTACTCTAAAAAACTTTACTTTTACCGAGCCTTCACAGGAGCGGCAATGATGAAATGTATTTATGACCCATGATGGGCCTGGAATATGATAGAGACAAATATACGATTTTTTTTACAATAAACATCATTTCCCGCAAAAAAAAATAAAATTTTCCTTTTTTCACACGAAAACGGGCGAAAACACCCTCCGGTCGCACTCTTTCCGAACCGGACAAAAACAAGACGGGGCAACTGAACCGTCGCCCCGTCTCTTACATGAAAAAGTTGCATTAAAAAGCCTTATTTTGCCGAGCCTTCACAGGAGCGGCAATGAGGAGGTGTATTCATGACCCAGGACGGGTCTGGAATATGATAGAGACAAATATACAATTTTTTTACAATAAACATCATTTCCCGCAAAAAAAAAAAATAAAATTTTTCTTTTTTCACACGAAAACGGATGAAAACGCCGGGCCTGACGAAACAGACCTCTTTACGTCAAGACGGTTGCGGTTTTTCCTTCCCCCTCCCGAACGACGCCGAACGATTTCCTCCGTTTTCACGTTTCCCTGTCCTAAAGATTCGGATACAGGCGGATATTTTTTATTCGGTCATCGAATCGCAGGGCCATACCTTTATGCGGTTAGCAGAGGGCAATTCCTCCACAGGTCCGGCAATCGGGGAATCGGCAGAACGGCTTTTCCCGAAATAATCCGTAGTCAGTCGAAAAGCCGTTCCGTCCGGATTTTCATACGGATAACCGCTCAGTTTCGCAACACCGAGATCCGCAGCTCCAATCGGCCGGACCTTATAATCGCCCAATTCCTGCAAATTCACATCCGCCACCAGATAAACGGTATCCTGCGTTTCCTCCACTCTCAGACCCGGATCGACTTCCAACACCCAACCCTGTTCTTTGCCCGTCATCGGCATGGCTCCGTTGCAGAAAAGGTTTCCGGCCGCATAGATCGGCCACTTGGACTTATCGAACATTACCAGTCCGCATTTATCCCGATTATTTTTTCCTGCAATGAAAATATTATTGTAAAAGCGATGGTCGCCTTCCGTAATCGTACGAAAACCTTTTATGTCCGTCGAATGACTCAAATGATACGGGACATAACGCGAATCGTCCATACGACGGATTTCCCCGGAAATGACGTTGTGCAGAAACGCGCCTCCGTCCGTATTTTCCTGAATCGAACGATGGGACAAGAGAATATTGTTATCCACAATATAAGGGCCGTGATCCACCTCAAAAAACAAATCCTGTGCAAGATTGTCGTAAATCAGGTTCGAGGAAACACGCGCTCCCTGAGCCATCCAGTCCAACCAGATTCCAAAATTGCCCGAACGATGGATCCGATTGTGATGAATATGGACATCGATAGCCCCATGCAACTTAATCCCGGCCATTTCGGCTCCCCCGAACTGCTGTTTAACCAAAATATTGTAGATATGGTTTCCGTAGATTTCGCTGAACGCGGCGCCCATACTTCCGCAAATGCCCGTTTGCTCGCAATCCGAAATCACATTGTTCCGTACGATATGGGAACCGATATTGTCCTTATCCCACCCTTTCCGAAGGGTATTGAAAATTACCTCTATATAATGCAACGTTCCGTCCAACCGCTTGTCGTTACACTCCAGATTGTGTCCGCTGCTGCGTTCCTTGCCCAGAGTAATGCCGTTCGCCCGGGAATTTTTAATCACATTGTCCTCGATGATCCACCCCTTGCTCCAGTGCGTTGCCACCATGCCCACCTGTTCGGCCGTAGGCGCAGCCCACTGCGTCGCCGCCTGGCTGATGCGGAAACCCCGAATCGTAATGTAATCCAACCCTTCCCGCGTAGGATAAAAACAGGTAGGACGAACCGTTACCTCTACCGTTTCCTCATTAGGATCGACCGTGCCGAAATTCGCATAAATCGTGGTGTTCTCAGCGGTCACTTCGGCAAACCAGACGTTCGTACACCCCTCCGGATCACGAAGCGTCCGAAGCGTATCCGGTTCAAAGACCTTATCTAAAGCGAACGCCTCGTACAATGAAACATCGTTCAGATATACGTCCGCCGTATGATGCACCTTGTCCGACCAGAACCAGTCGCCGTAAAGACGGTCGTTAAACGGATTATAATTGCCGAAGAACGTATTGGGAAGCACAACCTGCCAAACGCCTTTTCCCCGTTTGTCCCGTTTCCATCCCGTTACCGTTTCGGATCCCTTGATTTCGACCTGCTCTCCCGGAGCCGCCCTATACAGGATGCGTTTGTCATTGCTTTCCCCGCCATTCAGCGGATCCACCCATTCGCGGTAAGTGCCCTGATGTACAGTGACCGTATCGCCCGGCAAAGCCAATTGCGCCGCACGGTTAATCGTTCTCAAAGGCGTATCGTAACAACCGTCGGCAGCATCGTTCCCGTTCGGAAAAACATGATACTCTCTCGCCCATACACTGCTTACCGACATCCACAGCAAGCAACCTAACAAAATCGTCCGTTTCATAGATAATAGATAATAGATATAATAGAATTAAGTTATTCGTTACCCTTCCATATCCCCGGCAATCCGATATCCGCATTCAACGACAATCCGCCCGTAAACAGCCTCCGCCCCTCTCAACGGCAAAATCCGGCGATTCGGCTCAAAGGTTTCTCGTCGAAGTCGCGAATATGTTCAGGAAACCCGATATTGTTGCTAAAAACAACAAAAAACGAAAGTCCACGCGATTCCGATTTATCATCTCTATCGTCAATCCCCATTCGATATGAAATGCGAATATACCATTCTTTTTACACTCATCAAAATAAATTCCCTGATTTTTCAAAAAGCGGAAAAACAGACAATCCGACAGCCGATTCATTCATCCGCCCCGCCTCTTTCAGCGATTGATGCCACCTCTTTCCTGCCGGGAAAGCCGCCCCGCCATATTTTCCGTAACAAATCCCGATTTTCAGGTATTGTGCCGACAGCATCGGCACACTAACTTCGCCATGATTGAAACAGCCTGCAGAAACCGATGCAAACGTCTAAAAAACATCACGGGAAAGACATATCGAAAACGGCGGCGGCACGGTTCCGCACACGAGGACTCTCCGGAACGACCATGCGAAAGATAACGGAAACGACCGGCACAGTCCGAACGGTAGCTACGGCTACTGCGAAGGCTAAGAGCCGGCGGCCCGACGGTCGAACCTTTCAGGCGATATTACGGAGAAGAGGGTACGGGCTTTCCGGACATGTTTTATGAAATGACACGAATAGAACGAGAAAAAATGAAAAGAATCGTATTGTTGCGCCACGGAGAAAGCCTCTGGAACCGGGAGAACCGGTTTACCGGATGGGCGGACGTGGATTTGAGCGAACAGGGCATGGCAGAAGCACGTAAGGCCGGCGACGCCCTGAAAGCGGCCGGTTTTTCCTTCGGGGTCGCTTACACCTCTTACCTGAAAAGGGCGATAAAAACCCTGAACTGCGTACTCGACCGGTTAGACGAAGCATGGATTCCCGTGCATAAGTCATGGCGGCTGAACGAAAAGCATTACGGGGCGCTTCAAGGGCTGAACAAGGCGGAAACGGCCGCCCGTTACGGCGAAGCACAGGTTTTGCTCTGGCGGAGAAGCTACGACGCGGCGCCGGCGCCCTTAGCGACGGGCGATGCGGCCAATCCCGCCGAAGCGGACCGTTACGCCCGGATTCCCGCGAACGAAAGGCCGCGGACGGAATCGCTGAAAGACACGGAAGAACGGGTGCTTCCCTATTGGAAATGCGAAATTTTCCCGACGCTGGCCATCGCCGACACGATACTGGTGGCGGCCCACGGCAACAGCCTCCGCGCCGTGGTCAAGCACCTGAAAGGCATCTCCGACACGGACATCGTAAAGGTAAATATCCCCACGGCGGTTCCTTACGTGTTCGAATTCAACGACGCGCTGGACCTGACCGGCGATTATTATCTGGGCAATCCGGAAGAGATACGGAAAAAGCAGGAGGCCGTCGCCCGGCAAGGACAGGCGAAACAGGTCGCCCGGCGGATTTAAACGGCTTTCCGCATGCGTACCGGATTCCGGTCCCGGTTTTGGAAAAAAAGGAGTGTTCCTGCGTGGAACACTCCTCACTTATGAAAACATTAACATTTAAAGATGTGGCTCTCCTTTTGGATGGATTGCCGTTGCCGGGCCTGTCACAGGAACGGCAAATACGTATTATGAAAAAACTGAAAATTGGCTGTTTTAAAACCTCGTTCCTATCTGAAAGAACGATTTACGGAGTAAAAATAATCATTTTTTTCTCAAGTTGTTCTTTTTTCTGTAAAAAACATAAAAATAAACCGGATAACCGCCGATTCGGAAACTTCCTGTTCCGGATTTCCGGCTACCGTTCCGTCGTAAAAACATACTCTCCCTGCCGCACCGCATATTCGGCATAACCGTCGCGAACACCCCGGAAAACCGTATGCTTTCCGCCGCGTCCACCGGCCGAGGCGGAAACCGCGACCCTCCTCCCTTCCGGAACCGGAACGAAAACCGTAGCGGAAGCGCCCACGGGAACCCTTACCGTCATCGTGAACCGGTCCTGCGTACGGCTCCATTCGACCGCTGCCTCTCCGTAGGGCGTCAGTTTAGAATAGCGGGCTTCCGTAACGTCCCCCGCCGGCTGGGGACGAAACACGATATGCCCGTACCCCGGACAGGCAGAATCGGTCCGCATGCCCGCCAAATTGCGGCAGAACCATGTCAGGCCCCCGCCGAACATCGGATGATTGCGGGAATTGTTGCCGTCCCACTGCTCCCAGGTAGTCGTCGCCCCCCGGGCGATCCAGTGGCCGAAACTCGGAAAGTCCCGTTTGTTCAGGATTTCGAACGCCAGTTCGTTCAATCCGTTTTCGGCCAGCACCTCGAAAAGGAAACGGGTTCCGAAGATTCCCGTATCCAAATGCCCTCCGGCAGCCAGAATATCCCGTTTCAGCGAAGCGATTACCCGGGCGCGACAGGCTTCCGGAACCCCCATCCTCAACGCAAAGACATTGCCTCCGAAACGGCCGTAACTCCCCGTCGCCGGATCGTAAAACCGTTTATGGAAGGCCTCCGCGGTACGGGCCGCCCGGGCGGCATACGACCGGGCCTCCTCCGCACGCCCCAACGCTTCGGCCGCACGGGCCGTCAGATCGGTGCAGTACCACAAATAAAACGTATGGACCAGCGATGCCGGCGGCAACTCGCCGGGAGGACACCAGTCGCCCAGATTCATCCACTCGTTTTCCGTCTTCATCCACATAACGCCTTCCGCATCCGTCCACCCCTGCATGAAACGGAGCTGCTCTTTCATCGCCTCGTAATTTTCCGCCAACAGGTCGATATCGCCGTAATTCAGATAGAACTCCCAGGGCATGATGTTCATGGCGGCTCCCCAGGCCACTCCGCCACCGCAGCCGGGTTGCCAGGGCGCACCGTTGGGAACGTAGCCCGTTTCGGGGAGCTGCGCCCCCCGGATATCGCCGATCCACTTGCGGTAGAAGGCGGCGGCGTCCAGATGATGCATGACCGTGGCGCAGGCCACCTGTCCGTCGCCCGTATAGGCCGAACGTTCGCGGTGGGGGCAGTCGCTGGCGATTCCGCCGTGCATATTGTCGGTCTGGCTGCGCAGCCAGATGCGATGGATGGTATTGAACAGTTCGTTGGAGCAGGAGAAACGGCCCGTAACGGGCGCATCCGTATAGACGGCTTCGGCGGTCAGCCGGTCGGGCGTCAGTTCGCCGGGCCAGCCGACAAGTTCGACTTCGCGGAAGACGAACCACGTAAAGCGGGCATGGTACGACTCCGCTCCCTCCCCCTTCATCGTATAGCTGTTGGAGCCGACAGGCGACTCGCAAAGGTAACGGATATCGATACGCCGGCCCGCTTCGCCGCGGAGACCGTGCAGGTGGAGCCACCCGGAAATCTCCTGACCGAAATCGACCCGGTAATGCCCTTCGCCCAGTTTGTCGATGCGGACCGGCTTCAGCCGTTCCATGACCCGGTCGGGCGGCGCCTGCTGGGCGACGAGCCGTCCTTCCGGCGCCTGCCGCAGCACGGCGGAACGCCATGCCGAATCGTCGAAGCCGGGTGCGTTCCAGCCCGGTTGTTCCCGGCGGGCGTCGTAATGTTCCCCGCCGTAGATCATATCCGAGACAATGGCGCTTTCGGCCGCCTTCCATGAGACATCGCTGGCAACAATCTCTTCCGTACCGTCGGCATAGACGAGGTGCAGCTCTCCGAGAAAACGGGGAGAACCGTAAGCCATCGTCCAATGGCTCAACGCATTGTAAAACCCGTTGCCGAGGATGGCCCCCAACACGTTTTCGCCCGGGCGGATGCGGTCGGTCACGTCATAGCCGACATACATCACGCGGTATTCCCGGAAACGGTCCTCGACGGGAATCCCCCGTTTTTCGAGTCCGGGCCGCTTGCCGTAATTGGTCTGGTTGGGAACGAGGCAATCGTCGCCCACCTTCGCTCCGTTCAGATACAACTCGAAATACCCCAATCCCGTTCCGTAGAACCGGGCGGAAACCACCTCCTTATGCACGGCAAAGGATTTACGCAGCAACGGTGCGGGAGGAGGCGTCGTACCGCCCGAGGCCTCCAGCGAACGGTCGTCCTGCCACGGAGCGCCGATCCAGCGGCCCCGCCACTCGCCGGGCGTCAATATCCCCATGCCCCAACGGGCGGGAGCGCTCCACGCCGAAACCCGGCCCCGGCCGTCCCACACCCGGACGCGCCACCAGCACACCTGCCGGGAACGTAAAGGTTTTCCCCCGTATTCGACGCGGAGGGTGCGGGCATCCTTCACTTTCCGGCTGTCCCACAAATCGGGCGCACCGTCCAGCAGAGCCGCCTCGGAAGAGGCGACCTGAATCTGCCAGGCGCTCCGTTCCGCCCCGCAGATTCCCTCGGCGGGCGTATCGATCCACGACAAGCGGGGACGCAGGACATCCACGGCCTCCGGATTTTTCAGATATTCACAAACGAGCCGTTCGGGCCGGATATCGGCGGAACGTCGCGCGAAAGCCGCCGTACACGAAAACAGCAGGAACGGCAGGAGCGCGCATCGAAGGAAAGAAAGAATCGTTTTCATCGGTTTTCAGGTTAGTCGGAAGGCATGCGGCATTCCGCATTTTTACAAAAATAATTTTTTACGCCGGATTTTCATCCGTTTACTACAAAAAAAACTATTTTTCCATAGGAAGTACGAAAATTTATCCGTAAATTGCAACGGAATAAAAGTATCGCATACGATTTCCTCCGACACAACGGATGACCGACCGTTCCGATCGCCGAAGCGGAAAACGGGCGACAGATGTTTCACTGTTCAAAATGCCGAGCCATGTTCATGCTGGGATTCGGGGAAATCATCCTCGCACTTTTCGCACTGGGAGTAACGGCCTTCGTTATTTTCATCATCGTAAAACTATTGAAACGCCCCCGGTAACCGTATCTTTTGGAAATCGGATGCCGATTTCCGCCGAAACGCAGAACACGCCCCCGGGTCTATGAAAAACGGAGAAGTTGTCCGAAAAGCCTTGCAGACAAGGACTTTTCGGACAACTTCTTTCAGGCATGCCAGAGCCTTAACCTTATATTCTAATAGTTCGTCTTCATAGGTTCGAAAAACGCCTTCGGGTGGGCGCAGGAAGGACACATTTCGGGCGCTTCCTTGCCGGTATGTACATAACCGCAGTTACGGCACTGCCATTTGATCTCTTCGTCGCGTTTGAAAACACCGTCCGCTTCCACCCGTTCCAACAGCTTGCGATAGCGGGTTTCGTGTTCCGCTTCCACCGTAGCGATAGCGCGGAATACGGCCGCGATCTGGGGGAAGCCCTCTTTAGCCGCCACCTCTGCGAAAGCGGGATAAAGTTCGGACCACTCCTCGTTTTCGCCTTCGGCGGCCGCCCGCAGGTTCTCAGCCGTAGTGCCCAACACGCCGGCAGGGAAAGTAGCGGTAATTTCGGTCATGCCGCCTTCGAGAAACTTAAAGAAACGTTTGGCATGTTCTTTTTCCTGTTCGGCCGTTTCCAAAAACACGCCAGCGATCTGTTCATAGCCTTCTTTCTTCGCAATGCTCGCGAAAAAAGTATAACGGTTGCGCGCCTGAGATTCTCCGGCGAACGACTGCAACAAATTCTTTTCGGTCTGGGTTCCTTTTACGCTCTTTGACATAACATTAAGATTTTAGAATTAAATCCGCTCCGCCGGCGAAAGTTTCCGGTATCGGAAAACGCGTTCCGTCTTCCCTCTCGGATAATCCGCACACCGTACTATCGGATATGAATCGATTTTATTTTCCATACAAATATACGAATAAAAAACAATCAATACCTAAAAACAGGTATTGATTGTTTCGATATTTCTATAGCCGAACTTTATGAACGCAAGGCGGAACAGACGGGCAGGCCGTAGTCGGGCAGGCACGGTTCCCGAAAACCGGACCGTGTCCGGCACCTCCCGGTCAGCGTTTTTCCAGCGTAAAACAATCGATGTCGGGCGCCCAGCAATACGGGCTGGAGAGGCGGACCGTATTGTACCCGGCCTTCAAACGGACGGGAAGCGTTACGGAGGCGATTCCTGCGGAAGCGTCGGTTTCCAGCGTCCGCAGCGGCGTCGCCTCGCCATTAACCTCAACGATCAGTTTCCGGTATTTTCCCGGCACGTAACGGACCGTCATTTCGTAATCGCCGCCCGTTTCGCTATACACCTCGCTCCACTCCGCATAGTTTTCGGGAGTGCCGCCCAGATAACGGACAATCATCCCTCCGGAAGCCCGTCCGTCGGGAGCATAAGCCACGTTTTTCGGCTTGCCCAAATCGTTGAAACAGGGCAGATAGGCCCATTCCGCCTCGTAACGACCGGGACCTTCGAGCCGCTTTTCGGCCTCCAACCGGAATATCCGGACGCTGTGGGGCGGCAAGACACAGGAAAGCGTATCGCGGATGCTCTTTTCCGTCCGCCGCCGGATCAGGTCGCGCACCCCGGTCCGGCCCTCCAGTTCCAGACAGGAGAGAGGAACGGAAAAACGGCAAAGCGTATCGGAGGGGTTGTACAACGCCACGGCACGCATTTTTCCCCGCTTCCGTTCGATATCCTTGACCAGCGCGTACCCCTCGCCCTCATGCCAGGCCACATACGCCTGCAAACCCAACGGGTCCTGGTTCAGGGCAATCAGCTCCTCGTTCTTCAACAGCGTCAGAGAGGCTTCCGGAACGGTCGTCAGGTCGCAGCCGATCAGCAGGGGCGAACTCATGATGCACCACAGGCCGAAATGAACCTCCTCTTCCTCCGGTTTCAGCCCCCGGCCAATCTCCAGCATATCCATATCGTTATAGTGTCCGCCGCCCGCATAGGCCGACAGGTAAAGGTTCTTGCCGACGATGTGTTTGACGGATTCCCAGGAAGGCGTAATATCCCGGCTGATGCGCCACGAATCGGCCAACCCTTTCGCCCAGGTGCCGGGGAACGCCCATCGGCATATATTCAGGGCGATTTTCCGGGGACAGACGGAATCGACGGCCCGGCGGATCTCCGTATAACGTTTCCGCTCTTCCAGCGCCAGTTCCTGACCGGCGCCGCAATAGTCGATCTTGATGAAATCGAACCCCCATTCGTTGAAAAACAGGTCGGCGTCCTGCGCTTCGTGGCCGTAAAGTCCGACATCGATACCGTTGGGGTCTCCGTCCCAGATGGAACCGCAGGTATTGCTTCCGGCATCTGAATAGATGCCCGCCTTCAGGCCCCGGGAATGGATATAATCGGCCACGACCTTCAAGCCGTTCGGGAAACGTTCCGGATGAGTATGGAGCCGGCCCGACCCGTCGCGCCCGCCGAAAAACCCGTCATCGACATTGACATACCGGTAGCCCGCCGCTTTCAGGCCCCGTTCGACCATAGCGTCGGCCTGTCGCTTAATCAGCTCCTCGTTGATGTTTATGCGGTAGGTGTTCCACGAACTCCACCCCATGACCGGCGGGTCGAAGGAGTTTTTTTCCGCCGCTACTGCCAGCGGCAGGCAGGCGAACAGAAAAACCCGCAGGTTTTTCCTGCCCCTGAAAAAAAGGTTGTTCATTTTCGTATCGGATTTTAAAAGGGATAAAGATACGAAGAAAAAGCGAACCGGACCTTTTTCCGCCGGATTTCCCCGCCGGGAGCGGAAAGTTTTCCTTTCGCATATCCTCCCTGTTTTTTTCTTATGCCCCCCCTTATTCTTTCCGTTCTTGTCGTTTTTCGTTTTTTATTTCTATATTTACGAGAAATTCGGATCGACGGAAAGCCGGACATTCCCGGCAGACGAACCATAACTAACCTCAAAAACGATTTTAAATATGAAGAAAATTTTACTTGCGGCACTGGCTTTCGCCGCCGTCGCGTGTTCGACGCCGAAACAGACCGGGCCGGTACAGGCCGAATGGGGAGAAGCCGTTTATCCCGGCGTGTGGAGAACGGAAGTGGGCGCGCCGGAACAGCTCAACCTGCTGAACGCCATAGAGGCAACACCCCGTGCGGACGTATTGAAAGAACGTTCGGCGCAGGAATTTCCGATAGACCCGGCGGAAATCAAAGTGACCCTGAGGAACGGCAAGACCGTACTGCGGCTGCCGTTGGACGAAGGGGAACAGATCTTCGGCCTGGGGCTGAACTTCAAAACGGTGGACCAGCGGGGACGCATCCTGCGCCTGCACATGGACCACTATGCCAACAAGGACGACGGACGGACGCATGCCCCCGTACCCTTCTTCGTCTCCACGAAAGGGTACGGCATGCTGATCAACTCCGCCCGGTACATCGACGCCTACGTGGGTACGGGCGTCCGCGTGGACAGCAAGAATCCGCCCGAAGCGCGGGACCGGAACACGGACAGAAACTGGAGCGCGAACCCCTATTCGGACAATCTGGAATTCGTCATTCCGGCCGAAGGGGTGGAACTGGTCCTGTTCCGGGGCGATAACATGCTGGACGTGGTTTCCCGGTTCAACCTCTATTGCGGCGGAGGTTTCATCCCGCCCAAATGGGGGTTGGGATTCTGGCAACGGACGCCGACCCGCTACACCGACAAGCAGGTGCAGGAAGAGATCGACGGTTTCAAACAGAAAAACTTTCCGCTGGACGTCATTGGACTGGAACCGGGATGGCACTCCAAAGCCTATCCCTGCACCTTCGATTGGGACCCCAACCGGTTTCCCGATCCGGACGGCTTCATCCAAAGCCTGAAAGACCAGCATATCGAAGTGAACCTGTGGTGCAACCCCTACATATCGCCGGCGTCGTCCGTCTATGAAAAGATATTGCCCTACTGCGGCACCCACACGGTATGGTGCGGCGTAGTGCCCGACTACACGATGCCGGAAGCCCGCAAGATTTTCCAGCAGCACATCAAAAAGGCCCAGGTGGACAAGGGAGTCAGCGGCTACAAGATAGACGAAGTGGACGGCAACGACTCGTGGCTGTGGCCGGACGCCGCGGAATTTCCCTCCGGCACGGAAGCCGACCAGATGCGGTCGATCTACGGCAACCTGGTCATGAAAACCATCGACAAGGAGTACCGCGACATCAACCGCAGGACTTACGGGCTGGTGCGGGCGGTCAATGCCGGCGGCGTATCGATGCCTTACGTCATCTACAACGACAACTACAACCACCGCGACTTCATCACGGCCGTGGCCAACAGCAGCTTTATCGGCGTGATGTGGACGCCGGAAGTGCGCGGCAGCGGATCGGGAGAAGAGTGGCTGCGACGGATGCAGACCTCCTGCTTCGGCCCTATCGCCATGGTAAACGCATGGGCCGACGGCACGAAGCCGTGGAGCTATCCGGAAGTGTACAAATACTGTCAGGACGCCGCTTTCCTGCGCATGCAGCTGTTGCCTTACCTCTACTCCGCCTTTGCGGGCTACTACCTGCAGGGCGAACCGCCTTTCCGGGCCATGAACCTGGTGGAAGGCTTCGACGGGCGGACGCAGAAGATACGCACGAAACTGGATGCCACGGAAAACCCTTACGAAACGGTGCAGATACGGGAAGTGAAAGACCAGTACATGGTGGGCGACAACCTGTTGGTGGCTCCGCTTTTCGCCGGGGAGACGGAACGTTCCGTGGTATTGCCGAAAGGCAAATGGTATGACTTCTACACCGGGGAACCGGTCGGAGAAAACGAGATCATTCAGGTCAAAGGAACGCTGGCGAAAATTCCGCTGTTCGTCCGCGACGGCGGCATCGTTCCCATGATTCCCGCCGCACGGCAGACGAAGGCGTGGATCGAAGGGCAGCCGCTGGAAGTGCGGGTGTACGGAACAGCGGACGGCTCGTTCGACCTGTATGACGACGACGGGGAGAGCTACAACTACGAAAAGGGCGCCTACTCCGTCAAACGGCTGAAAGTGGAAGGGGGACAACCCTCGGTGGAAGACGTGAAATCGGACGGCGGATGGTCCTACAAGGAGATCAGCTGGACCTTCATGACCCCGAAAGACAAACTGCCGCAATAGCAGGCCAACGGGGATAAAGATACGACGCCCGCCGCACGTGTCATGTGCGGCGGGCGTCGTTATTTCAGGTCACGGTGTCCGAAACGGCGGAGACCGCCGGAACCCCTTCGGGCAATCAACCGAACAGCCCCTCTAAAAAGGCGAGCACTTCCGTTTCGTCCGGATCGATGTCGAACACGCGGTCGGGCTGAAGGTAAAAGAGCTTTTTCCCCTGCTTGAACCGCCGTTCGCCGCAACCGGTAATGTTGAGCATGACGACGGCGTCGCGGTCGAGCTTGCCGGCCCGGACGTAATCGACCAACGAAGCCACGGCGACGGCCGCAGCCGGATGCAGGTCGATTCCCTCGCACCGTTCGAACAGCTGCGCAGCTTCGCGCGCCAGCCCGTTATCGACATGCACCACTTCGCCACCGGTGGCGCAAAGGGCGTCGTACAATCCCCCCGCCACGGAATAGGGCGGTTTGCGGTTGGAAAGGACCTTGGCGTCGATGGTTTCGACCTGCGCGCGGGCCTCGTTGTCGTCCAACGGCAACAAATCGCGCGAGCCGGCCTGCCACGCATGGTACATGGGCACGAACGGATAATTCTGGGAAACGATCAGTTTCATGAGGTTTTGCCCGAACCGTCCGTCTTCCAGAAAACGGAGGTTGGCTTCCCACGCGGCGATAGCTCCCGTGCCGCTGCCGACCGCCTGGAAATAGTAGTCGGGAACGGAACCGATGGCGATGACGGCGGAAAGCACCGTCGTACCCATACCGTCGCGGCGGGCGACGTTCTTCGCCCCCCCTTCGGCCACGTAGCGGGGATTTTTCACAGCGATATTGCCCAGATGGATGGCGTCGAAATAGTCCGAACCGCTGCGGGAAGCGATGAGTTTCACGCACGGGTCGAGCGGTTTTTCAAACCACAGCGCGTTCAGGTTGTCTTCCGGAACGCACAGCAGCAACGGAATGCGGTTTTCGGAACAGACCTTGGCAAAAGCCCGCGCCGTGTTGCCGGCGGAAGCGACCACCAGCACCCGCCCGTCGGCGGGGTTCAGCCGTCCGCAGACCGAATAGGCCTCGGTCTCCTTGAAGGAACAGGTCGTCATGAAAGCGCCCGCTTCGGGGAAATAGCCGTTGAGCGTAATGTACAGGTTGTTCAGCCCCAACTCGGCTGCCAGCCCGTGACTGCGGTAGGTAACCGGAGCAGCGGACCCTTGCAGGCGGCGCGACACGGGCAACCAGTCGCAATATTTATACAATCCCCAGTCGTTGGGGCGTACGGCGATCTGCCGCGAAGCGTACTGCGTCCGGACCAGGGCGGGCGCATCCGCCTGCGGATCGTCAAGCGTCCACCCCTCGTCGGAGAAAACGCGTCCCGTAGCGGTATTGACCAACCGGTAACGGGTAGGTGTAAACGGTTCGTTCATCGGCTTCTATCGGGCTATGATGGATTGTATGTCGGCCATGATCTTCCGCGCCAGCGCATCGGCCTGCTCTTCGGTGGAGCTTTCGCTGTAAATGCGGATGATGGGTTCGGTATTCGACTTGCGGAGATGCACCCATTCCGTCGGGAAATCGATCTTGACCCCGTCGATGTCGTTTACCTTTTCCGAAGCGTATTTTTCCTTCATGCGCGCCAGCACCGCATCCACGTCGATTTCGGGCGTCAGCTCGATCTTGTTCTTGGAAATGGCGTAGGCCGGGTATTGCGCCCGCAGCGCGGAAGCGGACACCCCTTTTTTGGCCAGCAGGGTCAGGAAGAGGGCCACGCCCACCAGGGCGTCGCGGCCGTAATGGAGGGCCGGATAGATGACCCCTCCGTTGCCTTCGCCGCCGATCACGGCGCCGGTACGTTTCATCTCGGCCACCACGTTCACTTCGCCTACGGCGGAAGCGGAATAGGAGCAGCCGTGCGCGGCCGTTACGTCGGCCAACGCCCGCGACGAGCTGAGATTGGAAACGGTATTGCCGGGGGTATGGGAAAGGACGTAATCGGCCACGGAAACCAACGTATATTCCTCGCCGAACATGGAACCGTCCTCGCAAACCAATGCCAAGCGGTCCACGTCGGGATCGACGACCACGCCCAGATCGGCCTTCTGCGCCGGCACTGCGGCGGAAATTTCGGTCAGGTTGGCCGGAATGGGTTCGGGATTATGGGCGAAACGGCCGGTAGGCTCGCAGTTGAGTTCCACCACCTCCACGCCCATCTGTCTCAACAGGGCGGGAATGACCGTGCCGCCGACGGAATTGACGGCATCGACCACCACCTTGAAACGGGCGGCGCGGACGGCTTCGACATCGACGAGCGGCAGGGCCAACACGGCGTCGATATGCTGCTGGTCGTAAGATTCGCGGACGATGACCTGTCCCAACTCATCGACCGGAGCATACAGATAATCGTCGGCAGCAGCGATGGCCAGCACCTTCTTGCCTTCGGCGTCGTTCAGAAACTCGCCCCGGCCGTTGAGCAGCTTCAGGGCGTTCCACTGTTTGGGGTTATGGCTGGCGGTCAGGATAATGCCGCCGTCGGCCCCGTAGCCCGTAACGGCCACTTCGACGGTAGGCGTGGTGGCCAGACCGATCTGAATGACATCGATGCCGCATCCCAACAAAGTTCCTTCCACAACGGAAGCCGCCATTGCACCGGAAAGGCGAGCGTCGCGTCCCAGCACCACTTTCAGCTTTTTGCCGGGATTCTGTTCCTTGAGCCATTGCGAATAGGCCGAAGTGAACTTGACCAGATCGAGCGGAGTCAGATTATCGCCGACGGAACCGCCGATCGTACCCCGGAAACCCGATATAGATTTAATAAGCGTCATAGAATGATAACCTTTTAATGAAGTCGTAAAAATACCATTTTTTTCGCGAATGCGAGCAAATTTCGGCCGGAAAAATTATGTTCTCCGTCCCCGAAGAAAAAGCGGGGAAACCGGAGAAACAGGCAATCCGGCCACAAGTTCCCGAAGGAAATTTCCCCAAGGACAGACAACTCCCCGCGATACGGGCGGGTAAGCGAAACAAACGGACAAACACAAACGGCAATCCGCCTCGAAACAGGGCAAACGGAGGACGGTACGGCAACATGCCCTGATGATGATTTCATTCGACCGGTCTGCCTATTTGCCGCTAAAACGGAACCAGTTAAAATCGGCATATCCGTCCACTCCGGTCTCTTTTGTACTGAAATTGAAAAGAGCGAACCGGTTAGCCGTCCAGGGCAACCCCAATCCCATCTTCAGTTCATCCCCTATCGGGTAAAACTCCCTACCGTCCAGACTGTAATAGAAACGAGCCGTAAAGTTCTTATCGGTTACCCGTACCCTGACCCAAAGCCTATCTCCGTTAAAACCTTTAACCGCCTCCACGATCTTACCGTCATTGCACATCACGATCTCCCGGTCATTCCCCTCCTGCCGTACGGCAACATAGGCATAAGGAAATTGAAACACGCCAAATCCGGCCACATTGCCATCCTTCAATCCGGTTACCTCCATCTCGACAGAACCTTCGGAAGAAGGTCCCTGCACGCGTTGCGTCAAGGTATTGCGAGCTTCCTTCAGACCTTTTGCCTGCGACGCTTTCAGCCGCATATATCCGGGGCGTTCAACAAGCGACCATCGCTGCGGATCCGGATTATGATTCCACTGCCACTGCAACCCCAGCTTCTTTCCCTTGAACTCATCCGATGTGGCCGGAGCCGTCAACGGTTGTTGTTTCTTACCCACATCCGGTTTGGGATAAGTAATGAGGTCTCTGCCGTCAGCCCCCAGCATCGGCCAGCCGTCTGTCCACTTTACCGGCAGCAGGCAGGGAACACGTCCGATCGGCCCGCGGTCCTGCATGATGACGAACCACCAGTCCCCGTTTTTCAACTGTACCATTCCCCCCTGATGCAACCCATTGGGAGGATAAGAGCTATCGTCCTGCACGATCACTTTATGTTCATAGGGCCCGTAAATACTATCCGAACGGAGACAAACCTGCCACCCTTTCGTTCCTCCGGCCGGACAAGTGATGTAGTATTTACCGTTGATTTTATACATGTGAGAACCTTCCAGACCGAACCCTTTTCCCAAAGTCCGGCTATCCTTGAATCCCTTATCCCATATCTCAACCGGTTCTCCCTTGACGGACTTCACATCCGCATTCAGTTCAGTAATATACAGTTTATGTTGTCCGTGTACGACATAAACTTTCCCGTCGTCATCGAAAAACAGCCCCGGATCATATAGATACTCCGGGAAAATGGTACGCTCCCAGGGACCTTCCGGTTTGTCTGCAATACAGATTGAAAAATGACCGGTTTTCGTACCCCATCCATAAGGAGTGAAAAAACCGACATAAAACTTACCATTATGATAACGGAGGGTACTGGCCCATGAACCGTTGAGATACAACTGCCCCTGCTGCATGTCATACCGAGGATCCTCGTCGTAACGTTCGACAGCATATCCCACCATCTTCCAGTTTACCAGATCTTTCGAGGTTGCGATAGGACACCCCGGAACATAGTGCATACTGGTCGATACGAAATAAAAATCGTCCCCTACCCGGATGATATCCGGATCCGGCCAGTCTCCCCACATAATCGGATTCGTGAAAGTCCCGTTACCGTTATCCGGTAACCATACCTGTTGCGCTTTTACCGCGCAACAGACTATTACCGACAAAACCATACCCAATAAATACTTCTGTTTCATGTCCATTCCTGTTTTCTTTCAATACTTTTCCACCGCCACACCGGTCATGGCCTCAATCGCAGTCCCGTTTACCGTCAGACATAATTCCGGAACCCGACCATTTTTCTTATCCCTACCGAAATTCAGCCAACATTCAGGCCGATAAAATTACTGATTTCTTGAGATTATAAGGGCTTATACTTCCGATTCATTTTCAATAAAAGGGACATAGGCATGCAACCACATGACCATGTCCCTTTTATTTGCTTCCAGAATACGATTAGCCTGAAGATATTTTTCAGCTATCCCGTAAATTCGTCGGACCGCCAAACGATCCGCTGAAGAATCCGGTTATTTGACAGGAGCCTTTCTCAGTTTATTCTTTACCATATCAAACACCAAAGGTCCTGCGACAAAGATGGAGGAGAAGGTACCGAGTACTATCCCGAACAACAGGGCGAACACGAATCCGCGAATCACTTCCCCGCCGAAGATAAAGATAGCCAGCAGAGTAACGATGGTAGTTCCGGAGGTATTGACGGTACGCGCCAACGTAGAATTGATCGCCTCGTTAATATTCTGATAAATGTCCCGTTTCGGGAAAAGCGCCCGATAGTCGCGGATACGGTCGAAAATGACCACGGTATTGTTGATGGAGTAACCGACAATGGTCAGCAGGGCCGCAATGAACGACTGGTCCACATCCATGGCGAAAGGCAGGATGCCATGCAACAGCGAGAAAGCACCGATCGTCAGCACTACGTCGTGCGCCAAAGCGAAAACACTACCCAATGCCCATTCCCAACTGCGGAATCGCAAGGTAATGTAAATACCGATGGCGATCAGCGAAAAGATGACAGCAATGACGGCATTGACTTTAATATCGTGCGCCACGCTGGGACCTACCTTGTCAGAGGAAATGATCCCGTGCGGATTGGTCGCCGTAGTCAGGAACTCTTCCTCCGTCAACGGAGTTTCGTACAGCGGAGAGAGGGCTTCGTACATCATGCCGTTGATCTCTTCGGTCACGCCGTCTCCGTCTTCGGCATAACGGTACTGGGTAACGATACGCATCTGGTCTCCGTTATTCCCGTACTGTTTCACTTCGAGACCGCCGGCCGTAAAGACCGTTTCCAATGCTTCACGCACCTGAGCGGTCGTTACGGGCTTGTCGAAACGGACCACGTAGGTACGGCCGCCGGAGAAATCGACCCCGTAGCTCATGCCGCGGGTAAAGAACGAAATCAGCGAAATCAGGAGCAATGCGCCGGAGAACACATAGCTGTATTTGCGGATGCCGATGAAATTGACCCGGGTATTGGCCAGGAAATTCTCGGTCAGCTTATTGGAGAAGCGAATTTTCTTATTGTGTTCGAGCATGGATACGAAGATCATGCGGGTAATGAAGATCGCGCAGAACAAGGAGGTCAGGATACCGATGATCAACGTGGTAGCGAACCCTTGTACGGGACCTGTTCCGAAAAGGAACAGCACCAATCCGGCGATCAGCGTGGTGGCGTTACCGTCGATAATGGCCGAATAGGCATTCTTGAACCCGTCGGACAAAGAAAGGACTACGCCCTTGCCGGCACGAATCTCTTCTTTGACACGCTCGTAAATGATGACATTGGCGTCCACCGCCATCCCCATCGTCAGGACGATACCGGCGATACCGGGCAGCGTAAGCACCGCTCCGAAGGAGGACAGCACGCCGAACAGGAAGAACAGGTTGGTTACCAAAGCGATGCTGGCCACCAATCCGGCCGTGCGGTAGAAGGCGAGCATATAGATCAGCACCAGGGCGAAAGCCAAAATAAACGACATCATGCTGGCTTCGATGGATTCCTTACCCAGCGTAGGACCTACGACGGCTTCCTGAATGATGGTGGCCGGAGCAGGCAGTTTACCCGATTGCAGCACGATGGCCAGGTCGTTGGCTTCGTTGTAGGTAAACCCGCCGGTAATGGAGGAACGTCCGCCGGTAATCTCGCCGTTCACGCGGGGAGCGGAATAGACGTAACCGTCGAGTACGATAGCGATGGATTTGCCGACATTATCGGCCGTCAGGCGCGCCCAGATCTTCGCGCCCGCAGGATTCATAATCATGGAAACCTCTACCTGCGAACCGCCCTGGTCTATATATTCGGGACGGGCCGTAGCCACGTAGCTACCGTCCAAAGGAGGTTGTCCGTTTTTGGTATTGGCCTTGATGGCGTACAGTTCGAAGATGGTCCCGGCGGGATCGACCCCTTTCATGCCCCACATCAGACGCACGTCGCGGGGCAACATGCTCCGGATCTGCGGCATGGCGAAAATTTCGTTGATCCGCACGGTATCGGCCGCCATGGCGCGACCGATCACGGGACCCTCGCCCACATAACCGCTCGCGGGATCGACGATGGGAGTCAGCAGATCGAACAGCGGGAACTGGTTGTCCCCCTCCGTAACGGTCGTATCGCTGACCAGAGCGTCCAGCTCGCCGGCCAGTCCGTTCTCCGTTTCCACGGTTTCGGTCGCTTCCGCTTCCACCGTCACGGTATCTTTCGCCTCGTTCTGCGAAGCGGCCAGACGGTTGTTGATATCCTGCAACAGCGGGAAGATTTCCGAATTGTCGTAAGTAGCCCAGAATTCCAGCGAAGCGGTTCCCTGCAACAGCTTACGCACACGTTCGGGTTCCTTCACGCCGGGCAGTTCGACCAGAATACGGCCGGAGTTTTCGAGCCGCTGGATATTGGGCTGAACCACGCCGAAACGGTCGATACGGTTACGCAGCACGTTATAGGAGTTGGCCACGGCATCGTCGGCCTGTTTGCGCAGCACGCGGATGACCTCTTCGTTGCTCATGCCGGGTTTGACCAGTTCACGCAGATCGTAGGTGGAAAAGATGGCACTAAGTTTGCCGTCGGGAGCTTGTTGCGCGTAAGCCCGGGCGAACAGCGTCAGGTAGTCGTCGCGGCTGTTGTTCTGCATGGCTTTGGCTTCGGCCAACGCCTTGTTGAAAGCCGGATCGGGATTATTGTCCGAAAGCGCTTTCAGAATGTCCTGCACGGAAATTTCCAGCATGACGTTCATCCCGCCGCGAAGGTCCAGCCCCAGGTTAAGCTCCTTCTCCTTGCAGTCGCTGTACGTGTATTGGACGAGTCCGAGATTGTACACCGTCTGGGTTTTCATGGAGTCGAGATACTGTTGTTCGGCAACCTCGTTGCCCGCCGCGAACTCCTTCGCCTTCTTCTCGACATGTTGGGTAACGAATGTAAATGACAATTGATACAGGCAGGCCAGCGCCAGCACAATCGTCAAAAATTTAAGTGCACCTTTATTCTGCATTTCGTTTAAATTATTGATATTATTTATGATTATTTTCGCTTATACATCGCAACCTTTCCGGCTTCGGAAACGTCCGACCCACCGATATGAAAACGCCGGGCGGAAGCCCGACCGCATCAGGGAAACGGGCGATATTTTCCGGTTTCCCCGCACCGCGACCGAAGTGACGAAAACCGTCCCGAACGCCTTCCGGCCGTTTCATATCGTCAATCGAAAATTTCCGATACGACCTGCAAATATAGTTTTTTTAATTGCTTTTACAATAAGAAGCCGTTTTGATTTTTTACAAGCCCTCCCTTTTCCTCTCTTTTTCGTTTCCGCCGATGCCCCGAACACCTTTCCGGTCTCGTTCCTCTTTCCGCTTCGCCGGACAGCCCGTTGTCTTCTTTTCCGGGGAAAGGAGAAAAACTCGAAAACAACGCCTGGATCATCCGGCGCAAAAGCCGAAACGGCTTCCAAACATCCCGCTTTATTTATCATCACGTCCGGACGGGAACGGGGTCGCCTTTTCCCCCGGACGGCAAATCCGCTGTCATGGAATATCATCTGACCGATAAATTCTGGCTGCTGAACGACTTCCAGCAATTCTTGTCGCATGCCGGGCTGCAGGGCCGGCTGCTGGACATTACCACGTTCTGCACCGTAACGCTGACGCTGCTCGTGCTGCTGCGCCTCGTGGGGTATGCGGGCAGCCGACTGATGCCGAAACTGCTGCACGCCGTGATCCGGAAAACGCCCGTGAAATGGGACAAGGTACTCGCCCGGCGGCATTTCTTCAAACGGCTCGTCCGTTTCGTCTTCACGGTCGTGCTGAGCTATCTGATCGAGACGATTTTCATGGGGTACAGCCCCGGACTGGTACGGGGCACGCTGAAAGTGACGCAGTGTCTGGCGGTTTATTTCATGCTCAATACGCTGAGTGCCATGATAAACGCCGTCAGCGACATCTACAACGCCCTGCCGCAGGCCAGGGAACGAAGCATCAAAGGATACGTGCAGAGCGCGCACATCGTCATCTACCTCATCGGTATCCTGATCGCCGTGTCGATACTGGCCGACATCCGGCTGTCGAAAATCTTTCTGGGGTTAGCCACCTCCGCCGCCATCCTGACTCTGGTATTCAAAGACACCATTTTGGGGTTTACCGCCTCGATACAGCTCTCGGCGCAGGACATGGTCCGGCTGGGCGACTGGATACAGATGGACAGCCAGGGGGCCAACGGGACGGTGGTGGACATGACGGTCAGTACGGTCAAGGTGCAGAACTGGGACAACACCTACTCCATGCTGCCCATTTACGCCATGGTCAATCAGGCTTTCATCAACTGGCGGGGCATGTACGACAGCGCGGGACGGCAGTTCATCCGCCCCTTCCCGGTAGACCTCCGTTCGGTGCGGGCCATGAGCGGGCAGGAGACGGAACAGCTGCGCGGAAACGGCCTCGTGGCCTCCCATTACGACGGGATGATGCGGGAACGGACGGCGGAACCGGACGGCACGACCACCAATCTGGCGCTTTACCGGGCCTGGATACTGGCCTATCTGACCGCCAGCGAACTGGTCAGCAAGGAGCTGATGCTGCTGGTGCGCTACCTGCCGATGGGAGACAAGGGACTCTCCATACAGATATACGGCTACACGGTGGAAAAACGGTTCGTGGAACACGAAGAGATCATGTCGCACATCACGGAACGGATCGTGGCGGCGGCGGAACCGTTCGGCATCCGGCTGTACCAGCGGTACGGCGGAAAGACGGAGGAACGGGCGGGAACAGGTCAGGCGGCGGAGGCGCAACCCCGGCAGGCGGAGGAAAACGCCGCCCGTTAAGATTTCACTCCCCGGCGTTATCCCATGACCGTCAAACGGTCCGCAGCGGCGGCATCGGGGTACGGAAAGCGACAGCCGCCGGAACACGGAGACCGTCCGGAACCGGTCCCGGAAAAACAGAGCGGATTCATTCAAATTCTTTAAAGTTTTTAAAAGACTTTAAAGAATTTGAATACTCAATGGATCAATTCTCCGAATCGTCGGCTACGGACGTAAATGTATTTCACTTTATTCACGGCAATTGCATCGACATACCCCAATTTTACCAATCCGTCCAAATCCCCCTTTGCAGTCGGATAGGAAACATTCATCCGTATTTGAATCTCTTTGACGGAAAACGAAATATTCGGAGAGTCGTGATACCACTTGACAATTTGGGCTTGCCGCGCATTGATGTTACCTAATTTCAGAAAATCGGAAGTTTGTTGCTGTTCATCGATTTTCCGCTGAATATATTTTCTCAATTCACAATAAGCCTTATTGATGGCCTGCAAATGATAAGCCACGAAATACCCCAAATCGTTTGCGTCGCACTCCGTATATAAATACGCCTTTTCATATTGCCGTTTGCTTCGGGCTATAATGCGGGAAACCGACAAATACTCCGTCAGCCAATACCCCCGGCGAAGCATGTACCAATAAAATACGGCCCGCGCCGTACGCCCGTTTCCGTCCGCAAAAGGATGGATAAACGCAATCAGAAAATGAATGATGATTCCTTTGATGACAGGATGTACGAACACTCCGTTAAAATCATTCTCGTTGAACAATTTGCAGATGGCCCCGATCAGCCCTTCGATCTCGCGATAATCCGGCGGAGTATGGATCGTCTCATGCGTAATGCCATCTTCCACGACCACATCGTTATCCTCGCGGAAACGTCCCTCGTCATTGCGGTCCTCCAACGTTTCATGAGTCATCAGCCGATGGATATGCAATAACGTTTCCTTCGTAAAATCCTCATCCTTGTGCTCAAGAATAAAACGGATCGTTTCATAGTTGTTACAAATCATCTGTTCGCTCCGCGTACGGGGAGAAATAGATTTACGCAACATCTCCTTTGCGATTTTACGAGTCGTAGAGGCCCCTTCCATCTGACTGGAAGCGATCGCCTCCTCCATGTTGGAGCTGATCAGGTAACGGTTTTTATCCGCCTCGGGAATAAAACTCTGCGTTCCCAAATACCTTCCGAGATTCATATCAAATTCATGACACAGCCGTTGCATGCTATCGGTCACATAAAGTTTGAGCCGATAGGCGCCGATTTCCAATGTTTTGGCAAACATCCGGGACAGTTTCACACAAGCCCATAAATCCTGAGGAGATATTTTCCCGGGCAGAGATCTATACTTGATTTCCGTCCAGTACGAATATTCCCGGTTAATACCATCGACCAAAGCCGCTATCTCGGGATCGACGCTCAAACGAAGCGCTTTATCGAAATTCTCTTTTGTTATTTTCGGAGGAGACTCTATCATATATCCATCTTTTTTCGATTCTCACAAAGATAACAAAACATTTAAATTCTTTAAAATTCTTAAAAGACTTTAAAGAATTTGAACAACCGACATACCTGGAACAGCCGGAATATACGGCTCCCGCACGCCCCTCCTTATATACGCTTCAAAAACATAACGGTCTTCCTTATCTCGACATTCCCGCACGCTATCCGTCCTCAGGCACGTTTTTTCAATCAAGACAGACAACCGACACAAGGAACGGTTATACCTTATATTAAATATCGGCAAGCGAGAACGGAGTGTCTGCATTTCATTGCCTGTTTCATCCGCCCGTTCCGCTCACTTATCCGCAACATGCGGTATTCCGGCAACCGACGGATTCGGACGCATTCAAACCCGTCGGAACATAAAACCGGTTATTTCACGGACATTGGAGAGGACGTTTGAATTTTTCCATGATTACGCCGGTGTTTCCGACACATTCGGCCAAAAACGAAACAGCCGTTTGCATAACTGCAAACGGCTGTTTCTCTGGTCGGGGTGACTGGATTCGAACCAGCGGCCACACGCCCCCCAGACGTGTACTCTAACCGGGCTGAGCTACACCCCGCTCATTTTCGAGTGCAAATATACGGCTTTTTCGTACCGTTCCAAAAAAATAACCGGCTTTTTTTGTCCGGCACAATTCCCGATTCGGCGGAATCCGCGTTCAAACCGGATAAAAAGCAATGACATACAATGTTTTACGAAACCCGAAAGAACGGGTATTCCGCTAAAGAAAATTTCCTGCTCCCGTTTCTCCGGAAAAACTCATCCGGAACGAACAAATGCCAGGCCCCCCAAAAAACGCTCCGGGCACAGAGAAACGGGCAAGCCGTTCCGACAAGCCGACCATGAAATCCGTTTCAGGAAACGGCAAAAAAGCCCAACGGATACCGCCGGCGGGCGTGAAAAAAGAGCCCAAAACACAAAAATCCCCGGCCCGAACAATTTAAGGAAACGACGGGATGGTCCAAAACAAGCAAAATCCGGATGCTCCCTCCATGCCTTCCCAGCAAGCCGTTCCGAAAGCCCCTCATCCGCAAGGGCTTGGCTTTCAAAGGTAAAGGGAGCGTACGGACGTACGTGACCGACGCCTTGAAAAGCGATTAACGCAGCGGATAAAGACTCTTGGGATAACTTCATTCCGCCCCCGTCGCTGAAAAAATTTCATCGTATCCGGGCCTCCGGAACGGCGGAATTGCCGGAAATTCATTACTTTTACCCCGGCGGCCGATTCCCGGCAACCGGACCGACCGCGAAACCGAAAACACGACGACTTATGAAAAAGCTTTTGCTTCTGCTGGGCCTGCTCGCCTGCCTACCCCGGCTTTACGGACAATCCTCCGAACGCACGCCCGACGCGGCGGGTTATCTGGTACGCACGGGCGACCTCGCCCCCGATTTCGGCATGCGGCTCGTTTCCGGCGATTCCGTCCGGCTGTCGCAATACCGCGGCAAGGTAATCATGCTGCAATTTACCGCCAGTTGGTGCGGGGTGTGCCGCAAGGAGATGCCGTTCATCGAAAAAGACATCTGGCAGAAACACAAGGACGACGACGACTTCGTGCTGTTGGGCATCGACCGCGACGAACCGCTCGACAAGGTACAAGCCTTCGCGAAAGCCACCGGCGTAACCTATCCGTTGGGGCTCGATCCCGGCGCGGACATTTTCGCCCTGTACGCCGACCGGAAGGCGGGCATTACCCGCAACGTGCTGATCGACCGGGACGGCCGGATCGTCATGCTGACCCGGCTGTACGATGAAAAGGAATTCGCCGCGCTGGTCGAAAAAATCGATAAAATGCTGGAGTAAGAAGCCGTGCATCGGCAAAAACAAAAAGAGAAAAGAGAGAGGATTCGTAAAAAATAAAAACAGGCTCTGACACCCTGTCGGGACGAAAAGCGGCTGTTCCGCCGCTTTTGCCGTCGTATTCACAGCCGTTTCGCACTATCTTCGCAGTAAAAAATGGACGCATTTTCCCCTCTCTCTCCGGAGCACACGGCTGCCACGGAAAGCTCCGTTTCCCCGGAAAATCCGGAAACAGACCTCCGGCGCCGTTTCGTCCGCCTGTCGCTGGAAGTGCGGGTAGCCCTGCTGCGCAAAATCGGCGAGGCGATAGAACATACCGATCCGGAAAACACCGGGGCCTTGCCCAACCTGACCCGTTGTCTGAAAGAGATCAACGACGCGTTGGAAGAGGTGCCTTCCGCCCCGGAAGAATCGCTTTTCGACCGGCTGAACGACACGGTTCCCCGCCCCGTCCCCGCCTCTCCCGCCGTCCCGGTTTCCGCTTCCCGCCGAAAAATATGACCTTCGGCGGGTTTCTTCTTTTTTATTTCACGATAATTCCCTATCTTTGGGACCTTCATAGCCCCGACGTCCGCCGGACGGGAAACGGAGGGCGCGTCCGGAGACGGGCCGTTTTCCCTCTCTTCCGGAAAAAGGAGTACGGGGCCGCCAAACACCGATAAATATAAAAATTGACATAAATGAGTATTGTAACGAGCTTATTGAAGTTGTTTTTCGGAACCAAAGCCGAAAAAGACAGAAAAGAGGTCATGCCTTACATCGAAAAGATCAAGGCCGTTTATCCTGAAATCGAAGCCCTCTCCAACGACGAACTCCGCGCCCGCACCGTCGCCCTGCGCAAACGGGTAACCGACGCCATCGCCGAAGACGAGGCCGCTATCGCGAGCATGAAGGAGGAACTGGAAAAACCGGAAATATCCGTCGAAGAGAAAGAACGCATCGGCAACCGCATCGAACATACGGTCAAACAGATCGACGAAACCATTGAAAAAGTGTTGCTCGAACTGCTGCCCGAAGCCTTCGCCATCATGAAGGACACGGCCCGCCGGTTTACCCAGAACAGCATCGTGGAAGTGACCGCGACCGATTTCGACCGCGATCTGGCCGCCCGCAAGGATTTCGTGACCATCGAAGGAGACAAGGCCCGCTATGCCAACACGTGGCGCGCGGGCGGCAACATGATTACGTGGGACATGATCCACTACGACAGCCAGCTGTTCGGCGGCGTGGTGCTCCACATGGGCAAGATCGCAGAAATGGCCACCGGGGAGGGGAAAACCCTCGTGGCCACGCTCCCCATCTTCCTGAACGCCCTGTCGGGCAAAGGGGTGCATGTGGTTACCGTGAACGACTATCTGGCCAAACGCGACTCCGAATGGATGGGTCCCATGTTCGAATTCCACGGCCTGAGCATCGACTGCATCGACAAGCACCAGCCCAACTCGAACGCCCGCCGCGCGGCCTACAACGCCGACATTACCTACGGGACCAACAACGAATTCGGGTTCGACTACCTGCGCGACAACATGGCCAACTCCCCCGAAGAGCTGGTGCAGCGCAAGCACCAGTACGCCATCGTGGACGAAGTGGACTCCGTGCTGATCGACGACGCCCGCACCCCGCTCATCATCTCCGGTCCCGTGCCCAAAGGCGACGACCAGCTGTTCGACGACTACCGCGACTATGTGGAAAAGCTCTATAACCTGCAAAAGAACTACGTGACCCACCTGCTCAACGAAGCCCGCCGGCTGATCGCCGAAGGCAAAGACGACGAAGGGGGCGTACTGCTCTACCGGGCGCACAAGGGTTTGCCCAAATACCGTCCGCTCATCAAGTTCCTCAGCGAACCGGGGAACAAGTCGCTGATGCAGCGAACCGAAAATATCTACATGGCCGACAACAACAAACGGATGCCGGAAATCGTGGACGACCTTTTCTTCGTCATCGACGAGAAGGCCCACTCCGTCGATCTGACCGACAAAGGACATGAAGTACTGGCCAAAAGCGTCAACGACGCCTCTTTCTTCATCCTGCCCGACATCGGGGCCTCGGTAGCCGAAATCGAAAAGATGCCCATTTCCGAAGAGGAAAAACTGGCCAAGAAAGACGAAGTGCTCAACGACTTCGCCCTCAAATCCGAACGGGTGCATACCGTCAATCAGTTGCTGAAGGCGTACGGCATGTTCGAAAAGGACGTGGAATACGTGCTGGTGGACGGCAAAGTGAAGATCGTGGACGAACAGACCGGCCGTATCATGGAAGGCCGCCGCTATTCCGACGGGCTGCACCAGGCGTTGGAAGCGAAAGAACACGTGAAAGTGGAAGCCGCCACCCAGACGTTCGCCACCATTACCCTCCAGAACTACTTCCGCATGTACCACAAGCTGGCCGGCATGACGGGGACCGCAGAGACCGAAGCCTCCGAATTCTGGAGCATCTACAAACTGGACGTGGTGGTCATCCCCACCAACCGTCCCGTCATCCGCGAAGACCGGCAGGACCTGATCTACCGCACCAAACGCGAAAAATACGCCGCCGTCATCGAAGAGATCATCCGGCTGGTTCAGGCAGGCCGCCCCGTACTGGTGGGGACCACCTCCGTGGAAATTTCCGAACTGCTCAGCCGCACCCTCAAGCTCCGCGGCATTCCCCATAACGTCCTCAACGCCAAACAGCACCAGCTGGAAGCGCAGGTGGTACAGGAAGCGGGACGCACCGGACAGGTAACCATCGCTACCAACATGGCCGGCCGCGGGACCGACATCAAGCTGACGGAAGAGGTGCGCAAAGCGGGCGGGCTGGCCATCATCGGGACCGAACGCCACGAATCGCGCCGCGTCGATCGCCAGTTGCGCGGCCGCGCCGGACGTCAGGGCGACCCGGGTTCGTCGCAGTTCTTCGTATCGCTCGAAGACGACCTGATGCGTCTGTTCGGCTCCGAACGCATCGCCGGGGTCATGGACCGCATGGGCCTCAAGGAAGGGGAAGTGATTCAGGCCGGCATGATGACCCGCGCCATAGAACGGGCGCAGAAGAAGGTGGAAGAGAACCATTTCGGCATCCGAAAACGGCTGATCGAATACGACGACGTGATGAACTCGCAGCGCGAAGTCATCTATACCCGCCGCCGTCACGCCCTGTTCGGCGAAGGAATCGAAGTGGATCTGAACAACATGATTCTGGACTATGCCGAAGCGTTCGTCGCCCTGCATGCCGAAGACTCGTACGAAGAGTTCCGTTTCGAGCTGTTGAAACAGTTGGCGGTAGATACCTCCGTGACGGAAACCGACTTCAAGGGAAGCGGGAAGGCCGAGCTCGCCGAAAAAATCGTGGCCGACATCAACGCCCAGATGCACCGCCGGGCCGAAGCCATGGCCGCCACGGCCTACCCGGTGCTGGAACAGGTATATCAGCAGCACGGACAGATGTACGAAACCATCTCCATCCCCATTACCGACGGACACAAAGGGTTCCAGATTCCCGTATCGCTGAAAAAGGCGGTGGACACCAAAGGGGCGGAAGTGTTCCGCGCCTTCAGCAAGATCGTCATGCTCATCATGATCGACGACAACTGGAAAGACCACCTGCGCGACATGGACGACCTGAAACAGTCCGTGCAGAACGCCTCCTACGAACAGAAGGACCCGCTGTTGATCTACAAGTTCGAATCGTTCGAGATGTTCCGCACCATGATCGAAAAGATCAACCGCGAAACCCTCTCCATCCTCCTGCGGGCCTTCATTCCGGTACGCGAAACGCCCGATCCCCGGCAACTGGAGCAACAGCAACGCCGTCCGGCCGTTCCGCCGACCGACATGAGCAAGTTGCAGACATCGCGCAGCGAAGCGGCGGCCCGCGCCGGCGAAGGCGAGAAATCGAAACCCGCTCCCGTCCGCGCCGAAAAAAAGGTAGGACGCAACGATCCCTGCCCCTGCGGCAGCGGCAAGAAATACAAGAACTGCCACGGCAAGGGCATGTAGTTTCCCGCCGCCGGCGGTTCCGGTTACAAGTCCTCATCTGCTGCATTACGGCTTTTCAAAGCCCTGCAGATGAGGACTTTTTGAACAACCTGCCGAAAAAGGACGGAGGAATCGTCCATTTTATCAGCTCTTCCCTTCTCATTCGCCCGTCTGCCGGGACTTTTTTCCGAAAAGGAAAACGGCGGAACGGAACAGGAAACGCGGATAAAAAGAATTGTCCAAAAAACAAATACGTCGGGAGACCGTTCGCGAAAACGGTTTGTCCCGAACCCAAGACGCCTTTTCCGAAGGCGTCGGAAACCGACGAATATCATGAAAAAAACGCTTCTGACCCTTTTGTTCGCCGTTGCCGGCGCAACGGTTTTGCAGGCCCAGCATTTCGCTTACCGGGCCGATTTCAGCTTTTTCTTCGACAACCTGGAGAACAGCGTGCCGTGGGAACCGACCCGGACCTATCTGGCCGCCGCCCTGCGCCCCGAAGTCGGCGTGGTTTTCGACAAACACCATTCGTTCATGGTAGGGGCCAACCTCATTCAGAACATGGGGGATTCCGCCCGGCTGACGCAGACCGACATCATCGCCTATTACCGCTACCGCAGCCGAAATTTCAACGGGTTCGCCGGCGCGCTGCCCCGCGATTATTCCATAGCGCACTACCCGAACTCCTTCTTCCGCGACGACCTTTATTTCTATCGTCCCGTGATTCAAGGGGTGCTGCTGCAATACCTAAACCGGAAAAAAACCGGTTACGTGGAATTTTTTCTCGACTGGTACGGGCTGAACAACGAACTGCGCATCGATGAGTTCATGCTCTGCGCCTCTACCGAATACGCCTTTCTCGACCGGCTGCTGCTCATAGGCGCCAACGGACAACTTACCCACTATAAAAACGACTACAAGCTGCAGGACTCCTACCTGCTCGAACGGGCCTATTACAACCTGTACGTGGGAACCGACCTCACGTCGGTACTGCCCGCCCTGCAGGAAGCCCGCATCAGTTTCGGCCTGCTCTCGTCCATGGAGCATAAACGGGTACTCGATACCGAAACCTCGTGGCGGCACGCTCCCGGAGCGCAGTTGGACATCGCCTTCCGCTGGAAAGGGCTGGGACTCAGCAACAGCTTCTATTTCGGCGACAAGCAACACTTCTATTACCAGCAGTACGGCGGCGACCTCTACTGGGGTTCTCCGTTCTACCAGAGCGGACGTTACAATCGCACCGACATCTCCTACCTGTGGAAAAACCGTTTTTTCCGCATCAAGGCCGACATGGCGTTCCATTACGACGGGCGTAAACTCTCCACCCAACAATTGCTGACGCTCGGCGTGCGGCTGCACCAGATGCTGGTGCGGGGCCGGGCGGTCCACATCGACTGACGGCCGCCGCATTTCGTTTCCGAGCCGTTCCGTACATCGGACGGCCCGTTTCGTCTTCCTCCGAAAATAAATTCCGTTTCCATGTTCCGAAAACCGTTTCTGCTCCTGTCGTTTCTGCTCCTGTCGTTTCTGCTGCCGGCCGTTTCCCTGTCAGGCCGGGAGAAACCGCTGCCCGCCGACGGCTGGCAGGTCTTTTCCGACGGTTCCGCCGTCTCGATGCTGCCCGGAGAGGGTCCCGCCGTTTCCGTCGCCGTGTCGGGCGGTCCCGAATCGTTTCCCCGTCTGACCCTCTCCCTGCCCGGCGAAGACTGGCGGGAATACTCCGCCCTCTCCTTCGAAGCCCTGCTCGAAAGTCCCGATTCGTGCGTCCGCGAAGCGGGCAAGGATTTCGTCGCCGTGCTGACGGACCGTTCCTTTCTGATCGAGAACACGGCGGGAGCGGCCCCCGCCCGACAGGAAATCGCCGTACCTCATGTCCGCTGCGGCGAATGGCAACGGGTATCCGTCGATCTGCGGGGGTATGCCCGAAAACAGGTAAGCGAATTATCGCTCTACCTCTACGACCGCCCGTTCCATTTCCCCCATGCCTATACCGTCCGGTTGCGCCATCTTCGTCTGGAAGGACCCGACCGGGGAGCGTTGTTTTTCGACGGCGTCGATTACGGGACCGGTTTCCCGGAAACGGCCGGACAAGTCCCGACGGCACAGCCGGACACGGCGACAAGCGGCGGAAGGCAAGGGAACGGACAAGGGAGAGCGAAGGCGTCCACCCGGCCTGCCGCCGCATTGCAGACGGCCGACGGGCTGCGCATGGAATGGGACGCCTCCGGACGGCTCTCCCGCCTCCTCGCCGGAAAACGACCGATCGGGGAAGCGGGCGGTGCGCCCGCCGGACTGCTGCTGCGCGACGCCGCTTCGGGCCGTCCGCCCGTACCGGCCGGCGGCCGAATCGTCCGCACCTCCGGCCGGGTATGCCAACAAGCCGACCTGCCGGACCTCGGCCTGACGGCGGAAGCCGTTTACGAAACGGTCGGGAACAGCATCGAAATTTCGGGAACCGTGGCTTCCCTCCGTCCCGAAGAGCGGACGGTAACGGTTTACGTAGCTTTGCCGGCGGCTCCCCGCCTCTCGTGGCGGTTCTGCCGCAGCCTGCTGCACGACTCCCGCCCCTTCGCCGACGCGACGGAAGCCCCGCTGACGGAAGAGGTCGTTACCGAATTTCCGGCGGCCGCACTGGCGGACGACTCCACGGACTGCGGGGTGGCCCTGCTCGTCAATCCGACCTGTCCCGTCGTTTTCCGGTTAGGGTTCAATCCCGCGCAACGGCTCTTTTACGCCGCCTTCGACGTAGCTCTGCTGCCCGGCGAACGGTTCGACGGATCGCCCATGAACCGGGCCTCCTTCCGTCTCCGCATAGCGCGCATCGATCCCGTCTGGGGATTCCGCTCCGCCATCGAGAAACTTTACGCCCTCTTTCCCGCCTGTTATGCCGACAGCGTGGGATTCGGCGGCGGCTGGGAACTCTGGACGCGCGGACAGTTCGGCTATAACGAAGCGCAAAACCGGGCCGGCGGCTATCGGTTCGACTGGGACGCCCGGAACATCGACAGCGCGCTGTGGGCCTCGAACACCCGCAACGGCTTCCTCAACCTGCTCTATGCCGAACCGGAATACATGCAGTTCAGTCTGGGCGACCTCGCCCGGCCCGCCCTCTCCGACGCCGAAAGACGGCTGACCCGTCTGCTGGCCGGCGACACGGCCGAATGGCGAGCCTTTCTGCCCCTCCGTTACACCCGTTTTTACAGCGGAACCATCCACGCCAAAGCGGAACCGCTGCGCCCCTTCTTAGACAGCCTATTGACTTCCGCCGCCGCAAGCGCCATGCACGACGCCGAAGGGCGAACCGTCTGGAACTTAGGACGCCGCGACTGGATCGGCGACTCCGGCTTCGGGGTCATGATCCCCTGCAACCTCTCCCCGCACCTGCCCGGCGGCCGGGGCGACGTGATGTACCGTCTGGGAGCCGAAGCCTTCTTCCGCGAATACCTCCGGCGGGGATGGGCGCCGCCCGCCGGGTTCGGGTGGGACGAACTGATGATGGCCCCCGACAACTACCGCCGCGACCACTTCCGCTACATGGAAACGCCGCTCGGCTTCGACCGCCGCACGCTCCGTCCGCTGATTCCGCGCGGTTTCGGGACGGTGGAATGGCTGCGGCACGTCAACACCCGCTCTCCCGGCCTGCGCCTGATGGCCAACTGCAAAGGGCCGCTGACCTTCGCCGCGCCGTGGATAGACATTTTCGGCATCGAAGACACCTATCCCCTCCGGCCCGACTATTTCCGCGTGCAGGCGGGTCCCCGCCGTCCCGTCACGAACGTCTCCTACACCCCGCCCGACCCGCATCTGCTGGCCTATAACCTGTTGTGGTGCATCTATACCGGCCGCAACGCTCCCGTGGAGACGCTGGCCCCGATGGTGGAAGTTCTCGACCGCCTCTATGCGGCGGGGTGGGAACCGGTAACCGGCGTCCGCGCCGAGGCGGACCCGCACTCCGGAACGGCGGCGGAAACCGCCGCCCCCTCCCCGGTACGGACGGAACGGTACGGTTCCGCCGAGGCCGACACGATCTACCTCGTCGTACACAACCTTTCCGACCTTCCCCTGACGGCCTCGCTGACGCCGGACTTCCGCCTCACAGGGCGACGCCGTTCCGCCCGACCGGTATATGGCGAAGGCGAGTGGGCCTTTTCCGGCGGCAGGCTGACGTTGGCCCTGACAGGTCGGCAGACCCGGGTCATGACACTGACACGCCGCTAATGCCGAAGGATGACCGTAACGGACAAAAAAGGTCCCGACCTCATGCGAAGCCGGGACCTTTTTTGTCCATTGCAATTTTCCCGACGTTCCGGGCCGTCGAACCGCACCCGGCGCGCCGAAACGGGAACGCTTATTTTTTCAGTTCTCCGCGTTCGAACCGCTGCTGTACCTTTTCCCAGTCCACCAAATCCCAGAAGTTGGCAATGAATTCGGCCCGGCGGTTCTGGTAGTCGAGGTAATAGGCGTGTTCCCACACGTCGAGGGTCAGAATCGGGGTTTTGCCGTCTTTCAGGGGATTATAGGCGTTGGCGGTCGGCACGATATCCAGCTCCTTGCCGTCGATGACCAGCCAGACCCACCCCGACCCGAACAGGGCGGTGGCCGCTTTCGAGAACTGTTCCTTCATGGAACCGAACGAACCGAACGACATTTCTATCGCTTCCAGCAACATGCCCTCAGGCTCTTTCAATTTCTGCTGCGGGGTAAGCCCGTCGAAAAAGAAGGTGTGGTTCCAGACCTGCGCGGCGTTGTTGAACAGCGGTCCGGCGTCGGCCTCGCGGATGATCGCTTCGACCGGCATGTCCTCGAAGCGGGTTCCCGCCGCCAATTTGTTCAGGTTATCGACATAAGCCTGATGGTGTTTTCCGTGATGGAATTCCAAGGTCTTCCTGCTCATTTTCGGCGCCAGCGCATCTAATGCGTAGGGCAGCATCGGCAATTCGTGTTTCATAATCGTTTTCCTTATCTTTTAGTGAATACTTCCGGCCTCCGTTTCTCTCCCCGCTGTCAGGCGGGCCGGAACGTTCGTCCGTATCTTCCGTTCAGCAAAAACAGTGCCTGTTTTCGCTTAAAGATAGGAAATTATACGACATGTTCCGTCTTTTCCGCCTTATTTTCCGTCGTTCCTACGGTTTTTCCGGTTTTATGCCGGAACCGGCGCTATTCCCAGGCGGGCGGTTCCTGCCCCAGCAGATGCCGCACGAAGAAATCGTACATCCTGTGCATCTCGAAGGCGCCGCCCAGCCCGTGCCCCTTGCCCGGCAGGTAAAGCTGTTCGAAAGGCTTGTTCGCCCGGACCAACGCATCGACCACCTGCAGGGTGGAAGCGGGATCCACATTGTCGTCCAGTTCGCCGTTGACCAACAGGAGCTTCCCCTTCAGCCGCCAGGCGTTATCCACGTTGGAAGAGGCGGAGTAAGCCTCCCCGACCGGATACCCCATCCACTGCTCGTTCCACCAGATCTTGTCCATCCGGTTGTCGTGGCAGCCGCAGAAGGAGACGGCCGCCTTGTAGAAATCGTGGTGGAACAGCAGGGCGGCCAAAGCGTTCTGCCCGCCGGCCGACCAGCCGTAAATGCCTACCCGCGCGGTATCCATGTACGGGTATTTCTCCGCGGCGGCCCGAATCCATGCGATCCGGTCCGGGAAACCCGCGTCCTTCAGATTCCGCCAACAGACGTCGTGGAACGCCTTCGAGCGGTTCGCCGTGCCCATGCCGTCGATCGTCACGACGATAAAGCCCAGCTCCGCCAACGCCGTATGCAGGTGGTGGGCCGGCAGAAAATCCTTGTCCACGTGCGAGTCGTGCGGGCCGGCGTAGATCTTTTCGATGACCGGATATTTTTTCGACGGGTCGAAATTCGAGGGCCGGTAGATATTACCCCAGATTTCCGTCCTGCCGTCGCGTCCCGGCGCATGGAACACTTCCGGCATCTGCCAGCCGGAAGCCGTCAGGTCGCCGATGTCGCACCGTTCCGCCACGGCCATGACCGCCCCGTCGCTCGTGCGGCGCACGCGGCTCACGGGCGGCAGGTCGGGACGGGAACAGACGTCGGTAAAATAGGCCCGGTCTGCCGAAAAGGAGACCCGGTGGTTGCCGTTCTCCGGCGTCAGATCGGTAAAGCCGCTTCCGTCCAGCGCAATCCGGCAATAGTGCAGGTTGTACGGGTCCTCGTCCGGATTGAAGCCGGATGCAAAGAAATAGACGCAGCCGCCGGCCTCGTCCACCCGGTCCACCTGCCGCACCACCCACTCGCCGCGGGTAATCTGCCGCAAGGGCTCGCCCGTCCGGCCGTCCAACAGATAGAGGTGGCGCCAGCCGTCCCGCTCCGACGACCAGATCATTTCGCGGCCGTCGTTCAGGTCGTACCGGAAATTGCGGCCGTAATGGATAAACGTCGCGGACCGTTCGTCGGCCAGATGGCGGATGGCTCCCGTAGCGGCGTCCGCTTCGGCCACGACATACCGTTGGTGGCCCCGTTCGTTATATTCGAAGGTAAAGGCCCGGCTATCGGCCCGCCATCCCGTCAGGAAAAGCCAATACTGGCGGCGGTAGGGGTCGGTGTCCAACGGAATCTCTTTTCCGCTCTCCACGTCCAGCAGCACCGGCAGCCGCACGTCCAGCACGTCGCCCGGCTTGGCGTAATCGCGCCATTGCAGCACGGGCTGTTTCCGGTAGGCGGGACTCGACTCGATAAGCGGGATGCGGCGCGTTTCGGCCCGGCGGATTTTCAGCGTCGCCAGTTTTTTAGAATCCGGCGACCATTGCAGGTCGGGTCCGTAACCGTCGCCCGGCGTTCCGTCCGTCGTCAGCCGCACGGCTTCCGGACCGTTCGGATCCGTTCCCGCGGGACGGACATAGACGTTGTCGTCGCGGATGTAGGCGATCCGCCGGCCGTCGGGCGACAGGCCCGGTTCCACCTTTTCAGGTTCCGGCTCCGGCCGCTCCGCGTCGGCCGGCACGAGCAGCGACGCCGCCTCCCGAAGCCGTTTCGGCAACCGGCGGGCCAGCTCTTCCCGGCTTTCCGCCCGGAACTTTTCGCCCGTTTCGGCGTCGATCAGGCAGAAGAAAACCCCTTCTCGCTCCCGGTTTTCATACCAGAAGCAGTGAGTATCGCCCAACCAGTGGGGCCGAACAGCGGCGGAATAGACCTTTTCGGCGCAGCGGGCCTGCGCCTCGCCCCGCAGGTAATCGGCCCGGGTAACCTGCGCGGAAATTTCTCCTACATGAAATACCAACGCAAGAAGACTAATAAAAGAGGCATATTTTATAGTTAAATACTTTTTTTTCTTGAAAAACATAATCAAATTAAATTTCAGTTTATATTCATCAAAAACACATATTCCAATCATTTGTCTTTACCATACTTATTTCAACCCTACTCTTTTTTCTATTTCTCGTTGATTACGATAAATAATTACACGCATGCCTCCCAACCAACGGTTTTGTTCTGAATAGGCATACACTTCTTCCACAGAAGATATAGGATTTCGATTAATACTACGAATGACATCGTTTTTTTGCAGTCCCGATCGAGCAATCAAACTACCCGGTTCCACCTCCACAATCACTATTCCTCTCTCATCCGGAAGACCGAAAGCCGATTGATCGCCCAAACCGTTTACCACTCTTATTCTTGCGCCTAACCATTCATATTCTTTCGTTTCATCGGTCTCGTCGATTACCTGTATTGCCGGGAATCGTGGAGTTTCTGCAATTTTCTTTAATTTAGAACTATAAACACCAAATCTATCCATCGGAAAATTTTCGAACCCGATACGAAAAGCATCGTTTCCTTCAGACAAGCTAAAATCTCCTTGTTCCGGATTGACAAACAACGGTAATCCACATAAACTATGTATGTCCGTTCCGTTTGTCCTTACTTTCTCAAGAGCATGCCGAGTGGAAAAAAAATTATAATCTATCTTCTTTCCCCAACCATTGAGCTGAATAGGGAAATAAGGTTGCATAAAAATATTCCGCTGTATGATATCCCCGCAATGAGAGAACCATAAATGAGGATGTAAAGAACTGTTTACAAGCACATTATTTTCCACTTTCCGGAAAAATCCTTCCCGTAATTTAATCCCTCCGCGTAAACATAAATTATTATATATATGATAATTGGAACTACCGTCATCCAAATCGATATCCCAACCATGATCACAACGAAACCGATTATTACGCACAATTGTAGTATATAAAGCATCTAACAGAATCAATTCGGGATACTCTCGTGTTTGCCGATCCATCGTACTATATTCAGGATGCCAATAACGATCGCGCCCCCAGGTATTCAATGAACCATGATCGCTGGTTTCAAGAACCGTTTCAAAAACATCGTTATATTCAAGCAGATGTCCTCCGAAAGCGCCGTCTCCAATATTAATTCCGGCCCGCGGACTACGATAAATCGTATTATGTCGAACAGTAATCATAGCAGCAATCTGTATCTGAATACCGGCAATCTGTTTCTCCAAAGTTCCTACATCATGTATCAGATTATTTTCCACAACACATTGATGAGGATAAAATTTATTTTTAGGTCCGGGTGTCATATCCATAGAGTCAAGGGGAACAAAATCGTAATATCCCCATGAACCAGACCGCAAAGCAGTCGTATCACCTACCAAACAAATACCACTTGCGCCAATATGGTGGATGTGATTGCCTTGAATTGTATCATTAAAATTATATCTGCTTACAAAAATTCCATTTCCGCCCAATTCATAGAACTCGCAATCCGAAACGACACAATCTTCAGTATTTTCAAGGACAACAGCTCCTCCCCGATAAATACCCCAATCACTACGCATCAAACTCTCATAAGGCTTCATGAAAGTACGAAGAGTACGAGTAAAACACAGTCCGGTTACCGTTACATCCCTCAATGGAGAAACAGATTTCCCGCGAAGCTCAAGCAAATGAGGGAATACAGCCGCTTCAACATCCGCTTCCAATAAATTTTCGGTCGGATAAGGAAAATAATATACTATTTTTTTTTCTCTATCCAAAAACCATTCTCCGGGAGAATCAAGTTCTTCTCGAATATTTTCAACGTAACGTAAATCCGGATGCAAAGGCGAATCCCGAATCAATTGATACCCTCCTTCGTAAGATACAGAATCGCCCATTTTATCTGTAATCAAATAATGTTGACTTCCCCAACGACCAATGTGCATGGAATGAATAAATCCTCCTGTCGGATTCTTCCATAGACGAATCCGTTCCGGCGCAAGTGCATCCTTCGATGTACCATTAAAAAGTTCGCCTTCCCGATAGTTAGGATAACGAGCCAATACTCTTTTTTGACCATTAATCCACAATTGATCGAAAACATCTTCAGTATAGGCTTGATAAATTCCATTCCGTCCTTTTTTCCACTGAAGCGATAATTTTTTCGCTCCGCTGATAATGACTTTTTCGTTCTGCCAAGAAGATATCCGAAGCTTTTTCCCCGCTAAATCAGCCGACCAAATCGTATAAATATTTTCAGGACGGTATACTCCTTTTCTAAAATATATATAAATATCATTTTCCGATGATGACACAGCCGTTTCCAACGCTTTTTCAAAGGTACGAAAAGGAGTTGCTATCGTACCGTCATTCATGTCATTTCCTTCGGTAGATACATATATTATTTTTTGAGCGCATACAACATCGCAAAACAACAATAAAATTACTAACCATATTATATTTTTCATAACCTTTCCAGTTCATAAATAAAAAAATAAAAAAATGTAATATTCTAAAAAACATTCAAAAAAAATATTATAATCAACAAATAAGACAATGGAAAAGCCCCTTGCCTTCATAGCCGTATATTTTTAATACAAAAATATAATCACTCATAAATGCACGAAACATATGTTATTTTATCTATGCAGCCGCCGGGCGACGGTATCCAGCAACGCGCGGGTTTTCGAGGAGATGGTTCCGTCCTGATAGATTTGCAGGTTCATCATGGGCAGGTTGCCGCGTTCGTTCGACTTCCGGATGATCTCGACCAGCCGGTCGGCCGTGAACATCGGGTCGCCGATCTCCGTATCCTTCTCCGTATGGGTCCAGTCGCCCGGCTCCATCAGCCCGCAATAGGTGGCTTGCAGGCCCGCCTGCGGCCCGCCGGTAAAGACGCCGTCCCCGCCGACGGGAAGCCACGGATTGCCGACGCCCGCGCTCTTTTCCGACAGCCCCAGCTCGCCGCCGTAGAAATCCTGGAAATCGGTAAAGCGGGGGAATATCCAAGAGTTATAGCCCACCACCAACGCCGGGTTGCCCCGTTTGGCGGCGCGGGTCAGCTTTTCGAAATCGGCGCCGAGGGGATAGTAGGCCATGCCGTCATCCAGCCACAGGCCGGCGATCTTCTTCCCGTACCGGTCGCTGATCTCGCCCAGAATCTTTTCGGTGTTTTCGAGCAGGGTCCCGGGCGTTTCGCGACTGTAGCCCTGCGCTTTCTGCCAGGCCTCGTCCCCTTTGAAATTATAATAGAGAATCAGTTTTATGCCGTATTTTCCCAAAGCGTCGGAGAGGTCCGACACCAAATCGCGGCGGGTCGTCCGTCCCGGCAGAATCCGGTCGAAAGCGTCGAGCGGCCCGGGGAAGTAAGCCTGCGCCCAGGCGGTGGTAAAGAACACCAATTCGCCGCCGCACTCGTGAACCGTGCGGGCGAAAGCCTCCGCATCGAAATCCCGGACAGCCTCTTCGTAACTTTTCGCCTCGCCCTGCCGGGGCATGCTGTTGGCGTTCCAATGGAAGAAGAAACCGTATTTCAACTTCCCCATCCACCGGGCGTCGGAACGCAGCTCTTCCGCCCGTTCGGCCAGTTGCGCGCGGAGGTTCTCCCCGGTCAGTTCCAGGGCGCAGAGGTGCAGGCCGAATTCCGGCGACCGCCCGGGCGAGAGGACGCGCAGCGTGACGGTAGAAACGCCGGAGCTCAGTTCGAGCGGCTTATCGAAAGCGCAACGCTGCCACTCCCCGCCCGACAGGGCGCACTGCGTGCGATGTTTCCCGGCCGACAGTTCCAGCACGATCTCTTCCCCCGCCTCGACGCCGTTCGCCCGGATCAAAAGCTCCGCCGCATACTTTCCGGCGGGCGCCTCCACGTTCCAGCGGACGGTCTGGGACGGGGTCCGCCAGTTTTCGATCCAGAAGGATTTGAACGGGTCGTCGGGCATGAAGACATTCATCCCTTCGGCCAGCAACGCCTGCCGCGGAAGCAGGCGCGTGGTCCGGTCGGGTTCCGCCGGAACGGCCGGCAGGTCTATTTCGGGTTTCGCCTTTCCGCATCCCGACAGAAAAAGCAGGCAGAGAGCGAAAGCGGCAACACGATAAAACGATTCGATTTTACAAGTCATCATCAGGTCAGTTTTTTAACGTCCATTATTGAAAAGCGTCTCTTCTTCCCGTGAAAACGATTATTTTTAAGTTCCGACACTTGAAATCATTATCAAACGACGGACCTGGAAGAAACACAACGGCAAGTTATCAAGAAAATCCCGGACGAGCAAGAGCGAAAACGAAAATATGATTTGCCCGGACGAAACGCTGCCCCATCTTTGAAAATCAAAGCCCTGCAGATGAAAGTTTTTGAACGACCGGCCAGAAACGGATGGAAGAAGGGGCTTTTTTACTTGTCAGACACCTTCGGGCGCCGTCTCCGGCCTTTCCCCTTTATCCGTTGTCGGCCTCTTTTTTCCGATAAGCGGAAGGAGATATTCCCATGACTTTGGTAAAGACCCGGGAGAAATAGGCCTGCTCTTCGAATCCGAGCCGCATGGCGATCTCATTCAGCGTCATATCCGTAAGTTCGATATACTGACAGGCTTTCTGTATTTTCAAGTGCATAAAGTAATGGATGGGGGAAGTTCCCGTCTCTTTCCGGAACAAGGAGGAAAAGTGGGATTCCGAATATTTAAAGTATCTCGCCAACTCCTGCAAGGTCAGGTTGGTTTCCACATGTTCCTGCAAATAAAAGATGACCCGCATGGAAAAAGAAAGTTCATGATGATTCGGAGTCCCGATGTGTCGAAACTGTTCCTGAAAAACGAATGTGGACAGAAAAGTATACAAACACATGGAGGAATAGGATAAATATTCCTTGATATATCCCATCGCAAAACTGCGATAGGTTTCTTCAAACAACTGTATGCGGACCTGTTGCCGCGAACGTTCGTCCGACAGGATCATCCGGGGAGATGCGTCGGAGGGAAGAAACGAATCGATTAACCGGCCCCGGAAATGAATCCAGTAGATCGTCCACGGATCGTCCATATCCGCTTCAAAGGAATAAGGGACATTCGGGGGAATAATGATATATTGATTCTTTTCGACCCGATAGGTCCTGCCATGAATATGATACCGGCCTTTCCCCTCCGTGCAGTAAATAAGCATGGCATAATCCACACCGCTCTCTTTTTGCACGTAGTGAAACTTAACCTTCGGAAAGAACCCGATTTTGCGCACGTAAAGATTTCCGATCAGAGGATCTTTGCCATATTCTTTCAAGACCTCTTCGGGCAGATAGACAAACCGTTCGCCTTTAAACCCTTCCTTCATCTTTACCATAATAGAAAAATCATAAGATTGTACAAATAAATCGGAACAAATGTACTTAAAAACAACCGGCAGACAATATATCTTTGCAAAAAACAATTCAATACGATGCGAAAATGTAATTACGATAAAGCTCCTGCAACCTGCATAGAAGGGAAAATATGGAACGGCTGGTCTCAGATTCTTGAGAAGATTCAGGAGGCATGCCCGCCGGACAGGAAAAGGACGGTGGTGGCTGTCGAATGTTACCAGGGAGTAAACAAACCGGAACTTCTTTCCCGGTTTAAGGAACTCCCGGGGGCATGGCTGGTCGATACGGGAGGTCTGTTCAAGTCTCCGGAAGAAATAGAACGGATGACCGCTCCCTATATGACGGACGATGTCTTGTTCGGCTATTGCGCCCACTTCTCCTATACGGATTTTCTGGATACGGATAAAGTTGCGGCATGCCGCAGGCAGATAGAGAATACGGAAGGGCTCGTCGTTCTGTGCGGGCACGGTGCGGCCGAGGTGTTTCGCCGTCCGGATATACTGATCTATGCGGACATGGCACGTTGGGAAATACAACAACGCTTCAGACGAAAAGAAATAAACGGCCTGGGCGTGGAAGACCGCTGCGCGGCGCCTTCCATCCATTATAAACGAGGTTACTTCATAGACTGGATCGTATGCGACAATCATAAAAAACAATGGATGGAAAAAGTGGATTACTGGTTGGACACGCATATCGCAGATTTTCCCAAAATGATAGACGGAGCGACCTGGAAAGCCGGTCTGGAAAAAACGGCACACGCTCCTTTCCGGGTCGTTCCGTTTTTTGATCCGGCGCCCTGGGGCGGCCAATGGATGAAGGAGGTTTGCGACCTCGATAAAGACCGGGATAACTTCGGGTGGTGCTTCGACTGCGTTCCCGAAGAAAACAGCCTTTATCTGAATGTCTCCGGAACGCGTTTCGAAATGCCGGCCAATAACCTTATTTTCTATCGGACCCGTGAAGTCCTGGGAGGCCCGGTAGAGGCCCGTTTCGGACAGAATTTTCCGATACGCTTCGATTTTCTCGACACGATAGGGGGAGGCAATCTGAGCCTTCAGGTCCATCCGACGACCCAGTATATCCGGGACACGTTCGGCATGCCCTATACGCAGGATGAAAGCTATTATCTGCTGGACGCGGAGGAAGAGGCCACGGTCTTCCTGGGCGTAAAGACCGGTGTCGATCCAGACGAAATGATGGCGGCTTTGCGGGAAGCCCAGGAAACGGACAAACCGTTTGACGCGGACAAATATGTGAACCGATGGCCGGCGAAAAAACATGACCATTACCTGATCCCCGCCGGAACGATCCACTGTTCCGGGGCAGGCGCGATGGTGCTGGAGATCAGCGCGACCCCCAGTATTTTTACCTTCAAACTTTGGGACTGGGGACGTTTGGGGCTGGACGGCCTGCCTCGTCCGATCAATATCGGGCACGGTGCGAATGTGATCCAATGGGAGCGGCAGACCGAATTTGTACGCCGACATCTGATCAACCGCATAGAGCGAGTTTCCGAAGGGGAGGGCTGGTACGAAGAACGCACCGGCCTGCATGAAAACGAATTTATAGAAACGCGCCGCCACTGGTTTACCGGCAAGGTACTCCACCATACGGGAAACGGAGTAAACGTGTTGAACGTCATAGAAGGAGAAGAGCTGGTTGTGGAAAGTCCGGACGGAAAATTCGCCCCGTATATCGTCCACTATGCCGAAACGTTCATTATTCCCGCTTCCGTGGGAGCATACACGATATCGCCGAGCGGCATATCCACGGGAAAAAAATGCGGGACAATCAAGGCGTATGTTCGATTCAAACAATAATAAAGCGATGGATTACAAAAAGGAAAAACGCATTGTCATGACATTGGATGCCGGCGGAACCAACTTTGTCTTTTCGGCTATTGCCGGAGGAGAAGAGATCGCCGGACCGTTCACGTTGCCATCCGTACCCACTCACATAGACGGTTGCCTGAAGAACCTGACGAAAGGGTTCCGGCATATATGCGATTTGCTGCCGGAGCCGCCGGCGGCAATCAGTTTCGCCTTTCCCGGACCGGCCGATTATCAGGCCGGCATCATCGGCGATTTGCCCAATTTTCCGGCTTTCAGGGGAGGAGTGGCCCTGGGCCCTTATTTGCAGGAACAATTCGGGATACCGGTATTCATTAACAACGACGGCAACCTGTTCGCTTACGGAGAGGCCCTGACCGGCAGGCTTCCCGAAATAAACAGCCGCCTGGAGAAGGCCGGTTGCGCCAAACGGTACCGGAATCTGATAGGGGTCACGTTAGGAACCGGATTTGGGGCAGGCGTGGTAATAAACGGCTGCCTGTTGTCGGGAGACAACGGGACAGGAGGGGATCTGTGGTGTCTGCGGAACCCCAAGTATCCCCGGTTTATCATCGAAGAGAGCGTCAGCATACGGGCTGTCAAACGGGTTTACGCCGAACGTTCCGGACAACGGGAAGAGTTGACCCCCAAAGATATTTACAGGATTGCGGAAGGGGAACTTCCGGGAGACCGGCACGCCGCGCAGGAGACTTTTGCCGAGTTGGGCGAAATGGCGGCCGAGGCGTTGTCCGCCGCCTTGACATTGATAGACGGGATTGTCGTTATCGGAGGCGGACTCTCCGGGGCCTCCAAATACATACTGCCGGCCATGCTCGACGTTCTGAACGGATCGACAGGCATGATGGACGGAAGCACTTTCAGCCGGTTGCAGATGAAAGTGTTCAATCTGGAGGATGAAAACGAATTCGCCTCTTTCGCCGGCGGTCAGTCCCGCCCAATCCCCGTCCCCGGCTCCGACCGCCAGGTTTCGTACGATCCTTTCAAACGGACCGGCATTACCGTAACCCGTCAGGGGACCAGCCGCTCCATCTCACTGGGCGCCTATATCTACGCCCTCAACCAGTTGGATAACAGATAAGCCATATACCCATGAACACACGACATGAAAATCGTATCGTCTATCCCATCCTGTTCGGCTTCTTCGTCATGGGATTCGTCGATATGGTCGGCATCGCGACCAATTACATAAAAGAGGATTTCGCACTTTCCGACACCGCTGCCAACCTGCTTCCGATGACGGTATTCCTTTGGTTTGCCGTATTTTCCATCCCCACCGGCGTGCTGATGGGAAAAATCGGGAAAAAATATACGGTTATCACGGCATTGGCCGTTACCTCCGTTGCGATGCTGATGCCGATTCTGTCCTATTCGTTCCTGAATCTGTTGTTCGCCTTTGCGATGCTTGGCATTGGCAATACGATTCTTCAGGTATCCCTGAACCCGATGCTTGCCGGTGTCGTATCGGCCGGCAAAGTCGCCAGCACACTGACGCTCGGTCAGTTCATAAAATCGATCTCTTCCTTTTTAGGTCCCGTCATCGCAGGTGCGGCTGCCGCTTTCCTGGGCGACTGGAAACTGACCTTCGTGTTGTACGCCGTACTTTCGGTCCTTTCCACCTTCTGGATATATTACAGCATTCCGCAGGACGAGCGCGGCGGGGAGGTCCGGACCGGCTTCTCCTCAACTTTGTCGATGCTTAAAGACAAAAAGATTCGGGTCCTCTTTTTAGGCATTCTTTTCATTGTGGGGATCGATGTCGGATTAAACACCACCATTCCCAACTATTTGATTGCACGGACAGACATGCCTTTAAGCGCGGCAGGTTTGGGGTCCAGCCTGTATTTCGCCTTCCGTACGATCGGAACTTTTTCCGGAGCCCTGTTGCTGACACGCATAAAACCCCGTTTGTATTTTCGGGGAAGCGTATGGGTCGCGATTCTGGCATTTCTTTTCCTGCTGTTCGTCCAGGTTCCCTGGGGGCTTTTCGCCTCGATTTCGGTTGTAGGCTTCGCCTGTTCCAGCGTGTTTCCCATCCTGTTTTCGTATGCCTTGCAGCACAAACCGGACAGGAGCAATGAAATTTCAGCCTTGATGATCATGGGAGTTTCGGGCGGAGCACTGGTTCCCCCCGTGATGGGAATCATCTCGGACGGGTTCGGAGTGACCGCCGGTCTGTCTTTACTGCTGTTTTGCCTGCTGTATCTGGCAGCTCTATCGATGATGTTACATGAGAAAAATAAATAGATAAGCATGAGGAAGTATCTGTCAATCATTTTCGTCTTGTGGTTCTGTTGCCCGTTGACCATAAAGGCAACCCCTTATAACATAGCCGGACAAGCCCGCGTATCGGCCTCCTCTTCGATCGACACGGCTCACGACGCCTCCAAAGCGGTTGACCGGCTCATACGGATTCCGGACAAGGGAGAATGGGCCTCCAACAGTACGGAAACCTTTTGGGGCCAGATCGATTATCCCTGGATCCGGCTGGACTGGGAACGTCCGGTAAGCATCGACAGGATTGTTTTGTACGATCGGCCGGATACAAAGTCGCATACGGCCGGAGGCGTATTGCATTTCAGTGACGGCAGCAGGATCAATGTCTGGAACATAGCCAATGACGGCACTCCCAAAGAGGTCGAGTTTGAAGCCAGAACCGTGGAATGGGTGCGTTTTGAAGTGACGGATGCGGCCGGCTCCCATGTCGGGCTTTCGGAAATCGAAGTTTTTCCGTCCCCGGACGATTATCCGGACTATGTATCCTGGGTCAATCCCTACATAGAGACAGCCCGCGGGCGTTATTTCTTTTTTATTACCGGCAACCAACCCTATGGAATGATCGGGGCGGCTCCTCTGACCCGAAATAAAAACCAGTACGGAGGCGGATACAATTATAATTCGACCGAGATATTGGGTTTTCCGCAGATTCACTGCTGGATGCTTTCCGGCTTGACGGTAATGCCGGTTACGGGGAATGTCGATCCGACCGGAGGAGAAGAACAGTGGAAATCCCCCTTCCTGCATCAGGGAGAGGTGGTACAACCGGGTTACCACAGGCTTTTTTTAGAGAAATACAAGGTCTGGGTAGAACAAACGGCCACCGACCGTGTCAGTTTTTACCGGTTTACCTACACGGAAGAAAACATGGCAGACCTGCTGCTGAACCTGGGAGGCTATGTCGGCACTTCGACGATGGTCAATGCGCATGTCCATAAAAAGGGGAACAACAGCCTGCAAGGTTATTTCGATACGACCGGACGACTGTGGGGAGGACCGGAGGTGGTCCGGATCTATTTCGCCGTGGCATTCGAAACCCCTTTCAACTCTTTGGACGGATGGGCAGACCGGGAACGCGCCACGGATATCCGCGAATGGAAGGGGACGGAAACGTGTACGCCGAGAAACCGGGGAATGAGCTATTACGATGCCCCCACTTCAGGCGTAAAGGCGAACTACCGGGTAGAGCCGGGCGACCGGTTGCAGATGAAAATTTCGATTTCATACATCAGTACGGACAATGCCTGGGAGAATATGGAACAGGAGTGCAATCACTGGGACTTCGACCGGGTACGTCAGGCCTCGCAACAGGAATGGAACGAATGGTTGGGCAAAATCGACGTGAAGGGAGGACGTCATGACCAGAAGATAAAATTCTACACCGACTTGTGGCACGTGCTGTTGGGAAGGCATAAACTGGACGACTTCAACGGAGAATATCCGGATTATACGGATGGAATCCGTGAAGGGGCGGTCACGAAAAACATCCGTTTCCAGACAGGCCGACTGGCCAGGGACAGTCAGGGAAAAGTGAAGCACCACATGTATAACTCGGACGCTTTCTGGCTGACCCAATGGAATCTGAATACGTTGTGGGGACTGGCTTATCCCTCCGTGCAGGACGATATGGCCGCTTCCCTGCTGGAATACGATGCGAACGGCGGACTGCTTCCCCGCGGGCCTTGTGCGGGCGGGTACTCCTATATCATGTCCGGCTGTCCGGCCACGTCCCTGATCACGAGCGCTTTCCAGAAAGGGCTGAGTAAAAAATGGAACCCTGAAACAGCTTTCAAGGCCATGAAACGGAACCACTCCAAAGGCGGCATGCTGGCATTGGGCATGGATCGGGAACTCGATTTTTATGTCCGTCACGGCTATTGTCCCGGCAATGCGGGGCTGACCATCCAGTGGGCCTTCGAGGACTGGGCATTGGCAGAGATGGCGGCCAAGCTGGGCAAGAAGGGCGATTCGGACTATTTTCATAAGCGGGCCGCCGGCTGGCCGGCCTCCTTCAACGAGGAGACAGGACTGATTCTGCCGAAAGACGCCTCCGGGCAATGGGTCCATACCGATCCGCTGAACGGCAGAGGCTATGTGGAAGCGAATGCCTGGCAGGCAACGTTCGGCATATCTCATGACATCCCTGGACTGGCCAGGCTGATGGGAGGAAACGACACTCTTTGCAGCAAACTGGATTTCGCTTTCAGACAATCGGAAAAACTCGATTTCGTGTACGGCTACGGCGGCGGTTATGTCAGCTATGCCAACCAGCCCGGCTGCTCCAATGCCCATGTCTTTTCACATGCCGGAAAGCCGTGGCTGACCCAGTATTGGGTGCGTCGTGTGAAGGAACAGGCATACGGCGCCGTCACTCCAGACAGAGGCTATGGCGGCCATGACGAGGATCAGGGACAGATGGGAGGCGTCAGCGCCTTGATGGCGATCGGGCTGTTCTCGCTCGACGGCGGCTCTTCGCGCAACCCGCAATACGATATCACAAGTCCTCTCTTCGACGAGGTAACCATCCGGCTGGATAACGAATACTACCCGGGAGAAAAATTCGTCATCCGGACCCGAAACAACTCCTCTGAAAATATGTACATACAATCCGCCCGACTCAACGGTTTGCCATTGAACACCTATCATTTTTCCCATGCCGATTTCATCAAAGGCGGCGTGCTGGAGCTGGAGATGGGACCGGAACCGAACAAGGCATGGGGAGTGGAACCGGAATAAGAAGGCGAAAAACGGAAAGCGGAAGCAATTCTATAACAAAACAAACCCTTCCAATCGGCAGTTGAACTGCCGATTGGAATTAACCATAAAATAAGTTAATGTAAAATGGGAAAAAACAGTTTATTATGTACAATTGGAGTCTGTTTGTTTTCCTCCGTCGCATGGGCGGAAATTACTCCGACTAAAATAGATTGCCGGGTAGAACCTTTGTACGGATACCGGACAGATGGTCAGCCGGGACGTATCATTTCCGTATATTTGAAAGGCGACAAATTGAAAGGCACATTACAGGTTGACGTATCTTCAAAAGGGGGAAAGGAGAAGAACCTGTACCAAATTGACGCAACTGACTCGACAAAGGTGGAGGTTCTGCTACCAGCGGGTGTGCCGACTCGGGAAACTTCGTCAGTAACGTTAACCGTCCATTGTGGGCGTCAACAGTATAAAAAGCAACTAACCGTTACCCCCATGCGGCATTGGACGGTATATCTGTATAATCATGCTCATGTGGATATTGGCTATACGAATACGCACCGGAACGTGGAAGCGTTACATAAAAACAATGTATTGGAAGGCATGAAGTTAGGCAACGAGACGAAAGGGCACGTCGATGGCGCCCGTTTTGTCTGGAATCCGGAAGTTTCCTGGCCGGTCGAACGATTATGGAACACCCAACCGGAAGTCCGGGACGAGTTAATTGCAGCCTTGAAAGACGGACGTATCGCCATGGATGCCAGCTATCTAAACCTGAACACTAGTATTTGTCTGGATGAAGAGTTATTCCATGTATTCAAATTCTCTCGGAAAATGCAACGGTTAAGCGGACAGTCGATAGATGTTTTCCAACAGTTTGATATTCCAGGCATTACCTGGGGCTTGATCCCGGTTATGGCTCAGGAGGGTATAAAGTACATCATTTCATGGCCGAATTCGGATCGTGCGGGAAACGCCCATGCCAATTTGAACGGGAAACCGTTCTGGTGGGTCGGTCCGGATGGCGAATCGAAGGTGTTGTTCCTCCAACCGGGAAAGTATGCCAATAGTGGCAGTATGGGGAAAGGGTCGGAGACGGGCCGTCCTTGGTTCGGACAACGGGACCAGGCGAAAGTACCTCTTCGTATCCAGACCGGCGAAGCAGATGTCGATTTCACGGATAAATTGGTTGCATTGGAAAAAGACAACTACCCTTATGATTTTATGGTTTTGTCTTGGTCCTTGTGGGATAACAACCCGTTGGACGCAGATGTACCCTACGCCGTTCAGGCATGGAATACGAAATATGCCTATCCGAAAATACGAATTTGCGGCGGACATGAGATTATGTCGATGATTGAAGAAAAGTATGGTAAAGATTTACCCGTCATAAAAGGAGACTATACGGAATATTGGACAGATGGTTTGGGCACGGCAGCACGGCTAACAGCCATGAATCGGAATGCCAAAGAACGGGTTTCGCAGGCCGAAACAGTCTGGAGCATGCTGGCCAACGGGAAGGCGGCTCCGAGAGATGAGTTTGACGAAGCCTGGCGGTATATCCTGTTAGGCTCGGAACACACCTGGTGTTTCGAGAATCCTTCGGAACCATTTTTCCAGGATGCCATCTGGAAAGTCAAGCAGTCGTATTTCCATGAAGCGGAAGACCGTTCAATTCAAGTTCTGAATGAAGCTCTCGCTCCGGCAACCGATAAGTCGAATGGTGCTTTAGGACCGAAAGAAGGTCCGGCGAACGGAGGTATCGCTGTCTTTAATACGCATACGTGGACACATAGCGGAGTAGTTACATTAAACCCCTCAGAAAGTACGAAAGGGGACAAAGTGATAGACGAACAAGGGAACACGGTACCATCACAACGCCTATCCACAGGCGAATTGCTCTTTTTGGCCAGAGAAGTTCCGGCGTTAGGTTCTGCCCATTATCGGGTTGTGGAAGGGGAAAATCCGGCACAAGGTTCTTGCAAGATTCAGGGAACCACTTTGGAAAACGAGTTTTTGCAAGTCAAGATCGATGAAAAGACAGGGAATATTGTCTCTTTACAGAGGAAAGGAGAAGCCTACAACTATATTGATCCGTCTGTAGATAACGGAGCAAACTCCTTCGCTTGGCTTCCTGCCAATAAGGATTTACCGCAAACAGATACGATACAAACCATCTCGATCGTGGAGAACGGCCCTTTGGTTGCGGAGATCAGAATCGAATCGAAGGCAAGAGGATGCCGGAAAGTATCCCGTTCTGTCCGCTTGATCGCTGAATTGCCTTGGGTAGAGATCACAAATGTGGTGGATAAACTACCCTGGTTGGAAAAAGACGGTATTCATTTCGGTTTCGGATTCCAGATACCGCAATCTAAAACAAGAGTCGATATACCCTGGGGGGTTATGGAAGTGGAGAAAGACCAGTGGAAGCAAGGAAACCGAAACTGGCTGACACTTCAGCGTTGGTTAGACATTTCAAACGACACGCACGGCATCACATGGTGTTCACTGGATGCCCCTTTGTTCGAATACGGAAGCCGTTCAGCCAATATCTCCTTAGGTTGGGGAGGGGAAGGCCCTTGGATAAAAACTTTACAACCAAGTTCAACCATCTATTCCTGGGTAATGAATAACCATTGGCACACCAATTTCCCGACAACGCAAGAGGGTCCGGTTACTTTCCGTTACCGTTTATATCCGCATCAAGACTTTAATATAGTCGAATCGAACCGGTTTGGTTTGGAACAAGCCCAACCGTTGGTCCATGTGATGGCAGATAAGGATCCGCAGTTAACCCCAATTTTGTCAGTCGATAATCAGTCGGTCTATGCAACAATCCTGAAGTCAACGGACCAAAAAGACGTATTAATCGTCCGTTTACGTTCAATGTCAGATCAGGAGGAAACCGTTAATTTATCTTATCCGGGTAAACAACCCTCCCGAATTCGCCGTTGTTCGTTGGAAGAAATCCCGTCAGGCGAGGACATACAAGAAGCTTTCACGATCAAACCTTACGGGCAAATGACATTGAAAGTCGAATTTAACAGGTAAATAGAGCATACAGAGTTTACAGAATAAAAAACAAGGGCACTCACAAGCACTTTATACATTGATTATCAGCTATCCACAACTTTTCAAGGTCGCTGTGACCTCGGTTTAACTTATATAAATAAACCATGAGTAACGATAAAATAGTTCTTGCAATTTTAGCAACGGGCCTCGGCCTTTTTTCGTGTACGACGCCAGAAGAAGCCGCTTCGGATACGGACTTGATTCAATATGTAGAACCCCGTATCGGGACGGCTCATTGCCGGTGGTTTCATTTCGCACCGGGCGCGCTGCCTTTCGGATTGGCCAAACCCGGTCCTGCCACGAACGCCAGTTTAGGGAATAAATGGGGATGGGAGGCAACCGGTTATGACTATCGCGACACCTCGATTGAAGGCTTTCCCTGTCTGCATGAGTTTCAGGTGGGAGGCATTGTTCTGATGCCGACCAACGGAACATTGGTAACGGTTCCCGGTTCGCCCGCCGATAGCGTGAAAGTCGGGTATCGTTCGGCTTTCAAGCGTGAGAATGAAGTGGCGAAACCGGGCTATTATTCGGTTTTGTTGGATGATTACCAGATCAAGAGCGAAGTGACCGCAACGAAACGCGTCGCCTTTTTTCGTTTCTCTTTTCCGGAAGGAAAGGCAAACCATCTCTTGTTTGACATCGGAAACCGGCAGGGAGAAAGCGGAGCTGTCAAGGATGCTTTCGTCTCTTATACGGAAGACGGACATGCGGAAGGCTGGGTAATTACAGAACCGAAATATGTCCAAAAATATCAGAACGGGGCCGATGTCCGCATGTATTTCTCTGCGGTTTTGGATCACAAACCCCAGGCCTTCGGCACTTTTACAGGAAACAGCCGACAGGCTGATGCGCGAGAAATACAAGGAATCGGCGCCGGTCTGTACCTGACCTTCCCTTCGCAAGAACCGATATCGGTTACCGTAAAAGTCGGATTGTCTTATACCTCAATAGCCAATGCGCGGCTGAACTTGGAGCGGGAGGCGGATAATCTTTCGTTCGAGCAGGCCAAAGAGGCGGCCCGACAAACCTGGGAAGACTATTTGGGCCGTATCCGGGTAGAGACCGATAACACGCAAGATAAAATAAAGTTTTATACCGGTCTTTACCACGCCTTGCTGGGACGCGGGCTGGCAAGCGATGCGAACGGCGCTTATCCGCGTCACGACGGCAGCATCGGGCAGCTGCCGATGAAAGGAGGAAAGCCCCTTTATAACCTGTATAATACGGACGGGATTTGGGGAGGACAATGGAACCTCTCCCAACTGTGGATATTGGCTTATCCGGACTATATGTCAGACTATATCAGCAGTCATCTGCAAATCTACAAAGACGGAGGATGGTTAGCCGATGGAGTGGCCAATAGCCGGTATGTCTCCGGAGTGGGCACCAACTTGTTGAGTACGATTATTGCGGCGGCCTACCAGTGCGGCATTCGGGATTTCGATACGCAGTTGGCTTACGAGGCTTGTTTGAAGAATGAACTGGATGGAAAAAACCGTCCGCTCGGAGCCGGCAAGATCGATACGGATACTTTTCTTCGGTACGGGTACGTCCCTCATCAGGAGAAAGGCGCGGGAATAGCTGAATCCTATCGTTTTTCCGCTTCGCATACGCTGGAATATTCTTACAGTGCATGGGCTGTCGCACAATGGGCGAAACAACGGGGCGATACTGCACACTATCGTCGGTTGATGTTTTTATCAAAAGGGTGGGAACGCCTTTATGACGCTTCAACGGGGTTCATCCGTCCGAAAAAAGCCGATGGCCGTTTTGTCGATCGTTTCGATCCGATGGAGGTATGGCGCGGTTTTCAGGAAGGAAATGCCTGGCAATATACGTTCTATGTGCCTCATGATGTGAAGACGCTGGTTTCCAAAGTCGGCAAGGATATTTTTACGGCTCGTTTGGACAGTATTTTTACCCAGTCACGCAAGGTCGTTTTCGGGGGAGGAACGAATATCGACGCGTTTGCGGGTTTAAAAACGCTGTACAATCACGGGAATCAGCCGTGTTTACACATTTCATGGTTATTCAACGAGGCGGGGCGCCCCTCTTTAACACAAAAGTGGGTACGGGCCATTTTGAACGAGTTTTACGGGACGGAAGGCATTCACGGATATGGGTATGGCCAAGACGAGGATCAAGGTCAATTAGGCGCGTGGTATGTACTCGCCTCCATGGGACTGTTCGATGTGAAAGGGCTGACAGATGCGGATCCGTCGTTTGCCCTGGGAACGCCTTTGTTCGACACAATAACGATCCGGCTAAACAAAACGTATTATCCCGGAAAAGAACTGACCATCACGACCCGTGGCCAATCACAGCCTTATGCCCGGCAGTTCGTATGGAACGACAAACCGTTGAACGGTTTTCGGTTGCCTTTCCATGAGTTGGTAAAAGGCGGTACGTTGGAAGTCGTGACGGATGATTTACCCCACGACAGTTACAAGCAGACCGGCAGGGAATGACGGACAGGACGGACGTATTGTCGGTATATTCCGGACAACGATACGAATAATCCTAATATACAGACATTATGCATCTTAACAATATCATGAAGATAAATGCGTAAGGGCCATTCTGTTCCGCCTGACCTCTCTTGTCTTTATATCCGAACCGCCCCGTAGTTCCTTTTTCCCATCCCGATGCGCTCCGCATATTCCACCACGTGCGCCCCGCTACGGCTATGGCAAGCAGTCCGGCGGCAGACAAATCGGTTGTCATCCACACTTGCGGGGCCGGACCCGTCGGTTCGCCGCTGTCCGGTTCTTCGCAGGGTTCAGGTCCCGGCAGAGGTTCATTATCTCCTCCACAGGCAGTGAGGAATGCGGGCCGACACAACCGATGACACAAGGCAGGCCGCCGCCCGTTGCAGCCATTCTCTCCCGTTCCCTCTTTTCATATCCGTTCCCCCTTATGAAATCTATACCTTAACCATACAACCCCGTCCTGCACCGTTTCAGCCGACAGCAGTTCGAGGCTTTGCCCGCGTGCCGGCGCTTGTTCTTTCCCGATATACTCGAAGATGGAGGGGGATGATGCCGACCCGTCTATGCCCGGATAGACGACAAGGCTCAGCTCGTCAGTCAATCCGGCCTGCAGGAAAGCACCGTCGATAATGCCTCCGCCTTGCAGCGAGAGCGACTCCACGCCGAAGGTTTCCGACAAGGTCTGCATGGCCGCATGGAGATTGTTGCCTTTTGTGCCGGCGAACAGATAGGATATTCCCCTCTTTTGGAGATATTCCAGGTAGAAAGCAGAAGCCGTTTCGGGCAAAATAGTGACGATGCTGTCGCCCCTTACGGCCGAGGATTCATAGAGAATGTCCGCTTCCGGATCGACGACCGCAAAGAGGCGGGGAGAAGTCCTCCCGGCAACATACGGCACAGGACGGGCAAGCGGCGTGGTGTCCCGTATATGGAATTTCTTGGGGAAAAAGCCTTCACACAACGTGTTCTTTCCGAACATCCATGCATCGGTATTCAAGCGGCGGCCAACAGCTGCATAGATGCCCAGCAGCTCGCCTTTGCTTTTTCCATCGAACGGTTCCGTCCAGCGGTCGGTCAGCAGCCGTCCATCGACGGAACCCATTATGTGACAAATAATTTGCGGATACATATATCGTTTTTGTTTGCTGCAACTTTTTTATTTTATGACTTTAATCTCTTTCAACCATGCTTCCACTTTGGGCTTGGCAGATCCGACCGCATGTCCGAAACAGTCAAAACCTTTTAGATGCCTGGAGTCTGGCGTCGCTTTCTCAATAGCGGCAAAAGCACCGTCTTCCTTGCTCTCATGAGTGCAAAAAGGAATGACGGTCTTGCCGGACAGATCGTAGCTTTCAAGGAAAGTCAAGACAACCATCGGTGCGGTATGCCACCAACTCGGACAACCGATGAATATCGTGTCATATTGCCGGATATCATTCACTTTACCTTTGACGGGCGGACGCGCATTGCTTTCCATCTCTTTTCGGGCGACTACCGTACACGGCTCGTATTCAGCAGGATACGGTTCGACGGTCTGTATCTCGAACAACTCTCCACCAGTCAGGTCCTTGATGTAACCGGCGATCTCGCGCGTATTGCCGCTATATGAAAAATAAGCGACCAATGTCTTGTTCTCCCGTGCATACAGGCTGGTGCCTCCCATGATTAACAATGCAATGAATGTGACGATTCTTGTTTTCATACTCTTCTATCTTTTATTTCGGTTGTAAATTCTGGCTAACTGTTTTATTCGATTCAGATTAATCATCGGTCATTTCATTCAATACCCGACATACGGAACCGGCCTTTCCCCGGTTTATATGCTTTGCCATGATATCCAGCAGTTCGTGAACCCGGGAAGCAGTGATGCCCTGGGGCAAACATACTCCCATGCGGCCGCGTGCCATCGGTTCAACACCTCCCGTGGCGGCAAGTATGGACGCGGCAGCCAGCTCGCGCTCTTGACCATTCAGCACATCGCGTTCGAAGATGTCACAAGAAAGATGTTCTTTCAGGTATCGCTCAATGACAGGAGCAAACTCGGCATAATCCGCTTGGGAAGCATCCGCAGGGACACCGCTCAACCGGGAAAGGATTTCCGAACCACGCGTATATTTGTCCCGTTTATCAGCGACAGGCAACGCCTCCCGGCCCACAACATCCGCAACACCCGGCACCCGACGTTCATCCGACACAGAAGCGAAAGTTTGCAATGTCCGCAGGTTGCGCGGAAAGCCGCAATAGGCACAGGCGTGCGCCAATACCTCCTCGATTTCATGAACTGTCATGCTGTCATCAAATCCTCGGGCAAGAGAGATCTTCAGCCCTGCCCAATCTCCATTACCCGTATAAGAGGCGATGGCAACAATATCTTGCTGGCGAACACTCAGCGCGTCAACCTGCCGGGCATGGACCGTACCGCATAATACAGACAGTACGCATATCGATGATAAAATCCCCCTTTTCATATTTCTCTGCTCTTTACAGGAGAACCGCGGAACACTTCGCTCATGTGCATCGCATCAAGGGCTGCGTCCATATCCCTTATTTCTTCGGCGGAGAAGCGGATGTCCGCCGCTCCGATATTCTCCTTCAGCCTGCACAATTTACGGGTGCCGGGAATGGGTACTATCCACGGTTTCTTGCACATCATCCAGGCAAGGGAGATTTGTGCGGGCGTGGCGTGCTTCCGCTCCGCCAGTTCGTCAAGGAGAGCGAACAACGCCTTGTTCTGTCCGAAACTTTCCTTCTGAAACTGGGGCATGGAGGCACGATAATCGTTAGCCGCATCGAAACGGTCGTTTTCCGCATAATACCGGGAGAGCAGACCGTTGGCAAGCGGAGAGAACGCCACGAAACCGATGCCCAGTTCTTCAAGGACGGGGAAAAGGGACTCGTTCCTCCGCGCCATCATCGAATAACGGTTCTGTATCGCCGTAACGGGACATACGCTGTGCGCCCGGCGCAGATATTCCGCACTTGCTTCCGAAAGTCCCCAATGGAGAATCTTGCCCTCCTTTATCAGGTCGGCCATCACGGATGCCACCGTTTCCGGCTCTACCTTCGGGTCGGTGCGGTGCTGGTAATAAAGGTCGATATGGTCGGTCTGCAACCTCCGCAGGGAGCCTTCGACCGCACGGCGTATCGTTTCCGGACGCGAATCCGTGATGACGGCGTGCGTACCGGGTGCATCCGGATGCTCAAACGAAATTCCGAATTTGGTCGCCAAGATTATCCTGTCCCGGAAAGGCCTGAGGGCATCTCCCAGCAATTCCTCATTGTCATGAGGATTGGCGGCGGTGCCGTATGATTCAGCCGTGTCGAAAAACGTGTAGCCCATATCCACCGCATCGGCCAACAGTTCGGTCATTTCCCGCCTGTCTGCCGGCGCGCCGTAAGCGTGACTCATGCCCATGCATCCCAATCCTATGGCGGACACTCTCAGTCCGCTCAGTCCCAATGTTCTGTAATTCATATTCTGATTCTCATTATACCGTTGCAAAATTACGGTAGTCGGGAGACAGACTCATTATAAGAATTACGGTAGGAGATGCCTATATTTCCTTTTTTGCATTTATTGGGCAAAAAAGGAAAGCCTTTCAGAATGGTTTAAAGGAGTTATCAACCTGAAGTATGTATATTTGCAGAAGCAACAAAAAAGCGAGGATATGGGAGAAACGGAAAATATTATCATAAAGGACACCCTGGACGGACTGGGCCGGGAGGTTTACAGCGATTATCTGGCCCACGCCCTTTGTCTGGCAGGCAGTTGCAGACTGAAATACAACGGAGAGGAACGCGAGCTGCAAGCGGGCGACCTGATGATTGTCCGCAAAGGGAAACTGGTGGAACGCATCCGCCCGGCGGACGATTTCCGGGTAAAGGTAATATACGTTACCTCTGAATTTATAGTGCTATCCACACCGCTCAGCAACTACGGCATGAAAGGCCAACTTGCTCTGTTCCTCAATCCCATCATGAGACTGGATGCCGGACAACGGGAGCAGTGCCGCAAGGATTTCGAAATGGTGGAAGCGCGGCTGGCGCAGACCGGCCATCATTTTCGCCGCGACTTGCTGATAGCCTCCATACAGATGCTTATAATCGATTTCTTCGATTTCCATTCCCATCTTTACGGGGTGGACAACATCCCGCTGCAAAGCGCTGCCATCATGAGCCGCTTCCTCAATATGCTGGAGAACGGGACATACCGCGAACACCGTGAGGTAAACTGGTACGCCGACAAACTGTGCGTAACTCCCAAATACCTGTCCGAAGTTTCCCGGAAGATAAGCGGTTATGCTGCCAACTACTGGATAAACCGTTACACCGTCCTCGACATTTCCCGCTTGCTCCGCGACAAGTCTTTGACCTTCACGCACATTTCCGACATGTTCGGTTTCTCGTCGCCTGCCTATTTCAGCCGTTATGTGCAGCAGCATTTGGGTGTAAGTCCGACGGAGTACCGGGGATAAGGAGCCACCGGTAAACTAACCGCAAAAATATAGGTTCTTGCAGTAATTAGTGTAATAGGCGGCACAAGGATTATATCGAACTTTGCAGCCGTATAATTACATGAAACGATGAGAAGAATGACCTGTATTGCAATTATAATGGCGACCTTGACGACAGGATTTTGTGCCTGTACGGAAAAGACAGAAATCCCGACGGATATGAACGGAAACGGAACAACCGACAACGACAGTTTTCAGATTCAGATGACCCGGGCTGTTCCCGACCAATATTTTTCGGAAGCGACCGAGCAGGGACAGGTCGTGAGGATAGAGTACGACTCGAAAGACTATACCCGCGATGACCGACCTGCGACACGAAAACCGGCCTACGTGTATCTCCCGTACGGCTATGACGAAAGCCGCTCATACGATGTCATCTATCTGATGCACGGATGGACGGGTACGGCGGAGGAAACATTTGCAACATTGGACGGCGCACAGAAGAACATACTGGACTGGATGATCCAGCAGGGAGACTGCAAACCCGTCATCGTGGTATCTCCGACTTGGGACAGGGATAACCGGGCAAAGGACTGGGGCGAGTCGTGCGAGGAAATCGCCGTATTCCGCAACAAATACGAGAACGACCTGATTCCTGCCGTCGAAAGCCGCTTCTCGACATACGCCGAGACGACGGACCGGGCGGGTATCGTGGCATCGCGCGACCATAGGGCTTTCGGAGGATTCTCTTTGGGCAGCGTCACGACATGGTATATCTTTGAGTATTGTTTCGACCTGCAACGTTTCTTCCTGCCGATGAGCGGCGACAGCTGGCATGTCACGACATTTGGCGGACAGACGGCTCCGGAGCAGACGGCGCAGTTCCTGGCTTCGACAGTTCAGGCATCGCCTTACGGAACGGACAACGGTTTCCACGTATGGCACGCCGTGGGGACACAGGATGCGCGCTTTTATCAGACCCATAATCAGGCGATGGCCTGCATGCAACTGACCGACGTTTTTACCCCGCATAATTTCTCTTACCACCAGAGAGAGGGAGGACTGCACGATTACAATTCCGTCGTGGAGTTTGTTTATAACGCCCTGCCGTTCTTCTTCCCGGCTGAAACCGGACACTCCTTTACCCGCACAAGCCGCATCAGCGAAGTTATGAACGACCCGGCCTTCGACGACTGGGGACGGTTGATTTTCCCCGTGAACGAAGGTTACCGGAGCGGCGAGACCCTGGAACAGCTGCGCCTGGTCTGGTACAACTACATAGACCCGGACAAGACCGTCGAGATCTGCAATTACCTGAAGGCGCATGCCGGCAACGTATTCCTCGACATCTATACAGAAACCGAGAAACAGGAAGATCCGCAAAAGCGCGACACCGGGCTGTTCTTCTTCCGGGGAGATCCGGGTGCGCCCTTCGCCGTCTGCAATGCCGGCGGTGCGTTCGCCTATGTCGGAGCCATGCACGACAGCTTTCCCCATGCCCTCGAGCTCTCCAAACTCGGCTACAACGCCTTCGCGCTCATCTACCGTCCGGACAATGCCTATGAAGACCTTGCCCGCGCCATTACCCATATCTGCGACCATGCCGACGAACTGGGCGTAAGCGCCTCCGGCTATTCCCTCTGGGGCGGTTCGGCAGGAGCACGCATGGCGGCAGTGCTCGGCAATGCGGACTACCTCCGCCAACTGACCGGACGCGAAGATATACCGCAAGCCTCGGCCGTCATCATGCAATATACAGGTTACAACACGGTCAGCCCGCAAGACGCGGCGACATACGCCTGTGTCGGCACCGGCGACGGCATCGCCCCATGGCGCACCATGCAACGACGATTGCAAAGCCTTTCCAGCCTCGGCATCCCGACAGAATTTCATGCTTACGACAGGCTTCCCCACGGCTTCGGGTTGGGCTCGGGGACGGTGGCTGAAGGATGGATAGCAGAGGCTGTCCGCTTTTGGGAAGCACAGAAGGATAAGCGATAGAAACAGAAAATACAATCATCAAGACGTTAAATCAACAAGAAGACGATATGAAAAAAGCAATAATTACGGCAGCAGCCTTTCTGTCGGTATTGACAGCCTGCCATGAAAGTAATAAATCCAATAATATAAACATGAACACGAATCGACAAGAAAAAATAAAGGATGTGCCCGGACGCCGGAATTTCAGCACACAGCACCCGGTCATGACACCGCAGCCCTGCATCATGATTACGACCTATGACGAGCATCAGGTCCCGAACGTGATGATGGCGGCCTGGGGCGGCCAGTGCGATTACAATAAAATCACTTTCGATTTGGGGGCGCACAAGACAACAGAAAATATAAAGTTGAAAAAAGCATTCACGGTCAGCTTCGCTACGGAGGAGAATATGGCACAATCAGACTATTTCGGACTGGTAAGCGGGAACAAGGTTCCTGACAAAGTGAAACGTGCCGGGTTTACCGTAACTCCCAGCCCCAATGTGGATGCCCCGATTATCAACGAATACAAGCTCACGCTGGAGTGCCGTGTCGTTGAAATGGAAGAAAACGCCGGTGGCGGTGCACGTGTGGTAGGCGAAGTCGTGAACTGGAGTGCCGATGAGAGCATTCTCAATGCCGAAGGCAAGGTCGACCTTGCCAGGCTCAAGCCTATAATTTTTGACTCTTCCGCTCGGATTTATCGTGCAGTCGGCGACAGTGTAGGACAGGCATGGCATTCAGGAAAGAAGTTTCAATAATCAAAAAAACAAATAAGACCATGCAGACAATCAAACTGAACAATGGCGTGGAAATGCCGCTATTGGGCTACGGAGTGTTCAAGGTCGCCCCGCAGGAATGTGAACGGTGCGTCAGTGATGCGCTGAACGCAGGTTATCGCCTGATTGACACGGCGCAGGCATACTTCAACGAGGAGGGAGTGGGAAACGCCATCAGCAAAAGCAGGATTCCCCGGCAGGACATTTTCCTGGTAACGAAAATATGGATTTCGAATGCCGGCGAAGAGAAAGCGGCGGCAAGCATCGACGAGAGCCTGCGCAAGCTGAAGACCGACTACATCGACCTGCTGCTCATCCATCAGGCATACGGCGACGTGTTCGGCTCGTGGCGGGCGATGGAGGAAGCCTACCGCGCAGGCAAGGTGCGTGCCATCGGAGTAAGCAACTTCCAGGCAGGACGTTTCTACGACTTCGCCCACTATGTGGACATCAAGCCGATGGTAAACCAGTTGCAATGCAATCCGCTCGTCCAGCAACAGGGCATCGAGCCGATTCTTGCGGAACACGGCACGAAGATGATGGCATGGGGGCCGCTCGGCGGAGAGGGGGCCGAAGGCGTGGTAAAGAACGAACGGCTCGCCTCCATCGGTAAAGGTTACGGGAAAACCGCCGCACAGGTGGCACTGCGCTGGCTCACGCAGCGGGGCATCGTCGCCATTCCCAAGAGCACGCATGTGGAACGTATGCGGCAGAACTCGGACATCTTCGACTTTACGCTGACCGACGAGGAAATGAAAAGTATTGCT
>CASDZK010000071.1 GCA_949286165.1 uncultured Alistipes sp.
AGCGGAACTCGTCATGACGGGAGAGCAAATAGTCGAAAGCCTTGACGTTACCATGATATGAAAACCCCAGATTACGAATACGACCAACCTCGCGCTCTTTCAGTAGAAAATCGAGCAGTTTATTGTCGAAAAAACGTTCCACATAGCAAGACACACTTTTGGGAACAGTATCAAGTCACTGAAAGATTCATAAAACCGAAAAGGAAATTCTACGCTTACCGCCATGCGCCGGAATACATCGACTGCACGGACAACCACCAGTGCATCCCTTATCTGCTAAACGTCGCCATCGGCTACATATTCGCCTACGTATACACACAAGAACAGGGCTATGGCAATTACACCGTCTCCATGTTACCCGTGCAGCGTGGCGCTCCTGCCTCGTCGTGCATAGGTGCGGCAAATATATGGTAAAATACCCGCAACAGTTGGACATCCCCAATCTGCTGGTGCTGATAAAGAAGGTAATGGGTAAGTAAGTTTATAGAATATGCAAATCTTGAAGTTAAGTATAATTTTTATTCTGCTGTCCATGTCCTTCTTGAATGGTGCGGAAAAGTAACTTCGGAAGAATATCAAGAATAAATATCGTGAATGGGGACAATCGGTACGGACAAGTGCCGTCCCCGCCTCCACCGAAACGCGTCTACGGCTTCGCGAACCCTGTCATCAGCTCAGACAGTGTTTCTCCGACAGGATTGCTATTGTCAGAGGCTCAGACAGTGCAAATTCCACAGAATTGGTACTATCGGAGGGATGTCTGCCCCTTGATAGGATGTCGCCATAAATTCTGTAAATTCGATACAAATGCCGAGGATATGGGTATCATGCTGCACCTTGTACCTCCATATCTTTGCAATGTGGAAAATAAAAAACGAAGATAATATGAAAAAGTTATTTTTACTTCCGTTGATGCTGTTGGCAACCCTTGTTTTTGACACAGCTTGCAGTGAGGATGCCCCCTTTGCCGACAGACAAGAACAGACACCTCCCGAGGAAGGAGAGGCTGAAGAAGGAAACAACAATGTGGACGGTACCAACGGACGTTACCTTGTCCTTTATTGTTCCCGCACGGGTAACACGGAACGCATGGCACAAACCATTCAGTCCGCATTAGACTGCGACATGGTAGAAGTCGTTCCCGAAACACCTTACGATAATGACTATAATACCATGCTCGACCGCGCCCAAGAGGAACTGAATGCCATCGGGCAAAGCAATTACCCCGCTATTACCACGACTGTGGAGAGTTTTGCCGATTACGATATTGTGTTCATCGGCTATCCCATCTGGTTCGGGCACATAGCTACCCCAATGCAGTCGTTCCTGCACAGCCATGCCGACCTGCTGGCAGGAAAACGCATTGCCCTCTTTGCCAGCAGCGGAAGCAGCGGCATAAGCACTTCGGAAAGGGAAGCCGCCTCGCTTGTCCCCGATGCCACGTTTGCCGAGCCCCTGCATCTCACGTCAAGTACCCTTGGCGACATGGAGAACCGTATTCCGGCATGGCTTGAACAGCTCGGTGTCAATCGGGAATCAGGCGGTAAAGAAGAAACAAGCTTGTCCATCCGTATTACCGTGGGCGAACAATCGACAACAGCTACTCTATTGGACAATCCCACCGCACGCGATTTCCTTGCCCGCCTGCCCCTGACCGTGACGCTTGAGGATTATGCCGGCGAGGAGAAAATCTTCTATCCCGCCCCTGCATTGGAAACAGAAGGTTCGCCGAGGGGCGGCGCAACCGTGGCAGGAGACATCAAGCTCTATGCGCCATGGGGCGATGTCGCCATCTTCTATGAAGACGGACCCGACAACAACGGACTCATCCCGATAGGGCATATCGACGACAACGGCATCTCCCTCTTCCGTGTTTCCGGCAACATAGCGGATGTGCGGTTCGAACACATGTAACCGGACACAAAAATAAGTTAACCACATAAATGTTGTATAATATGAACAAGAACAATTATCAGACAATCGCATTAGGCACATGGTCATGGGGCAAAGGAACGGTCGGCGGCGACCAAGTGTTTGGCAACAACGTAGGCACGGAAGAACTGCGCCCTGTATTTGACGCAGCAATGAAGAACGGGTTGAACCTGTGGGATTCTGCCGTGGTGTACGGCATGGGAGCATCAGAAAATATTCTGGCATCGTTCACTAAACCGTGCAAACGTGAAGATGTGCTTATCTCCACCAAGTTTACCCCGCAGATAGCCGACGAAAGTACGGCAAATCCGATGGAAGCCATGTGCGAGGACAGCCTGTCGCGTTTCGGCACGGATTATATCGACATGTATTGGATTCACAATCCGGCAGACGTGGAACGCTGGACTCCTCTCTTGATTCCCCTGGTCAAGAGCGGGAAAGTGCGCCGTGTGGGGGTTTCCAACCACAACCTCTCGCAAATCAAACGCGCCGAAGAAATATTGTCGGCAGAAGGTGTACACGTGTCCGCCGTGCAGAACCATTACAGTTTGCTCTACCGCTCGTCCGAAAAGGCCGGTATACTGGACTACTGCAAGGAGAACGGCATCGACTTCTGGGCATACATGGTGTTGGAACAGGGGGCGTTGAGCGGCAAATACGACACACAACACCCGCTTCCGGCAGACAGCCAGCGTGGGAAAACCTATAACCCGCTTTTGCCGCAGATAGAAAAATTAGTATCGGTAATGCGCAGCATCGGCGAGAAGCACGCTGTTTTACCTGCACAGGTTGCATTGGCATGGGCGATTGCCAAAGGTACCACACCTATCATTGGAGTAACGAAGGTGTCGCAAGTGGAAGATGCGGTAACGGCAGCACGCATTTCGCTTTCGGCTGAAGAAATCAGCCGGATGGAAGCCGCAGCAGAAGAAACGGGCGTGGACACACGCGGCTCGTGGGAAATGCCGATGATTTAAGTATGGACAACGACAAATCATAACCATTAAAACCCAAAAGATATGCCGATAATTACAGTAGAAGCCGCCAAACTGCCCAAAGAGCTGCTCAAGGAAAACGAATTGGATAACGTCGGGGTAAGCAATGTACTGCTATCTGACAAGAAAAGATAAAGTGACGCATCAAAAAGATACGGATATGGAACGGACTTTATTATCGGTCTTGGTTTTGGCATTGTCTGTTATCATGGCCGCCTGTTTGCAGAACAATGAGAACGAAAAAACACAGCAGCCAGAAACTGAAGAATCTGCTGCACCCCATATGGCACAGGCCATCATAGCTTGAAGACCTCGTGCGGAGGGTAAACGGAACTATTGTGGGAACAACACGGCATACGAAGGCGGATGCTCCAATACTGCCGTCCACCTCCGGGCAGCGGAAAGCCACGGATTCACGCTCATCGCCACCGTGAACACCATGGATGCGGTCGGGGAAACCCGGCTTCCGATGGAAGGCGGAAGGCACAAAGAACATCTCCATCGGTCCGGGGACCCAGCAATATAAACTGATTAGTATGGATTGACGACGCGTATGTACAGACTGATTATAGCCACATGCCTGCTGCTGTCTATTCTTGCAATGACAGCCCAGACGCAACAAAATATATCTGACAATCAAACGAAAGTAAATATGGAAAGTAACACTATCGAACTGACCATCGAAGGAGGAAAGACATTTACCGCCACATTGGTGGATAACTCGTCCACTCAAGCCCTAAAAGAACAGCTTGCCAAGGGCGACATTACTGTGAAAATGGAAGACTATGCCAATATGGAGAAAGTAGGTTCGCTCGGCCTCCACCTGCCGCGCAACGACCGGCAGACCACGACCGGTCCGGGCGACCTCATCCTCTATCAGGGACATAACTTCGTCATCTACTATGATACCAACTCGTGGAACTTCACTCGCTTAGGAAAGATTGACAACGCCACGCAAGCCGAACTGAAGGCAGCGTTGGGCAAAGGCGATGTAAAGGTAACGCTCTCACTGAAATAAGCGAAAGGAGGCGCTGAATGAAGAACCGATTGATTATAGGTCCGCTGCTGGCAGCCTTGGTATTTCCGGCGGAAGCCCAGCAGACGGTAGATGTGCATAGCCACATCATCGTGCCCGAATATATGGAAATGCTGAAAGCGCACGGCGCGGAAATAGAAGAGACTTTCTCACTGCCCGAATGGAACGTAGAACGTCATCTTGCCTTTTTCGACAGTGCAGGCATCCGCACCGCCGTGCTGACCATGCCCGCCCCGCAGCCTTGGTACGGCAATGCGAAAGAAAGTGCGGCGTGCATCCGCAGAGTAAACGAGATTTCAGCAGAGGTAAAGAGAAAACATCCTGGCAGATTCCGGTTCTGTGCCGCCCTGCCTTTGCCCGACGTGGATGCCGCCATCCGTGAGGCCGTTTATGCCCTTGACACCTTGGGTGCGGACGGCGTGAAACTGGCAACCAACAGCCGCGGACAATACCTGGGCGACGAAGCGTTGGAGCCACTGATGAAAGTGCTTGACGAACGAAATGCCGTCATCATCCTCCATCCGCACCGCCCCACACCATACGCAGAAGACATTATCGCCGCCACACCGCTTGCCATGTACGAATATCCGGCAGAGACCACCCGTGCCGTAGTAAACATGCTGGCACATAACGTGCCGTCCCGCTACCCGAACTTGAAGATAGTCGTGCCCCACTGCGGTTCGTTCCTCCCATTGGCTGTCCCGCGTATGAAATCCATCCTCCCTGTCATGGTAAAACAAGGTTACATGCAGCCGATAGACTGGGAGGCAAACCTGTCGCGCTTGTACTACGACCTGGCAGGCAACCCGACAACAGAGGTCATCCGCTTGATGCTGACCGTTACCTCGCCGGAGCACATCCTCTATGGTTCGGACTATCCATACCTGCCGAATGCTGTTTTGAAGGGCAATCTGCAAAAATTGAAAGAAACATTAAAGGCGGACAAGGAGCTTGCCGGATATGCAGACCTGTTCTTGTGGAAGAATGCGGAACATCTGTTCAGCGGGACTGTAACTGCTGACAGTATTCCGACGGAGTGATGTTCTCCAGTTTCTTGAACATGCGGCTGAAGTGTTGGGAGTATTCGAAACCGAGGCGGTCCGAAACCTGCGACACGGTCTCTCCTGCAGCAAGTCCATTCTTGGCAAGCCGGATGACGAACCTGCGAATGTGGCCGCTTGCTGTGTCGCCCGTGGTTTTCTTGATGACATCGCCGAAATAATTGGCGGACATGCAGAGTTTGTCTGCGCAATATTGCACGGTAGGCAGGCCGAGGGTCAGCTGGAGCTTCCGGTCATAATAATCCCGGAGCAGGTGTTCGAAACGGGCAAGGATGTCTGAGTTCTCTATTTTACGTGTGATAAACTGACGATTGTAAAAACGCTGGCAAAAGTTGAGTACAAGTTCGATATAGTTCACGAGAATGATATTCTGCAATTCGTCGGTTTTCCCCTCAAGCTCCTTCCGTATCTGGCGCATAAGCGAAACAAGCATGTCGCGCTCTTCATTGGTCATGTGCAATGCCTCATTGATATGATAGTCGAAAAAAGAATATTCCCTGATACGTTTTTCTAACGGAAATCCGTGCAGCAGATCGGGATGAAACAGAAGAGCCCAACCGGTAATGGTTACCCGGTTACCGTCATCTTCCTTGCCTCCCACCTGTCCCGGAGCCACACACAGCAGTGTCCCTTTATTGTAGTCATATTTGCCACATCCATAGTCGAGTTCGACATCGGCGTCATCGCGCAGGAAAAGACCATACACCCCGTAACTGTTCAGACTATGGCGTATAGGCGACACTTCCGCATAATCTATAACGCAAATCAACGGATGTTGGTCTGCGCAGCCAAGGTAACGGCTGTAATCAGTGACATCTCTTACTTTCAATATCTTGCTCATTATTCTTCCTGTTAAACAGATATAAGATAAATTATTCCACTGACAATGTTTTGTGCAAGCGGCAAATTCTGTAAAAATGGTACGCTTTGCCGGCTTATGGTTACAAAGTCCGTTCCTATTTCGCTGTACCTTTGCAAAGTTAAAAAACAAATAGGACAATGAAACCACCGACAGATTTCCCAAAAGAATTATGTGCAGACGAAGCGGTTTGCTTCATCGCAGACCGCCACCATGTCACACCGCAACAACTCTTGCATTATTTTCTTATCCAAAAGTCCTTCTCCATAAGCGAGACTCCGACAAACGCACTGATACCTTTGGAACCCAATGAAATTGAGATTCTGAAAGGTCTATCGGACACCATCAAAGATTGAAATTATTAAAAACGATAACCATGAAAAAGAACATCGGAAATGTATTGGCATTGTACCCTACGCCCGCCGTGGTAGTGGGTACGGAAGTGAACGGGAAAGTAAACTGGCTGCTCGTTGCCCACGCGGGCATCATCGGGCATGACCAAATCATGCTGAGCATGTTCAAAGGGCATTACACCAACCAAGGCGTAAAAGCTACCGGCAAGGTATCGGTCAACCTGGTAAACGAAGCGATGCTGGAGCGTGCCGACTACGTAGGTTGTGTAAGCGGTGCCCGGGCCGACAAGTCGAACGTGTTCGTCTGGCACAAGGGCGAGGCGGGAACACCCGTCATCGACGAAAGCCCGCTGGTAATGGAGTGCGAGGTGGTGGACAACTACGAGACCGATACCTTCGACAACTTCATCTGCCGGATAACGAACACCTGCGTAGACGAAGACTGCCTGAACGACAAGGGCAAGCCCGACTACGACAAGCTGAAACCCGTACTTTTCGAGATGCCTAACTACACCTACCTGCGCACCGGCGAAACCATCGGCAAATGCACCAGCTTCGGGAAAAACTATAAGAAGGAGGAACGGCAATGAAGACAAGAACACTGGGAAAAGGCGGACTGACGGTATCGGCCGTCGGTTTGGGCTGTATGGGATTTACACAAAGCTATCCCCCGTATCCCGACCGCAAGGATGCGATAGAGACGATACGCCAGGCAGTGGACCTGGGTGTGACGTTCTTCGACACTGCCGAGGTCTATAGTTATGGCAAGAACGAAGACTTATTGGGCGAAGCCTTGCAACCGATACGTGACCGGGTAGTCATCGCCACCAAGTTTGGCTACGACCTGTCCGAGACGCCCGATCTTAACACATCGGCACGCCCCGTATCGCTCTCCAGTCGTCCGAAGACTATCCGCAAAGCTGTGGAAGGCTCCTTACGTCGCCTGCGCACCGACCATATCGACCTCTACTACCAGCACCGTGTGGACCCGAACGTGCCCATTGAAATGGTGGCTGAGACAGTAGGCGAACTCATCAAGGAAGGCAAGGTACTGCATTGGGGATTGTCCGAAGCCGCCCCATCCACCATCTACCGGGCGCATATGGTTTGTCCGCTGACGGCTGTACAGAGCGAGTATTCCTTATGGTATCGCAAGCCCGAAGCCGAATTGCTCCCTACGTTAGCAGAATTAGGTATCGGTTTCGTGCCCTTCAGCCCATTAGGCAAAGCGATGCTGACCGGCCGCTTCAACAAGGACACCACGTTCGACAAGACCGACTTCCGCTCCACCATCCCCCGCTTCCAAAGCGACAACTTGAAACACAACATGGAATTGGTGAACTATGTGGAAAACTTGGCAAAGCAAAAAGAAACTACCCCGGCACGCATCGCCATCGGCTGGTTGCTAGCGCAGAAACCTTGGATTGTCCCCATCCCCGGCACGAAACGCATCAGCCGCATAGAGGAAAACATCGGCGGAGCGGACATCAGCTTCACGGATGAAGAACTGGCAGACATCCGCCACCACCTAAACAGCATCGAAATCTTGGGTGGACGCTACCCCGAAGACCAAGAAAAGATGACCGGATTATAAAGCTGGGGAACGTATGGAACGACGAGATTTTTTGAAAAAGTCTGTACTGACCGTCTTGGGTACTGCCATCGCAGACACGGGATTGGTGCAGGCTTTCGGCCACATCAGCAACAACGAATCAAAAACAGAGAAAATGAAGATAGTAGTATTGACCGGAAGCCCCCGTAAGGACGGGAACTCCGCTTATCTGGCAGAACAGTTTATAAAGGGTGCGGAAGAGCAGGGACACAACGTGTTCCGCTTCGACTGCGCTTTTAAACAAGTGGAACCGTGCCGCGCCTGCAATCGCTGCGGCATGAACGGGACGTGCATTTTCAACGACGATTTCCTTGAACTCCGACCGAAGCTGATTGACGCGGACATGGTGGTATTCGCCACGCCGATGTATTACTTCGGCATCTCGGCGCAGATGAAACGAGTAATAGACCGTTTCTACGCCATCAACGGACAGATAAAGGGCGCGCCGAAGAAAACAGCCTTCCTGATGACCTACGCCGACACCGCCAAGGAAGAAGCCGAACCAATGCTGATGTGCTACCGCACGTTGATGGACTACTTAGGCTGGACCAGCGTGGGCGAAGTGGTCGCTGCCGGCATCTGGACGGCAGGAAGCGTCCGCCGCACCGATTATCCGGAACAGGCATACCGGTTAGGAAAAAGTTTATAATCTATTATAATATGTTATGAAGAAGACCCTATTTATACTCGCCTTCGTTGCAGCAACTTGCCTGCCCACTATGGCACAGACAACAGACAATACGAACAGGACAGAAGTATGCAAGGAGAACTACCGCACCCTCTTCGGCGGTAAGGCCCTGACCGGTCAGGGTACCGACCCGGAGATGATGGCCATCCTCCAGAAGTTCATTTTCGGCGAAGTGTTCCGCACAGGCGACCTGACGCTGAAGCAACGCGAAATGATTACCTGCATTACCCTCGCCACCATGCAGACCCTCCCGCAACTGAAAGCACACGCAGGGGCGGCATTGAATGTCGGCGTTACACCCGAAGAGTTGCGCGAGGTAATGTATCTTACCGCTCCCTTTATCGGCTTTCCCAAAATGCTGAATGCCGTGGGCACAGTAAACGAAGTATTCAAAGAACGCGGCATCGCTTTGCCTTTGGAAAAACAAGGCACGGTAACGGAAGCTACTCGCCACGAGGCAGGCAAGGCGATACAAGACAAGCTCTATCCCGGCGGCATCGCTTCGGTAATGGAGGGTATGCCGGGCGACATGGGTAAGGACGTGGAGCAGTTTCTGACCGATTATTTCTTTGGCGAAATCTACAGCCGGGGTGCGCTCGACTTGCAGATGCGCGAACTGTTGGGCTACTGCGTATTGACAACATTAGAGGCCGAAAGCCAGCTCCAGTCGCACTACCACGGCAACATACACGCAGGCAATACGCCCGAGACGCTGACCGCAGCCGTTATTCAATGCCTGCCCTACATCGGCTTCCCTGCCGCCATCAAGGCGTTGCGCATCATCAAGCAAGAGTATGCGAAACCCGTTCCGGCTGAAAACAACTTGGTGCGCCTCTCGAAAATAACTGTTGTCCCTGCCCAGCTGGACGCTTACAATGCTTTCCTAAAAGAAGAAATCGAAGCCTCCATGCGCTTGGAACCGGGCGTCCTGACACTTTATGCCACCGCTGAAAAGGACGCACCGCACAAGATAACCATCCTCGAAATCTATGCCGACCGTGCCGCCTACGAAAGCCATCTGAAGACGCCTCACTTCCAAAAGTACAAACAAGGTACGCTCTCAATGGTAAAGAAGCTGGAACTGGTGGACGTGAAACCGCTGATTCCGGAACTGAAAATCAAGTAAACACCCCCCTTTAATTTATCCGCTATAAACAAATTATTTCTGGTATGGGCAGCGGCAATCAACATCTGTTTTACAGCCTGCCCCAAAAGAAAGGACAACAAAGCATGACATCGCAACCCAAGGTATTGGTCGCTTACTTCTCGGCGACCGGCAATACGGCACAAACCGCAAAGACACTTGCCGACCTTACGGACGGCACCCTCTACGAAATCGCCCCGCAAGAGCCGTACACCTCTGCCGACCTTGACTGGCACGACAAGCAATCGCGCAGTTCGGTGGAAATGAACGAAGCAAAATCACGCCCGGCAATGAAAGAAAATCCGAAAGACATCGCCACCTACGATGTGGTTTTCATCGGCTACCCCATCTGGTGGAACTTGGCACCCTGCATCATCTATACGTTCATCGAGAGCCACGACTTGAAAGGAAAAGCCTTGATCCCTTTCGCCACCTCGGGAGGAAGCGGAATTGCCAACAGCATAAAGGCATTGAAAAGTATCTATCCCGACTTGAAATGGCAAGAGGGTAAACTACTGAACAGAAGCAGCCGCAGCAGCATCCAGAATTGGGTCAGCGATGTAATGAAAAACAATACCCCTTTATAAAGGAACAGGGCACTGATTTCCCTACAAGAGGCCAACACACTGTCCTTCCCGGCCAGCTGCACTTCTGCTTTCAACTGTTCTATGGACTGTACCTTGAACGATTCGTAATCACTCATAAAAAAATAGTGTGTCAGTAAAGTTTATATCCTTTTCTTTACTGACACACTTTAGTTCCACCCTCAGAAATAGCGTTTGACCCTTCAGTACAGTTTGATGTATTAAAATTTTAATCATCAAAAGAGTATTCCCAATACTTCATACAATAGCAAAAAATAAAGTATAATCTAAAAATCATGTTCAATAACGGATACACATTCTATTGGTATCCGCCGCTTTTCAACATCGATATTTCCTGACTGGTCAGATAACGCCACATTCCACGTTGCAAGCCCTTTTTCGTAAGACCGGCAAAATACACCCGATCCAATTTCTGGACCCGATATCCCAAAGTTTCGAACAAACGGCGAACAATCCGGTTACGACCGCTATGAATTTCAACGCCGACTTCTTTCCGATTCTCCCCCACGTAACTGATTTCATCCACATAGGCCAGCCCGTCTTCCAGTTCAATTCCCTGAGCCAACCGTTCCATATCCGCCTCATCCACTTTCTTGTCCAAAAAGACATGGTACACCTTCTTCTTCATATAGGACGGATGCGTCAATTCCTTGGCCAAATCGCCATCGTTGGTCAACAGCAACACCCCCATCGTATTTTTATCCAACCGACCGACGGGATAAATGCGCTGTTCCACCCTATTTTGCAGCAATTCCATAACCGTATGTTCTGCATTCGGATCATCCATCGTCGTAACATACCCTTTGGGCTTATTCAACACGATATATACCTTTCTTTCGCCCCGGATGACTTCATTGTTAAAACAAACTTCATCCCCGGCCTTTACTTTAGTACCCAATTCCGTAACTACAGAACCGTTCACGCTGACCACTCCGCTCTGAATATATTCATCCGCCTCCCTGCGCGAGCAAATGCCAGACATAGCAATATAACGGTTTAACCGAATTTCCCGATTAAGCAACGGCTCCATAAAATTGCTGACGATCGTTCCATGCAACTGTTCGTCCTGGGCCCGTCCCTCATAACCTATCCTTTTGGTATTTCCGTCGAATACCCGACGCGGACGGCGCGGACGACGGTCGTCGTAACCCGTTTCTCTATGGTAATTGCGCTTGTAGGGCTCGTTATGAAAATTTTCCTTAGAGTTTCCCCGGTTTTCCGAACGGAACGAACGTCTCTCCCAACCGTTGCGATTATTATCTTCCCGATTATAATTTCGTTCCCGAAATTCCGGACGGAAAGATTCTCTCCGCCCTCCCGACGAATAGGGTCTGCGATTACGGTTATAATCATCTCTTTCCGGAATTTCCCTATTAAAATCACGTTCCCGATATCCGTCATTGCGCCGGTTTCCTTCCCCAAACTCACGTCCGTTTTGGGAAAACCGACGATCGTTACGAAATTCCCGATTATAATCCCGTTCACGGAATCCCTGTCCCTGACCGGCATCGTTCGTCCCGTTATTCCGCCGATTACTGTACCTGGGCCTGTTATTCCTGTCGAAATTCGGATTAAACGATCTTCTCCGACCATTATTTTCTCCGTTCCGGTCAAACATCTCCCGATTGTTATCGCCTCGGGCCTCCCGGCCGAAGTTTTCTCTGCGATCTTTCATAAAGAAACTGTTCTGATTAACGTCGTTTCTCCTTTCCATCTTTTTTTCCATGACAACACTATATAATTTCAGCTTTTTACGAAATATCTACCCTATCCTCTCAGATTATTCGGCAAATATACTACAAAATTTACCGGATTCCGCAATTCTTACGGAATATGCATAAACTTATGGGTTTGTATAGATATGTTCCATTTCGGATGTGCCTTAACATATTCCACTATATCCGCAATAATCTTACCATACCGGCTCCACTCAGGCTGCAAATACAGCCGCGTATGCCGTCCGACACGATCGGCGTTCCATTCAGCCCACTCAATATCCTCTGCGGTCTGGACAATTACTTTCAATTCATCGGCCATCTGATAAATAGAACGCAACGGCGGAGCTTGTCGTTTAGGCGACAAACATATCCAATCAAATGCGCCGCTCAACTCATGGGAACCGGAAGTTTCCAAAAAAATTTCGACATGACGGCGTTTCAATTCCGACGTAATATACTCCAACGGATACATCAACGGTTCCCCACCGGTAATCACAATAGCCTCTGCCGGATACGCTACGGCGCGAGCCACGATCTCATCCGTATTCACAGGCGGAAATACGGAAGGATTCCACGTATTCTTGGCATCGCACCATTTGCACCCTACATCGCATCCGCCCAAACGGATAAAATAGGCGGGTTTCCCCGCATGGAACCCTTCTCCCTGTATCGTATAAAAGTCTTCCACCAACGGCAATTTTCGGCCGTTATCCAACAGGTTCAATACCGGATCTATGTTCATAACTCCGGTTACAATAAAATATAAATATCCTCGTAATTACGCGCCCGGCCCTTATAATCCAGTCCGTATCCCACCACAAAATTATTGTCCTGCATACAAATTCCGTAATAATCGACCGTTACGTCTTTCCGGCAGGAATTTGGCTTATAAATCAATGTAGCTACCTTGACCTCCGCCGCACCTTTAGCCGTGAGCATATCTTTCAACTGCTTGATAGTGGTTCCCGAATCGACGATTTCATCGAGAATAACGATCTTGCGCCCTCCGACTTCCTCGTCCAAACCGATCAACTCTTTCGGAGCCGTTGCCTGCTCAAGTCCGCGATAAGAAGTGTACTTCAAAAAGGATAAGTCGCATTCAACATCGATTTTTTTCATCAGATCGGCCGTAAACATGAAAGAACCGTTCAAAATGCTGACGAACAACGGCGCTTCGCCCTGCTCATAAGCCGTATTGAGTTCTCGCGCCAATTTATTGATGGCAGCCCCGATTTCCACGGCAGAGATATAAAGTTTAAACCATTTGTCAAACACTTTTATTTTTTCCATATCAAAAATCTATTTATTACTTTTGCGAAGGTAAAAAAAATATCCAAATATAAATAGACATATCTATGAACCCCAAAGTTTCGATCATTATGGGCAGCACCTCCGATTTAAAAATCATGTCGGAAGCCGCCAAGTTTTTCGATGAATTGGAAATTCCTTTTGAAATCAATGCCTTATCTGCACATCGTACTCCCGAACTAGTCATGGAATTCGCTAAAAACGCTCATAAAAGAGGCATTGAAGTAATCATTGCCGGAGCAGGAGGGGCAGCTCATCTTCCCGGAGTTATCGCAGCCATGACTCCCCTGCCTGTCATCGGTGTTCCCATCAAATCTTCCAATTCCATGGACGGCTGGGACAGTGTCCTGTCCATACTGCAAATGCCTGCCGGCATCCCCGTAGCCACGGTAGCCCTGGACAACGCCAGAAATGCAGCTATCCTCGCTGCCCAAATCATGGCGAACGGCGATAAAAAATTACAGGAAACGATCATTGCTTTCAAAACGGACTTGGCTAAAAAAATAGAAAAGGCCAATCGGGAATTAGCTGAAGTGAAATTTAAATTTAAAACCAATTAGAACCGGCAACTTCAGCTACCAAAACCGGTTCCGTCAGGTAAGGAACCGGTTTTTTTATTATTTTCGCCACCGATAGACCGGAAAAACGTCTGTCCGTACCGACGACGAACAACACTTTTTTACCACTATTTTTCAATTTATTAAAAACAAACGTCATAAAAAACACGCCATGAGACCTAAATCCCCATCGATTTTATTATCGCTATCCATCCTTACGATATCCTGTACACCGAAAGAGACGACCGTAAAAGGAATCGTCATAGATGCTTCCATGAATACGATTACCGTTTCCTCTCAAGGAGATACTTTACGTTTCAGTACATTGAATGCAGAAAAAAAGACTCCGAACGGAATACGGCTGCAAGATAGCGCCACAGTTTTTTATAAAGGCTCTTACAGTGAAGGGATGCCGGCCGTAAAAATCGAAATAACTTCGCATGGCGACTCCTCTTTGGGTGCATGGCTGACACGCACTTACGAAGGCGTGCTTCCGGCAGCATCGGGGCCGGGCATACGTTATTCGCTGACCATTCGCAACCAAGAACATAGCGGAGACGGAACATTCACGTTGGTTATGACTTATTTAGAAGCAGAGAACGGTCAAGACCAGTCTTTTACCTATACCGGTAAAAGATTCACGCAACGCGGAATTCCCGGCAACGATAACGCCACAGTATGGCAACTGATCAGCAACGATCAGAAGGAAACCTTCAATTTTCTTTACGAAAACGAAAAGACACTCACTTTACTCAACGACCGATTCGAGCCGAGCAAAACGGATCTGAATTATAGCCTCAGACTTATAGAGTAAATTCCATGCTGCCCTAACAAAAGCCTCGGCTGACAATTTTTATCGGTCGAGGCTTTTTATTATTTCGAACAACCTACAATTCTTTTATCCTCACGTTCCGAAACCATATCAGAGCGTCCCCATGCTTGCCCTGCAAACCGATATATCCTTTCGTGGGCAATTCAGCCAAAGGAGTCGGCAACCAACCGGGAATATCGCTACCGTCCGGATTTTTCTGTCCGGAAGTCCATAACCCCATATTCATTCGCGTAACCCGTTTCCCGTTCAACCTGACTTCGATCGACTGTCCCTTACAAGTAATCGTCATCCGGTTCCATTCCCCCGGTTTTTTAACGATTTTTTGCTCATTCGCCGCCAAATGCCCGAAAATAGCCCCGCATTGAAAATCTTTCCGTTCGTTCCCCCATTTTTCGGAATGATCGTCCGCAATTTGAATTTCCACGGAATTCGGAATCCAGTTCCGAATATCGGTACAATAAACGATAACCCCGCTATTAGTGGCATGATCCGTTTTAAATTCTAAATCCAACACGAAATTTTCGTATTCCTGCCGCGTCCATATTTCTCGATCCTGCACGGCCGACAACACGCCATCCGTAACGCTCCAGACCGTTTTATCGAAATCGGCATCGGATAAATCCGGACTGAACAAAGGTTTCCATCCTTTTCCATTATCGGCATAAACCGACTGAACCGTGCCGCTTCCCAACCATAATAGGAAACCGGCTGCAAATAAATATTTTATCATATCTCATCACGTTTAAAATTCGACAATATTTCATAAATCCGGACTGCCTGAGGAATCATCAAATGCCGTTCATCGCAACGAATTATGTAATCGGCATATTTCAGCCGTTCGGATTCCCGCATTTGATGTTTCATTCGAGCCTCTACCTGTTCCCGGCCAACCCGATCCCGTTCCATAACTCGACCGATTCTTATTTCTTCCGGAGCCGTTACCACAACCAACTTATCAAAACGGTCCGTCCAACCCGCTTCGACAATCAAAGCCGACTCCAAAAATAAAACCTTTTCAGCCTCATGCAACCGCACCCACCTCTCGAAATCGGCGAACACCATCGGATGTATCAATGCGTTCAATGCGTTCAACCGGGAAGAATCCGCAAATACCTGTCCCGATATATATTCCGTATTCAATCGTCCGTCCGGCAACAAAACCCGCGGTCCTAAAAATCTTTCCATTTTTTCCAAAACTTCCGGATTCCGCATCAAACGTTTAGCCGAAGGATCGGCATAATACACTTTAGCGCCGCACTGTTCGAACACTCGACAAACCGCACTCTTTCCGCTACCGATACCTCCTGTAATGCCCACCAACATGCTCCTATTCATTTTTCAACACAGTCACGTATATGGGAGCAACAGAAACCAAATCGACCCCCTTATGACGAATATCTACGCACACTTCATACCGGTTCTCTCCTCCGGAGGGTCGATAAATCACTCCGGCTATCGCATCTTTGACACTGAATTTGTTAAAATTGCTTTTCGAAACATTGCACACGATCCGCACGCTATCCGGAATAATCGTATACTCATCGACGGCAAGCAATGCAGAATCATGGGCAGAAAACACCTGCACCGGCAACATGCAAACCTGTTCAGTGTATTGTTCCAACTCAATCTTGTAACGAATCGACCGTTCCGGAATGACCACACCTTCTAAAGGTTCTATTTCCAACACACCGACGGCATCCCGGTCGGGCGAACGGATTATTTTCGATTTCGTAGTCAATGCCTCAATACCCGCCAAATCACTTTCTTTTCCCGATATCGTCAATGTCGCCGGCTGAACGAACACATCTCCTACCTGCATATATTGACCTTTCAGGTCCAGAACAATGTTCGGCTTGACCGGAACCGTCTTAGACGTATATTTATCGATATAAGCGGTTATTTCCGTATCCGTTACCGACAACAAATCAAACGCACTGTTCAGACGCGAAGCCAACGCCCGTTCCAAAGAAGGAATATAAAGAACCGAATAGGCTTCATTTTCCTTTTTCGACCAAGTAAGGTCCCCCAAAGGAATGTCGATTTTCGGCGGATAGGAAAACAGGCGATTCTGCAACAAGGCAAACCCGGAAGCCCGAACTTTCAACGTCAAATTGAAATACGGATTATCGTCCGCTTCTATGGTCGGATCGGCTCCGATAATATCGACAGAAACTTTGATCTGATCCGTATAAACCGCACTCAATTTGTTCATATACCACAAGCAGACGGCAATCAACAGAAACACTAAAAATTGAGTATTTCCGTATTTTCGAATGACGATCCAGATTTTCTGTGTTTTTTTCATGAGTAACCGACCGATTTTCAGGACAAATATAATCAATAAAGCAATTTCTTTTCCGTCTGCAAATAAAAAGCAAGATTTTCCATTTCCCTTTCCGGAAAACAAAAAATCCTGCTTTCATTCAAAACAAAAGTAAATCTTTTTATCTTTCTATTATTTGGTTGTCGAAAGCGATGCGGGATCCTGCATAATCATATTTTTATCGATTTTGATATTCACATTATTATCGATTTCCAACACGACATAATTATCCCCCACTTCTTTAACCGTACCATAAATACCTCCTGCGGAAATGACTTTAGCCCCTTTTTGCAAAGAATTGCGGAACTTTACCAACTCTTTCTGGCGTTTTTGTTGCGGACGAATCATAAAGAAATACATGACCACAAAAATCAACACCATCATAATGATGAACGACAAATTGGAACCCTGCGTTGCAGGAGCCTGAATAGGCATAACAGATAACATCGAATTCATAATTTTATTTTTTTAATTTAATTTATTCGTTCGGTCTCACATCGGCGATTAATCGTACTTCGTATTTGGCCGCATTGGTAATCAAGGATACGGAAGTTACCTGCTTTCCCTCTTTCCCCTTCGAATTATAATAAAACGGAATCTCCGTAATTTTATTATCTTCTATCGGTTGCTTGTCGTAGGTAAGTGTCATGCATCCGCAGGTTCCGCTCACATCCATAAAAATCAACGGTTTACCACTCTCATTTCTCAAATAGAGAACTCCCTTAACAACTTCTCCGGCCCGCAAACGCCCCAGATCGCGAGTTCCGATTTCATGCTCCAGCCGATCATCGAAAGCCTTCATAGCATATACTAAGCTGTCCGGAACTTTTACCTGTGGAACGGCTACTTCTTCTCGACCGTTCTCCGCCGTCCGCTGTCCTGTCCCGCAAGAAAGACATGACATAAACAAAAGTATGACACAAACCGTATTTTTCATTCCGAATCACACTTGTTTATCAATCCGTCCCCGTTCACGCAAATCCTGAACCATACGATTCATCAAACCGTTGATGAAATGACCGCTTGCCGGACTGCTGTAATATTTTGCGATTTCGATATATTCGTCCATGGTAACTTTCAACGGAATATCGCGACACTCCATAATCTCCGTCAAAGCCGCCATTAACAATATTTTATCCAAGAAAACGATGCGGTCGATATCCCAATTACGCACGAACGACTCCACATACGCCAGATTATCCCGATACCGGACCACCGTCTTTTCAAAAACCGTCTTTACAAAATCCATATCGGACTCATCTCCCAGCATCGGCAACAGATGTATATCGCTTTTTCCGTCCGTTACCTCTCCGACCCGAAACGATCTAATCGTTTTGATTACCTGACTCGTTATGAATTCCACCTCATCCAGCCAAAAAATAGACATCTCCTCCAATACATCGTAAAGATCGGAAAAATCCTCTATTTCCTGTGAATAAAACTGAATGACCAACATTTTATCATCCTGATAACCGGCTTTTTCCTGGTCCATATACAACCGGTAATAATCGCTTTTTACCAAATTCTGATATAATTTGCGAATCAGTTCGGGACAACTGCTCCACGACAAGGAACCTTTCCGCAAATAATCATTCAGCGACCGGCTCGCTCTTAACTGACCGACTACCCTGTTCTCAATGAAACGACAGTTCGGATGCAAGTCCTCTTCCGAAGGTAACAGCCGCGATTTCCGTTGTTCGATAACCGTTTCCGCATAATCGGCCACCTCAACGATCAATTCCATCATCAAATGATAAAGATCGTAACTTTTACGCATACTGAACAGCAGATTCCGTTCGGAAGCACTCAAAGACTCTCCTTCCGTTTTGAAATGGCTGTACAACGCCTTTACTATCTTGATCCTCAATAACCGCCTGCTTAACATGTTACCGTTTTTAAAGCGCAAATGTAAATAAAAAACTCGAAATACACAATCGGTTATACCTCCGATAACGCTGCTAAACTGTCGCGGACCCGTGCAGACGAAGTGATGTCGTTACTGAATTCGGAAATCCGGACTTCTCCGCCCATCGATACTCTTTCGTTTCGGTAAATCATCGGCGAGGCAACGGTTTCACGCGCGGACATGTGGAATTCGCAAGCACCCGTAACATCCCGAAGCCGGACAATATTCCGTTCATTGACCCCGCATCCGGGCATGATGATGATCCGCCCTGCCGCCCGCTTTACCAGTTCGGCAATCAGAGAAGCTCCCTGCCATGCAGACATCTCCTGTCCCGAAGTAAGAATACGATCGAATCCTAGTTCGATGATTTGTTCCAAAGCTTCGAAAGGTCGGTCGCAAACATCGAACGCCCGATGAAAAGTCAGGGACATCCCCCCTGCCGCAGCTGCCAAATACCGGCAAACATCCATATCGATTTTCCCGTAAGGAGTCAAACACCCGAACACGACTCCGTCTACGCCTAATCTTCGGCACATTTCAATATCCCTAACCATAGTATCTATTTCAAGCGGCGAATAAAGAAAATCTCCCGAACGAGGGCGTATAATCACATGCAACCGGATGGAAAGTTTCTCTCTGGCTACCGCAATTTCTCCATAACTGGGCGTCGTTCCCCCTTCCGGAATTCCCGCACACAATTCGATACGACCGGCACCGCCTTCCTGCGCACGGATTCCGCTTAAAACGGAATTCGCGCATATTTCTATCAAATATTTATTCATAAACCGCGATTCTTTTTACCGGTAAAGGTCGTATTTTTTTTGCATTCCGGCTCTATCCGAACAAAATTATATTTTTCGGACTCTCCGGCAACACATCAGAGAAAGAGCCGATTTATTTCCGCAATTACGATTAAAAATGTAAATTTGCTTGCTTCTTTTTACGATCAAAGCATGCCAACCGAACAAAACTCTCAAATACAAAAAGCTTTCGATTTTATAACGACCACACGGGCCAATATTTTCCTAACCGGAAAAGCGGGAACCGGAAAAACGACGTTTCTTCGAAATCTGAGACAATCTTTACACAAAAGAAATATCGTCCTCGCCCCTACCGGAGTAGCTGCCGTAAATGCCGGAGGCATGACACTGCACTCCTTTTTTCAACTTCCGTTCGGAGCCTATCTGCCGGGACAAATTTACTTCAGAAACGACAAAGAACGTTTTACCAACCGATTCGGAAAAAACAAAATCAAAATCATTCGGTCTCTCGAGCTGTTGATCATAGACGAAATCAGTATGGTCCGGGCCGATGTGCTGGATGCTGTAAATGACACGCTCCAACGGTACAGAAAAAACAAGCAACCGTTCGGAGGGGTACAACTGCTGATGATCGGGGATATCCACCAATTAGCGCCGGTAGCTACGGAAGAAGACATGCTTTTGCTGAAAGACCACTATCCTTCCCTTTATTTCTTCCACAGCAAAGCTTTACGCGACACTCCTTATCTTACGATAGAACTGACCCAAGTATACCGTCAATCGGATCCCAGATTTACCCGGTTATTGAATGCGGTACGCGACAACCAGGTAAATCGGGAGATATTGCAGGCGTTGAACGAAAGGTACATTCCCCGGTTCGAACCCGACGACCGGGAAGAGTATATTCGGCTTACGACACACATAAATTTGGCCAATAAAATCAACCGAACCAAGCTCGAAGAACTTCCGGGCGAAGCACATGTTTACCAGGCTGTCGTTACGGGCGATTTTCCGGAACAGAACTATCCGAACGACAAAGAGCTGATTTTGAAAGAAGGTGCGCAAGTCATGTTCATACGTAATGACAAAACGGCGGAAAAGAGGTATTACAACGGGAAAATAGGCATCGTAGAATCCCTGACAGACCGGGAAATTACCGTACGCTGTCAGGAAGGGGATTCCATTCGCGTGGAAAAAGAACTATGGGAAAACACCCGGTATATATTGAACGAAGAGACCAAAACGATCGACGAATTCATCGACGGCACATTCCAACAATATCCCTTGAAAACAGCATGGGCCATTACGATACATAAAAGTCAGGGGCTGACCTTCGAAAAAGCCGTTATCGACCTGAACGGAGCTTTCGCCCACGGACAGGTTTACGTGGCTTTAAGCCGTTGCAAAACGCTGGAAGGATTGGTACTCAGCTCTCCGCTATATCCGAGAGCGGTCATCTGCGATTCGCAAATCGATGATTTTACCCGTTATATTCAGGAAAACCAACCCGATCATGAAGTCTTGCAGCGTTACCAACGGAGTTATTTCCAAGAATTGCTTTTCCAACTGATCGATTTTTCAGAAATACGGGTATTGTTATTCAATACTTTAGAGTTATTCCGGACGCACCTGTTGAAAACTTTTCCCCGATATACGCAGGAGCTGGCCGAATTTTGCGCTCTTTTCCACAAAGAGGTCTGCGAAGTATCACTGCTCTTCAAGAATAAACTGCAAAACCGAATCATGCAAACGGACGATTATTCCGCAGATCCGGTAATGGCCGAACGGATTTCCAGCGGAGCTGTCTATTTTTTGTCCAAGTTATCGCGATGCGAAACATTCGCGGACGAGTTCAGCGAACTGGAAATAGACAATCAAACCGTAAAACAAGCGGTCTGTGACAATGCCGCGAATCTGAAAAAAGCGTTATTCGTCAAAAAGGCCGTTTTGAAAACGGCCTCCGAAGGCTTTTCCATAGAAACCTATTCTCGGAGTTTTTATGAAGCCTCCTTGACCGAACCGGAAAAAGACAAAAAGAAAAAGAAAGAAAGCGCTATTTCCGCAGTACAGGCCGATGTTACCCATATCGACCTGTTTCAAGCCTTGCTCGCATGGAGAAAAAGCAAGGCAGAAGAACTGAAACTGCCGGTTTTCCACGTGATGCAGCAAAAAGTACTGGTAAATATTCAGGCCGCTCTTCCCCGAACCATCCGGGAACTGAAAAAAGTAAAAGGCATGGGGGATAAAAATACGGCAAAATACGGGGATGAAATATTATCCATCGTCAAAGATTATATGCCGGGAACCGATTTATGGGCAACATCTGAAAAAACATCCTTTGCCAAAGAAAATATTCTGGAATCATCCGAAGAAAAGAATGAAGAAAAAGGGAAACAAGAACCGGCCTATCAGGTAACCCTGCAACTGTTCTTAACCGGAAAAACCGTTCCGGAAATAGCCAAAATAAGGGAAAGAACGATCGCTACCATAGAAAACCATTTAATATACTGCCTCCGACAAAAACTTATTCCCATTTCGTCGTTAGTATCGGACGAAACACTCGAAACGATCGGTCGTTTCATCGCACAACACGACTTTCGAAAACTATCGGAAATCAAAGCAGGCTTGAACGACCGGTTCAGTTATACGGAAATCAAATACGTTACGGCCTATCTCGATACGGCCAACCGCAAACTATAAATCAAACACGACCTTGAATACGCAACCTACTTATTACTATCAGGAACACAGTTCATTTAAAATAGCTGTCGATTGCATCATATTCGGATTCGACGAAGAAGGATTGAAGTTGCTGCTGCAAAAACGGAAATTCGAGCCTTGCATGGGAGAATGGTCCTTAATGGGAGGATTCATGACTCCGGAAGAAAATTTGGACCAGGCTGCCGAACGAGTACTGAAAGAGTGTACGGGACTCGAAAAAGTCTATATGGAACAGGTTATGGCTTTCAGCGAAATCGGACGGGATCCGGGCGATCGAGTCGTATCTGTCGCTTATTTCGCCCTAATCGATATCCGTCATTATATAAAAGAGTCCACAGAACGCTATCAGGCCGTATGGGTCCTACTGAAAGATATTCCGCCATTGATTTTCGATCATAACGAAATGGTAGATAAAGCTTTGATACGGCTCCGGCAACGAGCGACCAACTGCCCCGTAGGATTCAACCTGCTCTCCGAAACATTTACGCTACCCGCACTGCAACAGCTGTACGAAGCGATCTTCGACTGTAAAATAGACAAACGTAATTTCAGAAAAAAAATAGCCGGCATGAATTTATTGGTAAACACCGGACAAAAAGAATATTCTTCTTCCAGAAAAGGAGCTTTTCTATATTGCTTCGATGAAAAAAAATATGAAGAAATGACAAAAAAAGGGTACAACCCCAACTTCTTTTCTTTATAAATTTTCTACCGTTTTTCTCTTCAACCTACCTTTATTTCAATCCAAAAGGCAGGTTATTTATTTTCGCACGATCATTAAGCCAATCCAGCAAGAATAAGGGGAAAGGTGTCTTTCGGACATCTTTTTTCGAATAATTTTTTTTCATATTTTTTTGTAAGTGTAAAAAATACATTTAATTTAGAGGCACAAAACGATACGGTAATTCCGGTTCAAACCGACGACGAACGGAACCGAAACATTATCAACGAAAAACAGTATCCGTACCGAAACAAAAAACACTATACGAATGAAAACCAAACTACTATCGACCTTTTTATTGGGATGTGCTTTCGCGGCAGGAGCACAACCCATGGAATTACAAGTAAACGTCAAAGAGATCGGCGCCCCCATTCAACCGACCATGTACGGTATCTTTTTCGAAGACATCAATTTCGGAGCGGACGGCGGGCTGTACGCCGAGCTGGTAAAAAACCGTTCTTTCGAATTCGACCATCCGTTGTTGGGCTGGGAACCGTTCGGCCAGATACAGGTTCTGGACAAAAATCCCTGTTTCGACCAAAACCCGCATTACGTACAACTGACGAAAACGCCAGAAACCAAAACCGGAACGGGGCTGGTAAACGAAGGTTTCTTCGGTATGGGATTCAAAAAGGGGGAGAATTACCGGTTTTCGGTATATGCAAGAAACCTGTCTGAAAAACCGGTACGGATGGCGGTAGATTTAATCGGAAACGACCGAGAACTGACCGCTTACTCTTCCATAGAGATAACGGATAAAGACTGGAAACGGTACGAACTCGTTTTGTCTCCGAACCGCACGGACGATCGGGGAAGATTGAGAGTGTTGTTGTTAGGAGACGGAACCGTCGATCTCGACCACATCTCATTGTTCCCCGAAAAAACGTGGAAAGGCCGTAAAAACGGACTTCGCAACGATTTGGCCCAGGCATTGGCCGACCTGAATCCCGGCGTTTTCCGATTTCCCGGCGGATGCATCGTGGAAGGGACCACGCTGGAAACCCGTTACAATTGGAAACACTCGGTGGGTCCGGTCGAAAACCGCCCTATCAATATCAACCGCTGGAACTATTCGCAGGGTGTAAGACGATTTCCCGACTACTACCAATCCTACGGCATGGGATTTTATGAAATGTTCCTGCTGAGCGAAGACATCGGAGCCGAACCGCTGCCCGTAATCAGTTGCGGGCTGGCCTGTCAGTTCGAGAACAAATATGCGGATCCGCAAGCCATGGTTCCTATAAAGGAACTGGACTGTTACATACAGGACGCCCTCGACCTGATCGAATTCGCTAACGGCGACACGACGACACGATGGGGAAAACTGCGTGCGGAAATGGGACACCCGGCCCCGTTCAACATGAAATACCTCGGCGTGGGGAACGAACAATGGGGCGAAATTTACGTGGAACGACTGACGGAATTTTTAAAGGTACTTCGGGAAAAACATCCGGAAATTAAAATCATCGGAAGTTCGGGACCTTTCAAGGACGGCGAATATTTCGACTATCTGTGGCCCGAAATGAAACGGTTGCAGGTGGATTTAGTGGACGAACACTACTACAACGCTCCTTCGTTCTTCTACGACAATGCCAAGCGGTACGACTCGTACGACCGCGAAGGGCCGAAAGTTTTCGCCGGCGAGTACGCCGCGCACCACCATACCCGCAAAAACAATTTCGACGCGGCCCTTTCGGAAGCCGCTTTCATGACCGGATTGGAACGCAACGCCGACGTGGTATATATGGCAACATACGCCCCCCTGTTCGCTCATGTGGAAGGCTGGCAATGGAAACCCGACCTGATTTGGTTCGACAGCATGAAAAGCGTGAAAACTCCGAACTATTACGTTCAGCAACTGTACGGACAAAATGCGGGAACCCACGTATTGCCACTGACTTACGAAGGCCAGCCTTTGGCCGGCGAACGGAAAATGTACGCAACTGCCGCATTCGATGAGAACACGAATGAAATCATTTTGAAAATCGTCAATGCAGGAATAGACAACCGTTCCCTGAAAGTATATCTGAACGGGGCCCGCCCGGCCGGACAAGCCCAAGGCTTCATGTTGCAATCGGATATGCTCGAAGCGGAAAACACGATAGAAACGCCTTGCACCGTCGTTCCGGAAGAACGAACCGCGACCGTTCGGGACAATGTCGTAGAGCTGGACGCCCCGAAACAATCTTTCCAAGTACTCAGAATCCAATTGCAATAAACCTATGAAAATCGTATCAAAATATCTTTCGCTCTGTTTCACGGGACTTCTGCTCTGCCATTTTTCCGCAGCTCAAGATTTTCGGGACTGGGCCCCGACCCCTCCGATGGGCTGGAACAGTTGGGACTGTTACGGGCCTACCGTTACGGAAGACGAAGTAAAGGCCAATGCCGATTACATGGCCCGGCACTTAAAACGTCACGGGTGGGAATATATCGTCGTAGATATCCGCTGGTTCGTGGAAAACGACAAGGCCGGCGGCTACAACCAGACCGATCCCCGCTACGTGCTGGACGAATACGGCCGCTACATGCCGGCTACAAACCGTTTCCCGTCGGCCGCCGACGGTTCCGGATTCAAACATCTGGCCGATTATGTCCACGAGAAAGGACTGAAATTCGGCATACACATCATGCGCGGCATTCCCAAAGAAGCCGTCAACCGCAAACTGCCGGTAAAGGGCACGAACGGAATAACGGCGGACCGCATTTATTCCCCCGACATGCAATGTCTATGGTTACGGGACAATTACACGATTCTCGCGGACAAACCGGGTGCGCAGGATTATTACGACTCCCTCTTCGAATTGTATGCCTCCTGGGGTGTGGATTTCATTAAAATAGACGACTTGTCGAGGCCCTATCATCAGGACGAGATCGAAATGATTCGAAAAGCCATCGACAAATGCGGCCGTCCCATCGTCCTGAGCACGTCTCCCGGCGAAACGCCGATAGAAAAGGCGGAACACGTCAGCACCCATGCCAACATGTGGCGGATGGTGGACGATGTATGGGACACCTGGCCGCACATTACCCACCTGTTCGACGTATGCCAGAAATGGTATCCCTACATCGCCCCCGGCACATGGCCGGACTGCGACATGATACCCCTCGGCCGTATCTCGATACGCGGAGAACGGGGAGAAGACCGGAATTCACGACTGACACGCGACGAACAATATACGCTGATGACCCTGTTTACCCTGTTCCGGTCTCCATTGATGTTCGGCGGAGACCTGCCGTCCTGCGACGCGTTTACCTTATCGTTGCTGACCAACAAAGCCGTACTGAAAATGCATAGGGAGAGCACGAATACCCGGCAAATCTTTCAAAAAGACGGAAAAGTCGCGATTACCGCCCGACATCCCGGAACAGGCGCCGTTTATCTGGCATTGTTCAACCTCTCGGACAGTCCGGCTACCGTAGGCGTGGACCTTCGGGAACTGGGGCTCGACGGTACCGTCAAAGTTTCCGATTTATGGAACGGAACATCCGAAGGAAAAATTTCCGGACGTTTCGAAAAACAATATAACGCCCATGCCTGCGGGCTTTATCTGCTCAAATAATTTACGGATATGAAAAAATCGTTGAATGATCTCCGGTCGTTTCTCGCCTCGACAATCGAAACGAATTTCATTGCACTCGGCTTAATGAAACGGTTCAGCCTCGTTCTTTTTTTCGCCGGCCTGCTATCCGCATGCGGCACGAAAACCACGCTGTCCGGTTTAGACCCGGCCGACTTTCTTGCGGAAAAGGATGGAAAAAGCTGTGCGTTATATACGCTGAAAAATAAAAACGGAATGGAAGTCTGCATTACCAATTTCGGAGGCAGAATCGTATCGGTCGTTGTCCCGGACAGAACGGGAACCGGCAGGGACGTCGTTCTGGGCTTCGACAACATCCGCGACTACATTTCCGTTCCGAGCGACTTCGGTGCCGTTATCGGACGTTATGCCAACCGCATCGACCGGGGGAGGATCGTACTGGACGGCGACACGATCCAATTGCCCCGGAACAATTACGGGCATTGCCTGCACGGAGGTCCCGACGGTTGGCAATACAAAGTGTTCGACGTCCGGACGAGCGAAGATTCCCTGTTGATACTGGATTTGGTTTCGCCCGACGGCGACGCCTCCTTCCCGGGACAAGTAACAGCCGCCGTGACCTACCGATTGACGGAAGACAATGCGCTGGATATCGCCTATCGAGCCGTAACGGACAGAAAAACGGTCATCAACCTGACCAATCACTCCTATTTCAACCTGTCCGGAAACCCCGCCCTGCCCATTACCGACCATTTATTGCAACTCGATGCCGACGCATATACTCCGGTGGACAGCACGTTCATGACTACCGGCGAGATTCAAACGGTTCATGGTACTCCGATGGATTTTACTTCGGAAAAGCCTATCGGCCGCGACATCGACCGTTTCGATTTCCCGCAACTGAAAAACGGGAAAGGCTACGATCATAATTGGGTATTGAATCAAACCGATCCCATGAAACGCGCCTGCGCCCGCCTGAGTTCGCCCCGTACGGGAATCGTCCTGGAAGTATTTACCGATGAACCGGGTCTTCAGGTATATACCGGCAATTTTTTAGACGGGACAGTTACCGGGAAAAGAGGGATCGCCTATCCACATCGGGCAGCCGTATGTCTGGAAACCCAACATTATCCGGACAGTCCGAACAAACCGCAATGGCCCTCCGTCGTTTTAGAACCCGGACAAACTTATCAAAGCCGGTGCATTTATAAGTTTTCCGTCACTCCTTAGAAACCGTTTTTGATTTTTCCGCCGTATGACTTGGGGTTATTTCCGAAGCCTATTCATACACTAATGAGGGGACAGGTTATCCGACGAAGCAGAAAACGGACAAGACCGAAAAGAAGCTCGAAGTATCGGCAAAACAAGAAGAAATAGAGTTTCTAAGAAAAAAGGACGTTTATAAAAAATCAAGACCGTTTTTTAAAACATAAAGCCATGTTAGAAACACTGAAAGAAAAAGTTTACCGGGCCAATCTGGCCCTTGTCGAACACGGTCTGGTATTGTTCACTTGGGGCAACGCCAGCGCTATCGACAGGGAATCGGGACTGGTCGTCATCAAACCCTCCGGAGTATCCTACGATACCATGCAAGCCGAAGACATGGTGGTAACGGATTTAGACGGCCGTGTCGTAGAAGGCGCGTTAAAACCTTCCTCCGATATGCCCACGCATCTGGTATTATACCGGTCGTTTCCGGAAATAGGCGGAGTGGTACACACCCATTCCACCTATGCAACGGCCTGGGCGCAGGCAGGCAAAGACCTTCCCAATATCGGGACGACGCATGCCGACTATTTCCACGACGCCATCCCATGTACCGGCGACATGACCGAAACCGAAGTAAAAGGAGACTATGAATTAGAAACAGGCAACGTGATCGTAAAACGGTTCGAAAAAATGAATCCCGTGCATACGCCGGGCGTATTGGTAAAAAACCACGGTCCGTTCGCATGGGGCAAAGATGTTCGCGACGCCGTTCATAACGCCGTTGTCATGGAACAAGTGGCCAAAATGGCTTTTGTTGCCTATATCCTTAATCCGCATCTGACCATGAACCCGTTGCTGATAGAAAAACATTTCAGCCGCAAACATGGTCCGAACGCTTATTACGGACAAGAGCGAGAAACACAAGACAAACAAACCATAAAACACTAAAATCCCAAAATTATGAATGTATTCGATCAGTACGAAGTCTGGTTCGTAACAGGAGCACAGCTCCTGTACGGAGGCGATGCTGTGGTTGCCGTAGACGCGCACAGTAATGAAATGGTAAAAGGTCTGAACGAATCGGGCCGATTGCCCGTAAAGGTAGTCTATAAAGGGACTGCCAATTCTTCAAAAGAGGTGGAAGCCGTATTCAAAGCAGCCAACAACGACGAACGTTGCGTAGGCGTCATTACCTGGATGCACACCTTCTCGCCTGCCAAAATGTGGATTCACGGGTTGCAACAACTGAAAAAACCGTTACTGCATTTGCATACGCAATTCAACAAAGAGATTCCCTGGGACACCATGGACATGGATTTCATGAATCTGAACCAATCGGCACACGGCGACCGTGAATTCGGACACATTTGCACCCGTATGCGTATCCGCCGCAAAGTGGTAGTAGGTTATTGGCAAGATCCGGAAACACAACGCAAAATCGCCGTATGGATGCGCGTCTGCGCCGCATGGGCCGACGCCCAGGACATGCTCGTCATCCGTTTCGGCGACCAAATGAACAACGTAGCCGTCACGGACGGCGACAAAGTGGAGGCCGAACAACGACTCGGTTATCACGTAGATTACTGTCCGGTCAGCGAATTGATGGAATACCACAGCCAAATAAAAGACGCCGACGTAGATGCCTTGGTAGCCGTTTATTTCGAAACATACGACCACGACGCCGCCTTAGAAGACAAAACCGGAGAAGCCTACCGGAAGGTATGGAATTCCGCCAAAGCGGAATTGGCTTTGCGTGCCATACTCAAAGCCAAAGGCGCCAAAGGTTTTACCACCAATTTCGATGATTTGGGACAAACCGACGGCAGCCATTTCGACCAAATCCCCGGATTGGCTTCGCAACGCCTGATGGCGGAAGGTTACGGATTCGGAGCCGAAGGCGACTGGAAATCGGCGGCGCTTTACCGCACCGTATGGGTCATGAATCAGGGCTTGCCCAACGGATGTTCTTTCCTGGAAGACTATACGCTGAACTTCGACGGGAACAACAGCGCCATCCTGCAAGCTCACATGTTGGAAATATGCCCGCTCATCGCTGCCCGGAAACCTCGTCTGGAAGTACACTTCTTAGGCATCGGTATCCGCAAAAGCCAAACCGCGCGCCTCGTGTTTACCAGCAAGACCGGAACGGGATGCACGGCCACGGTAGTCGATCTCGGCAACCGTTTCCGCCTTATCGTCAATGACGTGGAATGCATCGAACCGAAACCCCTGCCCAAACTGCCGGTAGCCAGTGCGCTCTGGATTCCGCAACCCAATTTCGAAGTAGGCGCAGGCGCATGGATTCTGGCCGGAGGGACGCACCACTCCTGTTTCTCTTACGATCTGACCGCCGAATATTGGGAAGACTATGCGGAAATAGCCGGTATCGAAATGGTGTATATCAATAAAAACACCACCCTTCCGGAATTCAAGAAAGAACTGCGGACCAACGAAGTATATTACATGCTGAACAAAGCTCTGATGTAAACAAACAAACGGGTCGGACCGCCTTTGTCGAGAGGCGGTCCGACTTTACCTGAAAACGAAACCAAAACGCTATTATCATGGAACAGAAATATGTCATCGGCGTCGATTACGGCACCGACTCGGTCCGGGCCGTACTGGTAAATGCCGGAAACGGCGAAATCGCAGCCGAATCCGTATGTTATTATCCTCGGTGGAAAATGCAGCGGTACTGCGATCCGGGCAAAAACATCTACCGCCAACATCCGCTCGATTATATAGAGACCCTGGAAGCGGTCGTAAAAGAAATATTGGCCGCCGCGGCCCCGGACATCAAAAACCGCGTTGTCGGAATATCCGTAGATACGACGGGTTCCACTCCGGTATTGACCGACAAGGAAGGCGTACCGCTGGCACTGCGACCGGAATTTCAGGAAAATCCCAACGCTATGTTCGTGCTTTGGAAAGACCATTCCGCCGTCAATGAAGCGGAAGAAATAAACGCTTATGTACGGGAGCGGAAAGTTCCGTATATCCAGTATGAAGGCGGAATTTACTCTTCGGAATGGGTATGGGCCAAAGTCCTCCATATTTTAAGAGAAGACGTTTCCGTAAGAAACGCCGCTTATTCCTGGATCGAACATTGCGACTGGATTCCCGCATTATTGACCGGAAACCAGCAACCGGAACGGGTCAAACGCAGCCGTTGCGCCGCCGGACACAAAGCCATGTGGCATCCCTCGTGGGGGGGCCTGCCTCCGAAAGCATTTTTCGCCGGACTCGATCCCCTATTGGCGGATTATCCCGAACATCTGTATAAAGAGACCTATACGAGCAATCATTCTGCCGGAACCCTGTGTACGGAATGGGCGCAAAAACTGGGACTGTCGGAGAATTGCGTCGTAGGCGTAGGCGCCTTCGACTGCCATTTCGGAGCCGTCGGCGGAGGAATCAGACCGGATACCCTGGTCCGAATCGTCGGTACCTCGACTTGCGACATACTGCTGACCGAATACGATGCGCTCAAGGACCGCGTCATTCCGGGCATCTGCGGACAAGTAGACGGATCGGTAGCTCCGGGATATCTGGGGTTGGAAGCCGGGCAATCCTCCGTCGGAGACGCTTTCGCCTGGTGCAAAAGATTACTTACCGAAAGCGCTGCCGCCCTGTTAGACGAATCCGGCATTTTGACGGCCGAACAGAAAAAAGCGGTCAAACAGGAATTGGAAGAAAAAACTTTAGGGTGGCTGACGCGGCAGGCGGAATCCCTGGACGAACTGTCCGTAACGGCCACGGACTGGTTCAACGGCCGCAGAACGCCGGATGCCGACCAACGTTTAAAAGCGACTGTTTCCGGACTGTCTTTAGCCTCGACCGGGCCGGAACTGTATGCAGCCATTGTAGAAGCCACATCTTTCGGAGCAAAAGCCATTGTAGAACGCTTCATTGAAAACGGAGCGCAAGTAAAAGAAATCATCGGGATAGGCGGCATCGCCAAAAAATCCCCGTTCGTTATGCAAATGATGGCCGATGTGATCGGAATGAAAATAAAAGTAGCGACTCCGTTGCAGGCATGCGCCCTGGGTTCCGCCATGTTCGCTGCCGTAGCCGCAGGTATTTACGATGATGTATTCGAAGCCCAGCGGGCCATGGAACAAGGTTTCGACAAAGAATACCTGCCGGACACTCGTAAACGGGCATATTACGATGAAAAATACAAAATTTACCGATCTTTGGGACATTCCAAATAAAAAAATTATGCCGGGAAATTTCCCGGCATAATTTTTTTATTCAGGAATTTTTATTCCGTCAGCCATTTGACAAAACTCTGCGCCGCTTTCCCGTTCACGAAAAACATCACATCGTTCAAATTCGGCAGATCTTCCGGTTTGCTCTTCGGAACGTCTTCCCAGGTTACTACGGCTTCTTCCCTGGAAGTCAGCGAATTCTGTTTCTGCAATTTCATGCCGTCATACAACTCCCAAACGTTCGTACAACCCAATTCCACTGTACCCGAAGAGTTTTTGCGTTTTCCTTTGCCCGCAGTCTGCGAGGTCAAATGCAAATCCAACTTATTTTCCTTTAGCACAATCACTAACGGTGTATTGTAACGATTGGCGCAAATCCGGCAAATTTGTTCGATAGAATACCCTTGCTTGTAATAATCTTCCATCTCTTGAGCGGTCGGCGTATAGGCTTTCAATCCCATACTGTCCAACATCAACGTAACCGTTTCCGTCGATAAATAAGAAGAAACCACGTCATGATATTCCCGTCGCAAATCGATATCGTTAATTAAATTCACGTAAACGGCGAAATCTTCTCCGTCATAGTCCCGAACAGACGTAGAGGTTGTTGTACGACTGGAAGCTACCCCTACCGATCCCGGAGAAAGCATCGTACGTTCCTCCACTTGTGATTCCGATTCTTTGATTTTATTATCGAACTCTTTCGTATAACGGCACGCATTGATTACGCAAACCGCCGACATCTTTTTACCTTGAGACGCATCATCCTGCGGAACATCCGACTCTGTCGAAACAGCAGAAGAAACATTCGGGAATAACAACAAACATATTCCTATCCCTGCGATTAATGGAAAAAACCGTTTCATAATTTTATTTTTTTAATTTATTAACACACACCAATCTAAGTGATATAAAAACATTTCGTTTACAAATATAGTTATTCCTTATTTTACTTACAAAATTTATCATTTATTTTGTGCCTCCAAATTCAGCAATTCGATCTTTCTGAATTCCACAGGATGACCTTCGGATTGCAAGGCGATCCGTCCCTGTTTCAACGGCGTTCCTTCCCGATAACCGGGATCTGGCGTTACCCCTCCGCCTCCTAATGTCAAATGGGAATAAGTCAATACAGTATCGCCTTCTACGATATGATGTACCAGACTGTCGCCCAATACGACGATTTCCACAGCTACCCACCGATCTCCATGATAAGTTTTCGAAGAAGAATTGGCGCAATGTCCGTCCAACTTATTCCGCCCCAAAACGACTTCGGTACCGGGAGTACAAACATTACAGGTTGTGCGTTCGTTCACACCGTCTCCTCCCAAAAACTGCGCTTCGATGGAGACCGGGAAATCCTGATACAAATCCATGGTTTCCGGAGCCGGACAATGCAACATGGCTCCGCTGTTCCGAACAGCCCATCCAGGTGCCCCGGAAACCTGTTCTCCGGTAAAACGATACTCCAAACGAAGTTTATAGTGCGAATAATCCGTATCCGTAAAAATATGACCGAAGCGATTATTGAATTCGTCATACCCGTCATACGAAACTTTCAGTACGCTGTCTTCCACTCGGAAGGTATTAGCAAAATTCTCTCCGCAGGGATAGCCGGTTATTTTCACGGTCCAGCCCTCCAAATTCTTACCGTTAAACAACGGTATCCAGTTTTCCGTTTCCGAAGATTCGGTACGACAAGCCAAGCAACATACACAACACCCCAAAATTATCCAATATAATTTCTTCATTCTTTTCCTCTTCTTATATCATAACATAAACAAATATCCGAATCTTCGGGAAACAACTCCCTCAGATTCGGATTTCGTATTTCTATCAAATTATTTACTGTATTTGGCAATCAAATCTCCGACCACAGTCTCCGTCAATTCAAATTCGGGATTCAACGGAAATCCTTCCCAAACCACTTGATTGTCCGGTGTAATCAGAACAGCATGAGGAATCCCGGTCACTTCGAACGCATCTTTCATAATTGCCCGGGTATCTACCGCACTGTAATATTCCATTTTGGGCGTCATCCAATCGGCTACCTGCTCATAAGGTTCATCCGTAATCCCTACGATAACCAACTTATCGGCGAATTTTTTCTGAATCTCATTCAATTTCGGAATCGCTTTCCGGCAAGGGCCGCACCAAGTCGCCCAAAATTCTACCAAAACGAACTTTCCCTTCATGTCCGGTTCATCCGATACCCATTTTTCCACTTCAAACGGAGGAGCCTGCTGATTCAAAAACGATTTTGCCCAAATTTTCTTTCCGCCATTGCTTTCCTGTGCGACCGAGGTCGATGCAACGACCGCAAACAATGCGCACATCAATACAAATACTTTTTTCATCGTTCCAAATTTTATTTAAGTTTAACAATCGGTATATTTCAAGCATCGAAATTTGCAATAAAACGTCTATAATAAGCCAACAGCAACGTAGTCAACGGCAAAGCGATAATCATTCCCAATACCCCTAACAGACTACCCCATACCGATAACGACAATAAGATAATAGCCGGATTCAAACTCATAATCCGCCCCATAATTTTCGGAGTAAGCACTAAATCCTGAATCAACTGCACGATAACCATAACCGCTACGGCCAAGGCTACAATAATCCAAAAGTTACCGCCCGTCTCCACACATTTCAACAAGCAAAGAAACAGCATCGGGACAATCCCTATCAACTGCAAATAAGGGACCATATTCAACACTCCCATAAATAACCCCAACAAAATACCTAACGGCAAATCTATGATCTCAAAACCGATAGCCAGCAAAATACCTACAGTACCGGCAATCAAAGCCTGTCCCCGAAAATACTTGCTCATCGCCCCTTTAACATCGTCAAGAACACTCATAAAAGAAACTCGGTAACGGTTCGGAACCAATCCTATCGCCCCTTCCGAAATACGCTCATAATCCAGTAAAATGAACACGAGGTAAATCAACATGAAAAAAAAGGACAACATACCTATCAGAAGAGCCCATGAATCGGAAACAATCCCCCAGACTCCCTTTAAAAGACCGGTTACGATACTCTGCATATCTTGAGCCGACAATTCGGATAACATCCGTTTCACATCCCAATTTTCCGCCAAATACTGTTGCCAAGCCAAAGGAACGGTCTCGACGTAATGATGATTATTGAAAAACGAATTGGCTGCTGCGAACAATTTGCGCGATTCTTCGATCATAGAAGGAATCAATAACCATAACGCCCCTGCTACAACCGATGCAATAACGAGTAAAACAATCAAAATAGGCAACAATTTCCCTTTCAGTTTCAATTTCATCTGCACCCATTGCACGATCGGGTTAATCATATAAGCGAATAACCACGCGATACAGAAAGGGAGCAAAGCATTACGGACGCTTTTCACGAAATAAAATAGCCCGAACGCTACCAAAACGATGATAATGATTCTGATAACGCGATCAAATGTAAACGGTCTGTCGAAACGTCCCATAACAATTTTTTTACAGCGCAATTTAGCATTTTTTTCCAAATTTTATGCAAGTCCATACATTTTTTCTTATCAAAAAAAGCTTCAGAAGCAAGGCTTTGGGACATTTATATTTGCAGTATAAAAATATTAACTATCCTATAAAGTATACCTTACCCGGGCGGCCATTACGGCCATAGGTTGGAAGCCGCAATTGAAAGCATATTATAAACGGAAAATAGAACAAGGAAAACATAAAGCATCGGTAATCAATGCGGTTAGAGCAAAAAATCATAGATAGAGCTTTTGCCGTGATACGGAGACAAACGCCGTTTGTTACATTGCCCTCAGAGTAATATAAGAATGAACTTGCATAAAATCTGTGAATTAAAGGAGGTTTACGCTGCTGAAGAAAGGATAAGAGCATAAAGGAACTTACCCAAGAAGGCCCTAAAAGGCCTAAACTTGGGTAAGATAATACAAATAGTATTTGAAAAAACTTAGATCAACTTGCAGGTAAGGTATGAAAGGAAAATCTCTTTAGATACCCTCGTTAACTATCCTTCGTAAACTTTGGCAGTGTAAACTGAACTGTGTCAAGCTTAGTTTTGTTTGGTCAGAGTGGGCGGCCATGGCGCCCACTCTGACCGCGAATTTATCAAACCTATCAAAGAACTCCAAATAAAAGTGTTTTTCAGTCCAGTATCCTGAACCTGTCCGGGAACAGGATTGCCAGTTGCTGAAGACTGTAAACTTTCATACTCTTTTACGGATTCACAGCATTCAAGGCATTAGCTGCAGCATTAGTAGCTGTAGAATCTACTGCCTTACGCGTTCCTCCCAATGACTTAATGACAATATCAGTCAAATCCGGTGTAGTCGTTTCATCGATATAAACAAGCGATTGCGATGAATTCGGATCAACCACCATAGTCAATCCCTGCGCCTTACCCGCTTTGCTCACAGCTTCTTTAACTTTGTCGAAAATCGGCTGGAACAATTGCACCTGCATGTTATTGATATCGGTTTGCGCCGTCGTTTCCATCTCCTGCATCCGAGTACTCAAATCGGCCAATTCTTTTTGTTTGACATCGGCAATAGAGGATGTAAGCGTACTTTGTTTCTGCTGAAAATCAGCCAATTTATTATTAAACTCCACTCGCATGGTTTCCATTTGTTCCTGAAGCTCTTTAACCAAAGCCTGCAACTTAACCTGAGCAGAATCAGTTTCCGGCAAAGAAATCATAACAGCCTGAAAATCGACTCGGCCTATTTTCTGCGCCGATACCGGAAATGCGCCGCATACGCACAATACTATCAAAGATAGCAGAACTTTTTTTCTCATAAAGTATAATAATTTATTGTAAATATTTCAACTAATACCCCAACCGTTTAATAATCGTATCGGTCAAATCTAACGAAGGAGACTGAAAAACGGTAATCTTCGCAATAGATAAATCGAATATCATATCGTATCTGTTCTCTTCCGCCAATGCATTGACAACTGCCAAAACCCTTTCTTCAATCGGCTTCATCAATTCATCCTGTTTTTGCTTGATCAAACCGTCATCAGCATAAATCGATTCCTGAAACCGGGTAGCCTCCCGTTCCAGACGGATAATTTCCGCCCGCCGCTGAGCCTGTATGTCGGCCGACAACATGGGCTCCTCATTCCGATAGTTCTCGAAACGTTTTTTAACATCATCCAATTTATCCTGCAATTGTTTTTCCAAATCCTTCACATACTGATCCAATTGCGACACAGCCGTGTTGTATTCCGGAATCGCTTTGAAAATCTTCTGGCTGTAAATATAAGCATACTTCTGCTGAGCCTGAACCGTACCCGATATCATCAAAGCGATAACGGCCCATATAATCAAAAAAAATTTTCTCATCATAGTATTCTCCTTCCCTATTTGTAATTGGTTCATACATTAAAATTCTCCTCCGATAGAGAAATGCAACTGACTTCCGCCTTTCGCTCCGCCCCCGCCAGGAACTCGGTCGAACCCATATCCCCAATCGATTCCGAACATCCCCACGACAGGCAGGTACAACCGGACCCCCACTCCTGCCGAACGTTTCAAATCGAACGGATTGAACGAACGCCATCCGCGATAAGCATTACCCGCTTCGGCAAATATCAGAGCATAAACCGTAGAGTTTCCTTCCCGTACGACCGGATAACGCAACTCTGCCGTATATTTCGTATATACTTTGGCCTGCTCTCCGCTATTCGTGTAAGGAGTCAATTCTCCTTCATCATATCCTCTCAATCCGACATCCTGAATACCGTACAAGTTATAACCGGAAACTCCGTCTCCTCCCATGGTAAACCCTTCGAATGGAGAAAGGAAAGCCGGATTATAGTGTCCTAAATAACCGAATTCAGCTTTCGTCATCAAAACCAACCGATTATTGGCCGACATCGGCAGGAACCACCGGAACGACCCGTTCAGTTTATAATATTCAATCCACCGGTATCTTTCGGAATCCGGCATGGTCGGATCGGAATAATCTTTATTGTTAAACAAAGAATACGGAGGTGTCGCCGTTACCCGAAACAAGAAATTGGAACCCCTTGTCGGAAAAATAACATTATCGGTCGAATTCCGGGACAACGAAACCCCCAACGAAATGATATTGGACTTTCCGTTAGTCATCAGGAAATAATCCCAATCCTTTAAATTGTAAGACTGATAACTCAACTCTCCCGTAATATTGAAATTCGGGTCGGGCCACTTCATCCGTTTCCCGATTCCGACGGAAACCCCGATCGTCCGGAACCGGCTGTCGCCGGCCTGCCAAGCGTAATAAGCATCGGACTCGCTGGAATAGTAAACGGACAATGAAAAGTTCGTAGGTTTTTTCCCGCCTAACCACGGTTCCAAAAAACTGAAAGAAAGTGCCTTATAATAAGTCCCGTTGGTCTGGGCACTAATCCTCAAACTTTGGTTATCCCCTGCCGGATACGGTCTCCATGCTTTTTTATCGAACACTTTACGCAACGAAAGATTATTGAACGTTACTCCTACGGAAGCAACAAACATGCCACCTCCCCAACCGCCGGAAACCTCAAACTGGTCGCTGGACTTTTCGACCAGATTATAACGGATATCCACCAAATCTTCCGAAACGGGTTCAATACTCGGCTGAATGGATTCGGGTTCGAAATGATCCATGGCACCCAGATTGGTCATGGAAGTAATCAACATCGATTCATCGTACAACTCTCCCGGCATCAAATACAAATCCCGACGGATAACCCGGTCGTGCGTTCTGTCGTTTCCTGTGATAATCACGTTGTTTACCGTAAATTGATTTCCTTCGCTCATGCGGATCTCAATATCGATCGAGTCGTTCTCCACTACCGTTTCCACCGGTTCCACATTAAACGCCAAATGTCCGTCGTTCCGATAGATGGATCCGATGGTCAATTCACCTTTCATAACGGACTCCCCGTCATTTCCCAACCGGGCGTTCATATTTTTCCGGTCGTAAGTATCCCCTTTCTTGACCCCCAAAATCATCGACAGATAATCGGACGAATATTTTTTATTCCCGATCCACGAGATATTACGGTAATAATATTTTTTACCTTCATCGATTTTCAGCAGAATACCGATTCGTTTATCATTGATCGGATAAATAGAATCGCTCAAAATAATAGCATCCCTGAATCCTTTGGACTGCATATAATCGACCAGGTTTATCTTGTCATCTTCAAACTTATCCTCTTTGAATTTCGCTCCTTTCAACATATTGACAAACTTCTTTTCCCGCGTATCTTTCATCGCTTTCTTAAGTTTGTTTTCCTTCAATTGACTATTTCCGTCTATAACGATTTCTCCAATTTTAACCTTGCTTTTCTTATCGATATTGAACGTAACGATCAAAAAGTTTTTCATTCGTTCATCGTCTTTTACCGAAACATTTACTTCTGCATTATAATATCCTTTTTCGTACAAGAAACGCTTGATGATATCAATGGAAGTTTTCATCTGATATTCAGAAAACTCTTTTCTTTTCTTTATTTTCAATCGGTTTTCCAGTTCCTTGGCCTGATTTTTCGAGACCCCGGTAAAATGATACTCCAAAATACGAGGTTGTTCTTTCAAAACCACATCCAGATAAGCGTCCTCGCCGTTAAACTGGACCAATATTTTCACATCTGAAAAATCCCGTTGCTCCCACAAAGCCGAAATGGCATTGGAAATATAATCCCCCGGAATATTCACAGTATCCCCTACCCGTAATCCGGCCGCCTTAAGAATCAAACTGGGAGAAAAATACCGGATGCCGGATACTTTAATATCTTTTATATGGTATTTTTTAGGATTGTTATAATCTAAAGTAGGCAAAACGGTTGCGGAAGTATCTTGTGACTGGGCCGATGTTTTACCTGCAGCAATCGCAAATAACAATATACATACTCCCCGTCTTACTCTACTCATGATTGTTTCGACATTCATTGTTGTTTGTGCTTCTTAATATATCTGCTCGGTTACAAGACCATATCTCCGAGAACGTGTTTTATAATAATTTATTGCGTCAAGAAACGCCTCTCTATGAAAATCGGGCCACAATGTTTCCGTAAAATAAAATTCCGTATAAGACAACTGCCACATCAAGAAATTACTCAAACGATGTTCGCCGCTGGTCCGAATCAAAAGATCCGGATCCGGAACATTCCGCGTAAACAGATGATCGGCGACGACGGATTCCGAAATCCGATCCACCGTCAGTTCGCCGCGAGAAACCGCTTCGGTTATCCGTTTCACAGCGGCGACAATTTCCTGACGGCTTCCGTAATTCAAAGCGACCGACAGCGTTAATGCCGTATTGTCCCGCGTAGTCCGTTCGCATAAATCGATCGACTTCAAAACCTCGGCTCCCAAACCTTCTCTTTCCCCGATAAAAACAACCCGTACGTTTTTTTCTACCAAAGAAGGTATTTCCAATGCAATGGTTTTGCAAAACAACTCCATCAGTCCTTCCACTTCCGACTTCGGTCTTCCCCAGTTTTCAGAAGAAAAAGCATATATCGTAAGATATTCCACACCGATATCCAGCGATGCCTGAATCACTTCCCGTACGGAAACGACCCCTTCATAATGTCCCCGGAGCCTGTCCAGTCCCTTTTTCCGGGCCCAACGTCCGTTGCCGTCCATTATGATCGCCACATGTCGCGGTATGTTCTTATCTTTATTCATAATTTTATGAAACACTATATTCCCGGCAAATATAAACAAAAGTAATTTAATATCGCAACAATATTTAAATCCGTGCATGAATCCGCTTACTATCCGTATTCTCATTACCGGACTGTCTTCCTGTTTCAAGGTATGTTTTTACCTGCACGCAACTTTTTTCTCTTTTCTTTTTATTTGCTTCCCAAATCAAAAAAACGCAACTCTTCCGTCAAATCCAAAAACGGATATTTTTCCGACACTTTTCTTACCCGTTCCCCTACCGTTTTTCTGAATTTCCGATAAGTTGCGGAATCCGGATGCAACGGACGATGACGAACCGCCGCCGCTATCCTTTCCAATTCTGAAAATATTTTACGGGTTTCGTCGGGAATATACGTCTCAGTGAAGCGTTGCCAAATATATTGGACGGCTTGTGCGGAAGGGTGCAGCATATCCACTTCGTAAAACCGGTAATCCCGCAGTTCGTCGTTCATGATTTCATAGACGGGGAAATAATCCACAAACGGATACATCCGCATCAATTCGGCGATAGCCACCCGCAGCACCGCCTTATTCAGAAAATTATCCGCCATGCCGTCCCGGATATGCCGAACGGGGCTTACCGTAAACAAAATCCGTTTCCGGCAATAAGGTTCACGACCGAACAATGTTGCGAACAAAGCCACAATCTCCCCGGCGGTCAGCCGTTCCCGCGTAAACTGCCGGGCGGATATCTTATGGCAGTTGCAAACGATTTCCCCGGTAGGCAGGTAACGATACACGACAGGCGTGCCCAAAGTCAATACCAAATAATCGGCGGACATCAATGCCCTGTGGCCCCGTATCACGGCATCGGACATGCGCCGCAAAACGTCTTCTCGTTCGATTCCGGAAAAGGAGGAATGAAAATCCAAAGAACAGAACATTCCCCCGTCGAACAGCAACTCTTCCGGTTTCGGTCGCGTCCCGTGCTCCATTCTCAACAACGACCGAACGATAGAAGCCGGATTATAAAGCACTCCGAAAGGATTGACGGTTACCGGAAATTTAACTCCGGACATGAGGTTGCCCATACGATCTGCGAAACAGGAACCCAACCAAAGCCCTTGTTTTTCATGAGTAATTCGATACGGAGACGCGGGAATATCGACTGTTGTGTATAGTTTCATAAAATATTTTGCAATTTAAATTATTACTGCTACCTTTGCACCGCATTAACATGCAAAAATAATTAAAAATCAATCAAAATTATGAATCATTACGAAACCGTTTTCATTGCCACTCCCGTGCTGTCTGAACCTCAGTTGCAGGAAGTTATCGGCAAATTCCGCGGTATCATTACCGAAAACGGAGGTCAAATCGTTGCAGAAGAGAACTGGGGCCTTCGGAAATTAGCTTACCCTATCCAGAAAAAATCGACCGGTTCCTATTATCGGATCGAATTTACGGGAGAAGGCAGTTTAATCAACACTTTGGAAACTCAATACCGTCGCGACGAACGCATCATTCGTTTCCTGACGTTCAAAATGGACAAATACGCTATTGAGTACGAAGCCAAAAGAAGAAATCAAAACGCTAAAAAAGAGGAGGAATAATCATGAGCCAGAACGCAACCGAAATCAGATATCTCAACCCTCCCACGGTAGAGGTTAAGAAGAAAAAATATTGCCGTTTCAAAAAGAACGGTATCAAGTACATCGATTACAAAGACGCGGAATTCCTGAAAAAGTTCCTGAACGAACAGGGTCGTATTCTTCCCCGCCGTCTGACAGGCAACTCTCAAAAATACCAGAAAAAAGTGGCTACCGCTATCAAACGCGCCCGTCACCTGGCGATTTTGCCTTTCGTAACGGACTTATTGAAATAATAACCTTCTGTAAGACGAATTCACATGGAAATCATATTAAAACAAGACATAGATAACCTGGGGCACAAAAACGATATCGTTTCCGTTCGCCCGGGATATGCGAACAACTACCTCATTCCGCAGGGATACGCCATTCTGGCTACCCCTTCCGCGAAGAAAGTGTTGGCTGAAAATATCAAACAAAGCGCTCATAAAGAAGCTAAACTGCGGGAAGAAGCGTCGGCTTTGGCCGCTAAATTGGCCGAAGTAAGCCTGTCCATCGCTGCCAAAGCGAGCGAAAACGGCAAGATTTTCGGTTCCGTGGCCTCCGCTCAAATCGCAGAAGCTTTGGAAGCGCAAGGTTTTTCTATCGACAAGAAGAACATCAATGTAGCTACCGTCAAAGAAATCGGTTCTTTCGAAGCCATTGTAAAAATCTACAAAGATATCAAGGCTACCGTTAAGTTCACGGTAACGGCAACGGACGAATAAACCAAAAAATCCGATAAAATAAAGAGGCCGACCCAAAAGAGAATTTTTGAGGTCGGCTTCTTTGCATAATGCAGAATGATATTCGGCTGCAATTTTTGAAGTTGCAGCCGATTTCTTTTTTATTCGTGTCCGGAGTGTTGATGATGATGATATATCGGTCA